>NZ_AP026945.1:4844042-5502313 GCF_026000695.1 Limnospira platensis NIES-39
CTGTAATGGTTAGGATATGCCCACTAGCCACGGTGTGGATATAGAGACCGCGACAATTAAGAGTTTTATGACGAGTGCGAGTTTAAAGACTACGAGGTTGTATATAGCTCCTAAAGTTGAGGTTACAAAGCGGGGGGTCGTAGCCCTGTTCCTACTGACAAATAGGGTATCTACATCAGGAGCCGTGTGCTGGGAAACTTGCAAGCACGGTTTGGAATTGGAGTTGGGGAAGGTGACTTCTCTTTCGACCATAACACAATCAGACTAGGAGCCGGATGAGGTGAAAGTCTCAAGTCCGGTTCTGAATGGGAGGGGTAGACCGTGAGGTCTATCTCGACCCCTAATCGATAATGTGACGCCAGTTGCTCCACTTGGGGAAACCCCAAGACATGGCTGCTCAAGACAAAAGTAAGGATTAATCAGCAAATGCACTACATTTTATTTAGTACCACTAAAAAAATTATCTAAACAAATTACCTCGCAGCCAAGTGCCAACAAATGTTCACATAAAAAAGAACCAATAAAACCCGCCCCACCTGTTCCCAAAACGCGCTTACGGCAAGACAAATTACTTTTCACAAGGTGACTATTCATCGTTATCTTTACTATCATCCAGTTTTATAAATATCTGTCTTACCCAAAACAGTTGGATATAAGGTAGCTAATTGCCTAATGCCAGCATGCTAAATACCCTACTTAAAAAAACAAAGCATCCACAGCCACTTTTGCAAATTTAGACTTGGGATGGTTAGCATAATTATTAGGCAAATGATGAATTAAACAGCGCGGATCAAGCTGATATTGCTGTTTTATAACCCCTACTAAATTACGGGAATAAAACCCTTTAGGCACTTCTAAATAAGTGATGCCCTGTGCAGCTTTTTCTCTGATACCCCAACGACCAAAATCGGGGCTAGACGATCCCCCAAAAAAATGTTTTTTCGCCAAAGCCCTATCTAATAAATACATCCCCTGATCAGGGGTTGGCAAATTAATAAACTGGTAGTTTTCGGCTACTTCAACACTAGGCGAAGCATTCAAATCTACTGGTGCTACAGTATCTGTTACAAATTTCTCAGCTTTACCTGTTTGGTACTCGTAGCGCACAAAAGAAGGGATAAAAGGCGTATTTTTCAGCTTTTCGCGACCATCTAGCCAATAAGCAAGGTTTTCGGGCGTAACTAGGATGTCATCTTCCAAATACCAAAAATGAGTTATATCTGGATATAACTTAAATTTTCTGCGAAACACCTCAAAATGACACCATGTAAGCAAATAAGGATGCCCCAACAAAAAAGGTACATAAATAGACACATTATTACCCAATCTAGCACATGCTTGTCTAATAGTATGATGATTATCTAAGTCGTTAGTAATGATCGATACATGAATATTGTCACTTAGTAAAGCTAAAGAGGTTGCTACCGTTTTTAGGTAACTTAACCGTGCTTCAACGTAAAAAAAAGTTATTGCAACTTCCAGCTTCATAACATTTCCATTTAAATATTAATGTTTGTTGGACCTTGGGTCTCCTTGCCTCATTCTGTATCAGAATGATACAAAAACTTAGGAACATATAAACAGTTATGAGGTCGGTCAGAGGCGAGCCTCTTATATTCAGCCGGGGGGGCTGAAGCCCTCACCAGGTAGTCATTTCGGGCATCTCAGCCCTATTTCATACCTGAACGTCTGGCACCAGTTAGATAATGTATAGCACAAGACAGAACATTTAGGACGTATAATGGCAAGGATATCTACAGAAGACCCAAAAGGCCAGCCCCCTACAGTTACGACCTTAGACAAAAAGTTATCAATGCAATTGAACTATACGGTATGTCCAAAACCAAAGCCAGTCAATTTTTCCATCTCAGCCGGAACACTATCAATCTCTGGCTGCAAAGAAAAGCACAGACCGGAGACTTCCTCCCTAAACCTAATCACCGACCTGGCAATAACCACAAAATTACCGACTGGCATAAATTCAAGGCTTTTGCCCAAGAGCATGGCGACAAAACCTCCGCTCAAATGGCTCAACTTTGGGATGACGACATCTCTCCTGGCACCATATCCAGAGCCTTGAAGAAAATTGGCTTCACCAGAAAACAACTTACGGCTACCAAGAAGGTGATGAGCAACAGCGAGAGGAGTTTATTGCTCAGATTGAACATATGGAGCCGGAAGGGTTGGTTTACCTCGATGAAGCTGGCATGAATAGTCAAGACTCGGATTATCCTTATGGTTACTGCGAGGAAGGACAACGCTTCGATGCCCTCAAATCCGGGAAGAGGTAGGGCAGGGTGAGCTATATGGCCCCATGGTGTTATCAACAACTCTTAACTCCCTTTACCTTTGAGGTGAGGGTTGTTGTAATCGGACAGTGTTTGAGTTGTGGTTGGAGTTTATCTTAATTCCAACATTGAAGCCAGGTCAAACTCTAGTATTTGACAATGCAACGTTTCATAAAGGGGGGCGGCAGGCTGAACTGGTGGAGGCAGCTCAATGCCGTTTACTCTATCTTCGGCCTTATTCGCCAGACCTCAACAAGATAGAGAAATATTGGTCGTGGTTGAAAGCCCGCATTCGCCATTGCACGTGAGCAGTTTGATTCTCTCGATGATGCCATGGATTCTGTTCTCAAGGCTGCGTCCTAACCGTATTGACTAGTGCTATAGCAAAATGCTCTTACCGTGAACCATGATTACCTATTGTCCAAAATTCGATGTCCAAGCAGCCTGAAGAAAGACCTGAAACAATGGTTGAAAGCGGGTGTGCTAGACAATGGCGTATTCGAGGATACGGAAGCAGGGACACCACAAGGAGGGGTAATAAGTCCAATACTCGCCAATATCGCACTGGATGGGATGGCTAGGTTAGTAGAAATAATGTATCCACAAGGAACTAATAATAAACCTTTTGCAAGGTTAGTAATATACGCCGATAATTTTGTAGTCATATCCAAAGACCTAAGAATCATTGAACAGTGCAAAACTGCAATTTCCGAATGGTTAAAACCGGTGGGGCTAGAAATCAAACCTGAAAAGACAAGAGTGTGTCATACACTAAAACCCATACAATATGAAGGTAAAACAGAAGAACAAGGATTTGATTTCCTAGGTTTCAACATCAGGCAATACCCGGCAGGAAGACATAAAGCTGGCAAGATAAACCAAAACGCAGTCAAAGAGTTCCTGACTCACATCAAACCCAGCAAGAAAGCAGTTAAAGCCCACACAGAAGTGATAAAGGGTGTAATCAAACGACATAAAACCGCACCCAAATCAACCCTGATAAGTAAGCTAAACCCAATCATAAGAGGGTGGACAAATTATTATTCAGGGGTCGTCTCAACCGAGACCTTCAATAAGCTAGACTACACAATCTGGCTAATGTTACGGGCATGGACAGATTCAAGATGCGGAAAGGCAAGTCACGATAAACTGAGGAAATACTTTAGACCGGGAACGGTCAAACTCAGTAACGGGAAAGAAAGGCATGAAACTTGGTTATTCAAAGCCGAGGATGGATTAACACTATGGAAACACAGTTACACTCCGATTGTCAGACACACCCTAATTCGCCCTGACGCAACACCATACGACGGAAACTGGACTTACTGGGCAACCAGGAAAGGACAAGCAATTGACACACCGACAAGGGTAGCCAAACTACTCAAAAAGCAAAAAGGCAGGTGTACCTGGTGCGGGCAATACTTTACCCCATCAGACCTAGTTGAAGTAGACCACATACATCCCAGAAGCCAAGGCGGAAAGGATGAATACAAGAACCTTCAACTGTTACACCGCCACACCCGCGATGATAAAACAGCCCTCGATGAGGAGCGAATGCTGTACTCTTAACAAAGAGACAATCGGACTAGGAGCCGTGTGAAGGGAAACTTTCAAGCACGGTTCTGAATGGGAGGGGTAGGCTGTGAAGTTTATCTCGACCCCTAATCATGGTAAATATTGAAGTGTTATGGTTGACTCATGCGAGGAAATTAGGGGGGTTATTTATAGCAATAGTCAATACGGTTAGGACGCAGCCTTGAGAACAGAATCCATGGCATCATCGAGAGAATCAAACTGCTCACGTGCAATGGCGAATGCGGGCTTTCAACCACGACCAACATTTCTCTATCTTGTTGAGGTCTGGCGAATAAGGCGGAAGATAGAGTAAACGGCATTGAGCTGCCTCCACCAGTTCAGCCTGCCGCCCCCCTTTATGAAACGTTGCATTGTCCAATACTAGAGTCTGACCTGGCTTCAATGTTGGAATTATATATTTTAAATAACCTCGTGATTGTTAAGGATAAAGAATCAGTTAAAATTGAGTTTCTTACTTGATGATTAGTTCTCTGGGTAATTTATTGAAAGAAAGCCGCTCATTTTCGACATCAACATAGATGGTATTTCCATCATTAAACTCTCCCCGAAGAATGCCTTTGGCAATTTGTGTTTCTAGTTCCTGTTGAATAGCTCGTTTGAGGGGACGGGCTCCATAAACGGGGTCAAAACCGACATCAGCTAGGTAGTCCAGGGCGCTCTCAGACAATTTTAAGGACATTTTATGCTGCTCTAGGCGCTGAGAAAGATTGCCTAATTGTAGGAGGACAATTTCGCGCAATTGGTGGGGTTTGAGAGAGTGGAAAATAATAATTTCATCAATGCGATTAAGAAACTCTGGACGAAAAGCCGATCGCATAGAATCCATAACCCGGTGACGCATTTCCTCATAGCGAGAATCATCGCCAGCAATATCCAAAATATACTGCGACCCAATGTTACTGGTCATAATAATGATAGTATTTTTGAAATCGACAGTACGACCTTGAGAATCGGTAACTCGACCATCATCAAGGATCTGAAGCATGACATTAAAGACATCAGGATGAGCCTTTTCTATCTCATCAAAGAGAATAACAGCATAGGGACGGCGGCGGATAGCCTCAGTGAGTTGTCCTCCGTCGTCATAACCGACATATCCGGGAGGGGCTCCCAAAAGGCGGGAAACGGAATGTTTCTCCATGTATTCAGACATATCAATACGAACGATCGCCTCTTCGGTGTCAAATAGGTAGGAGGCTAAAGCCTTAGCTAGTTCAGTTTTACCGACTCCCGTTGGTCCGAGGAAGATAAAACTAGCGACGGGTCGGTTAGGGTCTGACAGACCAGCGCGCGATCGCTGAATAGAGTCAGCGACGGCTGTTACAGCTTCATCCTGTCCCACTACCCGTTGATGTAACTCATCTTCTAAATGCAGTAATTTCTCCTTCTCAGATTCGACTAATTTACTAATAGGAATCCCCGTCCACTTAGAGATAATTTCAGCAATATCAGACTCGGTTACTTCTTCCCGGAGGAGAGTTTTCCCTCCGGTTTGAGTATCTTGTAATTGTGACTCAGCTTGATGGAGTTGTTTTTTGAGAGCTTCCATGGTCCCATATTTCAACTCAGCAGCGCGGTTGAGATCATAATTACGTTCCGCTTGTTGAATTTCAATGTTAACCCGATCAATCTCTTCTTTGAGGGACTGAATATGGGTAATTGTATTTTTTTCCGACTCCCACTGAGCGCTGAGGGTGCGTTGTTCTTCCTTCAGGTTGGCTAAGTCTTTTTCCAGTCGTTCTAACCTTTCTTGGGAGGCGGTATCACTCTCTTTTTGCAAAGACAGTCTTTCCATTTCTAATTGGAGGATTTTCCGGTCGATTTCGTCTAGTTCCTCCGGCTTAGAAGTGATTTCCATTTTCAACTTAGCAGCGGCTTCGTCTACCAAGTCGATCGCCTTATCAGGAAGGAAGCGATCGCTAATATAGCGAGTAGACAGAGTAGCCGCCGCCACCAAAGAACTATCAGAAATCTTCACCCCATGATGAACCTCATAGCGTTCTTTCAAGCCTCGTAAAATCGAGATCGTATCAACCACATTAGGCTGATCAACATAAACCTGCTGAAAACGCCGCTCTAAGGCTGCATCTTTCTCAATATACTTACGATATTCATCTAAAGTAGTCGCACCGATACAGCGCAACTCACCCCGTGCTAACATAGGTTTCAGGAGGTTTCCCGCATCCATAGCTCCTTGGGTAGCTCCCGCACCAACAACGGTGTGAATCTCATCAATAAATAGGATTATTTTACCTTCAGAGTCGGTGACTTCTTTAAGAACTGCTTTCAAGCGTTCTTCAAATTCTCCCCGAAACTTAGCACCAGCAATAAGTGCGCCCATATCTAGTGCTATTAGTTTTCTTTCTTGGAGAGATTGAGGCACATCTCCCGCGATAATACGTTGAGCCAATCCTTCTGCGATCGCCGTTTTTCCAACTCCTGGTTCCCCAATTAAAACCGGATTATTTTTAGTCCGCCGACTCAAAATTTGAATAGTACGGCGGATTTCTTCATCCCGACCAATTACCGGGTCTAATTTCCCCATACGCGCCGCTTCAGTTAAATCGCGTCCATATTTCTCCAAGGCTTCATATTTGCCTTCCGGGTTCTGATCTGTCACAGTTTGATTTCCTCGAATTTGGGTAATAATTTGTTGAAGTTTCGCTTCATCTAGTCGAAATTCTTGATAGAGAGTTTTACCAAATCTAGCATCTTTAGCGTAAGCCAATAACAGATGTTCAACGGATATATATTCATCTCCATATTGTTGGCGGTAGGCTTCAGCGTTGTCTAACAGCGTATCTAAAGTGCGACCTAAATATACGTTGGTGCTGTTTCCTTTAATTTTCGGTTGACGATTAATAAAGTTTTCCGTACTTTCCCGGACCTTAGCTACTGATATTCCCGCTTTATTAAATAAACTATTGGCGAGTCCATCTTGCTCTAGCAAGGCTTTCATCAAATGCTCAGTTTCGATTTGTTGTTGTTGAGCCTGTTTGACTATATCGGGAGTTTGTGCTAAGGCTTGCCATGCTTTTTCTGTAAATTTACTCGGATCTGTGGGTTGCATAATTTCTAACCTCCTATACTGATTTTATCTCATAATTGACTGCTATTAACCATGGGGGACCTTTGGCGGAAGATTTTGATAAGAATGCCATCATTTTCTCAAGGTTTTAGTCTGTCCGACTATTTATAGACTTTAGCTTAATTGACTAGGGGCATTAGTTCTCTATTCCTAACCTTCGGGGTACGGATCACCGAAGTGATCAGCAGAGCTATGGTGGCTACAAATACTGACCAGAGACGTGGACTGGTAGCCAAACTACAAAGGTTGAGCCTACTCCTTCACGACTTTTTACATAAATGCCGCCGCCTAAAATCTCACAAAGTCGTTGGCTGATGGCGAGTCCTAAACCCGTGCCACCAAATCGTTTAGTTGTGGAAGCGTCAGCTTGGATAAAGGCTTTAAAAATGTGTTGAACTTGTTCTTGATTCATGCCAATTCCTGTGTCTTTGACTTGAAAAACCAAATACTGAGTTTTAGCACTGGCAAATCTTTCAGCATTGGAGGTGTCTTTTTTCCACTCATTGGGAATTTTGGTAACTCGCTGAACTTGCAGGGTAATGGTTCCTTTATCGGTAAATTTGGAAGCATTACTCAATAGGTTTAATAGCACTTGTCTAACTTTGGGTAGGTCGGCATACATGGTGCCGAGGTCTTTGGCTGTTTTGACTTTGAGAGCGTTCTGATTTTTTTCGGTTAGGGGGGTGGCGGTGGCTACCACATCATCAATTAATTGTTGCACGGCAAAATCTTCGAGATACAGGGTGACATGACCGGCTTCGATTTTGGAGATGTCGAGAATATCACTAATCATGTCTAAGAGGTGTTTTCCTGCGGTTTGAATCCTCTCTAAATCGGGTAAAAAATCATCGTAGCCTAAATCTTTTGATTCTTCGTGAAGCATTTCACTATAGCCAATAATGGCGTTTAGGGGGGTGCGAAGTTCATGGCTCATGTTGGCTAAAAATACACTTTTTGAACGGTTGGCTGCTTCGGCGGCAATTTTGGCTTTTTGGAGTTCTTCGGTATATTGTGCGACTCGTTTAATTAGTTGGTTAAGGGTGGTTGTGAGTTTGCCGATTTCTGTGTTTTGGTCTTCGGTTAGGGGAATTCTTAGGGCAAAATCGGAATCTTCTCCTACTTGATCGGCAATGCTAATCATTTGTTCAATGGGATCGGCGATCGCTTGACCTGTATATTTGGCTAGTAACCAACCTAAAACTATAGCGGTTAATAAACTTATTAATATAATGTTACGAGCGATACTTTGTCCGGTTTGTAATTCAACTAAGGCTAAGTCGGCGCGATCGCGAAAATTGACCGCTAACTGCAATGCTTCCCCAGATAAATTATAGAGGTTAGTGGCAGCCGGGCTGTTGTTGAAGTTGTTTAATGACTGTTGGAGGATTTGTTGATTTTCTGGGCTGTTGTTCCCGGTTTCTGTTGCTTGAAATATCCGGTTGATTTCCTCTGTATAGATGGCGATCGCACTGCTATAATCCTGCAAAATTTCTTGTAATCTTTGATAGTCTGGCTGGATTTTAGGGTCCGTGGTGCTAGGCACTTCCTGCCAATTGTTCAGAGCCAGTTGTAATTGAAAAATTTCTGACCTAATTTGGGAAATTATGATTAAGATTTTGTCGGGGTTGTTGATATTATTAACCAGCTTTTTTTGCTGGTCTTTGAGGTCAAAAATATTCGTATCTAAGTTAATTAAAAAATGGGCTTGGTTGTGATTAATCTTAAACTGTTTATTACTGTTATTGGTGAGAACTGTGTTAACTACAAATCCGGTTAACACCCCCCCGACGGCTACACCGAGAACAATCATATAGCCACTACTAATTTTTTGCCGAATTCCCAAATTATTGAAAAACGGCAGAGACAACCCCCAAGGAGTTAGGGTATTTGAAGAATTGGGTTTGGGTGAGGTTTGAGGCATCCGTTGCTTTACAATTAGCCAGGAAGGTCTACAAAATACCAGGCGTAACCCTCGGTTCTGATGGCTGTCAGAATTTTAGATTTTGGGGATGTCTGATATTATTATCGGTATCTATAATTCAGGCGGCACATTCAGGATCAAGTTGAGCAGAAGGTGAGAACCTACTGGACAAGTATTCTAGCATTTTAATAAGTCAATTTTGAGCAACCTTTGATAAACTTAATGAAGTTGAGAGATGCACGCTCAACAGTGTGCATGGGTCAAGGAACTTTGATAGTCCCCAGGCTATCTGCAAATTTTGGTTTTGGCATGGTGATGGCGCTAGGGGTACACTAGAAGTAAATTTAGTGAATGACGGGTAATTGTCCATGAAACTATTTGATCAAATTGTCGGTGCATTGAATAACCCAGCACTGCAAGCCAACACTAACCAAATTAATGATCTCATAAATACGGCACAACAGCTAGGGGTTAACTTTGGTGGGTCTCCGGAAACCACCCAGGCGGTGATGTCTGTGGTGGGGGACTATGTGCGATCGGCACTCAAGGAAAAGTGCAACCAGGAAGGCAAGGAGTCAGTACAATCCTTTGTTAATCAGTATAGTGGTATCCAAGCGAATCCTGCTGTGCTACAATTGCTATTTTCTCCCCAAACGCAAAATCGACTGATTGAAGCGGTCGAACAGCGCACCGGAGTTAATGCTCAGACTATTAGAAGTTTGCTGCCCCTATTGGTTCCTGTGGTTTTGAACTTTTTGCAAACTGGGACTAATAGCCAAGATCCACAAAAAGGCGAAAATCCGGTTTTGACGAGTTTCTTAGATAGTACCGGTGATGGAGAGGCTGATATTGCGGGTGTGCTGCGACTAGCTAGTAGCTTTTTTAAGCGCTAATCTGATAATTGGTCTAATGATATGGTGATTGAATGGTTACGGTTTAAGGTTCCCCCAACACTGTGGGAAGCCTTTATTCAGAAGGATGAACAGGTTTGGACGGAAGGACTGAAGCAGTTTCCGGGTTTTATTGGTAAGGAAACTTGGGTTGACCCCAAACTCGAAGAGGTGATCCTAGTAATTCGCTGGGAAACTCGCGAACAGTGGAAATCCATTCCCACAGAAGCCTTAGAAAAGCTAGACCTAGCGATGGGTGATCTGAAAATGCCGATTATTGAAAGCTATGAGTATCAGGTGCGTAAGTTCCTACATTAAGGATTGAGGAAGATTAGCTGAATTTGTCAATGAGGGCAAACATAAGGTTAAGGGTCAGTAAACCTACCCCAATCAGGAGTCCGATAAACGTGGCAATACTCAAAAATGGACGAATTTTGGCGAATCCCTGGTTTTGTTTTGGTTCCATAAAACGGATAACTCCTGCTAGGCAACATATCGGACAATTACGGATTAGACTGGGATTATAACATAATTGCTTGTAGCATAATCGACCTGCTCACTTTTAACCTAAATTGAAATCATGGCTATGTTTTCTCCGATTTCTCACCCAAATCAATCTGTACTTAACCATAATCACAGTGCTGCCATGCCCAAACCTAATTCGTCAGAGTCTGATCTGTTAGCCTCGTCTTTACCTCAGCGCCACTGGTTGGAGTGGGCAGAATATATTTCTTTGGCAAGTTCTGCTATTGGGTCGGTGGTGGTGGCGCTTTCGGGTCAGGCTTTCTATGGGGTTGCGCCTCTGACTGTGGCTCTCTCTCTTAATGTTGCTAACCGACATCGCCTACAACAGTCTATGGGGGAAACTCAGGCTGATGTGGTTGAGGTTAGGGAGTCGGTGGAGGTTTTGGAACAAAAGGCGGTGCGGGCAATTTTGGGGTTGCGCCAACAACTAAGGGGAGATATTGAGGCACTACAAAGCCAATTACCAGAGCCTGTAAGTGAGGATGAATTGATGAGGGTTCGTGGGTCAAAACAGGTGGCTGTGTTAACGGAGTCTGTGGCTTCGTTTCAGAGTGAAATGTCTCAGGCTTTGGATGAGATGGAACAGCAGTTTCACCAGGAAATTGCCCCTTTACAGGGTAGTGTGATTGAGTTACAAAATGCGATCGCATTATTACAAAATCAACAGGGTAAATTGACAACTCCTGTTCAGCGGCAGGCGGGTGATGTGTCTCAAATTCAGGCTGAAATAGAACGCATATCTAATGAAAACGAGACAATTATTAAACCTCATATAAAACGTTTGCTTTTGGTAGTTAAACAAATGCAAAAAACTGAGAGTAATAATTATTTACCTCGTCCACCCAAACCCAATTCTAATAATAAGAATTAGCTGGCAATATGACATTAACAATAAAGCCGAGAAAAATTCTCTTAGATACTGACCCAGGTGGGGATGATGTGTTCGCTTTGCTATGGTTGCAAAGTTTGGTTAGCCAAGGTATGGCTGAATTGGTGGCGGTGACAACTGCAGAAGGAAATGTGGAGGCTCAACGCACTTTTACCACGGCTAGTCAGGTTCTGGCTTGGACTGGAATGGATGGGGTGACGGTGGGTCGTGGGGTGATGGGGGTTAATTCTTTGGTGGGAAATGCTAGTCATATTCACGGGGATGATGGTATCGGGAATTTGTCGGATACTTTACCGCCGCCTACCCATAATTTTGAGGAGGCTTTGGGTTCGCCACAGGTGATTATTGACTGTTTAGAAAAATATCCAGGGGAAATTACTATAGCAGCGATCGCCCCTTTAACTAATTTAGCCGCCGCAGAACAAATACGCCCAGGTATTCTCAAGTTAGCGCGGGAAATTGTGATTATGGGGGGTTCTTTTCATTTGGGGGGAAATGTTACCCCCCATGGAGAGTTTAATATTATTTATAACCCGGAAGCGGCGGCTACTGTTTTCGCCAGTCGCCATGATTTGGTGATGATTTCCTTAGATGTTACCCAGCATTTAATTTTCACCCCAGAAATTAGCGATCGCATAGCCGCAGTTAATCCCCAAAGTGCGATCGCAAAATTTATGGTTGGTTTGGTGAAGTTCATGATCACAACAGCTTTAAAAAACCGTCGCACTCGTGGTATTCCTGGTTTTTTAGTGCATGATGCGGCTACCATAGCTTATATATTCTACCCGGAATTATTCAAGTTTTACCGGGCTCAGGTTGAGATAGAAACCCAAGGACTCTCAACTCGCGGTCTAACTTGGTTTGAGCGCACCCATAAACCCAAATTAGATGTTAATAGCTGGGTGATCTCAGAAGTGGATTCTGAGATGTTTTTTGCCATTTTAGTTGAAGATTTAAAACCATTAATAATGGACAATTGATAATTGATAATTAATTACCGATTACCGATTGCCCATTGCCGATTATCGATTTTTGAAAGGATTAATTTTCGTCGCTGAGAATTTGAGGAACTCGGAAGAAATCCCCATCAGGTTCTGGGGCGGCGGCGAGTAAAGCGTCGCGATTTTGATAGGGTTCAAGTTGATCAGGACGGGTGATATTGCTGACATCGATCGCCCGCATAGTAGGGGCGACTTTTTCGGTATCCAGCTCCTTGAGTTGTTCAAAGTAATCCAAAATACCATTCAATTCCTTAGTAAACTTTTCCTCTTCCGAGGGCTGTAGTTGTAAGCGAGCTAAGTGAGCCACTTTGCGGACTTCTTCGCGGTCAATCATGCTGGTAATCAAACTCCTATTTAGAAGTAAACATCAATATCACTGCGGCCTGTTGTTTTCAGCCAGTTTTGAGCTTCAATGTAGTTATTAGGAGCGAGACGAATAGCCCGTTTCCAGTATTCTGCGGCTTCCCGATAGGCTTGTTCTGCGGCATCGGGATCTCCGGCTTCTTTGGCGCGATCGCCGCGATAGTGGAAAATAACAGCAATATTATTGAGAGCCTGGGGAAGGCGGGGGTTGAGTTCAATTGCTTGATGGTAATAATCTAGAGCTTGGTCATGTTCGCCGTTGCTGGTATGAATCAAACCAATGTTATAGAGGATATAACTGCGATCGTTAGGATCTTGTTCAAGTTTGAGAGCCTCATAATAGTTTTCGAGAGCTTCTGCATATTCTCCATCAGCTTGAGCCGACATTCCATCGCGATAGTAGGCGAAGGCTTCTTTTGCCTCCCGGCTGGTAGGTAGCATTTTCAGAAGCATATCAGCCGCGACCGTAAAAGTCTTATCAATGAAATTATCGTTACGTTGAGTTCTGGGCATATTATTAGGAATCTCCACAGTAGGGGGGCGATCGCTTGGAGTTACCGCATCAGGGGCAAAACCAATATTAAGTTTACACCTTCGTTAATTGCTAGAGCAATCTAACCGGGTATTCTATTAGGGGTCGAGATAGACCTCACGGTCTACCCCTCCCATTCAGCAGCAGAACCGTACATGAGACTTTCACCTCATACGGCTCCTAGTTTGACCGTCTCCTTGTTAAGAGTACAGCAACATCTCTTCATCAAGAGCTGTCTTATCATCGTGACAATGGCGATGTAATAGTTGAAGATTCTTGTATTCATCCTTTCCGCTTTGGCTTCTAGGTACAACGTGGTCTACTTCAATTAAGTCTGATGGGGTAAAGTATTGCCCACACCAGGTACATCTGCCTTTTTGTTTTTTGAGTAGTTTTGCTACCCTATTTGACGTGTCGATTGCTTGTCCTTTCCTGGTTGCCCAGTAAGTCCAATTTCCGTCGTATGGTGTTGCGTCAGGGGGTATTAAGGTATGTCTGACAATTGGAGTCCAGTTGTGTTTATATAGATGTAACCCATCTCTGGTTTGGAACAACCAAGTTTCATGTCTTTCTTTACCATTGCTAAGTTTAATTGTTCTATGTCTGAAATAATTTCTTAGCTTTTCGTGACTTGCCATTCCGCATCTTGATACTGTCCATGCCCGTAACATTTGCCAGATTGTCTTATCTAGTTTAGTGAAGGTCTCTGTTGAGACTACCGCTGAGTAGTAGTTTGACCATCCCCTAATAATTGGGTTTAGTTTGTTAATCATGGCTGATTGAGGTGCTGTTTTATGTTGTTTAATTACACCTTTTATCGCTTCTGTGTGGGCAACTGCTTTTTGGCTGGGTTTTATGTGGGTTTTATGTCCGATTAATCGGCTCTTACGTCCCCCTGTTTTTCCAGTTTTATATTTTCCTACTGGGTATTGCCTGATATTGAATCCGAGGAAATCAAACCCAGGTTCTTCTGTTTTGCCATTATACTCAATAGGTTTGAGTGTGTGACAGATTCGAGTCTTTTCAGGTTTTATTTCTAGTCCTACAGGTTTTAGCCATTCAGAAATAGCAGTTTTGCACTGTTCAATGATTCTTAGGTCTTTGGAGATGACCACAAAATCATCGGCATATCTTATAAGGTTCACCTGAGTGGTTGTGCCTTTATTTGGATACATTCCTTTAACTAGCCTTTCCATTCCCAACAGTGCGATGTTGGCGAGTATTGGACTTATTACCCCTCCTTGAGGTGTCCCGGCTTCTGTATCCTCAAATACACCTTTATCTAGCACTCCCGCTTTGAGCCATTGTTTCAGGTCTCTTTTTAGGCTGCTTGGACAATGAATTTTGGACAGTAGGTTATCATGGTTTATTCGGTCAAAACATTTTGCTATGTCCGCATCCAGTATGTAATAACCTCCTTTGTTTATACTTTGGTAGATTCTGGATATTGCGTCGTGGGCTGACCGTCCTGGACGGAACCCATAGCTTGTGCCTTCAAATCTCGATTCCCATTCAGGTTCGAGAGCCGATTTAACCAAGGCTTGCCTTGCTCTATCTTGGATTATGGGTATTCCTAGCGGGCGCTTTTCATCCCTACCAGGTTTTGGAATCCAAACCCGTCACAGTGGTTTTGCTTTGAGTTTTCCCTTAATGTTTTTGGCTAGTTCAAACCTTTGTCTTGGAGAGATTACTCTTACTCCATCAACACCGGCTGTCTTCTTGCCTTGACCCGCTTGGGGGGGCGGGTTTATTAAGCTGACTGTTGGGAAGCATGGCTGACCGTGGAACCCGCCCCTACAGTCGCACTGCTAAGAGCCGAGCATAGTATGATTTCACCAATAGACGTTGCCACCTTCTGGCTTTTGCATCTTGTCCCGATTTAGCTGCTTGAAATATACTCTTTTGGAGCTTGAAAACTTTCCGTTGAACCTTAGTCCATGGGATTGCCTTCCATGCGTTGTTCGTAGTCTTGATTGGTTTTGATTTCCCAAATCCTTTCTTTAAACTCGCTATCGCCATTTGTACACCTACTTGACTCTATTTCTTTACAATCAAACCGTGACCCGTTAGCATATCCCTACCATTACAGTTGGGCGTTGGCTTCTGGTCACATCTCGCATCCTCAAAGACTTGCGGTTACACTTATCCCTACTGATATCTCGACCAGATAATCAGAGTCTAGGAGGACTTAAAACGTTCCGTTTATATGGGCATTCCATCTTTAGATTTGTCCTATCCACCGGGGTACTTTTAAAGGTCTATGTAGGTAGTATAGTAAAGCTCCTACTTTTCCCCTTGCTCTTTTGAACGCAGCATATCAACCTGTTTCGCTGCTCAGTAATGACGATGGTTCAAGCCGGACATTCGGTTTTCCCTAATCATGGATGGTTGGCAGTGGTCTCGGTTCTGGTATTAGGTTATACCTTGGAGCCTTCCGTTCCCCGCTTCAATCCTGGGGTTGTGATTCCCAAAACTGGGGGTGGCTATCGCCGTTACCCTGACTTCCTAACTTTACTTATCCATTTCTGGGCTTACTATAAGTAATTTGTATGAGTTAGTTCGTTTTGACCTGGGGTTCCCTGCCTTATTTGGTATATTTCTATACCGAATGTTGGGACATATAAACAGTTATGAGGATGGTCAGGAGTGCGCTCCTTATATTCAACCAAGGGGTTGAAGTCCCCACCAGGCGGTTATTTCAGGTATTTCAACCCTATTTCATGCCTGAACGTCTCGCACTGCTTCTCTTTACTGTAGCAATGATTGCCTTGCGATGCAGCCTACACCCATTCGCTTCCAGATCCTTGAGTTACTGGCCCAAATTCATCTTGTCTGCGGGGTGGCGGGAACCGTTTTATATTCCCAAGGTATGGCGGTGGGGGTTTAATCCGGTTCCCAGAAACTGAATTTACGACAACAGGGAGAAAATCGCCAAAATCCCTACGAGTCTGGATTGGCTCGTTTCAACAAATCAGAGCGAATTAAACCACCCATCCAAGTCCAGTTTGTGCGTTCTTCTTTTGGTATAAAATGAGCCATGACAGTATCTGGACTACTTTGATAGAAAGTCTTAATTTCTGCCCGTGCCCACAGTCCCCAAGGCGCTCTGACCAGAATATGATCTCCGACCACAAACACCTCACCCTCAGAATTTTCAGCCTGGGGAAGTTTCACCGCCACTTTCGGCTTATGTTTAATGGGTTTTGAAGGTTTCACGGTGCGACTAGGAATGTGTTTGACAGTCCCAGTAGACCGAGAATGTTCTTGGGTGTTGGTAGTGGGCGATTCGGAACTAGGCTCAGGGGGTTTGTTTGGTCTAGTAACTGCTAAAATTTTGTGATTGCTATTCATTGACACTCCTGGATGCTACATCTCACCATATCCTTTGTTCCTATTTTGGCATCCTTGTTCCGCAAATCCAAGATGATATTTGGAACTTAACCGCTCAAAGATCTGGGTTTCCGGTAATAAAAGCCAAAATTCGGTCAAATTCAAAATTATCAGCGTTATGGTCGAAAGGGAAGTCACCTTCCCCAACTCCAATTCCAAACCGTACTTGAGACTTTCACCTCATACGGCTCCTGATGTAGATACCCCTTTTGACATCGGGAACAGGGCAACAACTCCCTGCTTTGTGACTTCAACTTTTGGAGCTAAATACAACATCGTAGTCTTTAAACTCGCTCTCGTCATAAACACTCTTATTTGTCGCAGTCTCTATATCCACACCGTGACTAGTGGGCATATCCTAACCATTACAGTTAGGCATTAGCTTTCAGTCACATCCTTTCCCCTTAAAGGCATACGCTTACACTTTTCACTACTGTGCAGTTACATCCTGCTGAGAACCTATGAGGGGTTTAAACGTTCCGTTTATACGGGCATTCCATCTTTAGACTTGTCCTGTCCACCGGGGTAATTTTAAAGGTCTGTGTAGGTAGTGGATGAAAACTCCTACTTTTCCCCTTGCTCTTTTGAGCGCAGCGTATCAACCTATTTCGCTACTTAATAATTACGATGGTTCAAGCCGGAACATTCAGATTTCCTTAGTCATGGATGGTTGGCAGTGGTCGGATTATTGGGAATAGGTTTCCCTCACGCCTTCCGTTCCCCGCTTCAATCTGACGGGTTGTGATTCCTCAAACTGGGGGTGGCTATCGCCGTTACTCTCAACGCCCTGATTTCTCAGTTGGTTTATGACCTTGAGTCCCCTGCCTTGCTTAGATTTCTCCAAGCGTCGGGACATATAAACAGTTATGGGATGGTCAGGGGTGCGAATCCCTTATATTCCACCAAGGGGTGCAAGTCCCACTAGGAGGTTATTTCAGGCATTGCAGCCTTATTTGACTCCTAAACGTCTCGCACCCATCCCTTTAATAAATCAGCCAAAGCGCCATGATACTCTGGAATTTCAGCAATCAAGGCTAGAATTTCCGGTTCGTTGGTACACAAAACGGCTTGATGTAGTTGCTCTATCCAAGTCGTCGGCATCACTTGCAGGGAGTCCCTGTCAAGGGGGACAGCAGGCTGGTTTTGCAGATCGGAAGTTAATGATACATCCTCTACAGGACTTCCTTCGTATAGATAGCGCACTCCTAAGTATTGATCCATCTTATCAAAAATCACTGCTTTTCGAAAGGGTTTACTGACAAAATCATCACAACCCATAGCTAAAATTGGCGATCGCTCCTCTTCAAAAGCATCAGCTGTCAGAGCGATAATGATAGGGGCGCGATGTGGTGGTATGGTTTCTTTAATGTGTTTAGTAGCTTCCAAACCATCCATAACTGGCATTCTCATATCCATCCAGACCCAATCAGGTTGCCACTTAGCGCACATTGTAATCGCTTCTAAGCCATTTTCAGCCGCCTGCACCTCAAAACCCACCTTAGACAGTAAACAGACCAGTACCTGGCGATTTTCTTGGGCATCTTCTACCACCAAAATCCGATAAGATGGTTGTCCGTCAGCTAAAGCAATCACCCGTTTTTGGATAGATTGAGCCGGGATTTCTTGAGGGTCTGCTGCTTGTACGACAATGGGAAATTTGACTATTGTACCCTTTCCCACCTGGCTGATAATATCAATTTCGCCGCCCATAATTTGTACAAATTTCTGGCTAATTGGTCATCCTAAACCCGTCCATTCATTAGACTTACGACCCGTTTCAGTTTGCCCAAATGGTTTAAATAGCATATCAATTTCATCGGGAGCAATTCCTGGTCCGGTATCTTCCACCTCAAAACTGAGGATAGTTATATCGGGGGTTTCATAGTTCTGAGACTGAACTCGCAGGGTAACTCATCCTGATTCCGTAAACTTAATGGCATTTCCCAATAAATTAATCAAAACTTTTCGCAGTTTATTTTCCTCTTTAACATAGGTAACAAAATTATTATGCACCTAAAACTCTAGTTTTAAGCCATTATTTTTACTTCTTAAATCCAGTATTTTGTGTAAGTTTTTCAGAAGATAGTAAAGGTCAAAACTGATTTGATTAAACGTAATGCGACCCCCTTCAATTTTCGACATTTCTAGGACATCGTTAATCAGTTCTAATAGATGCTCTCACGAACGACCAATAATTTTGATATATTCCTGTTGGGCTAAATTTAACTGTTCATCCCTAGCCAGAATTTGGGTAAAGCCTAAGATAGCATTTAAAGGAGTGCGTAACTCATGACTCATTTTGGTGAGAAATTCACTTTTAGCTCGATTAGCTGCATCAGAGGTTTCTTTGGCTTTATGTAACTGTTTCATCAGTTCTACTTGTTGGAAAGCGACACCTAATTGATTGGCAATTTGAGCTAATATACTCACTTCTCGATGCCTCCACTCTCTGGGGAAATTGTGTTGATAGGCGGCAATCATTCCCCATTGAGTTTCCCATAAAAATACGGGAGTAATCATATAGGATCTAATCATAAATTCATCGATGAGGACTCGATGAGAATCGGAAAGGGGAGATTTGTAAATATCATCAACCGTCTGTTGATGGTAAATTTGATTGATATTTCCCTGACTCTCCTGTAAATGTAAATAAAACCAAGTATTAGGGTCAGTTAGATTGAGAAACTGGGGACAGTTTGGCGCGACGGACTCAAACAAAAACTTGCCTTTTCCTTGGGGTAAAAGTCGGTAAACTACAACGCGATCGCATCTGAGAATTTGGCGCACAGCTTGAGCAGTAGCCCTAAAAATCATATCCATATCCAGAGTTTGGCGTATGGTTTCAATTAACCTGGATAAAGCCCTTTCCTGTTGAGCGGCTTTGGTTTGTTCTGTGGATTCTTTCTGCGCCTGGGTGAGCAATTATGCTTGTGGCAAAGCCACCCCCAATTGTAGGGCTATTTTCTGTACAAATTCGACCTCATAACTTTTCCAATTGCGAGAATATGAGCATTGATGAATACATAGTAAACCCCAGAGATGGCTCCCTTTTTGCCGGGAAATTACCAAATTTGCTCTCACCTAAAACTTAGCCAAAAGTTGAATATAGCAAGGGTATAAATTTGCTTCATAAATATCAGCAATGGATTGAATGCGGGAGTTTTTGTATTCCTCCACAAATGAATTGGCGAAACAAGAATCATGAACTTGCCAATTTAAAGCTGATTCAAACTCAGGTCAAACATCTTCCGAGACAAAATTACCATCCCGGTAATTAGAGAGGGGATGAAAGCTAAATATAGCCACTCTGTCGGCGTTCAAAAGTTGGCGGACTTCGGCGGTAGCTGTAGCAAAAATTGTGTTAATATCTAAGGTGCGCCTGATTTTATCAATCACTTAGGCTAAGGCTCGTTCTCGTTGGGCTTCCCTGGCTAAGTGTTCGGCTTGGCGACGTATTTGAGTTTTGACTCGCACTAGGACTTCTTCTACCTGAAAAGGCTTAGTAATATAATCTACTCCACCTATAGTAAAAGCCTTGACTTGATCAGGAAGTTCATCTAAAGCGCTCATAAAAATCACCGGAATTTCTGCCGTAATTTCATCAGCTTTCAGTTGCAAACAAACCTCATAACCGTCCATATCAGGCATTTTGATATCTAGTAGCACCAAATCAGGAGGTGACGCTTTAGCCGTAATCAAGGCCATTTTTCCTTTGGTCACTCTCCTGACATTGTAGCCCTGCTCCGTCAACATTTGGGAAAGCAGTCGCAAGTTATCCGGTTTATCGTCAACCAGTAAAATATTGCCAAATTGGGATGTGTTTGGGGGCCGCATCATTAGCGTGTCGGTAAACCGGATAGCTAGAATAGGTAGCCAATAGTCAAGGGAATTGACAAAATACCTCAAAAGCGAGGGAAGTTGATATTTTCCCCCAATGGTTGCCTTGAGAGCAACCCTACCATTTACCTAGAAGGTAAGCAGGAGGGCTGTCTTGTTTATAGATATCCCGCCGGGTGAGGTGGGATGTCTCCCAGTTTCCTAGTTTACCATAATTGCTGTCCAGGGATAATTTTGGATAACCGCTCCTGTAGCGGGGTTGGTGCTGGTCGTTCACAGAGATGTCATATCAATGCTACAACTTCGCCAAATCTCTCATTTAATCTAAGAACTATCAAGCGATTAATGGGAGTGTTAACGATGCAAGATTCTCTAAAATCCTCTGTGCGTCCTATTCAGCCTGTGGCTTATTTATCGATGCTTTTGTTGGGTGCGGGGCTTACTTTTGGTGTTGTTTCCCTTACTCCTAATGCTGGTTCTTCCCGTGAGAGTACCGGTGAAACTAACAGTGGAGTGGCAGATATGAACCCTGGGATGGTTTCTCCGGGTCACGTTTTGGCACAAAATCCTAATGTAGTCAGTGCTGTGGTGGAGCGGGTGGGAGCAGCAGTGGTTCAAATTGATACAGCCAGAACTGTAGAAACTCAGGTTCCTGATGTATTTAATGACCCGTTTTTCCGACGGTTTTTTGGCCAACGACTCCCTAGTGGTCCGGGGCGGCGAGTTGTTCAGGGTTCCGGTTCGGGTTTTATTGTGGGTTCTGATGGTCGGATTTTGACTAATGCTCATGTGGTCGAGGGAGCCACCCGAGTGCGGGTGACTTTGCGCGATGGTCGCCAGTTTGATGGGGAAGTGTTGGGAACTGACCCGGTGACTGATGTGGCTGTGGTGAAAATTCCGGCGCAAAATCTCCCGACTGTGAGTTTGGGTAATTCTGACCTATTGCGACCGGGAGAAATGGCGATCGCTATTGGTAATCCCCTAGGCTTAGAAAACACTGTCACCATGGGTATTATTAGTGCTACCGGTCGCTCTAGTGGCTCTATTGGCGCACCGGATAAACGGGTGAGTTTTATTCAAACTGATGCGGCGATTAATCCGGGTAATTCGGGGGGACCTTTACTTAATCAAAATGGTGAGGTCATTGGTATGAACACGGCTATTATCCAAGGCGCACAGGGTTTAGGTTTTGCTATTCCGATTAATCGGGTTGGGAATATCGCTGATCAAATTGTGGCTAATGGTCACGTTGATCATCCATTTTTGGGTATTCAAATGGTGAGTTTAAACCCCGAAGTTAAGCAGAATATTAATAATGATCCCAACAGTGGTTTAAAGGTTGATACAGACCAAGGGGTGTTAGTTGTCCGTGTGGTTCCTAATTCTCCAGCCGCTCAGGCTGGACTCCGAGTGGGTGATGTGATTTCTCAAATTAATGGTCAAATCATTCGGGACGCAGCGGAGGTTCAACAGTTGGTTGAACAAACGGGAGTAGGTCATCAATTACGATTGGAATTACGCCGCAATGGTCAAAGTCAAGGTTTCGCGGTTCGCACCGGAACTTTGAGAGAACAAAGTTAGGTTAAGTCGATATTATCAATTCTGACCAGAGACCAGGTATATCTGTGAAGATAAGGGGTGTCTTGTCTCTAAGAAAGAGGGAAATTTCCCTCTTTTAATTATCTTGAGGGTGGACAGGCTCTTAAAAGCTGCTGGTAAGTCATCTCCATCGCCAGGATTTACCGGCAAATCACCCATCCAAAATACTGGTTAAAAATAGCCAATAATTACCCAACATAAACTCTGATAATTTGCATAAATTGACCTCGGATACCTCAAATTTTACCAGCATTTAAAATTTCTATGGCTGCCCGATCGCCTGCTCCTTTTACCCCCAATACCTGGCGCATTTGTCGATATTCAGTTAACATTTGTTCTCGTTTTGTGGAGTTAGGAAAAAGTTGGATAACCTGGTTAAAAATGGCTTCTGGTGTCACTTCATCTTGTAGCAATTCTGGCACAATTTCCTTCATTTGGACTAAATTGGGAGGAGCCATAAAGGGGATGGAAAAATGGAGAAGGTGACGAGCGACCAAAGCGGTAATTTGACTCACTCGATAAACGACAACTTGGGGAACTTCCAGTAAAGCTAATTCAAGGTTAACGGTACCTGACTTGGCGATCGCCAAATCAGCGCCGGCTAGTACATCAGTTTTATTTTCTACTAAAGAAGCCCGGAGATTATATTGTAAAATACCCCGTTCAATATCTGCCCGATACTTTTCTAAAGATAATGGAATCCAAAAACGCACCAATGGAAACTGAGCCTGAAGAGTGGCGGCGGCTTGAAATATAATGGGCATTAAATAGCGAATTTCCTGCTGTCGGGAAGCGGGAAGTAAGGCGATCGCTATTTCCTCAGTAGCAATACCCAAATTTTCCCGGGCTTGGTGGCGGCTGGGGTAGGCTGTAATCCGGTCAATAAGCGGATGCCCTACCCAGGTCACTTTCGCGCCTTTAGCGGCAAAATAGCGGGCTTCCTGGGGAAAAATGGCAAGGATGCGATCGCTAAAATTGACGATTTGATTAGTATTGCGCGATCCCATAGACCAAACCCACTCCTGGGGGGCAATATAATAGATAATGGGAATCTCCGGGAATCTGCCTTTAATGAGATTACCGATACCGATATTAGGTCCCATGTAATCAATTAAAATAGCGACATCGACAGGGTTTTCTTGCAGATAACGCCTGACCCTAGCCTGCATTTGCAATGTAGGGATAAAATAGGGCAAAGACTCCCAAATTCCGACCGCACCAATAGCGGTAGTATCCCCCAACAATTGGGCTCCGGCGGCTGCGGTTTGCGGCCCTCCCAAAGCAGTAATTTCCAAGCTATAACCTTTAATTTCGGCTTGTCGGCGCAAGGCTGCTACCAATAGCGCCGCCTGCATATCTCCTGAAACCTCCCCGGTGCTAATAAAAATCCTCATGGCGCTTCTGGTGTGACCCGTTTTCCCGGAATAAGACCGCGCCTTTCCGGTGTGAGTGAGAGACGGACAAAATTAATCAAATGGTCAAGATAGGAATTTTGGGGGAGTTGTTCCAATTGAGCGATCGCTTCTGAGAGACGGTGTGGGGTGCGGTATAAAATCCGAAATGCCTTTTTAATTAGTCCCAACTCCTCATTAGTCAAACCCGCGCGTTTAAGACCGACAGAATTAAGCGATCGCACTCGGGACGGGTTGCCTTCCACTAACATAAATGGTGGTACGTCGCGGTCAATGCGACTCATACCTCCAACCATAGAAAACTGACCAATGCGGACGAACTGATGGACTCCCAAAACGCCGCTCAACCGTGCTTTAGACTCAATATGAACATGACCCGCCAAAGCTACCCCGTTGGCAATTACCACTCCATCCTCAATGGTACAGTTATGGCCCACATGAACATAAGCCATAAGTAGATTACCATTGCCAATTTTGGTAGCTTCTCCCGCGTAGGTAGCCCGGTTAATGGTCACATATTCCCGAATGCGGTTGTCGTCGCCAATGGTAACAAAACTCACCGCCCCCTCGTATTTTAAATCCTGGGTTTCCAACCCAATAGCAGCCCCCGGAAATATCTGGTTTCTGGCTCCTATTTCTGTCCATCCTTGAATGACGGCATGGGGGCCAATGGTAGTACCAGGGCCGATTTTTACGTTTTCTCCAATAACGGCGTATGCACCCACCCGCACGGTCGGGTGCAACTGAGCACCAGGCTCGATCACTGCTGTCGGGTGGATTAAAGTGGTCATGGAAATCAAATATGTTACTGATTGACCAAATTGGTTTGCTGCCGCAATTATACGGAACTGTGGCAATTCCTGAACCTGATCTGGTGTAATTCCATTGGTCCAGTTTAAAGTTTAGGCTTTAGTCTACCAGGGAAAACATTAGTTCTCCTTCACAGGTTCTTAGCCCATCAACTTCGGCGGCTGCTTGCATATAAGCAAAACGACGGCGTTTGACGGACAGTAGTTGTACTCGCATGATTAACTGGTCGCCGGGAACTACTGGGCGGCGAAAGCGGACTTTATCAATTCCCGCAAATAGGAATAGTTTACCTTCCATGTCTGGCAGTTGGGTCAGTACAATGCCGCCCACTTGAGCCATGGCTTCTACGATTAGCACCCCAGGCATAATTGGCCGACCGGGGAAGTGTCCCTGAAAGTGGGGTTCGTTGATGGTGACATTTTTAATTCCGGTTGCTCGTTCTCCGGGAATATACTCGATAATGCGATCGACTAGGGCGAAAGGATAGCGGTGGGGTAGCAGTTTTTGGATTTCTGCGATCGCTAAAGTGTTTTCCGGTGCTAATTGGGAGTTGCTGTTATCCTGAAGATCGGCGGTCGTGTTAACTGTGGACATTCTTTAAATATTAAACGTTGCTGTTGGTAGGGGTTTGGCTAATGCGACGCACTAACTCGACGTGCAAGTGATGACCAGCTTTATAGGCGAGATAGTGGGCGAGTGGGATAGTTCCCAGTAAACTGAGATCTCCTACTAAGTCTAAGATTTTATGACGCGCTGGCTCATTTGCAAATCTTAGGGGCGGATTTATCCAACCCGAATGGGAACAGACGATCGCATTATCTAGGCTTCCTCCCTTGATTAATCCAGCTTTTTGTAGGGCTTCTATCTGTGAGGCTAGGGTGAAAGTCCGGGCGGGGGCAATTTCTGTGATAAAGTTTTGCTCATCGGGACTCCAACTATGCCACTGGTTCCCGATAGGCGCCACTTCAAAATCAATGCCGTAGGTAAATCGTGTTTCGGTGGAGGGTATAGCCATCACGAAGGCATCTCCCTGACGCACAGAGATTTCTTGATTGAGGGGTGCTACTATTGGCTGTGGTTCAATTTCTTTCAGCCCGGCTGCTGCTATGGCTTCTGACCACGGTTTGGCGGAGCCGTCTAATAGGGGCAATTCTGGTCCGTTAACTTCTATGCGTGCGTGACTGACTCCCCCGGCGGTGAGGGCAGATAACAGGTGTTCTACGGTGCGAATACTGGCGCTATCACTATTTCCCAGTTCTGTTGATAGGGTGGTAGACCTTACTGATTCACAACTGGCTGTAATTATTGGGCATTCCGGTAGGTCAACTCGGACAAAGTGCCTTCCGCCTCTGGTGGCTGGCAGAATTTTTACGGTGGTGATTTCACCGCTATGGAGTCCGACTCCTGATTGGCTTATGGCTTGGGCTAGGGTGTATTGTTGAGCAAGACTCATGGGACTTTATGAATTTATGGCATTTCTGAGCGATCATGATACAGATACATTTAACCCGGAAAAATCTAGCAATTGCTGGAAGTTTCTGAGTATGGCACAATCTGGAATGAAATTATCGCGCCATTGGCGGAGGTATCTCTCAAAGCCTTCAATAAAATGTTGAAAGCGCCATTTACATCACGCCCAATAGCGTGACCGCAGTCGGGACAAACAAATTGTTTGTTGCCTCTTAGCTTTGTGTGAATGTGGCCACACTTGGAGCAGGTTTTACTGGTGTACTCTTCCGTCACATCTACTACAACACAGCCATAGTGCGAAACGTTTAGGAGACCAAATAGGGCTGCGATGCCTGAAATAACCTCCTAGTGGGACTTCCACCCCTTGGTGGAATTAATGGGATTCATACCTCTGACCATCCCATAACTATCTATGTGTTCTCAAAATCTGGTCTCGGAGTTGTGACCCGACAACCAGATCAGGCAAAGAGACTCAAGGTCAAGACCAAAGCGAAAGAAAGAGGGAATCGGTTCCCCTCGAGTATAACGTAAAGGTTGAGAGTAACGGCGGTAGCCACCCCCAATTTTAGGATTCATAACCAGTCAGATTGAAGCGGGGAACGGAAGGCGTAATGAGGAACCTACCTCTAACTCGACCACTGCCAACCATCCATGATTAGGGAAACCGAACGTCTGGCTTGAACCATCGTACCATGATTAGGGAAACCGAACGTCTGGCTTGAACCATCGTAAGTGTTAAGTAGCGAAATAGGTTGATACGCTGCGTCTAAAACAAAGGCAAGGGGAAAAGTAGGGTACTTATGACATCACCTACACAGACCTTTAAAAGTACCCCGGTGGAAAGGACGAATCTAAAGATGGAATGCCCGCATAGATGGAACGTTGAAACTCCTTATTGGCTCTCAAGTGGCAGGATGTACCTGTGGAGTAGTGAAAAGTGTAAGCGTATGCCTTTAAGGGGAAAGGATGTGACTGAAAGCTAATGCCTAACTGTAATGGTTAGGATATGCCCACTAGTCACGGTGTGGATATAGAGACCGCGACAACTAAGAGTGTTATGACGAAAACGAGTTAATGACTACGTGTGTATATAGCTCCGAAAGTTGAGGTCATAAAGCAGGGGGTTGTAGCCCTGTTCCCACTGACAAAGGGGTATCCATATCAGGAGCCGTATGAGGTGAAAGTCTCAAGTACGGTTTGGAATTGGAGTTGGGGAAGGTGACTTCCCTTTCGACCATAACTTTAGCCGCTTGATGCTTCAATGTTTGCTGAAAACGGTAATGAGACCATGTAACCATTTTCCGTGCTGTCTTAGTTGACAGCCGTCGCTTGCCTCGTTTGACCATATTTTTGACCTCAAATTTAGGCAAAAATATGACTTTGTACTTGCTGCATAGATAGTTAGCTGCTTTCTTGTGCAGCTCTGAAACCAGGTCACGAATTTTCACCCGAATCTTTTGTGCAGCTTTTCGCAGACAGTGCCGTAGGCGCTTAAATTGGCGTCCCTTGGATAGACCAATTCGAGACATTAACCTATCGAGGTGGGTAGCCAGTCGATAAATACGTCCCATGTCCGACTTGCCAATTTCCCAAATTTCTTGCCCGTCAAACCCAGTTAGAAATGTCCTTACCCCTGGATCAAGGGCGATGGCTAGGTCGCTGTTTAGTGGTTCTAGCTTAGGCGCATCTATGGCATAACAGATAAACCAGCGCCCTCTATCTAGCACCAAGGTGGGCTCGTGGTGCATCTTGTCGATAATTGGCTCACTTGCCTTGAACCTTAATCCCTTGGTCTGTGTCGGATAAAATGTCCCCTTTTTCCAATTATCTTTTGGAAATCGGATAGACTTAACCGGGTCGCGCACAGACCGAAACTTAGCATCTCCCCCTGATTTTATTGCTGCTTTGTGCGCCTCATCAGCTTGGAATACCGCCAATTGGCGTGGGTTATATGGGGTTTGGCTTACCCAAAATGGAGCCGTATCCATGACCGTTTTCCGTAGGTCATATTTACCAATCCTCTTAGTTTTAAGTATGGCAATGGCTTGATTAAAGCACCATCGGGCGGCGGATATCCATTGAAACCACGTCTTAGCCAAGGCTGTCTCTGGGTAAATCCGAATCTTCTTTGATAACAGACTTGTATTTCCTGAGTCCGTACCATCGACAACTGAAGACGTGGACAATGGCAAGGATATCTTCAACCATTTCTGGTTCTGGAGATAAGTCACGTTTGTTGAGAACCACGAGTTGGCAATTTTGCTGTTGACAGAACCATTCGATGAGGTCAAAACCGAACCGAACGAGTCGGTCTTGGTGCGAGACCACAACTTCTCTGACGTTTCCTGACAGAACTTGTCCCAAAAGGGAAAGTAATCCTTTGCGCTTGTAGTTGAGTCCGGAGCCGATGTCTTTGATAATGAGTCCGTCTGTGAACATCGATTGCAGGTAATTTGCTTGTCGTTACTGGTCTGATTTTTGTTTGTACGAGCTAACTCTGGCGTAAAGGATTCTGATTCTGGTATCGCCTTTTGGATTGACAACGGAATCGATAGCGTACCGTCGATGACCCGCAGGAGTTATAATTGTGCATATTTTTCCGTCTCTATCCCAGTAACGCACAGTGTTCTTTCTGAGACTTGAAGGATTTGAGACGCTTCCCTCGGTGTTGCATATTTCATGGTTGTTGTTTGACACTGTAGTCAATATACTACCATAACTGGAGAAATATTTCTGGAAATATCTTGAAATTACCTGTTAATCCCCCTCTAATCCGAAACAGTTTGACGCACCCTAGGCGCGGATAGTTCAGGGTATATTCACAAAATGTCGTTTTTGTCAAGAGGCGGATTTGGGGCGATCGCTTTTTCCTCAAAAACTCGTGCATCGGGATTTTAAAATTTTACTCGGATAATTTTATGAGGGGCGATATAATCATGGTTTTAGCTGCTTTTTTGGCGTATAGACACAGCAAGCCCTTGGAAGCGATTTATATGATGATACTCTAACCCGCATCCTGTCGTCAAGTTTTTGAGAGAAGTTATCAACAAAAATTTATCAATCTTTGGAAAATCAAAAGTTTTTGCCGAAATACATCAGGGAAACTTAACTACAGCTTGTTCACCAGTCGCTTAATACATTGCCCTCATCACCCTAAATCCCTCAATACATCAGGGAAACTTAACTACAGCTTGTTCACCAGTCGCTTAATACATTGCCCTCACCCTAAATCTGGATCCCAGAGAGGGAGAGGGACTTTGAGAGGTGATCAGATCATTTCTGAACAGGCTGTAAAGCCGGGATTAGTTTGAGTAGTTATGGCTATGTAGTTTTGTAGAGTCCCTGAAGGGAGCAACTGATCGGTGGGCCATTAGCCAGTTAAAGATGGAGATATTTCGTCTAGGGAATAGCCCATCATAGCAGGGCTGTATCTACTGTTATATCAAGATTTGTATCGCTCAGGAACAAAGTCGGAAAAACCAACTTATCCTAAAAGAAAGACCGTTTAATAATAACAAAAAGCTAATAAAAATTGAGGTAAACCAGAATGATGGATAAGTATTTGTGTCCGTGCTGTTCTGAGCCGCTTCTCATTCATATTATCGCCCATAAGAAAATTGGCTTTTGTATGAACTGTCATCAGGAAATGCCACTAATTGAGCAAAGTCGGCAAATGGCTACTGTGACCGAACCTGTAGATGTTAGCACCATAAACACAGAGCAACTGAGTCGGGATCAAGTATCTCGGTGGACCCTCCAGACCACGGCGGCGGGAATTTGGATTTTGGATCGCCAGACGAAGACGGCATTTGTTAATCCGAAAATGGCAGAAATCCTGGGATATACTCCGGAAGAGATGATTGGTAAATCTCTGTGGAAATTTATGGATGAGAGACACCCGGCATTTTCGGCGATCGCTCACCAAAATCACCCAGGCGATCGCGAAGAGAAATATAATCTGAGTCTGCGACACCGTTTAGGAAAATCGGTTTGGGTAACACTGTCGGTGCGTCCCCTATTTGATGAAGAAAACCAGTTTGAAGGAAATCTCTGCATTGCCATTGACACCAGTTCCCAAAAAGTGATGGAAGATGCCATCAAGAAACAATCACAACGGGAAGAAGCCATGGAAAGGTTAACCCAAGTGATCCGAAATTCCCTGAATTTAGAGCGGATCTTTCAGATGGCAGTGACTGAACTGGGGAAAATTTTTAAAGTCGAGTCGGTGCAAATTGTGCAGTTTATTGCCCAAGGCAAATCATGGTTAAATAGGGCTGAATATCGACAACCGACTAATTCTATATTGGCTAAAATCCCATCTAATTCGGGTAAAACCTACACTAAACAGGTGGGGTCGGAATTACCGTCAGTGTTGCGATCGCTAACCCTGAAGGTCCCCAATTCCCAAGATGAAGCCACCATTCAAGACTTCCTACAAAGCTGTCCAGGGGGGTGGCTACCAATTCCCCTGTATAGTCGCAGTCGTTTATGGGGAAGTTTAAGCCTAGTGATGACTGACCCCGGTTATCAGTGGCAAGAGTCCGACCTGAAACTGATCCATGGTTTTGCGAATCAACTGTCGATCGCCATTTATCAAGCCGAACTCTACCACCAACTAGAAGAGTCTAACCGCAAACTCCAGCAACTTGACATCATCGACAGTCTCACCGGACTGGTAAGCCGTCATGGTTTTAATGATTATCTCAGTCGCCAATGGCAGCGAATGATGGAGGAACAAGCGCCCCTATCTCTGATTTTATCGCGCGTTGAAGATTGGGAACAATACCGAGAGCAACAGGGTGACAACGCCGCTGATCAATGTTTGCGTAATGTTGCCAAAATCATTAAACATACTGTCACCCACCCTCACGGTTTGGTTGCTCGTTATCAACAGGCAGAATTTGCGGTATTATTGCCTTCTACCAATGCTCGATGGGCGGTGCGCCTAGTGGATACTATCCAGGAACAAATTGGACAACTTAGCCAAGTGTCGATTTATTCCCAAAGATTACTCAGTTTTGGGGTTGCCAGTAGCACTCCGGCGATCGGTTTACAGACTCAAACTTTAACCACGGCGGCGGAACAAGCCCTTAATCGCGGTGCTTCTCGATTTTGTCAGTGTCTGCTTTCCCAAAAAGACTAACAACAGAGTTGTTGTCGATTAGCCAACAATTATGAAACCCTCCCATGCCTTCTGATTCCATTACTGACATTCCTCAATGGCCTCTGACAATCTGGGCGATGCCTTTCTATCTGCGATCGCCTTTGGTTTCTATCGCTGCAAGCCCCATATAATAGGGATTTGTCCGCGATTTTACCATCTATTTATCCAAAATTGTTTGGCTGTCAAAATATCTAAAAGCCCGGTACTTAGACAATATTTATTAGCATATTGATGGGGAAATTAACATTAAATGATGCTAAGAATTATCACTATATGTAATTATTTGTAAACTCCTAGGCACTTTCATAAAAATCGTCTACCATAGACAAAATTGGCAACCATCATCTACATGGAATCATGCTTTTCGACATCATCACCGAAAACGGATTAGACTTGGGTATAGCTACTCCTGGTAATGACAGAATTATCATGTCTGAACTCCCCCCAGAACAGCTCGCCTATTTCAGATCCTCACCTTTTCCAGATGCGATCGCTCTGTTGGCGGGAAATGATTATGCAGTTAATGATAATACCGGACGCATTTTTTACGGAAACCAAGGTAATGACACCATTATTGGCGGCGGTGGCAATGATACCCTTTTTGGTGGTAAGGATAATGACTTATTAGAAGCAGGTGGCGGTAATAATATTCTATTCGGTAATTTGGGTAATGATACCCTAATTGGAGGGTCGGGAAACGATAGTCTTTATGGCGGCGCTGGTAATGATGTCATTATTGGAGGTCCGGGAAATAGTCTCATATCCGGCGATAAAGGCTTGGATACCTTAACAGGAGGGGGAGGCGCTAATCAATTTATCCTAGCTCCATCAACTGCTGACCGGGATCTAATTACTGACTTTCAGCCGGGAGTTGATCAAATTATTGTTTCTAATGGCGATCGTCAATTAGTCGTTCAAGCCCTAGACCCTTTCACCACCCAAATTCTCGAAAATGGCGGCGTATTAGCCACATTAAATAATGTCAGCATTTCATCTATTAGTACCAATGACTTTATCGGTGGCAGAATATTCATTCAAAACACAACCACAAATAATCCTGATGATGGACCTAACCAAGTCTTTGAGCAACAAGTCCTACAACTGGTCAACCAAGAACGCGCCCAGGAGGGTTTACAGCCCTTATCCTTAAACCGCCTATTAACTCAAGCCGCACGAAACCATAGCACCAACATGGCGTGGCAAGATTTCTTTAGTCATACTGGGCTTGATGGTTCTAGCCCCAGTGACCGCGCCCGAGCCGTAGGATTTACATCTGGGGTCGGAGAAAATATTGCCGCAGGTCATCGTACACCAGAATCTGTGGTTGAGGGGTGGATGGATAGCCCAGGACATCGCGAGAATATCCTCAATCCTAATTATACCCAAATTGGTGTTGGTCACTACTTCCTCAGCAATGACACTGGAAGTTTTAATTTAAACAACTACTGGACTCAGAAATTTGCCTTTTAGCAGTAGGTTGGGTGTAGGTACGAAACCCAACATCTTACTGAGTAGGTTGGGTGTAGGTACGAAACCCAACATCTTACTGAGTAGGTTGGGTGTAGGTACGAAACCCAACATCTTACTGCGGGTACGAAACCCACTATAAAGCCTATAACCCCTATTCTACCGTTACTCTAATGCACTCAAAAGCGATCGCATTATTAGGAGTTAGTGCAAAATGAGTGCAAGTACAAACAGTACACATAGTGCTACATATCAAGGCTTTCAAGACATTCTTGAGTTTTTCAACCTATCCCGCAAACAATGTCCCAAAGGTGTCAGGATTAAACGTAACCGGGGGACAATCCAACTAGACATCACCACTGACCCGGAAACGGGGGGACGTAAACAACGGGGCTGTAATTGTCAGTTTACCCCAGAGGGTATCCGCAAGGCTGTTGACAAGGCTTGGTTAGTTCATAAATCCCTTGACGGACAATTTCAGTCGGTGTCTGAATGGCTGGACTGGTACAAGGCTACTATCCTTGATGAAAACAAAACTCCCCTAAAGAATGACTTAATCACCTACCGTCAAGTGTTTAAAGAGATGGAGGATGATTACTTTAACGGAGTTCACAAAAACACTAAGCGCAAACGTTCCCGTGATATAGCTAGTGACAGAGCCTCTTTTAAGCGCTGTTTCTTAGATGTATTTAACAAAGTTACAAACTGGGATAGTTACGTTACCTGGGAGGGTATAAAAGAAACCTTGTATACTCCATTGCCAGACGGTAGCAGCCCGGTAGGACATAAGGATTTTAAGGACCGATATTACAAGTTAAGGCAGGTAGCGGAACGGGCTGGCTGCAAAAAAGCACTGGACAAGCTAGAAAAAATTGACCCTACCCAAACAGTATTTGCTGAATCCCAAAGTATAGACTTGGATACCTTGTTAAGTTTACTAGACAAAGAACGCAACGCTGATTATCGTTCTGTCACAGACAATAACGCTCGTGATGGTTGGTGTTGGGTTAGTGCAATGTGTACTTTATATGGGTTAAGACCGTCTGAAGTAGCAGCAGGTCAAAATTTAACTAAGCCAGTTAAGATTGATGGCATTACCTTCCCAGTCATATCTGACCCTACCAACATTGAGTTAGTGTTAGTGATTGGAGAATTTACCTATTTTGGGGGTTCTACTAAGACAGGCTGGCGGTTAGCTATCCCAATGTCAAAAGACAAGACTCTGATTAACCGCTTAGGGATTCATAACGTCTACTTACCTGTTACTAAGTCTAAAAACCCTGGTATGTTTAACGATAATCACCGTAAATGGTTATCACAACATAATTGGGGATTTACTCAAGCTTATGCTTTCCGTCATCTTGGTAACCAACTGGGAGAGATGAATGGGATACCACAGGAAATCAGAGCGCGTTCGTTTGGTCACTCGGTAACGGTTAATGACAGCAAGTACAAAAAACGTCGCAACCTTGCCACAGAGTTAGGTATCCTGACGCGGCATCAAAGGCAACCATTGCCGTTAGACATGGGAAGGCAAGTGTTAACCAATAATGGTATCAATCCAGACCTACCAGAGGTTAAGGCTATTCTCAGATTGCTATATCAGCTTGATGATTAATCTCCAATAAACCCACAATACAACACCCCCTAGGTATTTAGCCTAGGGGGTTTCATTTTGCACTAACTCCTAATAATGCGATCGCTTTGGAGTGCACTAGAGTAACGGTAGAATAGGGGTTATAGGCTTTATAGTGGGTTTCGTACCCAACATCTCCAATTAACTTAAACCCTTATCATTATTGCGATAGGAGGAAATTAACTAACCCGTTAGTCGTACTGTTACATTCAAAATGCACTCCATTCAGTCTTAGCACACGGGACAATTAGCGCATATCCCTCAGCAACAAAACTTAATTATTGACGGGTTAATCAATAAGCACAACTTAATCAATCTGTCAAATGCCTACTATCTCCCCCTAACCAAACACCGATAGGGTAACTCCCTTGTGATACCCGTCAATGGCAAGCCTATCGGTTCGTTCCTCACCATTGACTGCTATCACATCGTTCGTTTCCCCAATAGTGCTTGTTTCGGTTAGGGGGAGGGTATGGCTTAAAGTCAACACGATAGCCGTAGGTAGCCGTAGGTAGCCGTAGGGGGAACCCACTAGGTTATCAATGTACAACGATACCCCTATCAATGTACAAAGATATTAGGCTGTCTTTCTATGGACTAGACCTATAGGTAAACCTATGTGCGATCGCAAAACCTGAACTATCATCTACCGGAACCAACCCGATACCCCTAAACAACTTTTCAACTGGGGACTTGTTTCGTCATCTCTCGCTGATACCTACATAATCCTAGACAATTGCTTTACCAGCGACATCGGTTATTCACATAATCCTAGGGAATTGATTCCGCATCGAAACCGATACCTACATACTGCTAGACAAGTCTCCAATTTATAGGGGTAATCATCCCGTGCGGAACTCAGTACCCCTAATAGACGGGTTAAGGTTTTGGCTTAGGGTGTTTATTGTGGGTAAATTAGAGGCAAGCATTCATATAAATTTTCAATAGGCCTATTGCAATAGGCCTATTGGCAAAAAATACATAGACACCCCCTACAGTTAGAAACCATAGGGGGCCATTTAAGTTATTGGGGTAGCTGTTAGGTGTTAGGGCTTAGGGTTTTCTCCAACCATCATCATCAATATCATCTCTGTTAATTGGAAGAGGGGGTGATTGCTTTTTATCTTCTAACTGTTTTTTACAAACTGTTGATGGCATAAAATCATTAACATATCTAATCAAATAATTTAGGCTATTTTGGATACCGTCTAACCTATTCTCAATAAGTAAGTTTCCTGTATGCGTAATGAACGTACTGAGAATAATCGCGACAATAATTAATCCTAGTTCAACTATTATTAAGTTCATTTATATTAATTTCCAAAAATGAAGTGTAAACCATTTAATCCTTTCTAGTGGAGAAAATGAAGCGTAAAAATTGCTGTACGGCGGTGATTCAATTATTTGATATTCATTAAGCCATACAGTTTCTCTTTTAACTAACATAGCTTGATTAACATCATTGTAACCATAAAACTTAAGCCACCCTGCCATTTTCCAGTACACGGGTACACTGTCAGCGTCAAATAATATCCTAACAAATTTACTGCCAGAAATGTCAGGCAATTTTTTAGTACCGTGTAGAGTACTATCATCTTCTATCCTGAAATTAAGTTCATAAACTTTAAACCAATTACTTTCAGATATATCAAGTGCGTTAGGCATTATCTGTTAATTTATTGTTGAGTGTTTAGCATATTTTCCAATTTGTCGATTTTTTCTGATAATTCCTGAATTGCCGCAATCACTAATGGTATTAGTTTGTCATACATAATTGTTAAGTAATCTATTTTTTTGTCGTCAACTTCAGGACTATCTGTATGGTCATTTTTAATCACTTCAACTGCGTTAGGATATATATTTTGTACTTCTTGAGCAATTAAACCAAATTGTTCTGTACTTGGATTAAAGCCATGAAATGCTGCAAGTTCATTATACTTAAACCACGTGACTGTCAATGCGTTAATTTCGCTTAACCCTAGAGTTGGTTTTGATAAAAGTGTTTTGAATTTAAGATCAGAGCTACCTTTAACGTAGTCTCCATTATCGTTAATATAAGATACATTTGTGCCTCCTACTCTAAATCTAGTATGTACTCCAGATGATGAAAGAGTTGAGCTCTTTATAAAATATGTCTGCCCGTTATATAATTGTATTGAATATCTATTGTCAGGAGCACCTCGCCAAACATCGCTTTGATGAAAATTAATACCATGATATATAAATACTCTAGGATTATTATCTGCTTCTAATTGCATAGAATAATTCCCCTGATAAGAAAACGCCCAGCTATTTCCTCCAACTCTACTATTTAGTACTAAATTTGCCGAACCAGCACTAGAGCCTATCCGGCGGATGTCAAACCCCCTCCAAACATTAAAATCAATAAGCATATTTCCATCAGGAAAACTTTCATTAGTTGCAAAAGTTACTGGATTATTTGTTATGTTAAATGTTTTAATTCCTGTTAAAGTTTGATTACCTGTAGTTCTAACCACAGTTGAATCTACATTAATTGTTCTATTAGCTGCTAAAGTTCCTCCTCCTGATAAACCATCACCTGCTGTTAGTGTAATATTTGAATGTGTGTGCGTTGTGGGAGTCCTAGCGTCAGATAATCTACTATCATTACCTTGACAGGCTGTGTTTGCTGTAGTGCCATAAGCAACCGCCCATGTTGTGGCAGTACTCCCATTAAAATTATTTCCAGTTAATCCCGTACCATTTGTTAATGTATTAGGAGTATTGGCAGTTATTGTTATATTGGCACTACCATTAAACGAAGTCCCATTAATTGTTCTAGCAGTTTGAAGTGCTGTTGCTGTTCCGGCGTTTCCACTTATTGACCCGGTAATTAATGAATTAAATGTTTTAACTCCTGTCCATGTCTGATTCCCAGTTGTAATTATCCCTGAATTAGTTGCACTAGCTGTAGGTAAAGTAACATTAGTTCCTGTTGATGATGTAACTACAGGACCTGCTGTTGTTCCTGCTGTTACTCCTAAATTAGTTGCTACATTTACTTGTGCGCCTGCCGCAATCCCATCCAGCTTTGTCTTATCAGCGTTCGACATTACACCTGCAACGGTTGTTGTAGCAGCAGGTAATACAGCATTAGTACCGTCAGAACTGTTAACGGTTAACGTATTGCTTGTAGTGCTTGTAGAGAGGTTGGTGGATACGTTTGGGGCGGTGTTTCTAAACTCAGTTCCTACTAAAGTTAAGCCAGTTCCCGCAGAATAGGTTGTATTAGGAGGTGTTACCCAAACACCATCGCCGCGTAAATAGTTAGATGTACTGCCATTTGTATCAATGGCAGCAACATTACCTGAATTTGTTATTTGAGATAAGGTATGTGTATGGCTAGTTGGTGTTCTAGCATTTGATAATCTGACATCGTTACCTTCTGTAACAGTTCCAATAGTTGTTCCAAAATTTTTGTTAAATGCTGTACTTTTGGTAAAAGTAGGCTCTTTACCGTCTAATGTACTTTGAAGTCCTGTAACATTAGCAATAGTATGTGTATGTTCTGATGGAGTAAACGTAGACGGTTTGGACGTTATTTCAGTCCAGCTATGGGAATGAGTAGATGGGGGGAAAGTGCCAGGTTTATTAATAATATTATTCCAAATTAACTCAGTTAATTTGACTAAATTAGTATTGGAGTCAATAACTGCTTGTATCCGTTCATTAGTTAAATACAGATTAACTTCACCTTCTGGCAAGTCATCGGTTGATTGCCCAAACTTACTAGAGTAAATGTTGAAATTAGTCATAACTGCCTCTATATTGAGTAATCAAATAAATGGCTAATAACTTAATACTAGCCATTCATTTGATGATTACATATTGATATATTCGATAATTGTAACGCTGATACTAGCGCTAGATTCTGCTATCGCCTGTAACTCAGTTCTACCCCACGTTATTGAGATGGTATCACCTGGCTTAACCGAAAATGCAGCGTCTGACACGCTATCACCTGTAGGGTCAAATATTAGATGTACATTGGTATTTGACCGATTCTTTACAAACACCGTTCTACCGTTACTGGTAGCATTGATAGGCACAACTTCCGTGATAGTGTTAGCAGTCAAACTTATCGCGGTAGTTTCGGGAGTTCCCGGTATTTTACTGCTCATATTTAGAGTGTCTAAATTGACAACAGAACTATAAACTGAGAAACTCATAATAAACTCCTAAATCAAAGTAAAATTTACCAATTTATTGTTTGTTCTAACCCAACAATATTGGTTACGCTATCCTCAGTTATAGCATAGATAGAAGCTGTTGATTTTAGTTCATCATCCCACCCAGCGTTAGGAGGTAAATATAGGCATTGATAAGGTACACAGTTACTGATATCACCGTGACAAAACCATACCCCTACAGAACCTACATTTTGTAAGTGCAACCTATACCGATTAATATTTGAGGGTCTAACTAATGTGGGGGTATTGCCTATTGTCACCCCAAAATTTTCGGGTTGTGTCAATGTAGGGGTTTGAGGAACTGTATCGAGTTGATATTCAGCCATGCCCAAAATATTAATAGAATCATTGTTATGTAACTGAGTTAAACACCTAGCTTTAACTATTGAGTTGCTATCAATTGCTAAACCTTCGTTTTGATTAGTGATTAATTCAATTAACAGGTTTTCGGTGTGAATGCCTCCATAATATGGCAATTTGACAATCCCTAAATTTAACCCGTTTTCTGTTGCCATATTCCCATAAAATATCTGTAAATCTACCGCTCCCTGCAACACTTCCTGTTTTTTTTCCACCGTTGGTAATAGCTATCTTCCGGGTAAATTGTGGGGATTTGTGATTGTGCAATACTGGGAGTGTAACATCTAGCGTTTAACGATGATATATAGCTGTAAATACCGATATCATATTTATATCTTTCTGTCATTAATGATTCTAAAATAGTCCCGTTAAATAACTCTATGGCGTTACTCCAGTTAGCAGCGTTGATATTAGCCGTGATATTTTTAATACCTCTCATGATTTTAACCACCTATTAATAAATTATTTGTTAGTATAATATTACTACTTTAATGTGATTATTTAAATGGTTAGAAACACAATTAACCCATGGGACCCAGGTCCTACTAGGGAGCCACCAAAGAGAGATGAACCAAAGGGAGGTAAAAAACCGCGTGGGTTTGGTAGGAGACCTGGTTTTGGGGGTGGCAGAAGCGGCGGCGGTGGTGCTGGTAACAGTTTTGGCGGTCCTAATAGCGGTGACGAGGTAGATGATGATAAAGGAAGGCAACCACCAAAACCGGGGAACGAAATGCCAGACCCTCGTGATTATCCTGTTAAAAATAATAATAAATGGCATTTAATGATTTTTGCTCAAATAGTAAATAGTAGACTTAGCAGTGGAACATCTAGTATTAATAGGCATTGGTGGAGAAGGCAAGAAGCAACAACGTCAAATTTTAGACTTAATAAGATTGGATTAGATGTCTTTATAGAGTGGGAAGAATCATGGCATGATTCAGAGTACAATTACGAAGAGCCGATAATTGTACATAATGATTATATTAAACATCGTAAGTTATACCCGTTAAAACCTTACTATATGAATTCAGGTTGTGAAAGAGTTTCATTATATGGAAGTGGCTTTAATAGTTTTTATAACTCTGAATATAACGCTTCATGTCGTGATCCAAATAGGCTTATGATTAGTCCATTATTTGGGTCTATCTTTTACCGTTTAACTCCAGCCACAACCTGGACAGACGTAACAACTGTTTGGACTAAAGACCCGGAAGCAATGTTAGAATATATACATTTATGGGAAGTTCCATATATTGATAGAGGTCATCAATCATACTACGAATATGAGTCTGACGTATTGTGGGACGCCTATCGAGGTAGGTCGTATGAAAATACACGCTGGTATCCAGTATTTCCTACGAGTACTAGATTAAACTATACTTCTTTAGACGGTCCACGAATTTGGGAGAACACCCGTAATTATAGCTATAAACTATGGATTCTGTCTGAAGATAAAGATTATTTGCCGCCAGAAAACAACGTTCGTCAAATCACAATACCAGACAGACATGAATGAAGAATGCTGTGGAATGATTAGAAGGATTTACGAGTTCCTAGACCCTGAATCCTTTCCGGCTGAAATGCCTACAAAAATAACAGTAGATGCCGATAATCCTGATAATGGAATTAAAGAAATTAAAACATTGCCAGAGTGGTTAATGTACAGATTTGACATCGATGATGAGAGGTGGGGGGAATTTGAGGTAAAGGTAGAAATTAATGATATCAATCTTCTATCAGAAGAACAAGAAGAAGTAACAATAAAATTGCCTAATATTGCAGAATCTATAGCTGAAATTTTCGGGCTGGTTATGGAAATTGCCATCTCTCATCAGGTTACACAAAACGCTGTGTTAACCTGCTTACATGAAGCAGGTTTGGCTCACGCAGCAGCCTTTAAAGCTGGTAGGGAAGTCTCGGAAATATTAGACTATTTAGGCTTTGAAACTGAGGAAAAATACGAGAAACTAAAAACAGCTTTCACTCCAGAGGCTGATAATTTTGAGGAACTACTAGAACCTAACGAAAGTAAAGTTAAAATCACTAATCAAAAGAACGCGAAAGAAACACTAGAGACAGCCTTAAATCAAATAAAGGAAATATTCTCAATAGTTAGAGCGCAAGGTACTTTACAAGTTAATGGTAATGACCCATCAAAAGACATATTAGCCGATTTAACGCGGTTATATGATTCAATGAAAAAACAGGATGAGATTAGAGAACAGGAAACCAATAAAGTCAAAGAATTGCTCAAAAAAGACTTTCCTGATATCAAGATAGAAACCGAGTTAATAGACGGCGATAATCCACTAAGGGAGACTCTGTAATGGTAGCCAGAAGTGCAAGAATGCTAAGAACAACCCGTGGCTTATCCAGTCGTCAAACTAGGTCAGCAATTGGACGGAATGGAGTTAGACAGGTTAATTTTTCTCGACGAACATCAACCGAGGAAATGGGATGGTTTGGGAAGCTGTGGACAAAAGTCACAGGAAAAGTAGTTCAGTGGGGTAAATCATTTGCGGGTTGGTTATGGGAGGGACTTACTAAGTTCTTTTCTAGCTTTAGCTTTGAAAAAGTAGCGACATTTATTACCTCTAATTGGGACAGCTTTTGGAATTTCAACTGGAATATATCAGATGAACAGATAGACAAAAATATGATGAATATTGCTAATCAATTTATTAGTACTACCGCCGGTTTTTTGGGTAATATGGCAGGTAAATTAGTTTGTGGAGTATTGCCTACCATTGGTATTGCATTTATCAACAAAGCTGCTGCTATGCACATTGCCTTAAGCAAGGGACCTGAAATGCTTAGGGAAGTATCATCAGCTTTTGGTTCATACGTTAGGCAATCATTTAATATGGCTATGAAAGCTATAGCATGGCAACTGTTTAAACATGGTAGACGGGTTGTTAAAATGTTTTTAGCCGCAAGCCCTTCAGCGCTTGCGAAACGTATCGTTTCGATGGTTCCCGGTGGTAAAGACAGGATGAAAAAGTGGGGTGACGAAAAAGGTGAAGAATGGAGTTTTGGGAAACAGAGAAGGGACGCTAGAGAAAAATTACCAGAAGAATATGACGGCAAGTTAAGCACTATATGGAACCAAGATAGTTCAGAGGAATTTTGGGATGAATTCTCAGATAATTGTAAAGAAGCGATTATTTTAGTCGCTCAAGGCTTAGATGAATATATCGCGTTACAACGCATTGAGGAAAATAGACAGCAACAGTTAGTTAGCGCGGTTATAGAAAACGGCAGCGAACGTTTTAGATTAGTATCAAGTTTGCGTAATTTACAGGAAAATGTAACCAACGCATTAGCTCAAACTGAGATATTAGGAAATAGAGATATTGGTCAATTTGTAGGGTCGGGTGATATCTCTGAAGTTCCGAATAGCAGTAATTTAAAAATTCAGTTAACCTTCATTTTGTACAATTACGAAAAACCTCCATATTGGACTAAGGAAAGACGGTCAAAACTACAAAAAACTCAAATAGAACTCCCATCAGTAGAAAGACACGAAATAACCTGGGATAAATTACAAAGGATATTTACTCAACCTAGTAAATCGGCATTTACCAAAGGCAATATCAAAGTAACCTGTAATATGCGAAATGGTAGGAAATTTTCATTTTTTGTGAATGAAAGCTCTAAATCTGACGCTGAAAGAATTTGTAAGGATTTAGTACAATTAACAAGTTCCTCAATTGTTTATCCTTTGATATTTGAGGAACGTAAAGGTTTTGGCGGTAGGGAAAATGCGAAAAGAATCAAAGAGAGCAAAATGTATATCAGTGAAGTGAAAATACTTAACTGGGAATTAATTGATAAATTTGAACAAGCCAAAATCGATATGGGAGAGAATAGTGTTTTGGCAACGTACAAAGACCCTAGGAAGTCTAAAGTAAAAATTCCTTTACATTTTGAGAAGAAACCTAAGTGGGTAGATGACGCAATCAGAACAGCTACTAGAACGTCGTTAGAAATGAAAACTGGGAGTCAGCCACCAACTACAGCTTAATGTAGTTTTCATTGAATAGAAGCTACATATATGTAGCATCTGATATATCAAATAGTTAACAGACAAATTCAGTTAATGATGCTAGGCTCTATGTATTAACTGATTAAAGGTGATGATTATGGCTAGTCCAGTAACTCTTAATGGTGCCACTCTCGAACACCAATTGCTAGAAGTTATCGAGCAAGTTCAACGTGCACAGATAAACGCAACTAGAAACCCTAATGGTGTAACGGTAGTTACAGCTTATACCCGCAACATGGCAACTGGAGCTGTGACAGTATCCCTAACAATCCCTACTGATGATGTTTGGGATGCTACTGATGGCTCTATCGATGTACAAGCCATCGCTGTTTTTGTTGACTAGGGTTCATTAACTAGGTAGACATTAACACTATTGTTGTCTACCTATCTAAAGTTTTGTTTGATAATTAATGAGGTTAAATTATGCCATTAAATGATGCTTACAATAAATATAAAGACAATTTTGTTGCTAAACTAGGGCAACCAAAGGGAACCTGTCTTGGGAGGTCTCTAAACGTTGAGGCTCCAGTAGACAAGACATCAAAGTATGTTATCCCAATGCCTATGTTGCTGCTTCATACGTTATCCTCTAACAGTCAAGGCTTAGAACCAGCAGAGGTTAGAGAGTTAGATATTTGGAAACCCGCCCCTAGAGGTAATACTGGAACGTCTAACCCTAACAGAAGAAAAGTACCTTCTGGCTTGAGTTATAACGTTGGTAAAAAGACAGGATTTTACCGTGTCTTTGTGGAAGGTCCTGCTCGTCCAACAAATCCAGGAATTTGGCGCGAATATACAACATCAGGATTTAACGCGGGTACTAAAAGGTTGCGGTTTATTACTTTAAAAGTTCCTAACATTTTCTCGATTAACTGCTTGCTATATGTTTTTGCGCATTATTGGACTATAAAACCAATATCACTCAGGACGAATCATAAATGGTATCAAATACCTGATAAAGATGATTATCCATTAGACGGTTTAGGAGAACTAACCACAGGTAGAACTGAAGCAGCTAATCAAAAGAAAGGGGAACAACCCGGGGACACAACCAAATCAGGAACCAACGTTTAAAGTTAGTAATCGACTACTTGTTACTAAGTATATACCCGTTAACTCACAAAATAGGATTAACGGGTTTTTTGTATTTGTTATTATTTGTAAATTCTATATATAGTTAATGTAATACTTGATATTTTTATAAATAAGTGTAAATTGTATAATTTATGTTTATTTTTAATAAACTAATCAAATAAGATGATTTTAATTAAATACAGTGAATTCAAAAGAGCAAGGTAACTATACAGTTACAGAATCAATTGAAGGTAGCGTAACTGTAGAAAATGTAACTAATGTCAATACTAATAAAGTATTGACTCCTACAGAATACATTGAGACGTTGAGTCGGTTTAATCAGTTTACTAAGTTTCTGGAGTTGGTTAATACTTACCTTCCTTACCCCAAAACTTCATTAATTCAATCATTGACCAACAAACTCCAAACGTCGGAGATTATCAACTCAAATACCTTTTATCTGACATATTCAGAGATTGCCACACTTAAACGAGTCACCAACGCAATCCTGACGCTATTAAAAGCAGGTGGAGTAAAGCTACCTCGTAAGGTTACGGGAGCCATACAGGATGATATTAATGCACTAGAAGACCATCTATTGGGCTCTGAGAGTGATTTAGAGGATGAAGATAATGAAGTCAACCCATTTTCTAGTTGGTTAGATTAAGGGGTCTAGCATAAAGTCACCTTGCATATAAATTGTCTAGTGAAGTGTGAATTAAAAAATATGCAAGGTGGCAGTCAACAAGTAACAGGAAATTATAGCATGATACCACGTCATTGGTCCGAGGTTAGACTTAACCTACGAAACATCGCGTTAACCCCCTTGATGTATATCGGTCATTCCCTATATATCAAAGTTCCAATTTCAGGCGTAAGGGGGTTTATATGGCAATCAACATTAGTTAAGTTTGATAAGGATTTTATTGCTTATTTTATAGGCGAAATTCTTAAAAAATTAATCCCATTACATCCTGACAAACTTGAGGAAATTTGTACAGAAGCCCTAGAGTTCTACAGAGAAGAATGGAATATATATCAAGCCGAAAACGGCGGGGATAGAGAACCTGATAATCCTAATACATCTTTCGGAGTGTACCCAAAAGATGAAAAATAAATACAATGCTAGAGGACAAAAAATAGACGGCTATTATTTTCCAAGTGCATTTGAATGTAGGGTTTATCACCTTCTACGAAAACATGATAATCAATTAATTGTTCACCCTAAAATGACATTAATTGAACATGCAAAACCTTGGAAAAATATCACCTGGATTCCAGATTTTTATAGTCCGTTCTTTAATCGTTACATCGAAGTTAAGGGAGTATTAACTGATTCATTTAAGCTAAAAATGCAGTTATTGCAGTACCTTAATCCTGGTTTAGTCAATCAGTGTTGGTTTGTTATAAGGGGGACATCCTACCGATGGCAAGGCATCTCATTTATCAATATCGACGAGTTTAAGGGGCTTTGGAAAAACTTAGAGATTCCAAGGGTAAACAATGAATAAACTGCACTACAGAGGGATTTTTGATATCACGGGAGAGCTGTTAAGTGCTACCTATAACCCACATTTATTTGAGTATGAAATCACTCAAATAGCCTACCGGATACTAACCCCTATAAAGGAACATAAAACCCAGGAAATCCTTGATTTAGCTTATTCCTATATGGGTTGTTATAGCCCTAGGGGGGACTACAGAGGTCACGCTACAGCAAGGTTGACAAATGAAGGCAGCCTACGAGTATCAATTGTTGGTAACCCTCAATTTTGGGATGTCTGTAAAAAAATCTCAAAAACAATCAATCAATCATCAAAGGATAGTTAATCATGAGTATCGGATATTACGGCAAAAAACAGGACGATAAATTTAGTTATTGCAGTGCAGTTAAGCCCGGTGAAACGGGAACCTTTCTAATTGTTGATTATGCACAAATACGGATAAAGCCACCTCACCTATGGATATTCGGGAAAGGTATTTCTGGGGATTTTCAGAATTTCAATGATAGGGATTGGAGTTATTCCCAAGGTGATAAAGAACTAATGGCTGTACGGTTTTGTATTGAAAAATACGAGACTGAATATAACGGCAAAAAACGGGAATATAACCCTACGATGCCAGAGTTGGCGTTACTGAAGCTAATCCAAAGCGATACAGGATTAACTGACGGGTCTATGATGTTCACTGCCACTATTAACTTAGGGCAATCAGCGGTAAGGCCAGCCAACAAAATACTAGAGAGCGATAGCATTGCTGACCTGGAAATAGAATGTACCAACATATTCTATATCGAAAATATCGCCCCTTTTGATGGCAATATAGCGGGCTACTCTGTCGCCGATATCGACGCTTTCATTGAATCCAAAACTAAAAATAAAGCAGGATTTAATGGAAAGGCAAAATACAAAACCTTCGAGGAAAGGTTAACAGAAGGGGCTAAGGTTTTGGATTGTGACCCTAGCTTTGAGAGCCTTTATAACAAGGTTAAACAACTTGATTCTAATGTATTAATTGCATTAATTGAATTACTGCGATTAATGTAGTCACAAATAAATCCCCCCTAAATATTTAGGGGGGAATAACTACCATACCATGTCAACAAGTCAAGAGCGATAAGAGGTTACTACCATGTCTGAGGACTATATTGATTATAGACTAATTAGAAGTCAGATGTCATCTGAACTAGAAGAAATAATCACAGAAGGCAACCTGGGTGAGCAATTAGAGTCTGTTTTACGGGCTGTCTGTGTTCTACCATATCCTGATATTCAGTTTCCAATTATCGCCTCGTTTATAGCGTCTCCAGTAACGTTAATGTCTACCGCTGGTATCCTGTTCCTTTGGGGGTCTAGCGGTACTGGAAAGTCACAGATAGCTACCGTAGCATCTGAACTATACAAGACAACCTCGGTGCTTGCTAATAGCACTTTCGCTTCACTGAGAAACAAGATACAACATGAACGATTTTATGACCCCCTTCAATGTGAATTTGAGAAAAATTTTATATTGGTATGGGAAGATATCACCCCTAGCTTATTAATTGAAAATGAGAATATGTTATCGCTTTTCAAGGTGTTAAACCGCAAAAATAGCCGAATAACCATCAGTAGTCAGACACCGGGAACTAACATGATTTTTAATGCTTTCGCTTTAAAGGTGATTAATTCAATACATCCATTGTGGACATTTTGGGAGTTAAACGAACTCAAAAGACGGATGTTTCCTATATGGTTTAAAAAGAGACTATGACATCAGAGGAATATAGGGGCAATGGTTACGAGTTAAGTGATTTAAACGATGTAGAGGATATTACGCTTGATAAATTATCATCTCAATTAGAAATTTTCTGGAGAAATATCGATAACTGCAATCAATACAGCAAGGTCAAAAAACAACTACAGAAACACAAAAAAGATATCATTAACGCTAGGTTATCAAGTGAAATTATTGTCACCCATTCATTGATTTATCAATTATCTATCAATGAATCAATTAAACGCTTCAATGATTACTGGGATTTTGTTAATGAAAAAATCTTGACTATATCATCAGGTACTGAACAATTTTTAGACAGTTTTATCACTCAAGGTATTGAGGCAAAAATGAAACAAAATAACCAGGCAATTAACGCGGGATGTCCTGAGTTAACCGAGGTTGTAACTGATATCGACCCGAAAGCGTTAAAAGAAGCCATTGAGAGAGCCAAAACAGATGGATATCTTGATAGTCGCGTTAATGTTTCAGAGTTGACTAATCTAATGAAAAATAGAGGATATAATATGATTAATAAGAACAGCAAAAATGTTTGGAAACACATCATATAGGAGACCAAAAAATGACTAAACCTCCCAACACAAATGCCATTATAAAGGCACGGTTTAAAACATTTAAACAAATGGTAGATAGTACAGTCTACAACGCTAATAAAGAAGACGCTAAGGAAACGTTAATTTCAATAATGAATGATTGCGAGGTTGAGTTATCCTTAGCAGAAGCGAAAAAACAATTATCGCTCAAACAGCTTAATTATATTCAGCATTTACTAACCAAAATCGAATAATTTAAACCCTTCCGAAATGACGTTAAACTATCACAACTTAACCACTATCAAAGGATAAAACCATGTCAATCAAATTAAGTACACCCGGATTAAACGTAGTAGAATATAGCTACATGAGTAATCGATTAAATCCTAACGTTGTAGGATTACTTGACTTAGTAGAACTTGCTATCACGCCTGAACAATTTGATGAAATTATCGAATGTATCCAAATCCACAGGCATTTTTTAAACGCGGAAATCGAGTTACTCAAAGGCATTGAAGCCTTGCTTAATGCAAAAATTACAGAACACAACAATAATCAAAATCACCCCGATAATGATGATCACAAGTTCAATTAATCAATAGGAAATAAAGCCATGAATGAGTTTGAACAAGAAAAAATGATGGTTATTGCAGAAATGGCTAGGGAGATTTACATTCAAATGATGTCACGAGATATCTCCTATTCCAATCAGGATACTAGGGTGACATTAGCCGAAATATCTCATAACGCCGCTGTTGATTTTATGATGGTACACGAGAAATGGGTAGAATCTCAGTATCCAATTATTACTCGATTTGATTCAGGCATAATATCACCTGAATGCAACCTTAATGGTTATAACAGCGATATCCTACTGGGAGGTGATTTTCATGCCTAAGCTACTCCCGGTAGTCACACTAACAGGGTCTTACAAAGGGTTTCTGGTAGGTCATGGTAATATCTGTATCGAAGTAGGTTCTTTAGAATGGTTTAAATACCTAGAAACCCATAAATCCTTTTCAGTGGAGGTTAATGGTAAACGATTTACAGCGTGCAAAAAACTCTCAATCAATGGTTTTACCTACTGGAACCTCAAAGGGTGGGATGGTAGCGTCAATCATCACATTTACATAGGGAAAGCTGACCAAGTCACTGTAGATAAGTTAATAGACGTAGCTAACGCTATGATTGCTAAGTGCAGAACAACCTAAACCCTAACACCTAACAGCTACCCCAATAACTTAAATGGCCCCCTATGGTTTCTAACTGTAGGGGGTGTCTATGTATTTTTTGCCAATAGGCCTATTGCAATAGGCCTATTGAAAATTTATATGAATGCTTGCCTCTAATTTACCCACAATAAACACCCTAAGCCAAAACCTTAACCCGTCTATTAGGGGTACTGAGTTCCGCACGGGATGATTACCCCTATAAATTGGAGACTTGTCTAGCAGTATGTAGGTATCGGTTTCGATGCGGAATCAATTCCCTAGGATTATGTGAATAACCGATGTCGCTGGTAAAGCAATTGTCTAGGATTATGTAGGTATCAGCGAGAGATGACGAAACAAGTCCCCAGTTGAAAAGTTGTTTAGGGGTATCGGGTTGGTTCCGGTAGATGATAGTTCAGGTTTTGCGATCGCATTTTGTTGGTAGTGAGTAGGCTCCTCAATATTTCACCAATAATCTGACTCCCATAGGGAACCAGGTAGGCGGTCTGATATCTTTGTACATTGATAGGGGTATCGTTGTACATTGATAACCTAGTGGGTTCCCCCTACGGCTACCTACGGCTATCGTGTTGACTTGGAAGCATATCCCCCCCCTAACCGAAACAAGCACTATTGGGGAAACGAACGATGTGATAGCAGTCAATGGTGAGGAACGAACCGATAGGCTTGCCATTGACGGGTATCACAAGGGAGTTACCCTATCGGTGTTTGGTTAGGGGGAGATAGTAGGCATTTGACAGATTGATTAAGTTGTGCTTATTGATTAACCCGTCAATAATTAAGTTTTGTTGCTGAGGGATATGCGCTAATTGTCCCGTGTGCTAAGACTGAATGGAGTGCATTTTGAATGTAACAGTACGACTAACGGGTTAGTTAATTTCCTCCTATCGCAATAATGATAAGGGTTTAAGTTAATTGGAGATGTTGGGTACGAAACCCAACATCTTGGTTGGGTTTCACTGCGTTTCACCCAACCTACAAGAGATTTGGCAACTTGGTTGGGTTTCACTGCGTTTCACCCAACCTACAAGAGATTTGGCAACTTGGTTGGGTTTCACTGCGTTTCACCCAACCTACAAGAGATTTAGCAAGCCCTCACCACTAAATTAAACGATAAACAATTGACCCATCACTCTCACGATTATCCATGGTAATTAACTGCTGTATCATCATTTCTTCTAACGTTTCCCTAACTTGTTGACTGCTTAAACAGGTTTCTATTACACAATCAGCTAGGGTGACTTCTCTGTTTCTTTTCATAAGTTTGAGCAGCTTCAGTTCAACATTATTTGCTGAGGGAAGATTGGCTGAATTATTCTGGTTTAAACCGCTATTTAGTTTCTTAGCTTGATTAACAGCCCGGACATTTTCAATAGTAGCAACCACAACATATATACCTGCCACTAAGTCAAAAAATTCATCATCATCTTCCAAAGATGAATCTATCATCAATCCCAAAAACGTTATCAAAATAACTATTCCAAATCCTTTAAATAAGGCTTTATAACGTCCGGTATAAATATAGCCAATCGGTAGAAAGAAAAAGGTCAATAATCCCGTAGCCCAAGCATTTTTATTAGCCAATTTGCTAATTCTTTCGGTATCTTGTGAGTCACTCATAATCAATTCCTCAATTTTAGATGATTATAGTTAGGGCATAGGAAGGGGACTAAGCTACCACTAAGCGATCGCACATCTTCAACTCTCTCAGGAAATCAAAATAACCTGATCCAAATAGATATAACACATCCTGAGCGCGGGTCATTGCCACATAAAATTCCCGGCGAGCCTTTGCTTTTTCACCCACACCAAACTGCTGCACCCACGGGATAATTACAGCTTTGAACTCTAAACCCAAAGCTGATTTACCAGTAACCACCCTGACACCAGGATGACTAGAACAGTAGTTAATTTTGTGGTCATGTTTATTATCATTCACCCAAAAAACTCCCATTCCGATATGGTCTAGGGTTTTAATTAGATGCTCAAAAGATTGACTCTCATTTGTTCCCTTATAGCGGTAAATCACAGCAATCTCATGAGGTTTATATCCCTCATTTACTAACTTCTTAATAGTGTCAATTACACCATTAATTTCATCCATACGGTTTGGTTTGATATGAAGCTGTGGTATCTTACCATGTCTAACTGCTGCCAAGGGTTCTACCACAGGAAATGTCTCATCTTCCAGTTCATCATCTTCTGCTGAAGATAGATCACAAACCATAGCCCATGCTAACTGTAATATTTCCTCAGTATTCCGGTAGTTTTGGGTAAGTTTTCGCATCCTCCCCTTTGCTTTCACTCCCACAGATTTCCAGGTAAACTTATGTCGGCGATAAATACTCTGGGAACGGTCGGATACAATTACTAAATCGCCATCTTCTGGGTCTTTGAGAGCCGCCGTACAGCATTCAAACCACTTAGGATGGAAAGTATGACCTTCATCTATTAAGATGGCATCCCACCTGTCATCGCTGGGAATTTTTTGCAGTGCATTTAACAGCCTAGTACCCATTTCATAGTCGTATATATCGTCGTCTTTAAAATGGTTAGGATTGGGTAGACCTCTGAGGACGGATTTTGCCCAAGCATGGAAGTGCATAACTTCAATGCGTCGGTGATATAAAAGGTTATAGTCTTCTTTGATGAGCGATCGCAAATAAGATGCCAAAGCAACATTATAGCAGAGAATTAGGACTTTCGTATCTGTCCAACCTCCCGCTAAAATTTTAGCGCGACTGAGAAGAATCAAAGTTTTGCCACTACCTGCGACTCCCGAAAATAGTCGATGACCGGAATTTAAAGAACGCGCCAATTGTTCCTGGCGATAATCGAGAGTTGTCAGAATAATAGCATCCGGCTTAACCAGTTTACCTTCCGGGACACTGCTAGGTTTAGCTGGTTCTTGTCTAACCTGAGCTTCTGGGTGAATTACCCCTCGAATAGTATTAATTTGGTCATCTTCTAAATCTGCAAATTTAAATCGGACGGTAAACATGGCTTCCAGGCGTTTAATCAGCGCCCTTTCTCCGATTTCTTGCCATGTCATCAGTTCATCTTTGTAGCAGACCTGTGGCTTTTCTAGTAAGGCATAAATATGATTTTCCCGCGCCTGTGCTTCTGTGATATTAGTCATCACTGCACCGACACCGATAGGACATACCAACTTACCTTGATAATCTCCATCATCTTGGCACAGGATAGAATAGCCTTTAAGTTTGGAAAGCAGAGCATCTAGGTAGCCTTTCGCTTGTCTCATAGGAGACTGACAATGCTCTAATTGACCGTCTTGTTCAATATGAAAGAAAAAACTATCTGCTTTGTGGATTTGTTTAACTGACCACCCCTTAACTTCTAGTATCAGTAAACCGAAGCTGGGACTAAGGATCATAAAATCGGGGTAAAATCCGCTGGTAATGGGTTCATAGTAAACAAAGAAGTCGTCAGGTAGTTCATCCCGCAACAAGCGGAACAGCATTTTTTCTCCTTTGCTGGCTTTCGATGGGATTGAATCAGGGATGACTAATGCCATGGTTGATGAGCTAAGATGACCTGAATAGCAGCCTTGAGCTTTTGAGTAAATTTGCTTGTCGCCGCACTGATAAACTCAGTATAAAGCAATTCCTACGATTTCACAATGGGTTTACTTAACTTCATGATTGAGTGTTCGTCAGTGTCAGTAATTTAACGGATTAACTACTAACAGCTACCATGGGGAGCCTTTTCTCCTCCAGAGAAATGACAGGAGGTTGTTTGGTGAATGTTCTCCGTGGAGGCGGTTACATCTGCGATTAAGCAGGAGAATGGGGAGTAAAATTGTAAGTGTCAATTATACAGAATAGTTTGTTCTCTTGGCGATCGCATCTGAGAGGGAGGGAGGTCAAATAGATAGAATTGAGACTCCCCTGATTGGGGTGTGGCACATTCCTCAATAATGAGGAATGTTAAGCCAAGTTTTCACGGATTAAGAAAGATCGACAATATTTGCCCACTTAGCAAACGAGGGAGGAAAGAAATTTACCTCATAGCCTGAATCTTCCCATTCTTTGACCCACAGAGGGATTTTACCCCCATCAGGAGTTGAAGCAAATAACCGGGCTTTGTTCTCCACGATATAAAATATCTGTTTGAGAGTGTCTCCCTTGTCTAAAGCATCACTCAGGATTTCGTCTAACTCCGGGGGGACTCGCTTAACCCTTGTTTTGTCGTCCTCGACCCAAACCAGTTTTAAAGATTTGAGGTCGCGCGGACCCAGGTTGGTTTTAAAATAAACCCGTTTCAGGGTAGCCACGGGAGCTAAACTTCTTTCTATCCTTCTGATTTGCTGGAGTCTCAGAAAGTGCCATTCTGCTAAACGTAGTCTTTCTTCCGGTGAAATAACCCCTTTACTGGTAGCGTGTTTAAGACCATATTTAGCTTGGGAACATCCGAGGTTAGCCAGCAGATGGATTAACTCTCGTTCTTTTGGTGTGGCTTGTCGCCTCACTAAATTATGGGTCGGTTGCCGTCTTGTTTTAGTATCCATCTCAATTGGTTCGCTGCTGACGATGATAAAATCTGGGTGAAACTATTCAGTTTTCAGTAAGACTGGATTAACTTTGGTGTGTTGAAATCGATATTTCCCATCATGGCGATCGCTCCTGACTTTTTACAGTCTATCAGTACCGGGGTACGACATTAATTTTTCAGCCAGAGTCACTTAGCTACCACTGAGAAATAGGATCTTGATTTTGGGGAGTTGGACAGGAACAAAACCAAGCATGGCGGGGATTTTTCCGGTTAATGGTCTATAAAACAGCTATCCCACTTTCAGAAAAAGCGGGTGATTGCAATAGACCCCTTGAAATCTCCAAAACCGACCTGTAATAATTAATACAGACTCGCAAACCTTGATTGGTCGGTAACAGGAATTGAGCTTGTCCGTAGTGTCCGTGAGTTGTCCACTCAAATCCGACCTGATTCCCCTAGTTCAGGGGGTCGGGCGGATAGGAAATCTACCAAAGTTATCCGAAAGTTTATCGATCATTAGGGTGTTTTTTCATCAGGGTGCATTTCCTTTACTCAAAACATCTATCATCATTCTACCTCAGCCAGAGAGGGTTGCTCTCATGCTTTGAGGCGATTAGTTTCGATGACCCACTGTTCTCACCGGAAGCCAAAAGCATTCCGGTGCGTTTTTTTGTGCCCATTTTGGTTGCTGAGAGTTTCCTTTACCAAATCTTTACAATAGGGGGCTTGACCCCTCATAGCAAAAAGGCTATATTGTGTTATGTAGATGCACCCTGATGGTAGAGAGAGTTGCTCAGGCAGTTCTCTCTTTTTTTTTGTCCCGTTTCCTGGACTGTGGCAGAATACTACTCTGGTAGCCTCAAATATGGCGGGGAATATGGGAAAGCGGGTTCACCTCTGGGAAAGTTGGGTTAAGCACGATCGCATTAATTTGGTTTTACTACTGGTCTGGTGCGCGATCGCCTTAATTTTGCGTCTGATCAACTTAGAAGCTAAACCAATCTGGAGTGATGAATTCGCCACCCTAGCCTTTAGCCTGGGTCATGGTTTCCATAGGGTCCCCTTGGATACAGCGATCGCTCCAGAATTACTGCTGTTTCCCCTACACTTGGGCGATCATATGGCGATCGCTTCCGTTTCCGAAAGGCTATTTACAGAAAGTAACCATCCCCCCATTTACTTTTGGTTGACCCATCTGTGGGTTCACTGGTGGGGAACTCCGGGGGATTTAGTCTCAATTTATATAGCCAGATCCCTTAGTGTTCTATTTGGGGTCGCTACAGTTCCCGCTATATTTGGCTTGGGGTGGCTATGTTTTAGATCTGTACTCGTTGGACATCTGGCGGCGGCGTTCATGGCCGTTTCACCATTTGGGGTATATTTAGCCCAGGAAGCACGACACTACACTTTGGCAATGTTCTTGGCGATCGCATCTTTCGCCTGTCTCACGGTCGCTATTGAACGCCTCAAAGCACAAATCTCTCTCCCGGTCTGGCTGGTTTTGGTGACTGTCATAGTTAATAGCCTAGCAATGGCCGTGCATTTCTTTTTTATCTTCCTCCTGATAGCCCAAGGGTTAATAGTTTTGGCATTTTGGATTCAGGATATCCGCTACTATCCTCTACGGTTTCCCAAGCTGAAACTCTGGAAAGGGTTTTATGCGATCGCATTAGGTACAGCTATCGGTAGCTTGGTGTGGTTGCCAATTTTTCTGAAAATTTCCACCGGAGATAGCCAGTTAATTGCTTGGACTTTACCGAGTCGCAATCATTTTATTGAGCCCATTTTTCGGCTAATCGCTTGGGTGATTACTATGGTGATTATGTTACCCGTCGAAAAGCAACCTTTGCCCATTATTATAGTTTCTAGTGCCGTGGCTTTGCTGGTTTTAGGGGTATTAATCAAATTATTATTTGATGGTTGGAAGTTGACAAGCGATCGCCACAAAGAATCACTGAAGTTATGGCTAGGCTTTACTTTGGTGATTATGGCTATATTTGTCGGCATGGCTTGGGCTATTGGTTTGGATTTAACCCTAGCAGCCCGATATCAGTTTATTTATTTTCCCGTCGTGTTACTAATCCTGGCCGCCGGGTTAGCTAAAAGTTGGGAGTTTCCCGGAAAATCTCAATGGCGACGATATGCGATCGCTTTTATAGGTTTCATGTCTTTATTAGGTGGGTTAATGGTAGTGTATAACTTAGCTTACCACAAACCCGATCGCCCCGAACTTGTCGCTGAGGAAATATCCGCTTATTTAAGGTCAGATATTCCCACCTTAATTGCCACCGTTCACAAAAGCCATGAACAAACCGGGGAAATGATGGGAATTGCCTGGGAATTACAAAAGTTAGGTATCCGGGAAAATTCCCCTTTCTTTCTACTGGCGCATCGCCATGATGGTGATTCTTTAACTTCGACCAATACCTTAGTTAAGACTCTGAATAGATGGCCGCAACCCATGAATTTATGGTTGATTAACTTTGCCGCTGAATTTGACCATTCCGGGTCTAATTGTGAGCGAGAATTGGGGGTAAAATCTCGCGTTCGGGGTTATTTCTTGCGGATGTATCGCTGTGGGTATAATGAGAGTTTATGAGGGGAATTGTGCTTTAATTTGCTGATGGGGTTTGCATGGGGGTGACACTTACAGATACTATGGTTATTTAATAACATAAGTTAGCAAAAGACATGAAGGCAATTACTCTTCTCGGTTCTACAGGTTCTATCGGTACTCAAACTCTCGATATTGTTGCTCATCACCCCGACAAGTTTAAAATTGTGGGATTAGCCACAGGTAGTAATGTCACTCTCCTGGCGCAACAGGTGCGACAGTTTCGGCCGGAAATTGTCGCTATTTGTGACCAGAATAAGTTGTGGGAATTGCGAGAGGCGATCGCCGATCTTGACCCCCAACCCATTATAGAAGCAGGAGAGTCTGGTATAGTGGAAGTTGCCCGCTATGGAGACTCGGAAGCTGTGGTGACTGGTATTGTTGGCTGTGCCGGACTATTGCCAACAATTGCAGCTATTGAAGCCGGTAAGGATATCGCCCTGGCTAATAAGGAAACTCTCATCGCTGGCGGACCTGTCGTCAATCCTATGATTGAGAAATATGGCGTTAAATTGTTACCCGCTGACTCCGAACATTCCGCTATTTTTCAGTGTCTGCAAGGGGTTCCCTCTGGGGGTTTACGACGGATTATTCTGACAGCTTCTGGGGGCGCTTTTCGTGATTGGCCTGTAGAAAGGTTAACCGAGGTCACAGTGGCTGATGCAACTACGCATCCTAATTGGTCCATGGGGCGTAAAATTACCGTTGATTCCGCTACCATGATGAATAAGGGTCTCGAGGTGATTGAGGCTCATTTTCTCTTTGGTTTGGATTATGATCAAATTGATATTGTCATTCATCCCCAGAGTATTATTCACTCTTTGATTGAGTTGCAGGATACTTCTGTATTGGCGCAGTTGGGTTGGCCGGATATGCGTTTGCCCCTATTATATGCTCTATCTTGGCCGGAAAGAATTTATACCGATTGGGAACAGTTGGATTTGGTCAAAGCTGGTAATTTGACTTTTAAAGCACCAGATAATCAAAAATATCCTTGTATGCAGTTAGCATACGCGGCCGGACGGTCTGGGGGGTCTATGCCAGCCGTGTTAAATGCCGCTAATGAACAGGCTGTGGCTCTGTTTTTAGATGAAAAAATTAGCTTTTTGGATATTCCCAAGGTCATTGAAATGGTGTGCGCGCGCCATGAACAAGATAATTGTCAAAATCCTAGTTTGGATGACATCTTAGCCGCCGACCTATGGGCGCGTCAAGCAGTTATAGAGGCTAGTGCAAGGGTTCATCAAAAAACGGCGATCGCTTTGTAGTTGATTCTATCCCAGAAAAACCCGGTTTCTGTGTCCAGTGGGAACTAGAGAAACCGGGTCTTTTAGCTAATAATGGAGTGTTGCCCTAAGTAGTGACACCAGTTTCCGGTTCTGCTTCAGGGGTTGGGGGTTGGTAGGAATAGTATCCCGCTACTTCCTCATAAACCTTGATGTATTCCCGGGCTGAGTTTTCCCAGCTAAAGTTTTGGTGCATGGCTCGCTGTTGGAGTCGCCGCCAATGGTCTTTATAGCGGAAAGCCTCCGAAGCGCGAACCATAGACGTAAAGAAGTCCAGAGGTTCGTAGCGGTCAAAACAGTAACCTGTGCCGCCTTCCCCTACTGGGTCGTTATGGGATACCGTATCGACTAAGCCTCCTGTACGCCGCACAATGGGAATACAGCCATAACGCATTGCTAACATTTGGCTAATTCCGCAAGGCTCAAAACGACTGGGCATAATTAAGGCATCCGCACCAGAATAAATCCGCCGTGATAGGGCATCATTAAACAGAATTTGGGTCGTCATTCTCCCCGGATAGCGGGATGCCATTTGCCACATTTGGGTTTCGTAATAGCGATCGCCTGTTCCCAGTAAAATAAATTGGGAATCAGTAAAGGACATAAACTGATCCATAATTTGAATTACTAGATCGAGTCCTTTTTGTTCCACCAGTCGTGTTACCATACCAATCAGGAAGGCACCGGAGTTAACTTCTAGTCCTAACTCTTCCTGAAGGGCAACTTTATTGGTTTTCCGTTTTTCCACGGTATCAGCATTAAAGTTTTCCACGATATAGCGATCGTTTTCCGGGTTATAAGACGACGTATCAATCCCATTAAGAATCCCCGACATTTTGCCACTTATATAGGAGAGCAAACCTTCCATGTTTTCCCCATAGCCAGCCGTTTGAATCTGACTAGCATAAGTGGGAGATACTGTAGTTACCCGGTCAGCAAATTGAACCGCTGCCGCCATGACATTATGACCTTCCATAAACCAAGGACACCAGGTAATCCGTTCCAAAAACCAGCGCCAAGGTCCTTGATAAGCTAAATTATGAATGGTAAAGATAGTACCTATATCAGGGGTTTCTTTCATCCATACGGGAATCATCCCGGTATGCCAATCATGACAGTGAACAATTTGGGGTTTCCAGTAATTCCAACAAAATTCAGCAGCCCCATTCGCAAATAGGGTGAACCGCCAATCCTCATCTTCTCCATAGTAAATCCGACGAGGCATAAACGAAGGATGTCCAAATAAATATAATGGAACATCAGTTTTGGGAAATGTCGTCTCAAAAACCGCAAATTTTTGATACATGGCGGTTCCCCACCATATAGGTTCCTTGGGTATTTTGATTTTGTCTGGTAAAAAGCCATAGTAGGGCATAAATACCCGGACATCATGGCCCATTGCCCGCAAGACCTGGGGCAAAGCACCCACGACATCCCCCATACCCCCGACTTTGGCCAGGGGTGCCGCTTCCGCCGCTACAAATAAAATTCGCATAATTGTATTTTGCGTTCCCTTAGATCGAGATGCGTAACGTGATCATACCGGAGGCCGTTGCAATATTTTTACATTTTTCCGAAAGTACCTAGAATGATCCCACCGGTCAGCCTAGAGCAAGAAGTGATCAACGTTCACACATGAATGCTCCGCCACCTGCGTTCCGCGAGGTGGGGGTGGGGACAAGGATTTATCCCTCGTGACAGGTGGCATTCTCACCGTGTTGCGGGAACTTTTGCCCGCATACACCCCTAAGTCGTTTCCGCTTCGGGCTGATGAATAGTTTTGCCCTGAGTCTGACGTTGATTAACCGACTACAGAGGACTTATAAGCCGCTTTACCTTTCTCAACCAATCGTGTCTCTGGGGAGTTCGGGTTCTATGCCCGCCCATTACCGTGCCAGTTGATTAGGGGTCGAGAGTGAAGTCACCTTCACCCCCTCCCATTCAGAACCGTGCATGAAAGTTTCCCTTCACACGGCTCCTAGTTTGATTGCTCCATTGTTAAGGACACAGCATCGGCTTCATCTAGTGCCGTTTTATCATCATGACAGTGGCGGTGCAATAGTTGAAGATTCTTGTACTCCTCTTTACCACCTTGGCTTCGAGGTACTATGTGGTCTACTTCAACTAAATCTGATGGGGTAAAGTATTGCCCACACCAGGCGCACCTACCTTTTTGCTTTTTAAGTAGTTTTGCTACCCTTGTTGGTGTATCGATTGCCTGACCTTTCCTGGTTGCCCAATAAGTCCAATTTCCGTCGTATGGTGTTGCATCCGGGCGCACTAGGGTATGTCTGACAATTGGCGTCCAGCTATGCTTGTGGAAATGTAACCCATCTTTGGTTTGGAACATCCAACTTTCTTGTCTTTCTTTCCCATTACTGAGTTTAACTTTTCCAGGTATGAAATAATTACTCAGTTTTTCGTAGTTTGCCTTTCCGCATCTTGAGACTGTCCATGCCCTTAACATTTGCCAAATTATGTGGTCTAGCTTAGAGAAGGTTTCTATTGAAACGACCCCTGAATAGTAATTTGACCATCCCCGTATTATCGGATTTAGCTTGCTAATCAAGGCTGATTGGGGTGCTGTCTTATGTTGTTTGATTACACCCTTAATCACTTCTATCTGGGCTTTAACTGCCTTCTTACTGGGTTTGATGTGGGTTAAAAAGGTTTTCCTTGTGTCCCTATTTATCTTCCCCGCTCTATGTTTTCCTGCTGGGTATTGCCTAATATTGAATCCCAAGAAATCGAAACCAGGTTCTTCTGTTTTCCCTTCATATTGTATGGGGTTAAGTGTATGACACACTCTGGTCTTTTCCGGTTTAATCTCTAATCCTATAGGTTTTAACCAACGGGAAATAGCAGTTTTGCACTGTTCAATGATGTCCAGTGACGGTGATATCACTACAAAATCATCAGCGTATCTTATTAGGGTGGCTTTAACTTTACCCCCACTTGCTTTTGGATACATTGTTTCAATTAACCTAGCCATTCCATCCAGTGCAATGTTGGCGAGTATTGGACTTATTACCCCTCCTTGTGGTGTCCCGGCTTCTGTATCCTCGAATACGCCATTGTCTAGCACTCCTGCTTTTAACCATTGTTTCAGGTCGCGTTTAATTACGCTAGGACAATGAATTTTGGACAGTAGGTAATCATGGTTTATTCGGTCGAAGCATTTCGCTATATCCGCATCAAGGACATAGTATTGACCCTGATTTATGGCCGTGTATATTCTACCAATCGCGTCATGGGCTGACCTGCCTGGTCTGAACCCGTAGCTTGTGCCTTCAAATCTCCCTTCCCATTCGGGTTCGAGAGCCGATTTCACCAAGGCTTGCCTGGCTCTATCTTGGATTGTGGGTATCCCTAGAGGACGTTTCTCATCCCTTCCAGGTTTTGGAATCCACACCCTTCGTAGTGGTTTTGTTTTGAGGTTTCCCTTGATTTTCTCAGCCATTTCTAACCTTTGCTTAGGGGATATTACGACCATCCCATCTACTCCAGCCGTCTTTTTGCCTTGATTGTCTTGGGTCACCCGTCGCACCGCTAAGAGCCGGGCATAATATGATTTCACCAATAGACGTTGCCACCTTCTAACCTTCGCGTCCTGTCCCGATTTAGCTGCTTGGAATATCCTCTTTTGGAGCTTAAAGACGTATCGCTGAACCTTAGTCCAGTTGATACTTCTCCATACAAACGCACGTCTTGATTGGTCTGGTTTTCCCAAATCCGTTCTTTAAACTCGATTTCGTCATATTAACCCTTAATCGACTCTATCCTTGCAATCAAACCGTGACCCGTTGGCATATCCCGTCCATTACAGCCGGGCGTTAGCTTCTGGTCACATCTCACTCCCTCAAAGGCCTGCGCTTACACTTTCACTACTGAACATTTCGACCAAATGATTCAGAGCCATTGAGGGGTTAAAACGTTCCGTTTATATGGGCTTTCCATCTTTAGATTTGTCCTCTCCACCGGGGTACTTTAAAGGTCTGTGTAGGTAGTTTATCTAGCCTCCTACTTTTCCCCTTACTCTTTTGAGCGCAGCGTATCAACCTATTTCGCTACTTAGTTCTTACGATGGTTCAAGTCAGACATTTGGCTCACGCCTAATCATGGATGGTTGGCAGTGGTCATGGTTCCAATACTAGGTTGTATCTCGGAGCCTTCCGTTCCCCACTTCAATCTGACGGGTTGTGAGTCCTGAAATTGGGGGTGGCTATCGCCGTTACTCTCTACGCAATTGTTAAAGAATCATTAATATTTCCGATTTTGCGTTTTGACCTTGAGTTCCCTACCTTGTTTTGTATATTTCTATACCAAACGTTGGGACATATAAACAGTTATGGGGATGGTCAGAAGCGAGATCCTTATATTCAACCAAGGGGTTGAAGTCCCCACCAGGCGGTTATTTCGGGTATTGCAACCCTATTTCATGCCTGAACGTCTCGCACAGATAGAAGAACTATACCACAATCTCCGCTCCTTGACCCCCACGCCGCAGGCAGGTGGGGGAGTGCGTCGCTCTTTTTGTTCAACCATTGTATGTTGCTAATAGCATCTGGGATTAGTTTAATTATTGACACCAACCCGGTTGTGGTTGGTGTCCTGATTGACTATGGTGCAGGTTGAATACCTGTTATCCCGATTTAACTTAAAGCCTTATCCTAACGACGATAACCGGAATTTACTTAACCCGATAACTATGCCTAGTTACTCAGATATTACTCACAATCTGGTATTGCACAGTGAGGAATGATGAAGAGAACGGAGGAAGTTGTCCATGCTTCAAATAATAGATAAGTAAGCGAATTGATTTGTACAACATCTCAGTGGACTTGGAATAACACAAAGTTTTGCGATGTAGCCTGGCTAAATAGTGCCTCAGACGGCAGTTTTCTCCTTCTACTCTTGTCATAGCCGTTTTGCTGACTAGATGATTGCAATCCTCAATTAAGCAAGGATAAACTTTGTATCCGTCCGTAATATATAGAAAACAAGCCCAGCCCTGAATCATTTGCCATAATGTGGTAAAAGGTGCGAGACGTTCAGGCATCAAATAGGGCTGCAATGCCCGAAATAACTGCCTGGTGAGGATTTATACCCCTTGGTTGAATATAAGGAGATCTCTCCTGACCATCCTCATAACTGTTTATATGTCCCGACGTTTGGAAAAATCCAAACAAGGCAGGGAACTCAAGGTCATGAACCAACTGAGAAATCAGGGAGTAAAGAGTAACGGCGACAGCCACCCCCAGTTTTGGGAATCATAGCCCCAGGACTGAAGCGGGGAACGGAAGGGGTGAAGTAGAACCTACTACCAGATGCGACCACTGCCAACCATCCATGATTAGGGAAACCGAATGTCCGGCTTGAACCATCGTCATTATTGAGCAGCGAAACAGGTTGATACGCTGCGCTCAAAAGAGTAAGGGGAAAAGTAGGGTAATCTTTTCATCACCTACACAGACCTTTAAAAGTACCCCGGTGGAAAGGACAAATCTCAAGATGGAATGCCCATATAAATGGAACGTTTTAAGTCCTCCTAGACTCTGATTATTTGGTCGAAATATCAGTAGGGATAAGTGTAACCGCAAGTCTCGGAGGATGTGAGATGTGACCAAAAGCCAACACCCTGCTGTAATAGTAGGGATATGCTAACAGGTCACGGTTTGATTGTAAGGAATAGAGTTTAGTAGGTGTACAAATGGCGATAGCGAGTTTAAAGAAAGGGTTGGGAAAACCAAAACCAATCAAGACTACGAACAACGCATGGAAGACAATCCCATGGACTAAGGTTCAACGGAAAGTATTCAAGCTCCAAAAGAGTATATTTCAAGCAGCTAAATCGGGACAAGACGCTAAGGGACGAAGATGGCAACGTCTATTGGTGAAGTCATATTATGCCCGGCTCCTAGCAGTGCGACTGTAGGGGCGGGTTCCACGGTCAGCCATGCTTCCCAACAGTCAGCTTAATAAACCCGCCCCCCAGGCGGGTCAAGGCAAGAAGACAGCCGGAGTTGATGGAGTAAGAGTAATCTCTCCAAGACAAAGGTTTGAGCTTGTGGAGAACATTAAGGGAAATATCAAAGCAAAACCACTGCGACGGGTGTGGATACCAAAACCTGGCAGGGATGAAAAAAGCTGGAATAGGAATACCCACAATCCAAGATAGAGCAAGGCAAGCCTTGGTCAAGTCGGCTCTCGAACCTGAATGGGAATCGAGATTTGAAGGTACAAGCTACGGGTTCCGTCCCGGACGGTCCGCCCATGACGCAATTGGCAGAATTTATATTGCCATAAATCGAGGACAATATTATGTTCTCGATGCCGATATAGCAAAATGCTCTTACCGTGAACCATGATTACCTACTGTCCAAAATTCATTGTCCAAGTAGCCTAAAAAGAGACCTGAAACAATGGCTCAAAGCCGGCGTGCTAGATAACGGTGTATTAGAGGATACAGAAACAGGGACACCTCAAGGAGGGGTAATAAGTCCAATACTCGCCAACATCGCACTGTTGGGAATGGAAAGGCTAGTTAAAGAAATGTATCCTAACAAAGGAACAACCACTCAGATAAACCTTATAAGATACGCCGATGATTTCGTGGTAATCTCCAAAGACCTAGGAATCATTGAACAGTGCAAAACTGCTATCACCGAATGGTTAAAACCTGTAGGATTAGAGATTAAACCCGAAAAGACTCGAATTGGTCACACACTCAAACCTATTGAGTCTAATGGCAAAACAGAAGAACCTGGGTTTGATTTCCTCGGATTCAATATCAGGCAATACCCAGTAGGAAAATATAAAACTGGAAAAACAGGGGGACGTAAGAGCCGATTAATCGGACATAAAACCCACATAAAACCCAGCCCAAAAGCAGTTGCCCACACATAAGCGATAAAAGGTGTAATTAAACAATCTAAAACTGCACCTCAATCAGCCCTGATTAAACATCTAAACCCGATGATTCGGTGATGGACAAATTATTATTCAGCGGTAGTCTCAACAGAGACCTTCAATAAGCTAGACAACATAGTTTGGCAAATGTTACGGGCATGGACAAAATCAAGATGCCAAAAGGCAAGTTACGAAAAGCTAGGAAACTATTTCAGACATGGAATGGTTAAACTTAGCAATGGGAAAGAAAGGCATGAATCTTGGTTATTCCAGACCAAAGATGGAATCCAATTATGGAAACATAAGTGGACTCCAATTGTCAGACACACCCTAATACGCCCGGAAGCAACACCATACGACGGAAATTGGACTTACTGGGCAAACAGGAAAGGACAAGCAATCGATACGCCAAATAGAGTTGCAAAACTACTCAAGAAACCAAAAGGTAGATGTACCTGGTGTGGGCAATTCTTTACCCCGTCAGACTTTATTGAAGTAGACCATATTGTACCTAGAAGCCAAGGCGGAAAGGATGAATACAAGAATCTTCAACTATTACATCGCCATTGTCACGATGATAAAACAGCTCTTGATGAAGAGATGATGCTGTACTCTTAACAAGGAGACGGTCAAACTAGGAGCCGTATGAGGTGAAAGTCTCATGTACGGTTCTGCTGCTGAATGGGAGGGGTAGACCGTGAGGTCTATCTCGACCCCTAATTCAGCAATGAGCGGTCGCCTATGACAAACTTCAGAATTCCAGGCAGTTTGGTATTCACAACTGTCCAGACCCAGATGGTTTTTTTTGAACCCACAAAAGTCTGAAGCTCATCAATTTGAGCTATTTCAGGAATTTCATAGTTTTCCTCATCACATCTGGGTTTCTGCAACTCTAACCCAGTTAAGTATTGTGTTGTGAGAAATACCAGTGACTCTCTCAATGGCTCGAAATCCCATGCCATTGAGGGACATTTTCACACAAAGCTCTTTGACATCAGAACTGTAACCTCCAGGACAGGGATTTTCTCGAAATTGGCGACCACATTCACGGCACAGGTAACTCTGTTTTCCCTGACGATGACCATTTTTGACTACTTTATGGCTTTGGCAATAAGGACAATCCATCTTGATTTATTTGAGAATATCATTTTCTATTATGCAACACCTACAAAGCCAAGCCAACAGCTATGGGGTAGGTTCAGAAAAGCCAGCATTGATATTTGGTCAGCGGGACTCGGACTATCAGTCTGGGTAAGGACTGGAAGACTCCAAGAGAGTGTATCTCGCCACGCTAACCCTCAACCCCCCGAGAACCGCCCTAGGGGAAAAAGCCCAAAAATTATCAATCATAGGGTCTGGGAAATGTCCCCCTTTATCCACAGGGCTAAGTCGGGAGGATAGCCCAAAATATTCCGTAACCAGGATAACTGCTACAACTACCAGGAGAAATTATGTCCGATATAACTAAAGAAGAAATGCGCGAAAAATTAGCTAATATTGAGAAAATTCGCGATATTATTTTTGGTTCTAATATCCGGGAGTTTAATAACCGCTTCGAGAAAATGGAGTCGGATTTATCTAGGCTTCAGCAAGAATTTCATGATTATGCACAACAGCTAAAAAGTGTTTTTTCGACTGACATTAGGGCGACTAACGAAGCCTTTGATAAAAAGTTTAAATCTCTAAGTACAGAGAGTAAAGAAGAAGCCCCGGAACTGCGACAGCATCTTGAGAGAATCAATCGTAAGTTTTCTAACAGTATTGAATCTTTGGATCAATCTCTGGATACTCAAACTAACCTGCTCCGTGATGAATTCAACCAAACTAGCAAACTAGAGATAGGTGGCAAGAAGACTTTAGGAATTTAACAAGTGAGGTATTTTAACAACTTTATCAACGTTTGTCGATGAGGGGAAATGACAAAGTTTCTAAACATGATATGGCAGAAATACTGTTGGAAATGGGGATGAAGCTAAAGGGGACGGAGTTTGTGCCACAGCTTCAAGATGCGGCGGATACTAATATGTATACTGATATTTAATTGATTAGGGGTCGAGATAGACCTCACGGTCTACCCCTCCCATTCAGCAGCAGAACCGTACATGAGACTTTCACCTCATACGGCTCCTAGTTTGACCGTCTCTTTGTTAAGAGTACAGCAACATCTCTTTCATCAAGAGCTGTTTTATTGTCGCGGGTGTGGCGATGTAATATTTGAAGATTCTTGTATTCATCCTTTCCGCCTTGGCTTCTAGGTACAACGTGGTCTACTTCAATTAAGTCTGATGGGGTAAAGTATTGCCCACACCAGGTACATCTACCTTTTTGCTTTTTGAGTAGTTTTGCTACCCTATTTGGCGTATCGATTGCTCGTCCCTTCCTGGTTGCCCAGTAGGTCCAATTTCCGTCATAAAGTGTTGCGTCAGGGCGTATTAAGGTATGTCTGACAATTGGAGTCCAGTTGTGTTTGAATAGATGTAACCCATCTTTGGTTTGGAACATCCAATTTTCGTGTCTTTCTTTCCCATTGCTAAGTTTAACTGTTCCATTTCTGAAGTAATTCCTTAGCTTTTCATGGCTTGCCTTTCCGCATCTTGACACTGTCCATGCCCGTATCATTTGCCAAACTATGTTGTCTAGTTTGTTGAATGTCTCGGTTGAGACTACCGCTGAATAATAGTTTCACCATCCTCGGATAATCGGGTTTAGTCTGCTAATCAGGGCTGACTGAGGTGCTGTTTTATGTTGTTCTATTACACCTTTAATCACTTCTGTATGGGCTTTAACTGCTTTTTGGCTGGGTTTTATGTGGGTTTTATGTCCGATTAATCGGCTCTTAGGTCCCCCTGTTTTTCCAGATTTATATTTTCCTACTGGATATTGCCTGATATTGAATCCTAGAAAGTCGAACCCTGGTTTCTCTGTTTTATCATCATACTCAATAGGTTTGAGCGTGTGACAGATTCGAGTTTTTTCAGGTTTTATTTCTAAGCCTACAGGTTTAAGCCATTCGGTGATTGCAGTTTGGCACTGTTCAATGATTCTTAGGTCTTTTGAGATGACCACAAAATCATCGGCGTATCTTATGACATTCGCATACGGGCGATTGTCTGTTTTCTTAGGGTACAGTTTTTCAATTAACCTAATCATCCCCAACAGTGCGATGTTAGCGAGTATTGGACTTATTACCCCTCCTTGAGGTGTCCCTGCTTCTGTATCCTCGAATACACCGTTATCTAGCACTCCCGCTTTGAGCCATTGTTTCAGGTCTCTTTTTAGGCGGCTTGGACAATGAATTTTGGACAGTAGGTATTCATGGTTCACGGTAAGAGCATTTTGTTAGGGGTCGAGATAAACTTCACAGCCTACCCCTCCCATTCCAAACCGTGCTCGCGAGTTTCCCAGCACACGGCTCCTGATGTAGATACCCCTTTTGTCACTGGGAACAGGGTTACAACCCCCTGCTTTATGACCTCAACTTTCAAAGCTATATGCTTGCGTTAGTCTTTCAACTCGCTGCCATTAAACTCTTACTTATCGCGGTCTCTATATCCACACCGTGATTAGTGGGCATATCCTAACCATTACAGTTAGGCATTAGCTTTCAATCACATCCTTTCCCCTTAAAGGCATACGCTTACACTTTTCACTACTCCACGGGTACATCCCGCCACTTGAGAGCCAATGAGGGGTTTAAACGTTCCATCTATGCGGGCATTCCATCTTTAGATTTGTCCTATCCACCGGGGTACTTTTAAAGGTCTGTGTAGGTAGTTATAGCAGCCTCCTACTTTTTTTCCCTCGCCCTTTTGAGCGCAGCGTATCAACCTATTTCGCTACTGACGCATTACAATGGTTCAAGCCGGACATTCGGTTTCCCTAATCATGGATGGTTGGCAGTGCTCGAGTGAGAGGTAGGTTCCTCTATTACGCCTTCCGTTCCCCGCTTCAACCCGTTGAGTGTGAATCCTCAAATTGGGGGTGGCTACCGCCGTTACTCTCAACCTTACGTTATACTCAAGGGGTTCACAACTTCCCTCTTTTTTTTCGCTCAGTCTTGACCTTGAGTCTCTCTGCCTTATCTGGTTGTCGAAGCCAGATGTTGAGACACATAGATAGTTATGGGATGGTCAGGGGTGCGAATCCCTTATATTCCACCAAGGGGTGGAAGTCCCACTAGGAGGTTATTTCAGGCATTGCAGCCCTATTTCACTCCTAAACGTCTCGCACGCTATATCTGCATCTAGCACGAAATATTCACCTTTGTTGATACTCTGGTAAATCCTGGCTATTGCATCTTGGGCTGACCGTCCGGGTCGGAACCCATAGCTTGTGTTTTCAAATCTCGATTCCCATTCAGGTTCGAGAACCGACTTAACCAAGGCTTGCCTCGCTCTATCTTGGATTGTGGGAATTCCTATTCCAGCTTTTTTCATCCCTACCAGGTTTTGGTATCCACACCCGTCGCAGTGGTTTTGCTTTGAGATTTCCCTTAATGTTCTTAACAAGCTCGAACCTTTGTCTTGGAGAGATTGCTCTTACTCCATCAACACCGGCTGTCTTCTTGCCTTGACCCGCCTGGGGGGCGGGTTTATTAAGCTGACTGTTGGGAAGCATGGCTGACCGTGGAACCCGCCCCTACAGCCGCACTGCTAAGAGTCGGGCATAATATGACTTCACCAATAGACGTTGCAACCTTCGTGCCTTTGCGTCTTGTCCCGATTTAGCTGCTTGGAATATACTCTTTTGGAGCTTGAATACTTTCCGTTGAACCTTAGTCCATGGGATTGCCTTCCATGCGTTGTTCGTAGTCTTGATTGGTCTGGGTTTGCCAAATCCTCTCTTTAAACTCGCTATCGCCATTTGTACACCTACTAGACTCTATTCCTTACAATCAAACCGTGACCTGTTAGCATATCCCTACCATTACAGCAGGGCGTTGGCTTTTGGTCACATCTCACATCCTCCGAGACTTGCGGTTACACTTATCCCTACTGATATCTCGACCAGATAATCAGAGTCTAAGAGGATTTAAAACGTTCCGTTTATATGGGCATTCCATCTTTAGATTTGTCCTCTCCACCGGGGTACTTTTAAAGGTCTGTGTAGGTATTGACGAGATTATCCTACTTTTCCCCTTACTCTTTTGAGCGCAGCGTATCAACCTATTTCGCTACTTCATTATTACGATGGTTCAAGCCGGACATTCGGTTTCCCTAATCATGGATGGTTGGCAGTGGTCTCGATTCTGGTGTTGGGTTACACCTCGGAGCCTTCCGTTCCCCGCTTCAATCCTGAGGTTGTGATTCCCAAAACTGGGGGTGGCTATCGCCGTTACCCTAATTTCCTAACTTTACTTATCCATTTATGGGCTTCCTATAAGGAATTTGTATGAGTTAGTTCGTTTTGACCTTGGGTTCCCTGCCTTGTTTTGTATATTTCTATACCAAACGTTGGGACATATAAACAGTTATGGAGATGGTCAGAGGCAAGCCTCTTGTATTCAACCAAGGGGTTGAATATAAGGAGCGTACTCCTGACCATCCCTATAACTGTTTATATGTCCCAAAGCGAAAGCAAGGCAGGGAACTCAAGGTCAATTCCACAAAGAAAATCGCAATACTCAATTATATAACATGGAGGATTAAAACCACTTGGGCGATTGTGGAAAAGAGTAACGGCGATAGCCACCCCCAGATTCAGGAATCATACCCCGTCAGATTGAAGCGGGGAACGGAAGGCGTGAGGGAAAACCTATTCCCAAAATTCCGACCACTGCCAACCATCCATGACTAAGGAAATCTGAATGTCCGACTTGAACCATCGTCAACAGCAGGCAGCGAAATAGGTTGATACACTGCGCTAAAAAGAGTAAGGGGAAAAGTAGGAGGCTCTTTGAACTACCTACACAGACCTTTAAAAGTACCCCGGTGGAAAGGACAAGTCTAAAGATGGAATGCCCATATAAACGGAACGTTTTAACCCCTTCTAGGCTCTGACAATCTGGTCGAGAAAGTCAGTAGTGAAAGTGTAAGCGCAAGCCTATTAGGGGGTGAGATGTGACCAGAAGCCAAAGCCATACTGTAATGGTAAGGATATGCTAACGGGTCACGGTTTGATTGTAAAGAATAGAGTCTAGTAGGAGTTACTATGACGAAAGCGAGTTTAAAGAAAGGATTTGAGAAATCAAAACCAATCAAGACGTGCGTTTGTATGGAAACAAATCCCATGGGCGAAAGTCCAGAGGAAAGTTTTCAAGCTCCAAAAGAGGATATTTCAAGCAGCTAAATCGGGACAGGACGCGAAGGCAAGAAGGTGGCAACGTCTATTGGTGAAGTCATATTATGCCCGACTCTTAGCAGTGCGGCGAGTGACTCAAGATAATCAAGGCAAGAAAACAGCCGGAGTCGATGGAATGAAAGCAATTTCGCCAAGACAAAGGTTTGAACTTGTTAAGAACATTAAAGGAAACCTCAAAGCAAAAGCACTTAGGAGAGTATGGATACCAAAACCTGGTAGGGATGAAAAAAGCTGGAATAGGCATTCCTACAATCCAAGATAGAGCAAGGCAAGCCTTGGTTAAATCGGCTCTCGAACCTGAATGGGAATCGAGATTTGAAGACACAAGCTATGGGTTCCGACCTGGTCGGTCTGCCCAAGATGCAATAGAACGAATCTATCTATGTATTAAGCATAGTAGTTATTATGTATTGGACGCAGATATAGCAAAATGCTTTGACCGAATAAACCATGATTACCTACTGTCCAAAATTCATTGTCCAAGCAGCCTGAAAAGAGACCTAAAACAATGGCTCAAAGCAGGTGTACTAGATAACGGTGTATTTGAGGATACTGAAACAGGGACACCTCAAGGAGGGGTAATAAGTCCAATACTCGCCAACATTGCACTGGATGGCATGGCTAGATTAATTGAAACAACGTATCCAAAAGTAAAAGGGGTTAAAATTAAAGCCACCGTAATAAGATATGCCGATGATTTTGTAGTGATATCACCATCACTAGAGATTATTGAACAGTGCAAGATTGCTATTTATGAATGGTTAAAACCTATTGGGTTAGAGATTAAACCGGGAAAAACTCGAATCTGTCATACACTCAATCCTATTGAATATGATGGAAAACTTGAAGAACCCGGATTTGATTTTCTAGGATTCAATATTAGGCAATATCCTGCAGGAAAATATAAAACTGGGAAAACTGGTGGAGCAGCAAGCCGTCCAATCGGTCACAAAACTCACATCAAACCCAGCAACAAAGCAGTTAAAGCCCACACAGAAGTGATTAAGGATGCAATAAAAAATCTTAAAACCGCACCCCAATCAGCCCTGATAAGCAAACTAAACCCAATCATAAGGGGATGGTCAAACTATTATTCAGCGGTAGTCTCATCAGAGACCTTCGTTAAGCTAGACCACAAAGTCTGGTTAATGTTAAGGGCATGGACAGTATCAAGATGCGGAAAGACAAGTTACAAGAAGCTAAGAAACTATTTCAGTCATGGAACGGTTAGACTTAGTAATGGGAAAGAAAGGCATGAATCTTGGTTGTTCCAGACTAAGGATGGACTCACATTATGGCAACATAATTGGACTCCGATTGTCAGACACACCCTGATACGCCCTGACGCAACACCATATGACGGAAATTGGACTTACTGGGCAACTAGGAAAGGACAAGCAATTGACACGCCAAATAGGGTAGCAAAACTACTCAAAAAGCAAAAAGGCAGATGTACCTGGTGCGGACAGTATTTTGCACCATCGGATTTAATTGAAGTAGACCACATTGTACCTCGAAGCTTAGGCGGAAAGGATGAATACAAAAATCTTCAACTACTACATCGCCACACCCGCGATGATAAGACGGCATTAGATAATGTCAACGCTGTATCCCTAACAATGGAGCAATCAAATTAGGAGCCGTATGAGGTGAAAGTCTCAAGTACGGTTTTGTATGGGAGGGGGAGATGGCGACATATCTCTCGACCCCTACTTGACTGAATTATCTATCAGGGGTGGCATTTATGACTAGATCGCAAGAAACTCCCAAGAGCATAAATCAATCACAAGAGGTTGAGTTAGAATCTGTTGAGTCTGAACCACAACTGGATGAGTTGGTTGATCTTTTGATTGATGTGTTGCTTGGGAAGCCTAATGATGAATCTATCACTAACTCACCTCAAACTCCCAAAGTTGATAATTCTCCATCTCAAAATAGCAATATTAAGCATGAACAAAAATCCTCATATTCTCGGAAAAGTAATTCACAAAATCTGGGTGTGAAAAGGGAGGATCTACTTTCTGCTCAACCATAAGATTTTACCCAGGTAGAGACTAAGAAGGTAGAGACTACTAAGAAGATAGAGACTCAGGTAGAGACAGCATTCTCTGAGTTAATCCCAGAGGATGAGGAAGTGGTGACTAAGGCGGTTCGATTAATTGAAATTTCCCCAAATGAGTTTAGTAAGTATTTTGATGATCCAGTGTCTGTCCAGTCTGGAGAAACTGCTAAATCTCATGCAAATAATAATAATGGTTCTGATTTGGAGGAGGAGAAAACCTCTGTTTCTGCGCCGCCATAAAACCAAACCAGCGATACAGAAGTAGATCTAAGTCAGGACTTGTCCGACCCTTTCGACCCATTACAGGATCTGCTGCTAGGTTCCAAATTCTCGGAGTTTGAAAAAGTCACTAAAAGTTATCTTGAGACTGAGTTACCGAGGCTACAGAGCCCAATTCAGTCAGCGGAACAGAAACTGCAAGCGGTTCAGGATAAATTTGATGATCCTGGCAAGATTTTTAACCTATTACTCCCAGCTATAACAGCTATCATTAATGAGCAAATGCTTCTGTCTCAACCACAAGTTATAGACTCAATTGTGCCGATTATTGATGAGATTATTGCGGGGAAAAAACGACAAGATAAGTCGGGGATGATTAATGCGATCGCCGATTTATTACCTGGGGCGATTTCTCAGCATATTAAAAACGCCCCGGAAGAAGTGGCGAAGGCTTTAGCGCCGGAAATAGCGATCGCGCTTCGTGAGCAAAGAAAATTAGATCAAAATGCCATAGCTAATGCTTTAGCACCAGAAATGGGTAAAGCTATTAAGGAGCAAATTCGCCTAGAAAGTGATGCGATGGTAGATGCTTTATATCCTGTGATTGGTAATACTATCAGCAAATATCTAGCCGAGGCTGTTCAGAATATTAACGACAAAGTAGCTAATGCTTTTAGTTTTGAGGGAGTGGCGCGGAAAATTAAAGCTAAGGTGAAGGTGGTTTCGGAAGCAGAATTAATCCTCAAAGAATCTTTACCTTTTGCAGTTCAAGCCATCTTTTTAATTCATAAAAACTCAGGGTTAGTGATTTCGGAGGTGCAGGCTTCTGGTAGCTATAGCCTTGAGTCAGAAATGGTAGCCGGGATGTTAACTGCTATTCGCAGTTTTGTGAATGATTGCATTGTGCAAATTGATAATTATTCAGAACTCAATGAGATTGAGTATGGGGATTCTAAAATAATCCTAGAGGTGGCGGGTTACTGTTATTTAGCTGTGGTAACTAAAGGGGAACCCACGCCAGAATTTATCGAAAAAATGCGACAAACTATGGGTATAATTGTTTTAGATTACGGAGAATTTATCGAAAATTTTGATGGCGATCGCGACAATATTCCGCTGGCTGTACATCAGTTATTAGAAAGTTTAATTAAATTTGTATTTGAGAAAAAATTAAAGCGACTACCTCTGGCTCTGATTAGTTTGGGAGTATTTATCGGGTTGTTAATTTTAATTCCTTGGGGATATTTTTCTTATCAAGAATACCGGCAAAGACGCATAGCATATCAAACCGCCCAAACCTTAGCTGCAACTCCTGAGTTAGCGATTTATAAGATTGCTGTCTCAGGGGAAGGTGAGCAATTAAGACTGAGTGGAAAAGTTCCTAATGAAAGATTACGGTAATTAGCGGAAAACTTAGCTGTATATAGGGCTTCTGACTTGCAGATAGATAACCAAATTATCGCTGTTGATGTACCGCCAGATCCTATAGTAACGGCTGGAGAAGTGGAACGCATGACGGGGATTTTCCATGAAATTGCTGGCGTTAATATTGAAAGCAATTATAGTGATAGCGATCGCCAAGTTATTATTAGTGGTCAAGTCAGACAAATGAGAGACGCTCAAATAATTCCCGCCGCCTTTGAAAATATTCCTGGGATAAAATCAGTTTTTAGCACCTTAAAAATCGATCCAGTCCGCATAGAAAATCGCATCTACTTTAATTCCGGTTCAGCACAGCTTAACCCCCAAGATCTGCAAATCATAACCAAAATCCAAGAATTTCTGGATCGGTATCCGCAACTATCGCTCAGAATTATTGGTCATACTGATCTGAGGGGAAATGCTGCTAGAAATCAGCAATTAGCCCTCAATCGAGCCATAGCAGTTCGGGACGCTTTGACCAAACAAGGAATTGACCCGAAACGCCTAGAGGTAGTAGGTAACAGCCAGCCACCTACAGATGTTGTATCTCATCAGCCTTTCTTATTGGGGAGAACTGTGGTATTTGAAATAATAGATAACCAAGACCAGAACCAGGGAGAACAACCTTAATCCAATGTCTAAAATTTCTAAAAAAATGTGTATGGTTGGTGACTTTAGCGTTGGCAAAACCAGCCTAATTCGGCGTTTTGTAGATGGTCAATTCAGCGACCAATATCTGTCAACAGTGGGAGTGAAAATTTCCCGCAAAGCTGTTGACTTACCCAACGTAAAACCGGAAGAAATAGTCAATTTACAGTTGTTAATTTGGGATATAGAAGGGCACACAAAATTTCAAGCAATTGCGCCTTCTTACCTACAGGGAGCGGGCGGGGTGATTTTGGTAGCCGATCTCAGTCGCCAAGAAACTATTGAGCGGTTAATTGAACACTTGAACTTGTTTTTATCTGTGAACCCAAAAGGTGAAGTAATTGTAGCTTTGAATAAGGCTGATTTGGTGAATGAAAAAGACCTGGAAAAATTGACTAAATATGTGCCAGAACCAGTTATCGAAAAAGCCCTAGGTATTTATCCCACTTCAGCGAAAACAGGTGATTATGTGGATGAAATATTCCAAAAATTGTCTTATAGTATGGTGGTTAAGGTTTAATCATTACCCATAATTAGGACTTCAATAATCAGGTATAATTAGTTAAAATCAGGGTCTCCAAAAACTTGAATATACCAGAGGATAATATGAAGCAACTTGGCTCGAAAATTGTAGTTCCCCATCACTTAGAATATTTAATTATTGATGCTAATTTAATCATCTGTGAACTGTCAGCACAGGTAGATCGTTTTGCTGATGAACCGGAGTCATTTCAACTTGGTGAAGATATCCACAATGGCTTACCAGAACTCTTCGGAACTGAGGAGATGTTAATGGAGGTATTGCGGGGAGAATTACCATCTTTTGAAATGAAAGGAATTGGTCGTTTTGCTGACCCAGACTCCCCCCTTTATTTAGATTTTTTTGCAAATCGGTATTATGATGATAAAACGCAAGAATATCAGCTAATTATCTTCTTTTCTGATGTGACAGATAGAATGGTTTTAGAGCAAAAATTAGTTCAAAGTACCAACGAAACTAGCCTGTTATTAAGAGCCTTAGCGGAAAGCGAAGAAAAATATCGAGATTTGTTTGAAAATGCTAGTGATTTAATTCAGTCTTTTGGTATGGATGGTAGTTTTATCTATGTGAACAGAGCTTGGAAGCAAACTCTAGGATATACTGAATCTGAAATATCTAATCTGACTATTTTTGATATTATTCATCCTGATAATAAATTTCATTTTTTACAGATTTTAGCTCGTCTTGTGAGGGGGGAGTTAGTTGATTCTATTAAAGCGGAATTTATTACTAAAGATGGTAAGAAAATTTCAGTAGAAGGTAGTATCAATTGTAAATTAGAAGATGGTAAAGCGATCGCCACACGAGCCATTTTACGGGACATTACGGAACGCTTATTAACAGAAGCAGCTTTACAGCATGAGCGAGAACAAACGGAACGTCTTTTACTTAATATATTGCCTAAAAAAATTGCTGATAAGCTGAAACAACAACCGGGTAGCGGAAATTTTTGCGGAAGTTACAGTATTATGTACTGATATTGTCGGTTTTACCCAGTTAGCATCGGAACTTTCTCCTGTGGATTTAGTCAACCTTTTAAACAAAATTTTTTCGGCTTTTGATATGCTCACGGAAGCCTATGGATTGGAAAAAATTAAAACTATTGGAGATGCTTATATGGTAGTGGGAGGACTCCCACACCGTCGAGATTATCATGCTATTGCTATTGCGGAAATGGCTATTAATATGCAAAAAGTTATGGCTGAATTAAATAAGACACAAAACCGAAAATTAAGTATCCGCATAGGTATTCACAGCGGACCAGTAGTGGCGGGTGTGATTGGTTTGAAAAAATTTATATATGATTTATGGGGTGATACGGTTAACACTGCATCCCGAATGGAGTCCCATGGCGTACCTGGTAAAATTCATGTTTCTGAGGATACTTATCAACTCCTACAACATCAGTATTTATTTGAAAAGCGAGAGATGATAGATGTCAAAGGTAAAGGTAAAATGATTACCTATTTTCTGTTTGGACCCAAAAAAAATCCCAGCTTTAATAATAGTGAGGTCACAAGTAATGTGAATTGATCACTGGTGAATTTTCACTATTTACTGTTATGTATCATCTGGTTTATTTCCGGTGTTGCGAACATCAATCAATCGGTTGAGGAGATCAAACCAAAATGAAGATCCCATGGAGATAGCGATCGCTGTTAATAGCCAACCACCAATGACTCTAAGAATTGTCAATCCCGAAATTTCACCGCCGAATTGGTAGGCTAAATTAGCGGAACTCCAACCCAAAGGAAGAGACCATAGTTTCTCTTGTGCTATCTTGAGAAAATCCTCACTGACAAGGGTTTCACAGTCGTTTTTATCTAAGGAATTTTGACTTAAACAATTGATATAGTTTTGCCAGGAATCACTATCACTTAAAATTATCTGAATATCTTGGCTAACTTGTTGGCGAATTACAGGTTCTAAGGAGAGGCGGTTAGCAATATTAATAGTATCAACATTCATGATGATGGCAGCCCCAAATCCCAAGGCTAAAATCATCAACTTAACTCGACGTTTAAAGACACCAGAAGCGCGATCCATTGATTGATTAAACCATGCCATTACCTCGGTTTCTAAAGCCTTAATAAAAACATTTTCAAAACAATTAATTTGTGCTTGATTAGCGAGCGATCGCATTAATCCTATATGTTCCGGCTTGAGAATTTTGGCGACGGGTTGAGAAGCGATCGCCTCCTTAAAATCATCCACAGATAAAGTGACAATTTTTGATTCTTGTCCCGCAGTTTCCATCAACACACTAATCAACGCCAAAGAAAAGGTATCATCAGGAATATAAGAAGGACCCACACCCCGGTTAAATCTATCAATTTTATAATCTTGTAAAGACCCGACTAAAGGATGATTATAAATCTTTTCGGTCATGGCATCCCCTAAGATACTCTGAATAGATGCCTTGAGATTTTGGGCGCGCCAGTCAAACAAATAAGAGGCGATAAGTTCCTGTAAATTTGATACAAAAAGGCTTAAAATCAGGTAAATAAAAAACAGACCGATCGCTACATTAACTAAAGCCGGAATATTCATAATTTGTGTGGGTGATTAAATCAGCATTTAATTAATAAATTATACCTCTGGGACATGATTAATTTGGGTGATGCCCCAATTATCTATAAGATTATCCCCAATCAATGTTAAAATAACTATAATATCATTAGATATCCCTAAAATCAAATAGAGCGACATTGTAAAATATTCCAACTATGACCGTAAATTCACCCGTAGACTTTCAAGAAGAATTTGATATCATCGTAGTCGGTGGCGGACACTCAGGCTGCGAAGCGGCTTTAGCGGCAGCGCGTTTGGGTTGTCGCACCTTGCTGCTGACCCTGAATTTAGATAAAATTGGCTGGCAACCCTGTAACCCGGCTGTGGGGGCTCCCGCGAAGTCTCAACTCACCCACGAAGTTGATGCACTGGGGGGAGAAATTGGCAAAATGGCCGATCGCACTTACCTGCAAAAACGTCTACTTAACAACTCTCGCGGGCCGGCTGTTTGGGCGTTGCGGGCGCAAACGGATAAGCGCGAATATGCAGCAGTAATGCGACAAATAGTCGAAAACCAAGAAAACCTATCAGTCCGGGAGGGAATGGTAACGGATTTAGTATTAGGATTAAATGACGAAATTATAGGTGTAGAAACCTATTTTGGTGTAGCATTTGCCTGTCAAGCTGTCATCCTAACTACTGGGACTTTTTTAGGTGGAATTATTTGGGTGGGTAACAAATCCATGCCAGCGGGACGAGCTGGAGAATTCGCGGCCGTAGGACTTACAGACACACTGAACCGCTTGGGGTTTGAAACCGGACGACTGAAAACCGGAACTCCCGCACGAGTAGATAAGCGATCGGTTGATTATAGCAACTTAGAACCTCAGCCAGGAGATGAACGAGTGCGATGGTTCAGTTTTGACCCTCAAGTGTGGGTTGAAAGGGAACAAATGAACTGTTATTTAACCAGAACTACGGCGGAAACTCATCGATTAATTAGGGAAAATTTGCATTTATCGCCGGTTTATGGCGGTTGGGTAGATGCTAAAGGCCCCCGTTATTGTCCGAGTATTGAAGATAAAATTGTGCGGTTTGCAGACAAGGAAAGTCACCAGATTTTTATTGAGCCGGAAGGTCGTCATATTCCTGAACTTTATATTCAGGGATTTTCTACTGGTTTACCGGAAAAATTGCAGTTAGAAATGTTGCGGAGTCTTCCCGGTTTGGAAAACTGCGTTATGCTACGCCCTGCTTATGCGGTGGAATATGATTATTTGCCGGCAACTCAGTGTTATCCTACTTTGATGACTAAGAAAATTGAGGGATTATTTTGTGCTGGTCAAATTAATGGTACAACTGGATATGAAGAAGCGGCAGCCCAGGGAATTGTGGCGGGAATTAATGCGGTTAAATTAGTGCGGGGGGAAGATATGATTGTGTTTCCTCGGGAACAAAGTTATATCGGCACTTTAATTGATGATTTGTGTACGAAGGATCTACGAGAACCCTATCGAATGTTAACCAGTCGGTCGGAATATCGGTTATTATTGCGATCGGATAATGCCGATCGCCGCCTAACTCCCTTGGGTCGGGAAATTGGTTTAATTGACGATCGCCGTTGGCAATTATTCCAACAAAAACAGGCTAATATTATCGCCGAAAAGCAGCGGCTAGACCAGACCAGAGTTAAGGAACGCGACGAAATTGGTATAGCGATCGCCTCTGATACTCAACAAAAAATTAAGGGGTCAATTAGCTTGGCGGAATTGTTGCGCCGTCCTGGTTTTCACTATGGCAATTTAGAACATTACAACCTAGGTAATTCTCAGTTATCCTTAGAGGAAAAAGAAGGCGCGGAAATTGAGATTAAATATTCCGGCTATATGGAACGCCAGCAAAACCAAATTGATCAGATCAGCCGCCATGCTAACCGCCAACTTCCTCAAGACTTAGACTATCTTACCATTGAAACCCTATCTATGGAGTCACGGGAAAAGTTAAACCGGATCAAACCCTTAACTATTGGTCAGGCTTCCCGTATTGGTGGGGTTAACCCCGCAGATATTAACGCTTTGTTAATTTATCTGGAAGTCCGCCACCGTCAAACTGCGATCGCCATGAAATAAGGGTTGATTATTAACTATCCATTCGCCGGGTTTCTATTCATTCAGAAATCCGGTTTTTCTTTTAAATATAACCACATTGCCATCTACTAATCATAAAATTTTGCTTAAATTTGTACAATTTTATACAATTATGATTATACTACCCCCATATAATCATCAACAGATTGATAACAATGGCAACTTTAACAGTTTGGAAATACAATAGCGCTGATGGTGCTAAAAATGCTCTGACTAAACTCGCTGAACTCCAGAAACAACGTTTAATTCAAATCGAAGATGCGGCTATAGTATTCTGGCCACAAGGTCGTAAGAAACCCAAAACCACCCAAGCCGTTGACCTAGTGGGTTCTGGTGCATTTGGCGGCGCTTTTTGGGGTCTATTATTCGGCTTGATTTTCTTTGTTCCGGTATTAGGAATGGCGGTCGGTGCATTAGCCGGAGCATTGTCAGGATATTTCACTGACTACGGCATTGATGATGACTTTATCAAAGATGTCCGAAATCAAGTAACTGAAGGTACTTCCGCACTGTTTTTACTAACCAGTAGTGTGACTTTAGATAAAGTAGAGGAAGCCTTCAAAGATGAAGAAAAAGGTGAGTTGATTAAATCCAACTTGACCAATGAACAGGAAGCTAAGTTACGGGAAGATTTCGGCGCAGACGAGTAATTTGTCACTAATTTAGCTTGGTAAAATGTGGGGGATAAGCTGGAATGATCCCCCACAAAAATATCCCACCCCAAATAAGGCAATTAAATGATGTGGATTAAAGTTACAGATAAAGCTACCTACTTAATGAATTCAGATATACATATTGAGAAAGTAAGCGGCAATGTTAAAATCGAAAGAGATGGTAAAAAGATTACTATTCAAGGTATGCCGCGTCAATGGTTCATTTCCCAATCTCTCAATGTTGTAGTTGATTTAGATGCGCCAGAAGCCGATGTGCCTGAAATGGAGCCTATGTAAAAAATGATCACTATCTGGGTTGGTTTCACGCTGGGATTAATAGCTTTTTGTTTGGCAATTCCGATCATGGTTCTGTTCGTTGAATGTTTGGCAGCCGGGTTTAATTTCCCAGGTTTTACATCAAATGACGACCTACCAGAACCGACAATTTCTGTATTAATTCCGGCTCATAATGAAGGGTTAGTTATTGGTCAAACTTTGGCTAATATTTTACCTCAACTGAAACCGGACGATGAAATCATTGTAATTGCGGATAACTGCACAGATGAAACTGTAGCGATCGCCACTGAAAACGGAGCGCAAGTCCTGGAAAGGCAAGATCCAGACAACAGAGGAAAAGGATATGCTCTCGATTATGGATTACACCACCTAGCCCAAAACCCCCCAGAGGTGGTAGTTATGATTGATGCTGATTGTTTAGTGGAACCGGGAGCGATCGCCACTATTGCTCAACAAGCCTTGCTCACAGCCAAGCCAGTGCAAGCATTATATTTAATGGAAACACCCCCCAATCCATCTGTCAAGAACTCCATTTCTGCCTTGGCATTCTTAGTCAAAAATTGGGTGCGTCCCCAAGGATTAGCGAAACTAGGGGGACCTTGTTTATTAACCGGAACTGGGATGGCTTTTCCCTGGTCAATTATTCAAAGCATATCCTTAGCGAGTAGTAATATAGTCGAAGATATGCAGCTAGGTGTCGATTTAGCGATCGCCGGTTATTCCCCCCAATTTACAGCCAAAGCAAAAGTAATTGGATACCTTCCCCAAGACGAAACCGCCACCACCAGTCAACGCACCCGTTGGGAACACGGTCATTTACAAACCCTGAAAACTCAAGGGCCGCGCCTGCTCAAAGCCTCCCTAAGCCAAAGACGTTTTGAACTGTTACAAATGGCATTAGATCTATGTGTTCCCCCCCTCTCCCTTCTCGTAATTTTGTGGGTCGGTGCAGCCGCCATATCCTTACTCGCCAGTAGCCTAGGAGTCTCTGCTATTCCCACCATCATCATAGCCCTAGAGGGGCTGCTGCTAATTGCCGCCATTGGTATGGCTTGGGCAAATTTTGGGCGATCGCTTATCCCCCTCAAAACCCTCTTAGGTATCCCCCTATATATACTGTGGAAAATCCCCCTATATTTAACCTATTTCATTAAACCCCAAAAAGAGTGGGTAAGGACTCAAAGAGAACCCCTTGATAAATCCTCCCCAAATTCCGATAAAATATTGTGATATAATCCAAGTGTTCCAATATCTGCAAGGTTAGTCATGTTAGCCACTTCCCCAACTTACACTATCACTTGGGAAAAGTTGCCAGATGATTTTGTGTTACCCGATGATCCCGTGGATAATATCTATCAACCAGCCCTAGCAGCAGCCCTTACCGAAAGTTTAAGGTTAGCCGGAAAACTGCCAGAAAAGTCGCTCACCCCCACCAACTACGGCATTTGTGCCACCATCAACGGTAAAATAAGCATAAAAGCCCCAGATTGGGCGTATATTCCGCAAATTACCGTCAATCTCGAAGAAGTAGTTCGTAGTTATACCCCCCGACTACAAGGGGATATTCCCGCACTGGTACTAGAATTTTTATCAGATACAGGTGGGGGTGAATATTCAATTAAACAAACCTATCCCCCTGGAAAGTTATTTTTCTATCAACAGATTCTACAAGTACCTAATTATGGCATTTTTGAGCCAGACACAGGCACATTAGAACTCTACCGTTTAGACGAGAACCAACGATATCACCTAGAGTCACCTAATGAACAGGGCAGATTTTGGATACCAGAAATGCAGCTTTTCTTAGGTGCAGAGCAAGGAACCCGCGAAAATCTCACGGGCTACTGGCTACGTTGGTGGGATCAACAAGGAAACCTACTCCTATGGGCGACTGAACTATTAGACCAGGAACGTCAACTATTAGACCAGGAACGTCAACGAGCTGAAAAATTAATCGCCCAATTGCGGGCGGCGGGTATTGAACCTGATACATAGCCTATAACCCCCATTCTACTGTTACTTAGGTGTTACTCAAAACCGTAGTAGAGTAACAAGTGAGTAAAAAATGAGTAATGCTACTAAACTCCCTACAGTGGGGGGAAGGGTAACTATAATGAGAGCTATAGCAGATTCCTGAAAGCCTATCAAGACTTTAAAAGGGAATGTCCCAAAGGAGTGACACTCAAGTTACAAAAGTCCGGGACTAAGTATAATTTGCTATTGCAGTTTAAGCAGCCACCTACCGGAAAACGGCTACCCAAGACAGCTAATCTTGAGTGTACACCCCAAGGGGTGATAGACGGGGTTAAGAAAGCCAAGTTAGTGGCACCAAGCCCTGGGAACTATCAGCAGCGCTAGTGAATTCTGGGACTGGTACGATGCGACTATCTTAGGAAAGAACCAGATTGAGGATAATCTGATAACCTATCGGGAAATATTCCAACAACTAGAGGATGAGTATTTTGCGGGTTACAACCGCAACACAGGAAGGAAACGTTCTCGCGATATCGCTAGCGACTTAGCATCTTACGAGTCTACTAAAGGGGCATATTTCAGGTTGTTCCCCAATTGGGATGAATATCCTAGCTGGGAGAGTTTCAAGGCTATGCTGTACACTCCCTTACAGAATGGAGAGGAATTGATAGGGTCCCAAACATTCAAAGAACGCTACTACACTCTAAAAGCCATTGCCAAGAAATCACCTAGCAAAGACCACCTACTAAAGCAGTTAGAACCTATTAACCCTAAGCCAACACGATATGTTGTTAAACAGCGTATAAATATCGATGCTTTCAAAGATTGGTGGTACAGTGCTAAACAGAAGGCCTACACCATCAAAAACAATACAGTAAGCAATAGCCGCCATAGTTGGTTGTGGGTTGCTGGTATGGCAGTAATGTACGGGTTAAGGCCTACCGAGATAGCCGCTGCTGTTAACTTAACCAAGCGTTATGTAACGGATGATGGCGTAATCATCAAAGCACTATCAGACCCCGATAATCAGGATAATTACTTGGTGCTAGGTGACTATGTTTACTTTACTGACGCAGAAGGTCGGAAAGTGAGCATTAAAACGGGTGGACGGGTTGTAGCCCCAATTCCCAGTCCTGAAATGTTTGATTTCCTGGAATTGAAACGGTCGTTGTTACCAGAATATAGCCCTATAAAAGGCAGTCAACCCAGAACCATAGCTGGAGGCTTTAACGCAACTTTTAGCAAAAGAATTCAATCTATGAAATGTCCCGTAACCCAGAAATATGCTTTTCGTAGACTGTACAACCTGTTAGGTGAAAAGTATGGATTGCCTATAGAGTTACCCGCTATAATGATGGGTCATAGCGCAACAATCAATGAGAATAAATATAAAACAGAAGGGATTGACGCTACCCTAGAAGTTTTAAAGGGATGTTCTAAGTTACCTATACCATTGAGCGTGGCTATAGAGAAGTTAACAGCTTTGGGAGTTGATATTGATAGCCCTGAAGCCAAATTATTTCTTGGGGTGATTTATCAAATAGATTAATCTACCCGTTATAACCCTATAAGCCAATACCCCTAGATTAAACCCCTAGGGGTTATTTTATGGCTACAGATTGATGGATCCTACTACGGTTTTGAGTAACACCTAAGTAACAGTAGAATGGGGGTTATAGGCTATGTATCAGGTTCAATACCTGTTATCCCGATTTAACTTAAAGCCTTATCCTAACGACGATAACCGGAATTTACTTAACCCGATAACTATGCCTAGTTACTCAGATATTACTCACAATCTAGTCCTAGCACAGGAAAATAATTCTGTCAATAGGATGATTACTCAGTCAACAAGCAGTTATGGTCCAAAGGGAAGTCGCCTTCCCCAACTCCAATTCAAAACCGTGCTTGCGAGTTTCCCAGCACACTGCTCCTGATGTAGATACCCCTTTGTCAGTGGGAACAGGGCTACAACCCCCTGCTTTCGTACTTAAACTTTTAGAGCTATAGCACCAGACAGGATAGTTAGGACGTATAATGGAGAGGACGAGATGACTAAGAAGACCCAAAATGCCAGCCCCCTATAGTTACGACCTTAGACAAAAAGTTATTGATGCAATTGAACTAGACGGTATGCCCAAAACAGAAGCCAGTCAAGTTTTCCATGTCAGCCGGAACACCATCAATCTCTGGCTGCAAAGAAAAGAACACACCGGCGACTTCCTCCCTAAACCTAATCACCGACCTGGCAATAACCACAAAATTACCGACTGGCATAAATTCAAGGCTTTTGCCCAAGAGCATGGCCACAAAACCTCCGCTCAAATGGCTGAACTTTGGGATGACGACATCTCTCCTCGCACCATATCCAGAGCCTTGAAGAAAATTGGCTTCACCAGAAAAAAAAACTTACGGCTACCAAGAACGTGATCAGCAACAGCGAGAGGAGTTTATTGCTCAGATTGAACATATGGAGCCACAAGAAGTGGTCTACCTCGATGAAGCCGGCATGAATAGTCAGGACTCGGATTACCCTTATGGTTACTGCGAGGAAGGAAAACGCTTCGATGCCCTCAAATCAGGGAAGAGGCAGGGCAGGGTGAGCTATATGGCCGCATGGTGTCATCAACAACTCTTAGCCCCCGATCGCTTTGAGGGTTGTTGTAATCGGACAGTGTTTGAGTTGTGGTTGGAGTTCATCTTAATTCCAACACTGAAGCCAGGTCAGACTCTAGTGCTAGACAATGCAACGTTTCATAAAGGGGGACGGATTCCTGAGCTAGTGGAGGCGGCTCAATGCCGTTTGCTCTATCTACCACCTTATTCGCCAGACCTCAACAAGATAGAGAAATGTTGGTCGTGGTTGAAAGCCCGCATTCGCCATTGCACGTGAGCAGTTTGATTCTCTCGATGATGCCATGGATTCTGTTCTCAAGGCTGCGTCCTAACCGTATTGACGAGTGCTATAATGTTCTTAACAAGCTCGAACCTTTGTTTTGAAGAGATTGCTCTTACTCCATCAACTCCGGCTGTCTTCTTGCCTTGACCCGCCTGGGGGGCGGGTTTATTAAGCTGACTGTTGGGAAGCATGGCTGACCGTGGAACCCGCCCCTACAGTCGCACTGCTAGGAGCCGGGCATAATATGACTTCACCAATAGACGTTGCCATCTTCGTCCCTTAGCGTCTTGTCCCGATTTAGCTGCTTGAAATATACTCTTTTGGAGCTTGAATACTTTCCGTTGAACCTTAGTCCATGGGATTGTCTTCCATGCGTTGTTCGTAGTCTTGATTGGTTTTGGTTTTCCCAACCCTTTCTTTAAACTCGCTATCGCCATTTGTACACCTACTAAACTCTATTCCTTACAATCAAACCGTGACCTGTTAGCATATCCCTACTATTACAGCAGGGTGTTGGCTTTTGGTCACATCTCACATCCTCCGAGACTTGCGGTTACACTTATCCCTACTGATATTTCGACCAAATAATCAGAGTCTAGGAGGACTTAAAACGTTCCATTTATATGGGCATTCCATCTTGAGATTTGTCCTTTCCACCGGGGTACTTTTAAAGGTCTGTGTAGGTGATGAAAAGATTACCCTACTTTTCCCCTTACTCTTTTGAGCGCAGCGTATCAACCTGTTTCGCTGCTCAATAATGACGATGGTTCAAGCCGGACATTCGGTTTCCCTAATCATGGATGGTTGGCAGTGGTCGCATCTGGTAGTAGGTTCTACTTCACCCCTTCCGTTCCCCGCTTCAGTCCTGGGGTTATGATTCCCAAAACTGGGGGTGGCTGTCGCCGTTACTCTTTACTCCCTGATTTCTCAGTTGGTTCATGACCTTGAGTTCCCTGCCTTGTTTGGATTTTTCCAAACGTCGGGACATATAAACAGTTATGAGGATGGTCAGGAGTGCGCTCCTTATATTCAACCAAGGGGTATAAATCCTCACCAGGCAGTTATTTCGGGCATGGCAGCCCTATTTCATGCCTGAACGTCTCGCACCTTTTACCACATTATGGCAAATGATTCAGGGCTGGGCTTGTTTTCTATATATTACGGACGGATACAAAGTTTATCCTTGCTTAATTGAGGATTGCAATCATCTAGTCAGCAAAACGGCTATGACAAGAGTAGAAGGAGAAAACTGCCGTCTGAGGCACTATTTAGCCAGGCTACATCGCAAAACTTTGTGTTATTCCAAGTCCACTGAGATGTTGTACAAATCAATTCGCTTACTTATCTATTATTTGAAGCATGGACAACTTCCTCCGTTCTCTTAATCATTCCTCACTGTGCAATACCCAGAAAAAAGGTTCTCAGTCGGCCCGTGAGTTTCTGGAAAAAAAACCCGAAATCTTGAAGCGGTTGCTAGTTCAGGCCCAAGCCCCCCTGAAAAATGCGGCCGCCGTCAACTCTACCCGATGGGCATTGTTTAACGGCCTGAAGCTAACTGGATTACCCATTGAAATTGGCACTGGAGGTTTAACAAAATATAATCGGACGGTTCAAGGACTACCGAAAACCCATTGGCTAGATGCGGCTTGTGTGGGAAAAAGCACCCCGACCCGGTTGAAAATTAAAACTCACCAGCCACTACTAATTACTTGTTTTGGGCGTGGTGGCCGTCAAAAAGCGGCTCCTAACAAGAGGCTTCCGATTCGCCATAACCCATTAAAGCCAATTAAGGGATGGCTTACCGGGGATATAGCCAAGCATAAGACACATGGAATCGGTAGAATCACCCCGTCGAGTCGCGGCAGTTTTGTTTTAACCAAACCTGACCAAACTCAGTTTTCAGTCAAGCCAATAGATTTTAAACCTGTTTTTAGGAGAGATGGCTATTTGTATAAATTTTCCTGAGTTGTCCGGTAATTACCAGGTTATAGATATACTGCGCCGCCCTAATGTTTTGGAGGGGTGAACTGGTTTTCGAGTTGTCGGACTACGGTTAAAGCTGAATAGGATACCCCTGCTGTTCCCTCTCCGGGGTGGGTACAGTCTCCCACTAGCCATAATCCATTAATGGGGGTACGATTGGAAAAGCCAAAGGGTCCAAAGGTGGAAATCCGCTGACCTACACCACCGACAACGCCTTGGTCACGCGCGGTATAACGGGCGAAAGTGCGGGGGGTGGCAGCACAGGAATAAATGATTGTTTCTGGGGTAAGCTGAAAGTAGGAACTTAGACGATTAATGGCCTGTTGGGTGTATTCGTGTTTGAGTTTCTGATAATCTGGGTTATGCCACCATTGCTGCGTATCTGTGAAACTAGAAGCAATAATGGTGGCTTGTCCGTGGGGGGCGCGTCCGTCCCCTGGGTGGCTGACGGAAACAAATAGGGAATTGTTTTCGCCAATGGGTCGGTTATAGTCGTAAAGAAATTGGAGATGGGGGGGGCATTCGGGGGGAATGGCTGACTGATCAACTCCTAAATAAATGACGAAAGCCCCAGAAGCTGGGGGGAGTTTATTAATACGGTGGTGGTAAATGCGATCGAGGGGATTGGTGGAAATGTGGTTTTCCCAACCTAATAGCTTAACTATGTTCTGAACTGTGACGTTAGCAACTACTAGATCGGTGGTTTCTCGCCACACTTTCCCGGTTTTTTGATCGCGAATTTTGACCGCTACGACTTGACGGTTTTCGGTTTCGATCGCTTCTACGGTATGACCCATTAATAGGGTTCCTCCGTCCCGTTTCAGGCTGGCTACTAGGCGATCGCTTAATACTTGCATACTCCCCTGTAAATGATAGAGTCCTTGGGGTGATTGGGATACTCCCAACGCTGTGGCTGCATACAGTAATGCCGTTTCATCGGCGTTCACCTGGGAGTATAATTTTAATTGTAAATCCAGAAATGTTTTCAGACGGCGATCGTTGTCTATTCCATAGATCCGCAATAGATCCCCTACCGTCAATAGGGTAAAAGGTAGGGTAATCATGGTATCGAGACGCAAGGCTTTCACCAGTTGCACTAAATCCCACCAATTCCGAGGAGGTAAAATCGGATCGCGACTTTGAAACCGCCAACTAGCTTCAAATAGAGTTCCCATTAATTGCCAAAACTTTTCACTCCCTGGGAACTGTTCTTGTCGTTCCTGCTGCCATTTTTCTGGGTCTCGCCAAACTCGAATCGGCTGGGTTTCTCCGGGTAAAAATACCGCACAAGCCGGGTCGCAGAAGGTGGCGGCTGGTAAGTCTATTTCTAATTCCGAGAAAATACGATGATGAATGCCGCCGGGTTCTAAACCAGCCACTTGGGTCGCCCCTACATCAAAGGTAAAACCTTTACGTTTAAACGTGGAAGCACAGCCGCCCGGAACTATGGCTTGGTCGAGGACTAACACGGAATATCCTCGATGAGCCAGTAGTGCGGCGGTGGTTAATCCGCCTATACCAGCACCAATTACAATTACCATATTTGGACGGGGAAGGTTATCAACTTCTTTCATTAATTATTAGGTGGGAATGCTGGTTTTGGATTATAGCAAATTTTGGGGAATCTTAACTACCTATTTTGGCTCTGTATTGTGTTAAAATCTAATCGGGCGGGTGGTGAGTAGGTTTGTCAAACTATCCCGGTTTCCAGTTCACCGAGACTGAAGTTATAATCGTATGGGGGAAGGGTAAGGGTGAGGGTCGGAGGAGTAGGGACCAGTAGGGACGAGTAGGGGGGTGATCAAAAAATTGATACCTAAGCGACTTTTCAAGTTGACCTAGCTGCCCTACAATTCACAAGGAGCCTAAATGCTGTAGCAACCTGGTTGAGTCTGATTCCGTCTAAACTAATACTAAACAGCAGAGTCAAAGTAATATGAACGCTTTGTTACCGAGAATTTTAAAGTCTGCTTACCGCAGAGAACCAATTGTCAGTTTTGTGATTACAGTTGGGGCGGTTGATACTGTAATTGGTGGTGTAACTGCGAGTTTACCGCTGTTGAGTCTCGGTCTGGGAACCGTGGGAGTAGCGGTAGCCTGGCGTTGGTGGCTTATACAGCGATCGCCAGTGGAACAACAAACCGAAACCGCGCCGGAATACTATTTACCGCCGAGTGGTTCCCGTCCTTCCTTACCTATGCTGACTCAGAATAAAAAGCCTCGTCCTCCCTACTAATGAGTTAGGTTGGGGGTTGATAAGTTGCTGAAAATTGGAGAGGTAGCGGCCGAAAGTGGTTTATCGGTGAAAACAATTCGCTACTATGATGATATTGGGTTACTCTGGCCGACTGTTGATCGTAGCAGGTCGGGTTATCGGCTATTTGCTCCGGAAGTATTGACCCGACTGGCATTTATTAAACGCGCGCAAGGGTTGGGGTTGAGTTTGGCGGAAATTGCGGAAATTCTGAAAATTCGCGATCGTGGTGACATTCCCTGTGACCAAGTGAAGCAGCGTTTACAAGCTAAGGTAGCGGATATTAATCAACAAATTATCGCCCTAGAAGGCTTGAAGGGAGAACTTCAGGAGTTACTGAGTCAGTGGGAAGATCAGCCGTCAGCGAGTCGCATGGCTGATACTATTTGCCCCAATATTCAACTGAAACCCTAAAATAAAAAGAGGGAAGGATAAATGATCCTTCCCCTGAATTGGTGATTTTGGGTTTTGGTGTTGGTGTTGGTCTTTGGGTTGGTTGGTTTGGAGTTGTTTACGCAACTGTTGCTGTTGTTTTTTTAGCTGTCGCATTCTAGCCGCACCACCTTTACCTTTGTGGTTGCGCCCTTGGCGACGCGGGGACTCCCAGCGCTTTAGTTGTTGTGCCATGGGGTTATATTATTATTTTTAGGATAATACCTATAGTGTAACTGAGTTGTGCGAGACGTTCAGGCATCAAATAGGGCTGCAATGCCCGAAAATAAATGCCTGGTGGGGATTTCAACCCCTTGGTTGAATATAAGGAGCGCACTCCTGACCATCCCTATAACTGTTTATATGTCCCAAAGCGAAAGCAAGGCAGGGAACTCAAGGTTAATTCCACAAAGAAAATCGCAATACTCAACTATATAACACGGAGGATTAAAACCACTTGGGCGATTGTGGGAAAGAGTAACGGCGATAGCCACCCCCAGTTTCAGGAATCACACCCCGTCAGATTGAAGCGGGGAACGGAAGGCGTGAGGGAAACCTATTCCCAATAATCCGACCACTGCCAACCATCCATGACTAAGGAAATCTGAATGTTCCGGCTTGAACCATCGTAATTATTAAGCAGCGAAAGAGGTTGATACGCTGCGTTCAAAAGGGCAAGGGGAAAAGTAGGATAATCATATCAATACCTACACAGACCTTTAAAATTACCCCGGTGGATAGGACAAGTCTAAAGATGGAATGCCCGTATAAACGGAACGTTTAAACCCCTCATAGGTTCTCAGCAGGAGGTATCTGCGGAGTAGTGAAAAGTGTAAGCGTATACCTTTAAGGGGAAAGGATGTGACTGAAAGCTAATGCCTAACTGTAATGGTTAGGATATGCCCACTAGTCACGGTGTGGATATAGAGACTGCGACAATTAAGAGTGTTTACGACGAAAGCGAGTTTAAAGACTACGATGTTGTATTTAGCTCCAAAAGTTGAAGTCACAAAGCAGGGAGTTGTTGCCCTGTTCCCGATGTCAAAAGGGGTATCTACATCAGGAGCCGTATGAGGTGAAAGTCTCAAGTACGGTTTGGAATTGGAGTTGGGGAAGGTGACTTCCCTTTCGACCATAACCTAACGGGTCACGGTTTGATTGTAAAGAATAGAGTCTAGTAGGAGTTACTATGACGAAAGCGAGTTTAAAGAAAGGATTTGAGAAATCAAAACCAATCAAGACGTGCGTTTGTATGGAAACAAATCCCATGGGCGAAAGTCCAGAGGAAAGTTTTCAAGCTCCAAAAGAGGATATTTCAAGCAGCTAAATCGGGACAGGAGGCAAAGGCAAGAAGGTGGCAACGTCTACTGGTGAAATCATATTATGCCAGACTCTTAGCAGTGCGACGAGTGACTCAAGATAATCAAGGCAAGAAAACAGCCGGAATCGATGGAATGAGAGCAATCTCTCCAAGACAAAGGTTTGAACTTGTTGAGAGCATTAAAAGAAACCTCAAAGCAAAACCACTGCGACGGGTGTGGATTCCAAAACCCGGAAGGGATGAAAAAAGCTGGAATAGGAATACCCACAATCCAAGACAGAGCAAGGCAAGCGTTGGTTAAGTCGGCACTCGAACCGGAATGGGAATCGAGATTTGAAGGCACTAGCTATGGATTCAGACCTGGAAGGTCAGCTCATGATGCAATATCCAGAATCTTTCAAAGTATAAACAAAGGAGGTTATTACATACTGGATGCAGATATAGCGAAATGCTTTGACCGAATAAACCATGATTACCTACTCTCCAAAATTCATTGTCCAAGGAGCCTAAAGAGAGACCTGAAACAATGGCTCAAATCTGGTGTGCTAGATAACGGCGTATTTGATGATACAGAAACAGGGACACCCCAAGGAGGGGTAATAAGTCCACTCCTAGCTAACATCGCACTGGATGGTATGGAAAGGCTAATTAAAGAAATGTATCCAAATAATGGAACAGCCACTCAGGTAAACCTTATAAGATACGCTGATGATTTTGTGGTTATCTCAAAAGACCTAGGAATCATTGAACAGTGCAAAACTGCAATTTCTGAATGGCTAAAACCTGTAGGATTAGAATTAAAACCTGAGTGCGAGACGTTCAGGCATGAAATAGGGTGGCAATACCCGAAATAACCGCCTGATGGGGACTTCAACCCCTCGGTTGAATATAAGGAGCGCACTCCTGACCATCCCCATAACTGTTTATATGTCCCAACATTTGTATAGAAATATACAGATAAGGCAGGGAACCCAAGGTCAACACACTCCGTAATAATTATTAACATTTCTTAATAATTGAAGGGACGGAAAACCGAACTGGAAAGAAATCGGGAAACCGAACAGGAATGAATGGAATGGAGATGAGGGTAACGGCGATAGCCACCCCCAGTTTTGGGAATCATAACCCCAGGATTGAAGCGGGGAACGGAAGGCGTGAAGTATAACCTACTACCAGATGCGACCACTGCCAACCATCCATGATTAGGGAAACCGAATGTCCGGCTTGAACCATCGTCATTATTAAGCAGCGAAACAGGTTGATACGCTGCGTTCAAAAGAACAAGGGAAAAAGTAGGGTATTTCATGTTGCACCTACACAGACCTTTAAAAGTACCCCGGTGGATAGGACAAATCTAAAGATGGAATGCCCATATAAACGGAACGTTGTAATCCCTCTAAGGCTCTAACAATCTGGTCGAGATAGTTAGAAGTGACAAATGTAAGCGAATGCCTTTGAGGGGGTGAGATGTGACCAAAAGCCAACGCCTTATTGTAATGATAAGGATATGCAGACGGGTCACGGTTTGATTGTAAAGAATAGAGTCTAGTAGGAGTTACTATGACGAAAGCGAGTTTAAAGAAAGGATTTGAGAAATCAAGACCAATCAAGACGTGCGTTTGTATGGAAACATATTCCATGGGCGAAAGTCCAGAGAAAAGTTTTCAAGCTCCAAAAGAGGATATTTCAAGCAGCTAAATCGGGACAGGACGCAAAGGCAAGAAGGTGGCAACGTCTACTGGTGAAATCATATTATGCCAGACTCTTAGCAGTGCGGCTGTAGGGGCGGGTTCCACGGTCAGCCATGCTTCCCAACAGTCAGCTTAATAAACCCGCCCCCCAAGCGGGTCAAGGCAAGAAAACGGCTGGAATCGATGGAATGAGAGTAATCTCCCCAAGACAAAGGTTGGAACTTGTTGAGAATATTAAGGGAAGCCTTAAAGCAAAAGCACTTAGGAGAGTATGGATACCAAAACCTGGAAGGGATGAAAAAAGCTGGAATAGGCATTCCTACAATCCAAGATAGAGCGAGGCAAGCCTTGGTTAAATCGGCTCTCGAACCTGAATGGGAATCGAGATTTGAAGGCACAAGCTATGGGTTCCGTCCCGGACGGTCAGCCCACGACGCAATAGCACGAATTTACCTAAGTATCAACAAGGGTGAATATTATGTACTGGATGCAGGTGCGAGACGTTCGGGTATGAAATAGGGCTGAAATGCCCGAAATAACTGCCCGGTGAGGATTCCAGCTCCGAATCTGGATATAAGGAGACCTCTCCTGAGCATCCTCATAACTGATTATATGTCCCGACGCTTAGGTAACTAAGCAAGGCAGGGAACTCAAGGTCATAAACGAACTGAGAAATCAGGGAGTAGAGAGTAACGGCGATAGCCACCCCCAGTTTTGGAAATCATAACTCCAGGATAGAAGCGGGGAACGGAAGGCGTGAGGTAGAACCTACTACCAAGACGCGACCACTGCCAACCATCTATGATTAGGAAGACCGAATGTCCGACTTGAACCATCGTAAAGCACGAGCAGCGAAATAGGTTGATACGCTGCGTTCAAAAGAGCAAGGGGAAGAGTAGGTGTTTCCGTCATACTACCTACACAGACCTTTAAAGTACCCCGGTGGAAAGGACAAATCTAAAGATGGAATGCCCGTATAAACGGAACGTTGGTGCGAGACGTTCAGGCATAAAATAAGGTTGAAATACCTGAAATAACCGCCTGGTGGGGACTTAAACCCCTTGGTTGAATATAAGGAGATCTCTCCTGACCATCCTCATAACTGTTTATATGTCCCAACGATTAGTATCCCACGATACAAATCAAGGCAGGGAACCCAAGGTCAAAACCAACTAACTCATACAAATTACTTATACAAATTCTACAAATAGATAAGTAGAAGTTAGAGAGTCAGGGTAACGGCGATAGCCACCCCCAGTTTTGGGAATCACAACCCCAGGATTGAAGCGGGGAACGGAAGGCTCCAAGGTGTAACCCAACACCAGAATCGAGACCACTGCCAACCATCCATGATTAGGGAAACCGAATGTCCGGCTTGAACCATCGTAATGATTGGGCAGCGAAACAGGTTGATACGCTGCGCTCAAAAGAGCAAGGGGAAAAGTAGGAACTTCAATGTCATAACTACACAGACCTTTAAAAGTACCCCGGTGGAAAGGACAAATCTAAAGATGGAATGCCCATATAAACGGAACGTTTTAACCCCTCTTGGGCTCTGACAATCTGGTAGAGAGAGTCAGTAGTGAAAGTGTAAGCGCAAGCCCATTAGGGGGTGAGATGTGACCAGAAGCCAATGCCCGACTGTAATGGTAGGGATATGCTAACGGGTCACGGTTTGATTGTAAAGAAATAGAGTCAAGTAGGTGTACAAATGGCGATAGCGAGTTTAAAGAAAGGATTTGGGAAATCAAAACCAATCAAGACTACGAACAACGCATGGAAGACCATCCCGTGGACTAAGGTTCAACGGAAAGTTTTCAAGCTCCAAAAGAGTATATTTCAAGCAGCTAAATCGGGACAGGACGCAAAGGTAAGAAGGTGGCAACGTCTATTGGTGAAATCATATTATGCCAGACTCTTAGCAGTGCGACTGTAGGGGCGGGTTCCACGGTCAGCCATGCTTCCCAACAGTCAGCTTAATAAACCCGCCCCCCCAAGCGGGTCAAGGCAAAAAGACGGTTGGAGTAGATGGTGTGATAGCAATATCCCCTAAACAAAGGCTAGAAATGACCGAGAAAATCAAAGGAAACCTCAAAGCAAAACCACTGCGAAGGGTGTGGATTCCAAAACCTGGTAGGGATGAAAAAAGCTGGAATAGGAATTCCCACAATCCAAGATAGAGCCAGGCAAGCCTTGGTTAAGTCGGCACTTGAGCCCGAATGGGAGTCAAGATTTGAAGGCACTAGCTATGGGTTCCGTCCCGGACGGTCAGCCCAGGACGCAATTGGTAGAATTTACACTGCCATAAATCAAGGACAATACTATGTACTTGATGCAGATATAGCGAAATGCTCTTACCGTGAACCATGATTATCTACTGTCCAAAATTCATTGTCCAAGCTGCCTAAAAAGAGACCTGAAACAATGGCTCAAAGCAGGCGTGCTAGATAACGGTGTATTTGAGGATACAGAAGCAGGGACACCCCAGGGAGGGGCAATAAGTCCAATACTCGCCAACATCGCACTGTTGGGGATGGTTAGGTTAATAGAAAAAATGTATCCTAAGAATACCAACTACAAACCTTTTGCCACGGTAATACGATACGCCGATGATTTTGTAGTCATATCCAAAGACCTAGGAATCATTGAACAGTGCAAAATTGCTATCACCGAATGGTTAAACCCTGTAGGATTAGAGATTAAACCCGAAAAGACTCGAATTGGTCACACACTCAAACCTATTGAGTATAATGGCAAAACAGAAGAACCTGGGTTTGATTTTCTCGGATTCAATATCAGGCAATACCCAGTAGGAAAATACAAGTCTGGAAAAACAGGGGGATATAAGAGTCGATTAATCGGACATAAAACCCACATAAAACCCAGCCAAAAAGCAGTTGTTGCCCACACAGAAGTGATAAAAGGTGTAATCAAACAATATAAAACAGCACCTCAATCAGCCCTGATAAGTAAACTAAACCCAATTATAAGAGGATGGGCAAACTATTACTCAGTGGTAGTCTCAACAGAGACCTTCAATAAGCTAGATAAGACAATATGGCAAATGTTAAGGGCATGGACAGTATCAAGATGCGGAAAGGTAAGCCAAGAAAAGCTAAGGAATTACTTCAGAAATGGAACAGTTAAACTTAGCAATGGGAAAGAAAGACATGAAACTTGGTCGTTCCAAACCAAAGATGGGTTACATCTATACAAACACAACTGGACTCCAATTGTCAGACATACCTTAATACGCCCTGACGCAACACTTTATGACGGAAATTGGACCTACTGGGCAACCAGGAAAGGACAAGCAATCGATACGCCAAATAGAGTTGCAAAACTACTCAAAAAACCAAAAGGTAGATGTACCTGGTGCGGGCAATTCTTTACCCCATCAGATTTAATTGAAGTAGACCACATTGTACCTAGAAGCCAAGGCGGAAAGGATGAATACAAGAATCTTCAATTATTACATCGCCATTGTCACGATGATAAAACAGCTCTTGATGAAAGAGATGTTGCTGTACTCTTAACAAAGAGACGGTCAAACTAGGAGCCGTATGAGGTGAAAGTCTCATGTACGGTTCTGCTGCTGAATGGGAGGGGTAGACCGTGAGGTTTATCTCGACCCCTAATTAACCCCTCTAATGCTCTGCCCATAAACAAGTGAGTAATGCAATTCACAAGGCAGTAGTGAAAAATGTAAGCGCATGCTTAGAGGGCTAAGGATGTGACCAGAAGCTAAAGCCCAATTGTCATGGTGGGGATATGCCCAATTGTCACGGTGTGGATATAGATACTGCGGTCAGTAAGAGTATAATGGCGAGGACGAGTTTAAAGACTACGTGCTGCATATAGCTCTGAACATCGAAGTAAAAAGCAGGTCTGTTGATTCTGCTCCTTTGACAAAACAGGGTATCCACACCAGGAGCCGTATGAAGGGAAACTTTCACGTATGGTTCTGAATGGGAGGGGATGGTGGTGACTCCATTCTCGACCCCTAACACATAGCAAAATGTTTTGACCGAATAAACCATGATTACCTACTGTCCAAAATTAATTGCCCAAGCAACCTGAAAAGAGACCTGCGACAATGGCTCAAAGCGGGTGTGCTAGATAACGGCGTATTCGAGGATACAGAAACAGGAACACCCCAAGGAGGAGTAATAAGTCCAATACTCGCCAACATCGCACTGTTGGGGATGGTTAGGTTAATAGAAAAAATGTATCCCAATAATACCAACAACAAACCATTTGCCACGGTAATACGATACGCCGATGATTTTGTAGTCATATCCAAAGACTTAGGAATCATTGAACAGTGCAAAACTGCTATTTCCGAATGGTTAAAACCTGTTGGATTAGAGATTAAACCTGAAAAGACTCGAATCTGCCATACACTCAAACCCATTGAGTATAACGGCAAAGCAGAGGAACCCGGATTTGATTTCTTAGGTTTCAATATCAGGCAATATCCTGTAGGAAAATATAAAACTGGGAAAAATCCACATGGGAAACCATTAGGGTTCAAAACTTACATCAAACCCAGCAATAAAGCAGTCAAAGCCCATACAGAAGTGATTAAAGGTGTAATTGAACAACATAAAACAACACCCGAGTCAGCCCTGATAAGTAGACTAAACCCAATAATAAGGGGATGGTCAAACTACTACTCAGCAGTAGTCTCATCAGAGACCTTCGTTAAACTAGATTACATAGTTTGGCTAATGTTACGGGCATGGACAGTTTCAAGATGCAGAAAGGCAAATTACAAAAAGCTAAGAAACTATTTCAGATATGGAACGGTCAGACTTAGCAATGGGAAAGAAAGGCATGAATCTTGGTTATTCCAAACCAAAGATGGATTACAACTATGGAAACATAGTTACACTCCGATTGTCAGACATACCCTAATACGCCCTAACGCAACACCATACGACGGAAATTGGACTTATTGGGCAACCAGGAAAGGACAAGCAATCGACACGCCAAATAGAGTAGCAAAACTACTCAAAAAGCAAAAAGGTAGGTGTACCTGGTGTGGACAGTATTTCGCACCATCGGATTTAGTTTAAGTAGACCACATTGTACCTCGAAGCCACGGCGGAAAGGATGAATTCAAAAACTTACAACTATTACACCGCCACACCCGCGATGATAAAACGGCACTCGATAACGCCAAAGCTGTATCCTTAACAATGGAACAATCAGACTAGGAGCCGTGTGAGGTGAAAGTCTCAAGCACGGTTTTGTATGGGAGGGGGTGAAGGCGACTTCACTCTCGACCCCTACTAAAGACCCGAATTTGCCACACACTGTTATGGTCGAAAGAGAAGTCACCTTCCCCAACTCCAATTCCAAACCGTGCTTGCGAGTTTCCCAGCACACGGCTCCTGATGTAGATACCCTATTGTCAGTAGGAACAGGGCTACAACCCCCCGCTTTGTAACCTCAACTTTGGGAGCTAAATACAACACGTAGTCTTTAAACTCGCTTTCGTCATCAAACTCTTACTTGTCGCGGTTTCTATATCCACACCGTGACTAGTGGGCATATCCTAACCATTACAGTTAGGCATTGGCTTTCAGTCACATCCTTTCCCCTTAAAGGTATACGCTTACACTTTTCACTACTGTGCAGGTACATCCTGCCACTTGAGAGCCTAAAAGGGGTTTAAACGTTCCGTTTATACGGGCATTCCATCTTTAGACTTGTCCTATCCACCGGGGTACACTTTAAAGGTCTGTGTAGGTAGTGAGTTGAGACTCCTACTTTTCCCCTTACTCTTTTGAGCGCAGCGTGTCAACCTATTTCGCTACTTACTCATTACGGTGGTTCAAGTCGGAACATTCAGATTTCCTTAGTCATGGATGGTTGGCAGTGGTCGCATATGGTAGTAGGTTCTACTTCACGCCTTCCGTTCCCCGCTTCAATCTGACGGGTTATGATTCCTCAAACTGGGGGTGGCTACCGCCGTTACTCTCAACTTCGCGCTATAATAGGAGGCTCACAACTTCCTCCGTTCTAACGTTCTGTCTTGACCCTGAGTTCCCTGCCTTGCTTAGATTTCTCCAAGCGTCGGGACATATAAACAGTTATGGGATGGTCTAGGGATAAGAATGAGAGTGCGTCTCCCTATATTTCACCAAGGGGTGAAAGTCCTACTAAGAGGTTATTTCGGGCATTGCAGCCCTATTTCACTCCTAAACGTTTCGCACCAATCCCATTGAGTATAACGGCAAGACTGAAGAACCCGGGTTTGATTTTCTAGGATTCAACTTTAGGCAATATCCGGTAGGAAAATATAAATCTGGAAAAACTGGTGGAGCAGCAAGCCGATTAATCGGTCACAAAACTCACATTAAACCCAGCAATAAAGCAGTTAAAGCCCATACTGAAGTGATTAAGGGTGTAATAAAACAACATAAAACAGCACCCCAATCAGCCCTGATAAGCAAACTAAACCCAATAATAAAGGGATGGTCAAACTACTATTCAGGGGTTGTCTCAACAGAGACCTTTGTTAAGCTAGATTATCTAATCTGGCAAATGTTACGGGCATGGACAGTATCAAGATGCGGAAAGGCAAACCACGAAAAGCTAAGAAACTATTTCAGACATGGAACGATTAAACTTAGCAATGGGAAAGAAAGACATGAATCTTGGTTGTTCCAGACTAAAGATGGATGCCAACTATGGAAACATAATTGGACTCCGATTGTCAGACACACCCTGATACGCCCTGACGCAACACCATACGACGGAAATTGGACTTACTGGGCAACCAGACGAGGACAGGCAATTGAAACGCCAAATAGGGTAGCAAAACTACTCAAAAAGCAAAAAGGTAGGTGTACCTGGTGTGGACAGTATTTCGCGCCATCGGATTTAGTTGAAGTAGACCACATTGTACCTCGAAGCCTAGGCGGAAAGGATGAATACAAGAATCTTCAGTTATTACATCGCCACACCCGCGATGATAAGACGGCACTCGACAACGCCAACGCTGTATCCTTAACAATGGAGCAGTCAGATTAGGAGCCGTATGAGGTGAAAGTCTCAAGTACGGTTTTGTATGGGAGGGGGAGATGGCGACATCTCTCTCGACCCCTACTACCAAAAATCTGTCAATGCCTCAATAGTAACTAGGGTTAAGTCCACATAACTATCAGTATCCGTCCTTGCTAGTATTGGATCACACAGGGTCATAACAATTGTGGCATAAATCTTGACAATTATTTGTTTTGTGATATACAACTCCCATAGTACACCGAACAAATATAGCACCAGACAGGATAGTTAGGACGTATAATGGAGAGGACGAGATGACTAAGAAGACCAAAAATGCCAGCCCCCTATAGTTACGACCTCAGACAAAAAGTTATTGATGCAATTGAACTAGACGGTATGCCCAAAACAGAAGCCAGTCAAGTTTTCCATGTCAGCCGGAACACTATCAATCTCTGGCTGCAAAGAAAAGCACAGACCGGAGACTTCCTCCCTAAACCTAATCACCGACCTGGTCATAGCCACCAAATTACCGACTGGCACAAATTCCAGGCTTTTGCCCAAGAGCATGGCGACAAAACCTCCGCTCAAATGGCTCAACTTTGGGATGACGACATCTCTCCTCGCACCATATCCAGAGCCTTGAAGAAAATTGGCTTCACCAGAAAAAAAACTTACGGCTACCAAGAAGGTGATGAGCAACAGCGAGAGGCGTTTATTGCTCAGATTGAACATATGGAGCCGGAAGGGTTGGTTTACCTCGATGAAGCTGGCATGAATAGTCAAGACTCGGATTATCCTTATGGTTACTGTGAGCAAGGACAACGCTTCGTTGTCCTCAAATCCGGGAAGAGGCAGGGCAGGGTGAGCTATATGGCCGCATGGTGTTATCAACAACTCTTAGCCCCCGATCGCTTTGAGGGTTGTTGTAATCGGACAGTGTTTGAGTTGTGGTTGGAGTTCATCTCAATTCCAACACTGAAGCCAGGTCAGACTCTAGTGCTAGACAATGCAACGTTTCATAAAGGGGGACGGATTCCTGAGCTAGTGGAGGCGGCTCAATGCCGTTTGCTCTATCTACCACCTTATTCGCCAGACCTCAACAAGATAGAGAAATGTTGGTCGTGGTTGAAAGCCCGCATTCGCCATTGCACGTGAGCAGTTTGATTCTCTCGATGATGCCATGGATTCCGTTCTCCCAGCTATGTCCTAACCACCCTGACTAATGCTATAATTGTAAATGGATAAGTCCTAAAGACTGCGGCCACACCCTGCTTCAAAAGCTTTCTGGCTCTGGCCGGATGAGTGGGACTTAACGGTTGCCCCAATGTGTCAACCACAAAAACGTAATTTTGGTAATTTGGCATTTAAGCTATCTCCCAGATGGGGTAATGTTGGCCTCGGTCATGTTAAAGGGGCTTTTTACGTCTAGCTCACTCGATATTGCCAATCCACTCATCTCGTTCCTTAAAGATAGACGACAGAGCCACAGGCTGGCGTTCACCTGTGGGTGTCATCACCCCCTTAACGTAGGTCTAATCCTGGACCTGCATCGATCATCTCCTTTGAGGAGTAATTTCCGGCAGGAGCCGGAAATTACCGGATTTTATACAAGAGACACTTCTACACCACCAGCAATTCTCATTATGGAAATTTTGCCCCAGCTTATTGAGAATCATCTCAAGAGCGATCCTTGAAAGCCCCATTCTTTCGTTCAAGATTGGGCATCATCGGGCATTTTGGACAGGATGCGGGTCAAAATGAGAATTGCTGTCTACACCACCCCAGACATTGATTTTCCGTCAAATATGCTGTAAAATCTAGCAGGCTATGTGTTGAGCTTCTGCCTCTAACAAACTCAACAATCTTTGGTCGCCTCGTTCCCGGGCTGCTTTCTGTCTCCGTTCCAGAAGACGGCACAAATTAGCCGAATGTACTTTAGCTAATTCTTCAGGAGCGATCGCACAGGTATCCCCACTCGTCGCCGGGGGTGGCTCAGGTTTAGCATCACTTGTCGCTACAGCCACCATCATAGTGTTTTGGTCTCTAGGTTCACCCACAGAGTAGGAAACAGCCCTATATTTCAGGTTTCCGTGGGGTTGGGGGACAGGAATATGGCGAGGGTAATGGAAATGGCAATCTTGGCCCCTATATTTTCCACAAACCTCTGATTCTACCACATCCATTGGTTGAAATTCATGGTTATAGTTAACGCCGCGATAGGCTAGTTTCATATCTGTTTCTCCGAAAGGGTAATTTTTAAAGTCTACTTGGTTATTCTGTATTCATTGTTACATTTTTTCCGGGTGATCCCCAATATTTTACAAAACTTTACATCTTTCCCATAACAGTCCCAGCAACCATTCTACCTAGGCCACTCACTGAACCTTCCCCCCGGCTACCCCACACAACCTGATTCCGCCCCGATTATGTAAATTTTTGTTACAAAAGTTAAGAAATATTACAAAAAATTTTTTGAGGGGGTGGGTTGCATTAGGGGTTCACCCGTGCTATTCTTTGATATAATTGAAATATTTGCGGTTATTTGAAAATTAAATAAAATTTAATTATGAAATTTTTAAATTAAACGATACCATTAGTTCTTGGCAGTTGTCAACCACCGGCGGCAATTTGGCTGAACATTTTTGTAAAATTGACGAAAACATCAACTTTGTCCCCAAACATAAAGCTATAATGGTGGTAGACGGGTCAAAATGGGTCTGGGAATGTCAAAGTACCATCGAGATTAATCTTAGACCCCCATAAAAGGCGACAATCAAACCCTATAGAAACGAGATATAACTAAAGCTCATTTCCAAGGAAAGTCGAATTATGAATAACCACAGTATCAATGGTAAATCCCATTTTCCTAGTTTAGTGCCGACTATACCTATTACAGTAGGTTTACTGGTGGTAAGTGCCGCATTCTATCCCCAAGGGTTGGCTACAGCACAAGAACAACCAGGCTGTTTTGCTCGGACAAGATCAGGTCGGTTGATTAATCTGAATCAAATTTGTAATTTTCCCGAAGTTGTGACCCCCCCCGGTGGTACTGCTGTCCTTCCCAGTGCAGCCGCCGGAGTTTACCAAGCACCCATTATTCGGCGACACCAAGGCATCCCAGTCGTATTGGCTACTTTTAATGATAGCCAACCGTTTCCAATGATGATTGATACGGGGGCTAGTGGAACTGTGATCACGCCGCTGATGGCGGAGGTATTGGGTGTGGTTCGGACGGGGCGAGGTTTGGCGAATACCCCCAGCGAGCAAAATGTTGAATTTGACCTGGGTGAAATTATCTCTATTGAAGTTGGCGGCGCAATGGCTAGTAATTTGACAGTGGCGATCGCACCTGCTTTAGAAGTAGGATTGTTAGGGCAGGACTTTTTTGGTCAGTATGATGTGACTATTAGAGAAGATGTGATCGAGTTTCGGACGAGGGGATAATCCCTAAGCTGCCATTCCCACCCCCCCACCTACACCTACAGATTTTTGAGTGGGTAATAAAGAGCGATCGCACCATTTAAACCTAGTTGAACACATCGACTATCTTTAGATGCGGTTCAGGTCCTGGCTGTTACATCCGGGAAATCTCGCTAAACATTACCCTCACCCTAAATCAGAATCCCTGGGGGGGAGAGACCAGCGACAGGTAAGCCATGATTACTGCAAGGACGGCTATACCGAAATGACTCAAAAAATCCCTGAGCAAGTCGGCGATAAAATGACCGCAGAAATTCCTTTCCGGCGTTTTGGTGAACCATTAGATATCGCCGGGACTGTGGCTTTTTGAATGTCTCCTTTTCCTAGTAGTTATGTCAACACAGAGGTATTGCGCCGTCGTGGGATTTAATGGTTATTTCATTCCTTACCTACTGCTAAATTAGGGCGTTTTTATTAGTAAGATTTCCGTTTTTAAAAACCTCCACTATCACCCCCCTTACATTACGGAAAATAGTTAAGTTTTACTAATCATTCCGTGGAAATGGTTTTAATTTTCCCAAGTATGTTAAGAATTAATACATTTTTATTGATAATTTCTCGTAAACACTTGACGAGATTATAGGGGTTCTGCTATCATCATCTAAATCGCACCCAAGGCTTTACTATGTCTACACGCAAAAAAGTTGGCTGTAACCCCTATTTTATGGCAGTTAAAAATATTCTCTGGTCAAGTTTTTAATCTCACGAATCACGAGTTTTTCGCCTTTGTCCACTGCTCGAACTTGCCACCCCTTGACAAAATAACTTTTTTATGCTGATGGAGTTTTAAGTCTTTCCACCCCTCAGAGGAGTTAAAAGAGTTGTGGGGGGAGTCCGGGGAGGGTCAAGAAAAATGGGGTTATTGACCGCGACGTTCCTTTTCTCGGCGGCGGCGATCGCGCCAATCAGCAAAAGTCAAATAGGCGACACCACTCGTTACCAGAAGCAACAGAGCGATCGCCATGAGAAACAGAATATTAACCGTAGTAAACTCCATGAGTGCTGTATCTTCCCCTAAATGGCTGGCAGTTCATTCAAAATCGTAAACCGAACATGGTTAATCGCCAAATTCCCCAGAGAGACTTTTTCCTTATCGACAGGAAGCCCCTGGTTAGTCAGGCGTTGAAACTTCAGCCCCTTACCTATTTCTATATGATACCAAGCCAAGCCCATAAAAAACCGTAAAGGATAAGGTCCACTACCACCAGTATCATCAGGGTTAGACTCCATAGGAACCCAGCCAAAGCCAGGAATATAGAACTCCAGCCAAACATGATTATACTCTGGTTCTAGGGGAACGCCCCGGCGATCAGCAAAAGCCGGACATTTGTAGCGTCCCACCGTCCGACAGGGTATTTCATTTAGCCGTCCCAAAGCCAGCAATACCCCCACATACTCACCGCAGGACCCTATCCCCCGGTCTAGTACCACGTCTGGGGTTTCAATTTTAGCGGTAAGGCTGTAGTCAAGGCGATCGTAAACATAATTCCGAACATTCAATAATTTACGCAGAATATTAGTTTCTGTCCCCACGGCTTCCTCAGCCGCTTGTCGGACTACGGATGATTCCATGGCGAGGTTATCATTATCTACTAGATATTTATCCTTAAATTCCTGAGTTAATGGCGGGATTTTTTCCACGTCTAAGGGATGAATTTGATATTTAATTCCTCGAACTTCTAATAATGCTTTCCAGCCAAAAATTTGTCTTTCTGTGGAGTTGAGGGGTTTAAACTTAAAAACTGCCACCCTTTCTCCGGCTTCAATTTCCTCCGTAAAGGGTATACCAATATAGGAAATTTCCCGGACTTTTTGGCGGTCAGTTTCCGAGGGGAGGGCGATACGCCATTCTACATCTTCTAAGTAAATCTCTTCTAAAGGTTCGATTTCCTCTACATAAGACATCTCAATCAGATATCCGTTAGATGTAGCATATCTTTGGGACTCATTGTAGTGAAAATAGAGGGGATGAAGAAAAGTGCGATCGCGTTTAGCTAGTTGATATTGTTCATAGGAGTTCGGGTCATCTCGGATAAATAATTCATCTCCCGCATAGGCGACATATAGCACTTCTTCCCCGGTTTCTGGGTGAGTATAGAACCCTAATCCGGTGGGATTTTCAAAGGGAGTTAACACATTAAACTTAGTTTCTCCGGTACCACGTTCGAGACAATAAACGGTTTGTTCAAGGCGATCACATACCCACAATTCCTCATCTCGCACCGTCAAATTTTCGACCCCAATTCCGGGAGAATAAAACCGGGTAATTTCCCGACCGCTAGTGAGACTATAAACAAAGATGCATCCCCCCTGTTTAGAACTAATATAAAGGGTAGAGTTCCAGACCGCAATCCCATCAAGATTATAGGGGAGAGTTACCAAAGGTTCTGGGTTAATATGAGAGATACTATCACCGACAAAAGCCCCTCGACAAACATAAACCGTATCATAGCGAGTGAACCATAAATCCTCGGACCAAACCGCCAAACCCGTCACATCAGCAAACTCAGAAGTCTGATCAGGATTCACCACCGTAGCATTATCAGTTTCCGGGTCTATCCTCAGCAAAAACCCCCTCAAAGAATCGATCGCAAAACAACTTTTACCCACAAAAGTGATACCATAGAGTGAGGAAACCCCCATGGGTCTGATAGTTCTGTGCCGATAATTGCTAGTTGTTCCAACATTCGTTAAATTGATATTCATGCTAACTTTGACACTCCCACTTTCCAAATACAACAATTTTTCACAGTCAATTACGGAAACATTGGATACAATTTAGCTATCTTGATAACCTGTATGTTAACGAGTTTTTGAGTTGAATCCTATGGTTAAGACAACCCCTGTGATTTTATGGACAACTGTGTTGGGTGCGCTGTGTACCCAAACCATTGTCTGGGGTAGCCTAGTCCGACCCGCTATAGCCTACCCATCAAACAGAGATGTGATCATTCAAAATCAACCATCTCCATGGTTAATAGCCTTCGACCCACCCCAGCGGGGGGTTCCCGGAAGACGGGAAGGAGGAGGAACCAGAGGGACACAATGTGCTGACTATGCAAGCCTCATCAGTCTAATTCCCGTTTCCACCATGGGTTTAACCGCCCATGAGAAACCCCAATTGTTTTTTTATCTCCCGGTAGTTAGTGGGGATACCCCCATTGAGTTACTTGTGACTAAGTTACCAGATTCAGAGTCTCCCGAAACAGAAGAAATAGTGATTTATAGCACCCAATTTCAACTGGATATGGAAAATCCTGGCATTGTGGGCATAGATTTGGGGGCTCTCGACGGCTTTCCGGGTTTGGAAGTGAATCAATATTATCACTGGTACCTGACAATTTTATGTGATCCGGTTAATCAATCGGTGAACCAAATCGTGGATGGTTGGATCAAAAGGATCGACTTAGACTCAGATCAGATTCAGAAATTGGAAGGACTCAATGGAAGCGATCGCCTAGAATTCTACAAAGAAAAGACCCTGTGGTACGATATGGTCGCCGCCTTTTCCGAATTACTTTCAGATCATCAAAGGGATATTCAAATCCAGCAGGCTTGGCTAGAATTATTGAGATCGGAAAATCTCGAGCAAGTAGGTAGTAATCGGGTGCGCTTGTATGAACAACCCTTTGTTCCGGGTAGGGAGGAGTTCCGCAATTAACTTCGTTATTACTTAAAGTATCCCCATAAACCCGCCTGTAAATCAAGTCAGCGAGAAATTAACCTGCTGGTAGTGCCACTAGCTGGGGCTAAACTTGAAGCCCTCCATAATCCCTATGAGTTTACATATTTCATTGATAGGTTGTCAAATGACTACCCTGTGGTTGATTCTATTTTACCCCCTTGTTCCAGCCCAGGCTTTATTTTCCCCTAATTGTGATTCCGCAGACTGTTTAGGACTTTCCCAAAGTTTCCCCCTACCCCCCCAAAGTGACCCTAACCGCGATCGCTTTTTGCAACCTCTCCCCCGACCTCCCCAAAGACCACCCAACGGCGAACCAGAAATAGAAACACCACCCCCACCTTCCCCGTCAATTCCCGGTGATGATACTCCCGTAGCGATTAGTCAAATTCAAATAATTGGCAGTAGTATTCTATCAACTGAGGAAATTAATGCGATCGCCTCTACCGTATCAAACCAGACCATCACCCTCAACCAACTGCAAAATATAGCCGATCAGATTACAGAAATCTATCTCAGACGGGGTTATATGACTTCCCGGGCTGTAGTTCCCCAACAGACTATCACAGATGGTGTCGTGCAAATTCTCGTGATAGAGGGAAGTTTAGAAAAAATCGAGGTCGAAGGAACCCGCCGCCTTAATCCCAACTACATTATCAGTCGGGTGAATTTGGGCGCGCAAACTCCCCTAAATACCCTACAACTCGAAAATCAACTGCGACTATTGCGGGTTAATCCCCTCTTTGAGTCTGTAGAAGCTAGTCTGCGTCCAGGAGGCGAGGAAGGACAGAGTATTTTAGTAGTCCGAGTCACAGAAGCTAATCCCATACAGCTTAGTTTTAGCTTAGATAACTATTCCCCCCCCAGTATTGGTAGTCAACGTTTGGGGGTTAATTTTAGTCATATGAACCTCACGGGAAGGGGTGATTTCCTCTTGGTTTCCTATAAAACTACTCGCCTAATTACTGAGGGGGAGTCGGATATCTTCGATTTTCTCTACTCTATCCCCATCAATGCCATGAATGGTACGATTCAACTGCGGATTCCTCCTTATCGCAATCGGGTGATTACCGAAGAGTTTGCAGACCTGAATATTCAGGGAAACTCTCAGCTTTACGAAATTAGCTATCGTCAGCCTTTGCGGAGGACTCCCTCGGAAGAGTTTGCTTTATCTGCGGGGTTGAGTTATCAGGAAAGTCAAACTTTGGTGGATAATCAGGGGTTGCGCTTTGGCTTTGGTCCAGATGATGATGGTAAGACCCGTCTGGTGGTTCTCAAGTTGGGACAAGACTATATAAGACGCGATCGCCTGGGAGTTTGGGCTTTGCGATCGCAGTTTAGTTTGGGCTTGGGGATATTAAATGCTACCAATACCGAATTTTTGCCCAATAGCGATTTTGTCAGTTGGCTAGGACAGATACAACGGCTACAGCTATGGCGTGACAATCACCTTTTGATTATCCAGGGAGATATACAGTTAGCTGCTGACCCCCTATTTCCTTCTCAACAGTTTGTTATCGGTGGGGCTCAGTCTTTGCGTGGCTACCGTCAGAATGTCCGCGCCGGGGATAATGGCTTTCGATTCTCTATTGAGGACAGAATTACCCTTAAACGCGATCGCTTGAATTTACCTACTTTACAGTTAGCACCTTTTCTCGATATGGGCAAGGTCTGGAATCATCCCAACAACCCTAATCGTTTACCCACTCAGACATTTTTGGTGGGAGGTGGTCTGGGGTTACTATGGGAACCTATCCCTAATCTGAATATCCGTTTAGATTATGGTTTACCACTGATACAACTTCGCGATCGTGACAACAATCTTCAGGATCATGGCATCTACTTCAATGTGCTTTATACCCTTAACTAGGTGCAGGTTATTCTGCCGTCTCACGCAAACGCCAAAAATTAATAACTTTTTACAAAATGGTGCGTCAGCTTATTTATCCGTTTCCCCTCCCAGATAGATGATTTAGGGGTCTGACGCACCCTACAACGGGTCTATTCGGTGCGTCAGCTTATTTATCCGTTTCCCCTCCCAGATAGATGATTTAGGGGTCTGACGCACCCTACAACGGGTCTATTCGGTGCGTCAGCTTATTTATCCGTTTCCCCTCCCAGATAGATGATTTAGGGGTCTGACGCACCCTACAACGGGTCTATTCGGTGCGTCAGCTTATTTATCCGTGTCCCCTCCCAGATAGATGATTTAGGGGTCTGACGCACCCTACAACGGGTCTATTCGGTGCGTCAGCTTATTTATCCGTTTCCCCTCCCAGATAGATGATTTAGGGGTCTGACGCACCCTACAACGGGTCTATTCGGTGCGTCAGCTTATTTATCCGTTTCCCCTCCCAGATAGATGATTCAGGGGTCTGACGCACCCTACAACGGGTCTATTCGGTGCGTCAGCTTATTTATGTGTCCCCTCCCAGATAGATGATTCAGGGGTCTGACGCACCCTACAACGGGTCTATTCGGTGCGTCAGCTTATTTATGTGTCCCCTCCCAGATAGATGATTTAGGGGTCTGACGCACCCTACAACGGGTCTATTCGGTGCGTCAGCTTATTTATCCGTTTCCCCTCCCAGATGATGATTCAGGGGTCTGACGCACCCTACAACGGGTCTATTCGGTGCGTCAGCTTATTTATCCGTTTCCCCTCCCAGATAGATGATTTAGGGGTCTGACGCACCCTACAACGGGTCTATTCGGTGCGTCAGCTTATTTATCCGTTTCCCCTCCCAGATAGATGATTTAGGGGTCTGACGCACCCTACAACGGGTCTATTCGGTGCGTCAGCTTATTTATCCGTTTCCCCTCCCAGATAGATGATTCAGGGGTCTGACGCACCCTACAACGGGTCTATTCGGTGCGTCAGCTTATTTATGTGTCCCCTCCCAGATAGATGATTTAGGGGTCTGACGCACCCTACAACGGGTCTATTCGGTGCGTCAGCTTATTTATCCGTTTCCCCTCCCAGATGATGATTCAGGGGTCTGACGCACCCTACAACGGGTCTATTCGGTGCGTCAGCTTATTTATCCGTTTCCCCTCCCAGATAGATGATTCAGGGGTCTGACGCACCCTACAACGGGTCTATTCGGTGCGTCAGCTTATTTATCCGTTTCCCCTCCCAGATAGATGATTTAGGGGTCTACGCACCCTACTAATTTGTGTATTGTAACTCTTTTACTCTAAAAAAGGCACAAATTATCATAAAACTTGATAAATTTACTTGAGCTGTTATGAGAGACCATGAGATATTTATATATCCTTGATAAACTAAAATGCTTTATTTTCCGACTAAATATAAATTTATAGCCCCTTTCCATTTGCGGAAAATTCATCAATAATGGCAATCAAGAGGGACAGCGATGTTATGGGGTAAGACAAAAACCGTACTACCTGAAATAGCGATCGCCACCCCAACAAAAGCAAAGATAAAAAACTTGGGATGCTGAGTTAGTCCTAACTACTCAGCCCCCCCATGATTGAAAAAGTATGCCCCAGGAGAAAAAATCGTGAAACTCGCAGTATATGGAAAAGGTGGAATTGGCAAATCAACAACCAGTTGCAATATTTCCGTGGCCCTAGCCAAACGGGGTAAAAAAGTCCTGCAAATTGGCTGCGATCCCAAACACGACAGCACATTTACCCTCACAGGGTTCCTAATTCCTACTATTATTGATACCTTGCAGGAAAAAGACTATCACTATGAGGATATATGGCCCGAAGATGTCATCTATAAAGGCTATGGCGGCGTTGATTGCGTAGAAGCAGGCGGTCCCCCGGCTGGTGCTGGTTGTGGTGGCTATGTGGTCGGAGAAACCGTTAAACTTCTCAAAGAACTAAATGCCTTTGATGAATACGATGTCATCCTGTTTGATGTTCTTGGGGACGTGGTTTGTGGTGGTTTCGCCGCCCCCCTCAATTATGCTGACTATTGCATGATTGTCACCGATAATGGCTTTGATGCCTTATTTGCAGCTAATCGCATCTCCGCTTCTGTGCGGGAAAAATCTCGGACTCACCCCCTACGGTTAGCGGGTTTGATTGGGAACCGGACCTCTAAGCGCGATCTGATTGATAAATATGTCGAGTCGGTCCCTATGCCAGTTTTGGAAGTATTGCCGCTAATTGAAGATATCCGGGTATCTCGGGTTAAGGGGAAAACCCTGTTTGAGATGGCGGAAACTGACCCATCTCTAAGTTATGTCTGCGATTACTATCTTAATATTGCTGATCAAATCCTGTCTCAGCCGGAGGGTGTAGTTCCCAAAGATGCGCCAGATAGGGAATTGTTCTCTCTTCTGTCTGATTTTTACCTCAATCCAACCAAGCCTTCTGTTCAAACTCAGGAAGATGAGCTAGACCTGATGATGGTTTAATAAGTCTAGCTACTCAGGATAAGGAATAAGAGGTTATGGCTTTCTTCCAGGAGTTTACTACTACCCTGAAACAAAAGTGGTTAGACTACTATCAGGCTAATCGTGAATGGTTGGTTTTACAAATGGACATTAGTTCCATTGACACCCCGGATGGAGGTAGAAGGCCATCCTCAGCCATGATTTTGGGGACTATCAACGCCCTCGACCCAGAAGCGGCTCTGTTGATGTTCCCCTTTTCCAAACTTAATCCTGATCCAGAAAAGTTGATTGAGGTTCTGGGTTTACATTTTGACCCAGAGCATGAGCTGGCCAGGATTTCTGGTTCTTTACCTGATCAGCCTCCGGTTGCTCAAGAACCTGTAAAGGCTGCGCCGGGATACCATCCTCCCCGAGAGCTAACACTTGAACCAGAGCCAGAGGAAGATTTAGGTCTCGGTGATGCTGAGGAAGAATTAGCTACCGATGACTTAGGTTTAGACCTCGGTGATGATGCTACCGATGACTTAGCTACCGATGACATGGATTTAGGTCTCGGTGATGATGCTACCGATGACTTAGCTACCGATGACATGGATTTAGGTCTCGGTGATGATGCTACCGATGACTTAGCTACCGATGACATGGATTTAGGTCTCGGTGATGATGCTACCGATGACTTAGCTACCGATGACATGGATTTAGGTCTCGATGATGCTACCGATGACTTAGCTACCGATGACATGGATTTAGGTCTCGGTGATGATGCTACCGATGACTTAGCTACCGATGATATGGATTTAGGTCTCGGTGATGATGCTACCGATGACTTAGCCACCGACGACATGGATTTAGGTCTCGGTGATGATGCTACCGATGACTTAGCTACCGATGACATGGATTTAGGTTTAGACCTAGATGATGCTGGGGATGACTTAGCCACCGATGACATGGATTTAGGTCTCGATGATGCTACCGATGACTTAGCTACCGATGACATGGATTTAGGTTTAGACCTAGATGATGCTGGGGATGACTTAGCCACCGATGACATGGATTTAGGTCTCGATGATGCTACCGATGACTTAGCTACCGATGACATGGATTTAGGTTTAGACCTAGATGATGCTGGGGATGACTTAGCCACCGATGACATGGATTTAGGTTTAGACCTAGATGATGCTGGGGATGATCTAGCTACGGATGATTTAGATTTAGAGGAAAGTAATCCATTTAAAGATGATTCCTCAGATGATATCGGAGAGCTAGATCTTAGCCTAGATGGAGATGATGATTTAGGAGACTTTGGTAGTTCCTCTGATGATGATTTAGATATAGGAGACTTGAATGATGACGACAGCGATTTAGGCGATTTAGGAGACTTAGGAGACTTAGGAGATTTAGAGGAAATCAGTTTAGAAGAGCTAGGAGAGGTAACGACTGGAGATACAGATAAGTTTGATTTAGATCTGGACAGCCTGACCGAATCAAATGATGATGATATCTCAATATCAGACTTTAAATAAGTCAATCATTCCTTAACATCTAACAGGCTGGTGTACTCATTATGATTTTGGAAGTTAGTAGCCAAAGTCAACCGTTGATCATGTCTAAATTTCTGCCAGGTTGTCATCTCATAAATAGCTGGGTGTCAACAGCTTAAAAAGTGACACTAAAACTGGCTTAATTATAAGGAGAAATATATGACTGTTGCTCAACCTGAAGCACTTACCTTTGAATGTGAAACTGGTAATTATCACACTTTTTGTCCGATTAGTTGTGTGGCGTGGTTGTACCAGAAAATTGAAGATAGTTTCTTTTTAGTAATTGGTACAAAAACCTGCGGCTATTTCTTACAAAATGCGATGGGGGTGATGATTTTTGCAGAACCTCGTTATGCAATGGCTGAGTTAGAAGAGGGTGATATTTCGGCTCAACTTAATGATTATGATGAATTAAAACGACTGTGTTTGCAAATTAAACGCGATCGCAATCCTAGTGTAATTGTATGGATCGGAACCTGTACTACTGAAATCATTAAAATGGATTTGGAGGGGTTGGCTCCTAAATTAGAGGGTGAAATTGGAATTCCTATTGTGGTGGCGAGAGCAAATGGTTTAGATTATGCTTTTACCCAGGGAGAAGATACGGTTCTAGCGGCGATGGCTAATCGCTGTCCGAAAGAACCTGAAAAAGATGCGACTACGGCGACTTCAGGCGATCGCAATGCGATTCAGAAATTGCTGAGTTTTGGTAAAAAAAATGAGGATGTCACTAAGGAAGAGTCAGAATATGTAGACCATCCCCCGTTAGTGTTATTTGGTTCCCTCCCAGACCCGGTAGTAACTAATCTGAGTTTGGAGTTGAAAAAACAGGGGATTAAGGTATCTGGATGGCTTCCAGCGAAGCGTTATACGGAACTTCCGGTTTTAGAAGAGGGTTATTATGTATCGGGGGTAAATCCGTTTCTCTCGCGCACCGCAACTACTTTAATGCGTCGTCGTAAGTGTAAACTGATTGGCGCACCGTTCCCCATTGGACCTGATGGAACACGAGCTTGGATTGAAAAAATTTGCTCTGTATTCGGTATTGAACCCCAGGGATTAGATGAACGAGAAGCTCAAATTTGGGCGAATTTAGAGGATTATCTTGAGTTAATCCGGGGTAAGTCGGTGTTCTTTATGGGGGATAATTTGTTAGAAATTTCCCTAGCACGTTTCTTGATTCGCTGTGGGATGACTTGCGCGGAAATTGGCATTCCTTATATGGATAAGCGCTACCAAAAGGCGGAGTTAGACTTACTGGAAAAAACTTGTCATGAAATGGGGGTTCCGGCTCCGAAAATTATGGAAAAGCCGGATAATTATAATCAGATTCAACGGATTTATGAACTTCAGCCGGATCTGGTAATTACGGGTATGGCTCATGCGAATCCTTTGGAGGCGCGGGGTATTAATACTAAGTGGTCGGTTGAGTTTACTTTTGCTCAAATTCATGGGTTTACTAATGCTCGTGATATTCTGGAGTTGGTGACTCGTCCCCTCCGTCGTAACCATAACCTGAAAGATTTGGGTTGGAGTAATTTGGTGAAGGAGGCTAAGGTTTAATCAATTACTGTTGATGGAAAGGAGAGCGATCGCTTTAGGTCGCTCTTTTCGCGTTTGATTAGGATTTTCGATACATTGTCCAGCAGATATGACTATGAACACAATCGTTAATTATCATGTTATTGACCCTAAGAATATTGGGGATTTGTTCTCGTCCCCAGTCAATTATTTTCAGTTTCCGGGTTATGAAGTTATCAAGCGAGATATTCGGACTCTGGATAATTCCCCGCCACTAGAAGACGCGGAAACTCTATTGAATCATCATGCGATCGTTGGTGGTGGTGGGTTAATGTTTGACCGCTTTTTGCCGAATTTTCAACGTTTACAAGCTGGTACAAATGGCAATAGTTTGATTTTATGGGGAGCCGGACAGCAGGTTTATCAACTGAAAAATTCCGGTTTAACAGATGGTTCACACTCACCCTATAATAACAATATTTTTGACTATACCCCTTATTTAAAAGATTTTAATTGTATTGGAATTAGGGACTATAATCAAGGTTATGATTGAGTTCCCTGCGTGAGCTGCATGGATGGATTTTTTGATAAGGAATACTCTATTCAGCAGGAATTTGTAGTATTTTCGCATAAAAAATTTCAACTTAAAATTGATTCATTTCCTCGGATGACTAATGAAGGTAACAACTTTGAGGAAATTATTAGTTTTTTGGCTTCAGGGGAAACTATTTTAACCAGTTCTTTCCACGGAGCCTATTGGGGAACACTGCTGGGACGAAAGGTTTTAGCTTTCCCATTTACCAGTAAATTTTTGACCCTAAAACATCCAGTTGCTATGTATCCAGGGATTCATTGGAAACAACCAAAACGGGAGATAAAAATATTGGGAAAAACTCTATATCAGCGATTTGATGAAAGTAAATTTTTGTGCAGTACGGATAATTGGCGATCGCATCTTAAACACTGCCAATCTTATCCGGAAAGTTTACAAGAATGTCGCGATCGCAATAATTGGTTTTATCAGCAAGTCATGAATCACCTAAGTACAGTATAATCTAAATTCATGCAATTTTGACCTTTGGCCCAAAGTTATGCACTCCGACTACCTAAAACGAATCCTCACCGCCCGGGTCTATGATGTCGCCCAGGAAACCCCCCTAGAATTAGCTCCTAGACTATCCGAAAGGTTAAATAATCAAGTCCTCCTCAAGCGAGAAGATATGCAGTCTGTGTTCTCATTTAAACTGCGGGGAGCCTATAATAAAATAGCCCAATTAACCCCGGAAAGCCTCGCCCAGGGAGTAATAGCCGCCTCAGCGGGAAATCACGCCCAGGGGGTAGCTTTGGGAGCAAGTCGCCTAGGAAGTCGGGCAATTATTGTTATGCCAACTACTACCCCAGATGTGAAAGTACAGGCGGTTAAAGCTAGAGGCGGGGAGGTAGTTTTATATGGAGAAACCTTTGATGATGCCTATGCTTACGCGCGCCAATTAGAAGTCGAAAAAAACCTAACTTTTATTCATCCCTTCGATGACCCAGACGTGATTGCTGGACAGGGAACTATTGCCATGGAAATATTAAGGCAATATCAAAAGCCTATTGATGCTATCTTTGTGGCTATAGGAGGCGGCGGTTTGATTTCTGGTATTGCGGCTTATGTGAAACGACTGCGACCAGAAATTAAAATTATTGGGGTGGAACCTGTGGATGCTGATGCGATGTCTCAATCTTTGAAAGCTGGACATAGGGTAAAATTATCCGAGGTGGGATTATTTGCTGATGGGGTGGCGGTGCGACAGGTGGGAGAGGAGACTTTTCGCCTCTGTCAAACTTATGTAGATGATATTATTTTAGTGGGAACTGATGATATTTGTGCCGCGATTAAGGATGTGTTTGAGGATACTAGATCAATTTTAGAGCCCGCTGGTGCATTAGCGATCGCCGGAATGAAAGCCTATGTGGAAAGGGAGAAGCTCAATAATTGTACTTTAATTGCTGTAGCCTGTGGCGCAAATATGAACTTTGACCGTCTGCAATTTGTCGCAGAAAGAGCCGAATTTGGAGAACGACGCGAGGCGATTTTTGCCGTGACAATTCCTGAACAACCGGGAAGTTTACGCAAGTTTTGTAACTGCTTAGGAAAACGTAATCTCACCGAATTTAACTATCGCATTGCCGACGAAAAAGAAGCCCATATTTTTGTCGGTGTTCAAATTAAAGGCCGGGAAGATGCCCAAAAGTTAACAGAAAACTTTGCCGAACATGATTTAATCGCCATCGATTTAACAGATGATGAATTAACTAAAATGCACTTGCGCCATATGGTAGGCGGTCGTTCTCCTCTGGCTCATGATGAGTTATTATATCGTTTCGAGTTTCCCGAACGTCCGGGTGCATTAATGAAGTTTGTCGAGTCTATGAGTCACACTTGGAATATTAGTTTATTTCACTATCGCAACAATGGCTCAGACTACGGCCGTATTGTGGTTGGAATGCAAGTTCCCCCCCAGGAAATGCAGAAATGGCAAGAGTTTTTAGACACCCTAGGATATCGCTATTGGGATGAAAATAAAAATCCTGCCTATAAATTGTTTTTAGGTTAATGATAATTTTCCATGATTAACTGTTCAGGAATTTCGGCAAATTTAGCGACAGTTTTGGGAATGTTATCCCAATCAAAATCCTGAAGTTGCTGTTTGAGGGTTGCCACATAATCGAGTAAAACTGTCGATTGGTGTTCTTGTCCTAACATCTCTAAATTTTGAATAAACTGCTTAATTTCTCGGGAAACTAAAGTTTCTCGTAAATGAGGTAAAGTAAGTTCTACTTCCTGACGCAATTTGGCGGCTAATTCTGGTAATCTCACAGGTTTTAATGAGACTTGATATGATGGCTGTTTATCTGTGGCTTCGGTGAATTGAGTAGAATTTAGGAACTTCTTGAGTTCAGCTACAATTTGTGCTTTAGTCACAGGTTTTGATAAAAAACCATCGCATAATTGCTGCAAATCTTGTTCATGGCGCTGTTGGGGAGATGCTGTTAATAGGACAATGGGAATATGGCTAGTTAGTTCGTTGTGTTTGAGAAACTGGGTGGCTTATCGTCCATCCATACGAGGCATCCGTAAGTCCATAAAAATAATATCTGGCTGATAAATTTGGGCTAACCTAATGGCTTCTTCTCCATCTTTGGCGGTGATGATTGTATGATATGTATTGGCGAAATATTCGGCTAGTAAATCCAGATTAGAACGGACATCATCAGCCACTAAAATACTAGCAGGTTTAAACTGTCCTAAATTATCATCAAGGGCTATTAGAGGCGATAATATTGTGGTTTCTGTGGCTATTTTGACATCAGGGAAATCAAAGGTAAATGTGCTTCCTTGGTTGATTTGGCTTTCCAGATGAATTGAACCACCTAGGAGATGGACTAACCTTTCTGTAATAGTTAAACCTAAACCTGTCCCTCCGTATTTGCGGTTACTTTGACCTTCGCTTTGGGTAAATGAGTCAAAAATCTTCTGTTGGTCTTCGGGAGAAATACCAATACCTGTATCAGTAATGGCAATTTTGAGGTTAATAGAATTATAGGGATGATTTGGTTTGAGTTGTGAACAAGAAGCCATAATTTTAACTGACCCAAATTCTGTAAATTTGATTGAGTTTCCTACAATATTAAATAGAATTTGTCGCAGCCGGACTTCATCCATGATAATACTGTAGGGTATTTCTGGGGCTATATAAACTTGTAGTTTAATGTTTTTTTCCTTGGTTTTTTGTTCAAAAATATGTTCGATTTCATTAATGATGGTGCGGATATTAACGGGTTCATAGTGTAATTGTAATTTCCCGGCTTCGATTTTGGAGAGGTCTAAAATGTCATTGATTAATGCTAACAAAGTGCGACCACTAGAGGCGATCGCCTTAATATAAGAACTAGCTTGAGGGTCGGTAATTGTTGATTGTAATAAATCCGCAAAGCCTAAAACTGCATTCATGGGTGTCCGAATTTCATGGCTCATATTAGCCAAAAATTCGCTTTTCGCGCGGTTGGCGGCTTTGGCTTCCTCCGTCATCTTTTTAAGTCTAATATTTTTATAGGTTAATTCTTGGCGTTGCTCTTTTTCTTGGGAGAGTAGTTGTGCGTGAGCGATCGCAATTCCTAATTGGCGTGCTATCGCTTCTATAAGTTCCATTTCATCAACAGTCCAGACTCGCTTATGGTCGCATTGATGCAGGCTAATAATACCATTAGGTTGACCATGATAGAAAGTGGCGATCGCCAACATGGATTTCAGATTTTCTGACTCTTCAAAATATTCATGGGTCTGCAAAAAAGGAGAAGCCATATTCAGTTCTGATAGCTTAATTAAGCAATCATTTTTATGGCATGAAATCGCCCTATTTTGCTCCACTATGTACTCTATATAAGGGTCATTATCAAAGGCTACCGCCTCCTTTAAATCCCCAAGTAAATGACATGGATGCTGAGAATATTTAGCTACTAAAGCCCCATGGGGCAAAGGATATTTTTGGTAAGTATGAATTAGACAGCAGTTGACTTTAAAGGCTTTACCAATTTGTTCCACTGCCGTTGTGAAAATTTCTTGAACATCTAAACTCTGACGAATTTTCTCAGTAATTCTCTGGATGATTAGGGTTTTTTGTAGTTAATTTTGTAGAGCATTTTCGAGGTTTTTACGATGAGTTATATCTTCAGCAATACCAGTATATCGATAAATGTTTCCCTGTTTATCTCGCACTGGAAAAGCACGAGACTCAATCCAACGAATTGAGCCATCTGGTCTAACAATTCGGTAAGTTTCATTAAAAGCAATACCTTGACTAATTTGCTTATTTAAAGCCTCAGTCATAGCGTTACGGTCTTCTGGATGAACACACATTAACCATAAACTAGGATTTTTATATAAACTATCTCGACTTTGTTGCCAAATTTGCTCATAAGCGGGAGACACATAAAGCATTTCTCCAATAGCGCTATTAATAAAGAAAACTTGATGGATATTTTCGGCTAACTGACGAAACTTTTCTTCACTCTCTTTTAAAGCCAGTTCAGTTTTTTTGCGTTCACGCAGTGCAGCTTGCTGTTCGCTAATATCCGTGTGAGTTCCAATTACCCGCAGCGGTTTTCCGTCGGGACTGCGATACATCACCCGACCCCGATCAAGAATCCATTGATAACTACCATCTTTGCACTGAATACGATGTTCACTAATATATTGCTCTGTTTCATCATTTAGGTGTTTATTTAATGCCTCGAATACTTGCGGTTTATCATCGGGATGTATTCGTTTTTCCCACTCCTCAACATTATCGCTAATTTCCTCATCCCTAAAGCCGAGAAGTTGTTTCCAACGTCGAGAAAAATAAACCTGATTGGTTTGAGCATTCCAATCCCAAACTCCATCACCATTTCCTTCTAAAGCAAATTGCCAACGTTGTTCACTCTCTTGTAAAGCAATTTCCGCTTTTTTGCGGTCTGTAATATCCCTAGCTGCTGCATAAATGCGATCGCCTACGGGAGTAGAACGCCACTCTATCCAACGATAAGAACCATCCTTAGCTTGATAGCGATTGACAAAATTAAGCACCGAATTTTTTTGAGATAAATTTGATATTTGCTCAAGGGTAGGTTGCACATCATCGGGATGCAAAAATTCTATAAAAAACCGACCCTCTAACTCTTCTATGGTATATCCTAAGCTGATTTCCCACTGTTGATTTAATCGCAAAAATCTTCCTTCTAAGTCAGCAATACAAAGCAAATCCATAGCCATGGAAAAAAAATCATATAATTCTTGGGTTTTTTGCTGTAAAGCTAGTTCGGTATTCTGACGCTCAGTTATGTCAAAAATTGCACCATCGAGACCCAGCAAATTTCCCTGTTCATCAAACTTACCCCTACCCTTTTCATCAACCCAACGAATACCACCATCTCGATGAATAATCCGGTATTCTACAATAAATGATTCATGTACAGCTACAGCTTGTAAAATCTCGGTGGCGACAGCTTTTTTGTCATCAGGATGAATGATGTTATTATAGGAGATCACCCGATTGTTGATAACTTCATCCGCTCGATAACCGCAAATATCTTCAATGGCATGGCTGATAAATTTCATCGTCCAATCTTGGTCACAAGCACAGCGATAAATCGCACCAGGAAGATTAGCAAGTAAAGCCCGAAATGATACTTCTGAATATTGAGGATTGAGTACATGGGTGTTTAAATTTTGCAATTTTTCGAGCAAATTGGCTTGTTGAATAGCGATCGCCAAATGTACAGATATAATCTTCAGCAGATCTACTTCCTCTGGTAGCCATTTCCGGCTATCACTACACTGATGAACAATCAAATATCCCCAAATATCTCCACTCACCCAAATAGGAACTATCAAAATTCCCCGCACTTGCAGCCGAGCCAGAAATTCTATATAATCATCTCCTAGATGGGTCTGATAAATATCAGCGATCGCCATTACTTCGTCTATAAATGCCTGATACTTCCAGAATATTGGGGCGATGTTTTCCTCGCTGACAAACCAGCAAATATCCTGAAAAGAGGCAGCTCTTATCTGGAGACTACCATCAGATTCTAAGGGACAAATCAAAGCGCGATCGCTTTGCCACAACTCAGATAATTCCGTGACTACCGTATCAAAAATCGTGTTTAAATTAGCCAACTCAACCATCTGGTTAGCTATTTTGAAAAGCAAGTTTTCCCTAGGAGTCGCCGTAGTAAGTTGGTCTGATCGTGCTAAAATCTGTGGAATCATTGGATTTGTCCCCTGTCTGAATCATCTTAGGAAAAATTAACTCGGAAAATTCACAGTGTAGAGTTATATTCCCGCCCCCGTATCAAATACTGTTGACTGAATCACTAAAAATTATCAATGCCTATGATTCCATTTTGCCAGATTTGCTAACCAAATATCTACCCCCTAAATAAACCATGGTAAAATTTGCCGTTAGTGGGTTGAACCTGGTCTATGGGGTCTATGGGGACAGGGCCCAAGTTCCGGTATAATTCCCAATTCAGTTCAAAACCCCGCTTTGTATTGTTTAAAATAGAGTTTTAAGTTAAGTTCACAGCAGCAATCATGGATAAGCAGCGAATTCTCTCAGGAGTACAACCAACGGGAAACCTACACCTAGGTAACTATCTGGGCGCGATCCGCAACTGGGTAGAAGGTCAGAAACAGTATGATAACTTTTTCTGTGTGGTAGACCTACACGCGATCACGGTTCCCCACAACCCCGCGACTCTGGCGGCGGATACCTACACGATCGCAGCCCTTTATTTAGCCTGTGGTATCGACCCAGAAGATTCAACTATTTTTGTACAGTCCCATATTTCCGCCCACAGTGAGTTAACCTGGCTTCTCAACTGTCTGACCCCCATTAACTGGCTGCAAGATATGATCCAGTTTAAGGAAAAAGCCGTTAAGCAGGGGGAAAATGTCAGTACGGGTTTATTGGATTATCCGGTATTGATGGCCGCCGACATTTTGCTTTATGATGCCGATCGCGTTCCGGTTGGGGAAGACCAAAAACAACATTTGGAACTGACACGGGATATTGCTGGCAGATTTAACCATTTATTCGGTCAACCCGATCAGGAAATTCTCAAAATCCCTGAACCTCTCATTCGTACAGAAGGCGCGCGGGTCATGAGTTTAACTGATGGGACTAAGAAAATGTCTAAGTCTGACCCCTCCGAGTTAAGCCGGATTAACTTATTAGACCCCCCAGATGCGATCGTTAAGAAAATTAAACGCTGCAAAACTGACTCGGTGCGAGGGTTAGCTTTTGATGTTCCAGACCGCCCCGAATGTCATAATCTGCTGAGTCTATATGCTTTGCTCTCTAACCAAACTAAAGCACAAGTGGCGGCTGAATGTGCAGAGATGGGGTGGGGACAGTTTAAACCCCTGCTGACGGAAACGGCGATCGCCGCCCTGACACCTATTCAGGAACGCTACAAAGAAGTCATGAGCGATCGTAGTTATTTAGAGTCTATATTGCGTAGAGGCCGGGAACAAGCTCAGGCCGTAGCCAATCAAACCTTAACCAGGGTTAAAGATGCCCTAGGTTATTCTAAGCCTTTGTAATCTCCCTGCCCTAATTTACGTTTTACCTAACCTCATTTTCTTATCTAAAACAGCCTGCCTTATGAACCGCTTTCGGACTGCTTGTTTGAATCCCAAAGAATTTGTTATTACTGCCGAAGTAGCACCCCCAAAAGGCGGCGATCCCACTCACATGATCGAGATGGCGCGGGGTCTAAAAAAACGCGTCCATGGGGTTAATATTACTGATGGCAGTCGGGCTGTTTTAGGGATGAGTTCCCTAGCTTCCTGCGTGATTCTGCAACATCATGGCATTGAACCGATTTTACAAGTGGCTTGTCGCGATCGCAACCGGATTGGTTTACAAGCCGACCTCCTGGGAGCGCACGCCCTAGGAATTAGGAATATTCTCGCCCTCACAGGTGATCCAGTCAAAGCGGGAGATCATGTTAATGCTAAACCAGTTTTTGATTTTGAATCCGTGCGCCTATTACAAGCTATTAATAAGCTAAATAATGGCATGGATTGGAATGACAAAAAGCTGCCCCATGGTCGGACAGACCTATTTCCGGGAGCCGCAGTAGACCCCCAATCTCCCAGTTTTTCCGGGTTACAAAGTCGTTTTTATCGCAAATTAAAAGCCGGGGCTTGTTTCTTTCAAAGTCAATTAATCACGGATTTTGAAAGGCTCTATAAATTCATGAATCAAGTGGCTTCTGATACGGATAAACCGATTTTGGCGGGAATTTTCCTCCTGAAATCCGCGAAAAATGCCATTTTTATTAACAAATATGTTCCCGGTGTTAACATCCCCGACCACATTATCCACCGTTTAGAAAAATCATCACATCCCCTGGAAGAAGGCATTAAAATTGCGGCGGAACAAGTACAAATTGCACGTCAAATTTGCCGAGGTGTTCACCTTATGGCGGTTAAACGAGAAGACCTCATCCCGAAAATATTAGATGCAGCCAATATCCCCCCATTACCATAATAGCGGAGGGTAGAACCATGGAGTTTTCGATATGATGGGATACAGCCAACTCCAGGAGAAGCCACCGCGCGTCTACACCCCTTTCCCCCTGGGGGAGGGGCTTCAGAATGTACTTGATGGCTAGAGAAGGCGAAGCTGTTACCAAAACTGGTGAAGGTGATTTGAATCAGGTCTGACTAACCGAGTAGATGAAGTTGGCATTTGGGCGCAATAATTCAATCAAATGGTAAAGCAACTCAAGGATTTATTCAATACATTATCATAGCCCTCAGAACTGAGAAATTATCCCAAGCCAATCAAGAGATTCTTAGCTTCAATGTGACCAAAATCTAACTTTTGCCATAATTCCCCCCAAATTACCATGAGCGACAATATAACCGAGGTGCGATCGCCTAATATTTCCATTCATCCCCCCACGGCTTTTGTCGCGGCTAATTTAAGGCGGATTCTACCAGATTGGAACTCTGATGATGTTTGGATAGTGATTTTTTTACAGCGATCGCAGTTCCCCTTAACCACAACTAATGATATAATTGAGCAGGAGAAAAACCGATTATGCGATCGCTTTTTAGAATTCGCCCAACCCGTAGCCCAACAACTTAATTCCCAGGGATGGATGACCGATATTATCTACCCTCCCAGCGGTTATCCGTTGCTGTCGAAACCCGGAGAAATCCACCATAGTGATGCTTTAACTGTCGCGACATCCTTAAACCTTTCTCTGCAAAAGGGACCCTGTACCATCGTAATTCATCCCCAATGGGGAACCGCCGTTTATCCCAGTGTGTTGATATCCTCTGCGCCGCCAGATGAAATCAACAAAGCTATCGATTTTGCTGGCTATCGCGTCGCCCCAACTCATAAACCCCACAGGTAACCGCCGCAATGACTCCCACACTGATAGACCAAGAAGGTCCCAACCCCAATTCAACTCCCCAATTCAATAATCCCCCCACCATTAGAAACGGTACAACGCTGAAGATAGAAGCAAAAAAAATATTTCCCGACTCCCTGCTAGTGCGCGTTTCCTCAAATTGTTCATCTGACCCATAAAAGGGACGTTCAGCCCAATCTAGCCACCCCGTGAGTTTTTCCATGAGTAATTCACTGAGGGGGGAAAACCCCAAACTTAATGCCAGCGACCATAACGCCGTCCCAGCCATAGCCGTTGTATTCAACGGGAACCAACCCAGAAATATCGATATAACAGGGGTTTCCATCGCCCATGAAAAATAATCAGTTAACATTATGTTCTGTTTATGCCTAATGGTGGCAGAATATCAAATGTGTGCTATACGGGAATTGATTTAAATATAACCCTTGTGGGTGCATCCGGTAATTCATTAATAGATTTTGGTGATTGAGGAATCAATAATCATGGCAAAACTCAACCCCCTGCAAGTTTTCAAGCGTCCGACCCTTCTGAAACGAATGCTATGGGTTCTGGTAGGTTTCGTGTGTCTGACTCTAATTCCTTGGGGGGGACAACAGTTAGATATAGGTGCAACTAAGGCATCAGCCTCCCAAGTAGCGGTAGGGGTCGATTGGGGTAATGCTTCTTTTCCGGTGGAAAATTTCCAGCAGTATACATCACCTTTTGGCTATCGTGCTGGTGGGTTTCACTATGGTTTAGACTTAGCCGCACCTATGGGGAGTTATATCCGCAATTGGTGGAGCGGACAGGTAGTCGAACTCTGGGAGGATAATCGCTGCGGCACGGGAATTATTATCCAGTCAGGACAGTGGGAACATATCTATTGCCACGTTCAGGGTCATGTACAAAGTAATGCTAATGGTACTTACTTTATTGACCGTGGCGGCGGTCTGGAACTTCGCAAAGGTCAAATTGTGGCAGCCGGGACTAGAATTGCGCGGGTTGGGATGACCGGGAGAACTACCGGACCTCACTTGCACTGGGGACTCAAGTATAGTAATCGGTGGGTTGATCCGGCCCGTGTTCTGATTGCTATGTATCATCAACAAAACCAGCGTTTGTCTCAACGTTGAACAAATAGCTGGTTAGGTTTTGTGGGGCGCGGAGTATAGGTTCATACTGTGCGCCCGGTTGTTTTGTTTTTTGTGGGTCTGTTAGGATTGCTAACAGGGCTCAATTTAGCCTCGGGAAAGTAGATCAATGGATACCCGTTCCGATGGACTGCCTTGGGAAAAGGTGGGCAATTCTACGGAACTTTGATGTAATGCTGCTACTGGGTTAGTGGCGTTGCAGGCATAGGTGTTGTTAGTATCGCCGTGGGCGAAGAAATCACAGGATTTACTTGGGCTGGACTGTTGCCAAGTACAGTCAAGGGCTGCATAGTAAGCATCCTCATTTCGGCGTTGCAGACATCTAGCCCAGGCTTCAGGATCGTAACCTGAACCGAGACATTGGAGAGTGAGACCTAAACCAATGGCTTTTAAGGCGCAGTCGGCATTCACACTACAGCCGTTTTTGTGGAAGACACCGAAGCTGTCTCTGTTGATTTCTTGTTTACCGCCAGTGTGCAAGCCATCCATTTGGCCAGGATCATTAAGTAAATCTTCGGTGGTAATTCCTAGGAAATCTGCTACATCATAGACAAAATCTGTTTGGTCATCATTGAGGACTTCGCCATTAAAGATTAATTCCTCATCTGGTTCTTCTGGTGGCATTGCCCAAGGGGGAAAGGCGGCGGCGGGAGAAACACTCCAGCCTACTACCAAGAAAGAGACGGTGCCGATGGTTGTTAGTAATTTTTTCATAGTTAGTTATAATTTAGAATCAGTTGGTGAGGGAATTTCACAGTTAATAGCCGGGGTCTGAATCCATCAAAAAATCAAGACAATTATGGGTTGCTGAAGTCGCTTAACTTTCCTCCAGCATAGCTAAAGATAGGTGTTGATGTCAATATTTGTTGTGTAAAGATGTTGTAAAATCTGAGAAAATTATGTAAAGGTGGTTGAGGGTGATTGTCTACTCAAAATCTGCTGTCAAGTCAGTATTTTCACGGAAAAAGTGGCTAGGGTTTTGGGGATAAAGGGGAAGCCGGCAATCAATATTGAGCGGAAAAATGGTGGCGAGAGGGTGGTTTTGAGGTAATATCATAGCGAGTTCAGGGTGAAGGTAGCTCAGGATAGAATGGGAGAGTCTCAGTAAAAATACGGAAAGTGATAGTGTTATGAAAGGAACAACTCGAAATCAAATCCCGTCCCAGGCTGCTGGATTTTTGAGGCTGGCGGGGGTGATTTTATTCTTTTTTGCCCTAATTAACTATATTTTGCTGTTTGTGCCACCGAATTTTGGGGATCTGAGATGGCAATTGAATTTTACTACTCAGATGGTAGAACAAGGGGTGATTCCGGTGTTGGCGATCGCCTTAATGTTTTGTGCGTACGGGTTACAGGAGGTAGCTGGTCTATCACCAGAAAAGCCTAAACAGGGGTTCAACAGTCTGAAATTTTGGGTTTATGTGATTTCTGGCATTCTGGGGGTGATGTATTTAGTGCTGATTCCCCTGCACGTTGGCACTACTATAGCGGCGAGTAATGAAACGATTGAGAAAATTAATCAGGATGCAGCGACGGCCCAAGTACAGCTAGAGGAACGTCTGCAAGAACAACAAACGCAGATGTTAGCTATCTTAGGCAATCAGCAGCGCTTAGAAGATTATATCCAAGAACAACAGCTTACGGAAGCACAATTAGCCCGCCTGCAACAATTTCAGGAAAACCCGGAAGTGTTGGGAGTCCAAAGCGATGCTATTGGCCAAGAACTGAAACGGGAAATTGAAAACCGTCGGCGAGAGGCGGAAAAGCGATCGCAACTGGGGACTTTCAAATCTAATCTGCGGGTAGGCTTAGGTAGCTTACTGCTGGCTAGTTGCTATTTGACTATCGCCTGGAGTGGCTTAATCAACAAACGCAGTCGCAAAAAAGCGGTTTAAATGGTCAAATTTGCTGGGCTTCATTGGTCAGGGCTTCCTTGACTCTTTCTAACTCGGCTTGAATCTGAGTATAAAATGATTCCGCCGATGGTTGAGGAATGGGGACACCTGCATCTACTCCTTGACGGCCCATAATTTCTAGTTGCAGACATAATTCCGATAAACCAAAAGCGCCCAAAGTGCCACTGATGGATTTAAGGGAATGGGCTGCCTGTTTTAAGGCGATCGGATCATTTTTTTGGAGGGCTATTTGAATAGTTTTGAGAAGTTCGGGGGCACTTTCGATGTACATTTCGGCTATTTCTTCTAAGGCTTCTATCTCTCGCAGTCCTTGTAAAACAGTGGGATCAAGAATGGGGGAAGATTTGTGATCATCGGTGGTATTGGCATATACTGAGGGTACAATGACATCGCAGGTGATGGGGCGACAGTTGCTGAGAACTTTCACTAATTGTTCCATACGGATAGGTTTGCTGATATAGTCGTCCATTCCTGCTGCTATACATTCAGCCCGATCGCTTTCCATAGCATTGGCTGTAACGGCGATAATACGAGGGCGTGGGGAGTAGGGGTTGTCATTGCTATCATAGCGTTTTTTAATCTGTCGGGCTGCCTCTAAGCCATCCATAATGGGCATCTGCATATCCATTAAAATGACATCATAGGGCTGTCTTTCTAGGGCTTCGAGAACTTCTAAACCATTCCCGGCGACATCAGCCCTATATCCCATTCTTTGCAGAATTTGTAGGGCGACTTTTTGGTTAACTAGGTGATCCTCGGCTAATAAAATCCGCAGGGGGAGTTTTTCTGCTAACAGGGGAATATCTTGGGGCGATCGCATTTGGTTGCGACTCCAATTTTTAATCTGTAGAGGTTCCCCACACAGGACGTTAATCAGAATATTGTATAGGGGTGATTGTTTAATGGGTTTATTGAGAAAGGCGACAAAATCTCGATGATCGGTGGGGTTAAAATTTTGTTGACCGACGGAAATTAACATGACTAAGGGGAGGTCAACGCCGGCTGAAGTTTGTCGGACTTGGGTGGCAAAATTGAACCCGTCTAAATTGGCGATTTCCATTTCCACAATGGCGATATCAAAGGTTTTACCTTGTTTTAACCAGGCGATCGCTTCTGTGGGGCTGTCGGTATCTTCTACCACTAAACCCCAGCATTGAACTTGCTTGGTCAAAATTTGGCGATTGGTGGGGTGAGAGTCAATAATTAATAGTCGTTTTCCGGCTAATTCATCAGCATGATTCCACTGTGGTAATAAATTCTGGCTACTCTGAACTACTATGGAAAAATAGAATGTAGATCCCTGTGTGGGAGTATCTTTATTTATCTGCCAATTTTCTGGGGGATGACCACCGATCGCATCACCACTGACTACCCACATTTTACCCCCCATCATTTCGGCCAGTCGCTGACTAATAGCTAGACCTAATCCTGTCCCGCCATATTGTCGATTCGTGGAAGCATCAACCTGACTAAAGGACTTAAATAAACGATTCATGCGATCGACCGGAATACCAATACCTGTATCCGACACTGCTACCTCAATTTGATAGTGGGTAGAATACATAGATTTTGCAGTCAATTCTAAATCCGAAAACAGTGGTTTTGCTGACACTGATACCAACACTTCACCCCGGGCGGTAAACTTAACGGCGTTGCTGAGTAAATTCACTAAAATTTGCCTAACTCTTGCCATATCTCCCACCACTTCATTGGGGGTATAAGCATCAATGAAATATCCCAATTCTAGGGATTTACTCGCGGCTTTGGTCGCCAATAAGTCCAGGGATTCTTCAAGACAAGTGCGTAAACTAAAGGGGAAGGCTTCTAGGTCTAATTTTCCTGATTCTATTTTGGAGAAATCTAGGATATCATTAATTAAAGAAAGTAGGGCATCACTACTGCTGCGAATGGTTTCGACAAAATCCTGTTGAACTAGACTTAAAGGAGTATCTAATAACAATCCGGTCATCCCAATTACTGCATTCATGGGAGTCCTAATTTCATGGCTCATAGTGGCTAAAAATTCACTTTTGGCACGAGTGGCTGCGAGAGCCTCATCCCTGGCTTCACTCAATTCTTGGGCGGTTTGCTGTCGTTCTATTTCACTACCTATCCACTGCGCCATGAGTTTTAATAGTTCTTGGTCAACGGCTCTAAATGGCTCATTTAAAGGGTTTTGACTCCAAAAACAAAGAGTTCCATAAACCTGACCATAGACTTTAATAGGAATAGCCATATATGCCTCAATTTGCCAGCAATTTTCATCGGCATAAGAGGGGAATCCGGAGACTAACACTGATTCAAAAATCAGGGGGTTTTCAGCCTTTAATGTCGCCAAAATCAACGGATTATTTAAATCAAAATTATCCCCAAATGACCAGCTATTATTATGGTCAATTCCTGCCATAATTTGGGCGGAAGGCTGGGGGGTGCCTAGGTTCAATATCTGGTTAATTATACCGACTTCTAAGTGGAATTTATCACAGCCCAACTTGAGGATTTGCTGGAGTTGTTCTTGCCAGTCTAAATGACGAGATGAGGTGATTTGATAAAGACTCCTAATTGAGGCTTCGCTGTCTTGTAGTTCCTGTTCCCGCTGTTTGCGATCGCTAATATCTCTGGAGACACCCAGAATTTCTTGGACTCTCCCGGTTTCGGGATGATAAATGGCGCGACTGGTGGTTTCAAACCAAATATATTCGCCGTTTTTGTGGCGGATACGATAGGTTAGAGTATAGGATACTTTTTGACTTAAAACAATTTCTAATGTCTTGCTGAGTGTGTTAAGGTCATCTGGGTGAAAAAATTTACTGGGGTGTTGACCAATTAAACTTTCCGGCTCATATCCTAATAGCAACGAACAGGCGGGGGAGGCGTAGCGGATCAAACCTCGGCGAGAGTGATGAGTAATTAAATCGGTGGAATATTCCGCCATTAGCCGATATCTTTCTTCACTATCCTGGCTTTGAATGTTAGCTTGTTCTAAGGCTTCTAACATTTGATTAATGGTTTTTCCTAAGCTGGATAGTTCATCTTCCCCTGGGGGTACTGTTAGCCGTAGGGATGGATCGCGACTTTGGCCGATTTGATTAATTTTGTAGGTGAGGTCTAAGAGTCTGGCTAAAATCAGTTTTTCAAATACCAGTATGGTAATTGCACTTAAAATTATGCCGATCAAAAATAGGGAAAATGTTAGATAAATTAGGCTGGTGCGACCTTGGCGGAAAATGGGGCGATCGCTTTTGATTTGCAGGTTGAGAATCGGTCGATTATAAATGTCTAGGAGGGGAATAGACCCTAGAATAGTGGAAGTGTCTACGGGTTGAACTCTGATGGGGTCTTCGGTATTGATGATCTCTTGGGTTTGTTGGGGGTCTAGAGGACTCCAAGGGGTGATTTCTAAGGAAAGTTGGGTAATTTGAGTTAGGCGATCTATTTCTTTAGCATCAAGATAGCGACCTACTACTAGGGTTCCTCGGCTTGGTCCACGGGCAATACTGGTAAGAATGGGACGGGCCGATAGCAGCAATGGGCCTTCTGGTAACATGACGATCCCTATTGTGGGACAGGGGATTTCCTCTTCTTTCTCAAAACAAGACCGGGAGGGGTTGGAAAATGACAGACTGACTGATTTTAGGTGGGGGGAGAGACTGGGAGGAATGGCGGTTTCGGTTTGGTTGTTGATGTCGAAACCTTTGCTGAAGACGATTTGACCTTGGCTATCTATCAGAATGAAGAGATTTAGCCTCAGATCCATAAACATAGTGTTAGCTAGGTTAGATCGCACATATCGGCTATTTTGTTGATTGATAAAGGCATAGGTATCATCCCATTTGGCTTGATCTTGAGCGATCGTATCTAAATTAGCCAGGTCATCCTCTAAGGCTTTAATTACCCGGACTACATCCTGATGCACCGACTCAATCTCCAGATTACGGAAATTCTGAATCAGGATACAGGATGCTGTTGTATACAACACCACAATTAGGCTAATTAGTGCTGCGCCAATAATGAGCAATGTCTTCTTGTGCAATTTCATAATCTTCCTCCGAGAAACCCCATCCCCTTGTGGGTGGGGAGGGATAGGAACAGCAATTGATATAGAGTGGGCGGGACCCCCAAAAGTGCATCATTCAAAAGCCATTTGAGTGCCATGGGTATTGTGCAAAGTCAGTTCTGCTATTTCTCCCTCGCCAACCACTGGTTTAAAGTAATACAACCATCACTTCCCCTACTAACATACAATCCTGTTGCTTTCTGGGTAATTCCCCTCCGTTGTCCCAAGACTCCCTGGAGTAAGTCTGGTTGGCTTGAAAAAAATCTTTAACCATAAGGTTTGACAGTTAGGAACTAGCGACCCATTCCCAGGTAAGAACTTCAACCCTTGCTCCCAAGGTAGACCCGGAAAGTCTCTCGAATGTTCCACCCAGGTCTGTCAACTAAACTCACTTAGGTTTGTGGCTGTGGTCAGCCTGATCCCTTTGTGGGGGGTTATTGACGGCGTTTTGCCTTGATGATGCTTCTACGAAACAACTGGGATGAGTAAATAAAGTTAGCACCCAACCACCCGGAAAGGCTTGGTTATTTGTAACCTGACATCAAAATAGAGACTAATAAACCCATAATCTGTTGATCCAACTTAAAACTAAGGTAGATACTTTGATTGTAGCCTAGGTTGTTGGTAAAGTTGGCTAATTACATCCATAGGACCAGTTATAGCCTTGTAGGAAGCCCTGGGGTTGAGAAATTGTCTCTGATCCGTTGATGGGTGCTTCTAGGCTTGAAAGGGATTTTCAAAATTAGGATAACGTTGATCAATTTGGTGGGCTTTTTTGGTGAACCAATTAAACAAGAGGTTAAATAGTTGAATTTGCCTCAAAACTTTCTGTGGATCAGATAGGTGAGTGGTCGGCAAAGTCTGTCCGATTTCCTTCAAGACTAAACCCAAGGGAATCTTGATTTCCTCTTGTAGTTTTAGACACCGGGTAAATAGGGGCGCATAAGCAGAAATCAACGAACCTACACCGCCTCGCGCTTGGCCCCATCCGATATAATATAGCCCTTTATAATCATCTAAAAATGCTCCCCCATAACACTGTACAGTCGCTCCCTTGACTCTTTGTAATTCGGGAGGAAGAAAGGGATAGGAAACATGATAGCCTGTGCCACAAACTATTAAATCAAAGGCTTCTCGGGTGCGATCGCTAAATTCTACATCCGAACCGTCTAATTTATCGACGGCGGGTTTGGGGGTGATTTTACCATGTTTGATATAGTAGGGTACTTCATTATTTAAGGTGGGGTGTTTATCGAAAATCCGATATTTTGGTTTGGGTAAACCATAGTTTTCATGACTGCCAAAAGTTAGCTTGATTATACCATAAGATATTAATCTTTGCAAGGCTTCAGGCATCCACCAACGAATTAAATCCGATAGGGGAACCCCAGCAAAGGTTTTGGGAATAAACCACACAGACTCCCGCAGGCTTAACACCGATTTTTGACCGACTCTGGCGGCTTCGGCTGCTAGGTCACAGGCGGAGTTACCACCACCAATTATTAAAACCCGTTTACCCCGGAGTTGGTCGGGATTTTTGTAGTCTTTAGAATGGATGATTTCACCGTTGAATTTTCCGTTAAATTCGGGAAATCTTTTGCACCAATGATGACCATTACATATAATCACCCCTTTATAAATTCGCTTTTCTCCATTATCAAAGCTGACTAACCAGAGATTATTGGCGATAGGATTAACTAGGGTAACGGTGCGTTTTAGTTCAATGTTGGGGCGCAGATTAAAAGCATCAGCAAAATGGTTTAAGTAGTCTCGCATTTGTTTGGCACTAGGAAAATCTGGATAATCATTCGGCATCGGAAAATGAGTAAATTGGGTGATTTTCTTGGAGGAAATAATATGGGCGGTTTCATAGACACCATGATACCAATTACCACCAATATCATCACTAGCATCTACTTGATCATAGGTAATTTTAGCGGCTTTTAAACCTTCGGCTATACCTAATCCGACAAATCCGGCTCCGATAATTAAATATTTGTCGGCAGTTTCTGGGTTGTTTTTTAATGTTGTAAAAGTCATATTTTGGGATTTTTCACAAGTTTTTTATCAGCTAAAACCGAGATTTTATTTAATAAAAAAGGTGTATAGCGCTTGAGTAAATGAATTAAATTTGCCGGGGAGTCTGGAAATACATGGAGTTGATTAGATTTAATCCCTCGTAAGGTCGCTTTCATGACCTGCTGAGGGTCGGTTAACCAAGCCTCTGGTAAACCTTGATAATTAGTGGCTAGGGTTCCATATTTTTCGGCATCTAAAATTGGGGTGCGACTAAAAAATGGGTAGACAGCAGTTACTTTGACATTATAGGATTTTACCTCATCAAAGAGTCCCTCACTAAAGCCTCGTAAGCCAAATTTACTGGCGCAATAGTGGGTTAAACCAGCTTTGCCACTCCAACCAGCTACGGAGGAAATATTGACGATATGACCTTGGCGGCGGCTAATCATATCCCCTACAAATAGACTGCTTAAACGCATGGGTGCGATCAGGTTAACTTCCATGAGAGTTTCCCATTTTTCTGGGGGTGTTTCGTCCATACGACCATAGATGGCTAGTCCGGCATTATTGATTAAAATATCGATGGGAATTTCTAGGCTTTGGACTTGATTAAATAGGGTTTCGCATCCCTCACGGTTCGATAAATCAGCTGCAAAACAGGCGAGGATTTCTCCGGTTTTAATCTCCTGTTTAATTAGTTGTGCTTGGTGGCTGAGAGTCGGTTGATGGCGATCGCTTAAAATTAAACGGCTACCTGCTGCTAATAATTGGCGGGTGAGTTGTTGACCAAATCCGCCAGTGGCTCCCGTTAAAACAACTGTGGCATTTTCTAATTTAGTCATGGTTAAATTTTCGGAGATTTTAGCATGGTTGATAATAGCACAGACCAGGGAATATTTACATTAGGAATTAGTGATGCGGATTTTTGCAGTTGCGGCCATTTCATGGAGAGTAAAAAACGCAGCGATCGCAGAGAAACTGGACGATTACCATTTTCATCTACTAGATTATACTCTTGAGCCCGTTCGGCGACAATTTGCAGGCGACCACTGCGACGCATAATATTAGGATCGGCTGCTAATGCTGCAATAACTCTCCCTGTTAATAGGGGTGTTTCCCAATTATAGCGGTCAACAAGCGATCGTATTGCTGGATCATCTGTGGTGACATTAGAGGCTTCTATTTCCGTGGCGACCCGAGACATATGTTCTGTGTTAACAATTCCTGGCCAAACGGCAACGGAAGCGACATTATAGGGTTGAAGTTCAGTCGCAAAATCCGCAGCTAGGCGATCGCAGGCAGATTTTCCAATCCCATAAACCGCACTAAAAAGATAGGAAAATCCCCCCCAAGATGAAATAGTACAGATTAAACCTTGACGACGTTTAACCATCATTCTAGCTGCTAAAACCGCCGCCACATAATGACTGCGTAAGCCTACATTATTAATCTCATCCCAAACTTGCGGTTCACTTTCCCAAAAGGGTTTACCCTGCATTTCTGTTAAAGTTCGTACTCCCGCGTAGGCGTTATTTACCAATAAATCAAGTTGTCCCTGTTGTTCTTGGTCAATGCGATTAAAAAGTAATTCAACCTGTTGATCATCACTGTGATCAACCGGAATCGCGATACATTTACCCCCGGCTTTTTCCACCGCTAACTGAGTTTCTGCTAAACTGCCTCCGACGGCATCATTGGCTTGCGATAGGCTGCGACCTGTGATATAAACAGTAGCCCCAGCTTCCCCTAAACCAATGGCAATTCCTTTACCTAATCCTCTGGATGCGCCCGTGACTAAAGCGACTTTACCTGTTAATTGGCTCATGTTTGATTAGTGCTATAATTAAATGATTTTGGTCGGGGTAATTAATTAATAACTACCCCTTTCTGGTAAAATTTACGCGGCGGCTTTGATGATTTCATCGTCCGTGGAAAAGTCTACCTCCCCTTGATTGCTATTGATTATATAATCATTTTGGAAGGAATCTTTTAATCCAGAAATGAGATCATATTTGGGTTGCCAATTGAGTTGATTTATGGCTTTGTGAACATCGGCGAAGAAATGCTGAACTCGCAGGGGAAATGCTTTGCGTTTCCCGAAATCAAACTTTTTGGGGTCATAATGAATTAATTGCAGGTCATCTGGGGACTGACCCGCAGCGATCGCACAGGCTTTAGCTAAACCATCAAAGGTGACAAAGCGATCGCCTGAGATATTATAAATTTGACCAATAGCCGTTTGATTTCCTAATACTGCTACCATCGCATTCGCTAAGTCTTCCACATGACCTAATTGGGTAATGTGCATTCCATTACCGGGAACAGGAATCGGACGTTTAGCAACAATGCGATCGAAAAACCAGGACTCTAAGGGGTTATAATTTTGCGGTCCGTAGATGTAAGTTGGTCGAATTGATGTCCAAGGAATTCCCACTTTTTGCAAGTAGGTTTCCGTTTCATATTTCCCTAAATGGCGACTTTTTGGATCGGTGGGATCTCCTTCAATATGAGGCATTTGATCAGACTTGAGATAGACTCCGGCTGAACTCATATAAACAAAGTGTTTCACCTGACCATTAAATAAGTCTGCTAAGGGTTGGGTATCACTTAATTGGCGACCATTATTGTCAAAAATGACATCAAAGGTTTCACCGGATAGCTTTTCCTGCAGTTGTTGGCTATCAGTGCGATCGCCATGAATTTGTTTAATTCCTTCTACCGGACTCGGTTTATTTCCCCGATTAAATAACACCACTTCATGACCCTGGCTGACTAAAATTTTCGTGAGATAAACCCCGATAAACCTAGTACCACCCATGATTAAAATTCGCATTTTATCCATCTCCTAATGATTGATTTTTATGGTTGAGAGTAAACTGGTCACGATAGTTGACTAATGTCTAGCCAGAAACCATAATACCATGGGGTTATACAACTTCTAACTAAAGTGGTAGGAATAGATCCCAATGGTCACTAAATTAATCTTATATGATTCTGGGTATTGATACCAACAAGTTATACAATAGCACAATTAGCCGATGACCAGACCCTATCCAAAAGCGATTTTAGCAGTTACTACAGTTTTCAAGCTATACTGACAACAGTTGAAATTCAAAGTTGTCAGGTAGTTAATTCCATGTTGGCTTTCTATCTTCGCCGTTTTCAGAGACAACTCAAGCGGATATTCAGTAACATTTCACTCCGCACTATTTTAGTAGTACCGTTTTTGCTACAAGTAGCATTAACTGTCGGTTTAGTTGGTTATTTTTCTTTTCGCAATGGCGAAGCAGCCGTGCGAGATTTAGCATTTCAACTGCGCCAGGAATTAACTGCTCGCATTGACCAGCAATTACAAGCATATATTAGAATACCTCATCAGATTAACAAGTTAAATGCTGATAGTTTTTCTCATGGTCAAATTGATTTTTATACTGGGGATAGAATTAATGTTTTGTTGCAACAGATTAAAAATGCACCTTATATTAATGCCGTTTATTGTGCTGAACAAGAAACCGGAAATTTTATCGGTGTAAGTTGGAGTGATGAAGGGTCATTTTTTGAGTTAATGATTAGGAATGATCAAACCAATGGAAATATGCACTTATACGGTATTGATGTCCGTGGCGATCGCCTTTATTTTCTTCGGGATGCTGGACTCTATGAACCTCGTCAACGTCCCTGGTATCGATCCGCACAAGCCACAGGAAAGTCCGTATGGAGTGATATATATTTAGATTTTACCACACAATTACCCACCATTACCGCCAGTTTATCTACTTATGATCCTTGGGGAAATCGTTTTATTGGGGTATGCGGAACTGATATTTTACTGTCTGAAGAACTTAGGCACTTTTTGCAAAATTTAGGAATTGGCAAAACTGGAGAAGCATTTATTATGGAGCGTTCAGGTCTGCTAGTTTCCAGTTCAACTAATGATAGCATGATCCGTAAAATTGGTGATAATATCCAAATTCGTCAAGCCACAGACAGTGAAAATATATTAGTCCGAGAAAGCGCCAAATATTTAACTGACCATATTTTAAACTTTCACACAATTGAGCAACCCAAACAATTCGATTTTAAAATTAAAGGCGAACGGCAATTTGTGCAAATTTTACCCTTTGATGATGGACATGGCTTAGACTGGTTAATTTTGTTAGTAGTTCCCGAAGATGATTTTATGGCTACTATTAATGCCAGCAAACGCACTACAATTTTACTGTGTATTTTAGCTTTAATATTCCCGACAATTTTTAGCATTATGATAGCTAGATGGATTAGTCTTCCTATCTCCAACTTGAGTGCGGCAAGTCAGGCGATCGCTCAAGGAAAATTACAGCAAAAAGTTCATTCTAATGGCATTAAAGAACTCAGGATTTTAGCCAAGTCTTTTAACATGATGACTCAACAGGTGCAAGATGCTTTTACCGCCTTAGAAAAACGGGTAGAGGAGCGGACGTTTGAACTCCGATATGAAAAAGATAAATCTGAAAAACTATTATTAAATATCTTGCCAAAAGCTATTGCTGATCAACTCAAAAATGAACAAACAACCATTGCTTGCTCTATGGAAAATGTGACTATTTTATTTGCAGATATTGTCGGATTTACTCCTTTATCTGCTCGCATTCCTCCCATTCAGTTGGTGGAATTGCTAAATCAGATGTTTTCCCGATTTGATGAATTAGCAGATAAGTATAGTTTAGAAAAAATCAAGACTATTGGTGACGCTTATATGGTAGTGGGAGGCTTACCAATTCCCCGGGATGACCATGCAGAAGCGATCGCCAATATGGCTTTAGAAATGCAGCAAATTATGGATGATTTTAAGACTTGTCCAATCTTGGGTAATATTTCAGGTTGCGAACATTTTCAAATTCGGATTGGTATTAATACTGGTTCCGTGGTAGCCGGAGTAATTGGTATTAAAAAATTCTCCTATGATTTATGGGGAAATGCCGTTAACATTGCTTCCCGCATGGAATCATCAGGAAAACCCGGATATATTCAGGTGACAGACATCACCTATGAACGCCTGAAATATCGTTATAAATTTCAGCCCAGAGGCACAATTAATGTTAAAGGAAAAGGCAATATGACCACCTATTGGCTATTAGGTAAAATTTAGACAATCGCAAACTTTTATTAATCTCAATATTTATCTGCATTCACAATATGATATAATCTCAATTACTATTGGAGAATTATCAAATGATTGCCACACCCAATTTTGTCAATTTATCCCCAGATGATTACCTAGAAATAGAAGCAAACAGTTCTATAAAGCATGAATATATTGATGGGGAAGTCTACGCTATGGCGGGTGCAACTGATACTCATGTTACTATTGCTGGAAATATATTTGCCCTACTTCGCGCCCAGGTCAGAGGTTCTAGTTGTCGGGTGTATATATCAGATATGAAAGTCCGTATTCAAAAAGCAAAAGGTGAGCGTTTTTACTATCCCGATATTCTCGTAACCTGTGACCCTCGTGATAGAGATACCCCCACCTATAAACAATTTCCTAAACTTATCATTGAGGTATTGTCAGACTCCACAGAAGCCTTTGATAGGGGTGATAAATTTATGGACTATCAAAGTATTGATAGCCTACAGGAATATATATTAATTAATACCCGTCATCCTCGCTTAGAGATTTTTCGCCGCCAGGATGACAGTTGGCTATTTAATACTTATAGTTTATCTGAGGATACAGAGAACCCCACTTTTCATATTGTTAGCCTGGATTTTACCGAAAAAATTGCCGCAATTTACGAAGATGTTAACTTGAATAATCAATAAATATTAATATGATTGCTACACCCAATTTTGTCAATTTATCCCCAGATGATTACCTAGAACTAGAAGACCAAAGTTCTGTCAAGCATGAATATATTGATGGGGAAGTCTACGCTATGGCGGGTGCAACTGATACCCATGTTACTATTGCTTTAAATATGGCGATCGCACTTCGTAATCATCTCAGAGGTTCTGGTTGTCGGGTGTATATATCAGATATGAAAGTCCGTATTCAAAAAGCAAATGGTGAGCGTTTTTACTATCCCGATATTCTCGTAACCTGTGACCCTCGTGATAGAGATACACCCACTTATAAACAATTTCCTAAACTTATCATTGAGGTATTGTCAGACTCCACAGAAGCCTTTGATAGGGGTGATAAATTTATGGACTATCAAAGTATTGATAGCCTACAGGAATATATATTAATTAATACCCGTCATCCTCGCTTAGAGATTTTTCGCCGCCAGGATGACAGTTGGCTATTTAATACTTATAGTTTATCTGAGGATACAGAGTACTCCACTTTTCATATTGTTAGCCTGGATTTTACCGAAAAAATTGCCACAATTTACGAAGATGTTAACTTTAACTTACCCGAAAACTAAGTTCCTATTTCTAAAATAACGGGTGCATGATCACTCGGTTTTGGTTGGGTTCTGGGTTCAGTGTCAATGTAACAGGCGATCGCATTTTCATAGAGTCCAGGACTTAGATAATGGTGATCAATTCTCCAGCCTCGGTTGCGGGTAAATGAGGCGGCGCGGTAGTCCCACCAGGTAAAATGTCCGCCGTCTTGGGTAAACTTACGAAAGCCGTCTGCTAAACCCAAATTAGCGATCGCATCTAAGGCTTGACGTTCCGCCGCCGATGCCATAATATGATTTTCGCGGTTTTGAGGATTATAAATATCCCGATCTTCTGGCGCAATATTAAAATCACCACAAATACACAGATGAGGATATTTGATTAACATCTGTTGTAGATAATCCCGTAATCGGTTTAACCACTGTAACTTATACTCATATTTATCACTTCCGACACTCGACCCATTCGGGATATAAACATTGATAATACAGATATCATCAATTACCCCAGCAATTACCCGTTTTTGGTCGTCCAAATCCCCCACCTTGTCGGCACTCAAAATAGGGGTAAATCCCATGATTATAGACTCGATATTTAAGCGACTAAAAATTGCCACCCCATTATAGGCTTTTTGACCATAAATATAGACATGATAGCCCAATTCTTCAAAAGGCGATCGCGGAAAATCTTGATCAATAACCTTAGTTTCCTGTAAGCACAAAACATCAATATCCTGACCTTGTAACCAGCCCAAAACTTGGTCTTGTCGAGTCCGAATTGAATTCACATTCCAGGTAGCAATTTTCATATCTTAATCAGGGAATAAAACAGGTTTTTTAATTATAGCAAAAATTATGTCAATTTACAAATATTTTCTGGGATATTCTGAGAATATACCAACGCTGGTAAAGTAATTATAGGGGCGAGAATATCTCCCCTTTTATGGTCTCCTCCACCCACAAATTCAACAGCTTTTCCCCAGAGATTTCTCGATGTTTTGCGATCGCACTAATTTAGTCTGATCAATTGCGATCGATACCATAATATCTCACCGAAGATTTAAGGCAAAGATTCATCACGCCATTAGGTTAATCGCTGGTGAATACAGAAAGACGATCGCACTTTTGAAGCATCAACGAATGATGAAATTAGGCTTTCAGAAAATACATCTGGACAAATAAATTCTACTTATACTTCATGAGTGGCTAATTGATCACTAAAATCTCGCCAATCTGAATCTACTGCATTTAATATGGGTGGTTTATCGGGATGTGCGATCGCCACCGCCACAAATTGGCAATCGGATAAATCAAAACCATCCAGATTTGGATCGTTGGGGAATTCAACAAAATTATACTCGGATATTGCCGTAATCTGAATTCGTTCGCAACGCTGAGGGTTGTATTGATTAGTTAACAACCACTTCAAAAAAGCATCACCAACCCCCGGTTGTCCGCTAGAAGATAACTTCTTCTGGTACTCTTGAATGATTAACCATCCATCATCTAATACGAGAATTTCATTTGGTTGAATTTCTCTTAATCGCCGAACGCAATTAATTACACATTCCACTGATGCTTGAGAGGATTTACCATTAGCCACAATAACCACATTGGTATCAGCAATTATATACATCACGACCCTCTTTCCTCAATTTTTCGTCGCCTTCCTGCTTCGGTCATGGCGGCTAACTCTCCAAGTTCGTCACCCAAAAAACCATCTGGCTAATTATTAATGTTGCCATATTGATCGAGTTCCAAGGCAGTTATTTCTGATATTCCCCGATCGCTTGTTTGGCAAAAGTATAGCGCAGCATCTTGATTAGTTAACTGTTCTTCCGCCAGCCTTCGCTGTAAACGACGCAGCAAATGTTCGCTATGACTTTCTAAAATAATCTGTACCTTGCGGTTTTTCATAGTATCAATAAATATATCAGCCCATGCGGTTTGTGCTGAGGGATGTAGATGAATTTCTGGCTGTTCTAAAATAATTGTTGAACCTTTCGGAACGTAGTAGCAAAGTACCAGTACAGGCAAGATTTGTGAAACTCCAAAACCCACATCGGCGATCGATACTTCAGAAGAGTTCGAGCCCTGGCGAACCCGCACTTCGTAATCTTTAAGGTTTTCGGCAATTGGCTGAATATTAAATTCCGAAATTAAGCCTAAATCTCGTAAAGCTTGCCCTACCTTTTCCTCCATCATATTACTTTGGGTGAACGATCGCGAGGCAAGTAATGCGGGAATGGCTAACTCCCCTCGCTGTCCTACATCTTGGGGTTTTTCCCCTGCCCATAAATATCGCCGACGCGGATCGTCCCGCAATGGCCCAAGATAGTAGAGGTTTTGAAATAATTCCTCAAAGGCTAGAACGAAGTCAGATAAAAAGCTGGCATTTTGATAATAGCTATTGACGCGATCGGGAAATCGGTAATTTTTCAACGGCGGTGTGAGGGGCCAAGCCCGTCCGCGATTTCGCTTGAGAGAATAGCCACTATGGATTAAATCATATTCAGAGTCGTTTTGACTGGTGGCATTTATGTCTTGATCTCTGTCATTTTGGCGGCGCATTCCAAATTGATAGTTAATATCATTGAGGTTGAAACTATAAGCAAATTCTTCAACGGAAATACTGTCAGCAGTTCCCTGAATCGTAGTGGCAAAGCCCAGGGCAGAAATTGAAAATAATGTGCGATCGGGTTCGTTTTCTAAATCGGGAATTTCTAGTAAATTGGGCAGGTTCCAATCGACAGAAACATGGATTTTTCCGGGAATTTGATGCTTATGTAAGATGTCCGAAAATGTCCCTAAGTCAACATAAGCCCCCCTCGTTTCCAGTACCCGTTGGCGATCGACTGCTTCAACAGTTTGCTTCAACATCAGCAACAGTTGTAATATGGCAGTTTTTCCCGAACTATTGGTGCCAAAAAAGCCAGTCAAGGGGGCGATTCTGATGTCGCCAGTATCCTGCCAGGATTTGAAATATTTGGCGCGTAACTGGGTAATCATTTTTATGGTTGACGATCGATTACTTTCATTGAATATATTATCATCATTAGATGATCATAATTAGGGCGATCGCATCTATCTCAGCTTTGGTCAAAGCTTTTCTTTAGTCAGTCAACTAAACACTATTCGTAGGTGGGCAAATATTTGCCCACCTACCCGTAGATTTGTTACGTGAGTCCTGACTCAGCCGGTTGTCCGTTGTGCGATCGCTCAACATGGTGGCTTGGCATTAAATTTGTTGAGCAGGTTCAATATGAACCCTCGTCGAAATCTGGTTAAATGCTGGCTGCAAAACCCCGAAAGTATTTGTTAATAATGATTTAATATTAAATGGCTACACTTGATTTTATAATATTGGGATGGTTGCCCAAATCAAATGGTTTTAGAAGCCCGTGAAAAAATTGCTACTCAGTCAGGGGCAGAAACTTGTTTGAGTGCGGAGAATATGCCGCAGTGGCATTGCATTAATTGATGAACCATCGAAAATTCATCGATGAGTATAAACGGAATTTTGACCTTTTGGCTGTTAATCAAGTTTAGAATGGTTGTTTCTGCAAAATTTTTCTTAATAAAAAGCAGGTTTCAGTTATCACAGATTCGCAGGTTATGATTGGTGAAGAAATATTGTTTAGTTGATTTTTGACCCAACTATGGTATTGTTCGCTACGGTTTAAAAGAGCAACCAGAAACCCTGTGTCAATAATTACTGTTGGTTTCATTCTGTGCTGAATCCTTCTAAGTATTTTTTATTGGTAGCCAAATCGCCGGGTCTCCCTTCTAGACATCCGATAAATTCATGGGCATCTTCTAAAAACGATCGGCTTTCTGGGGATACATCTATGTTTTCGGTCTTGGTTTCTGGATAACGTTTTTTGAGAAGTTGAATGAAGTCAATGAGTAAGTCTTGCGCTTCTGGTGGCAGAGTTTGAATGTCGTTTTGAATTGGCTCTATGCTAATCATAGTTGTGATATCCTCAAAGAATTAAGAAACTAAGAAACCGGGTTTATTTGAACAGAACATTTTTTATGGTCTATCCTTTACCAAGGAAGTTTGAGCAGGCGATCGCACTCCTACTATTTAAACGCCAATCATCCATCCCGCTCATTTCCATACCAAGCTATTCCTAAAATGCTAACCTTCTTGTTTATGTTTCTTACGCTATATCCTGAACCTTTAGGAAAAATATCATATATATTTGGGATTGTTGGAAGTAGTATTTTTTAATTTTTTTCATCTCCCGAAATTCAACAATCGTCTATTAATATGAACGAGTTTTTTATGGGAATTGAAATTTTTACAACAATTGTCATATTTATATCCTGTTGTTTTAATTTTGTTAAGGAAAAACCCAGTTTTCTAATTGTAGTCCCGGAATGCGATCGTAGTGCCGAGTATTGTTGGTGACAACAATTTTACCTTCTGTAAAAGCGACACTCGCTATCATTAGATCGAAATCTGCGATTGTTTGTCCGATTCTACGCAGTTGTGACTTTAATTCTCCAAAGCGTCGTAGAGTCTGATCAGTTAAAGGTAAAACAGGTAATTGTTGGATAAAAAATTCTGCCCGAATGAGATTTTCAGTTACCCGACTAGAATTATATGCGCCATAGTACAACTCAGCAGCAGTTATGACACAAATTGAAATCTTATCCCAGCCAATTTGTCTAACTTTTTCTCTGATTTCGTAACAATTTTTCATCCAGTAAATGCATGTATCGGTATCTAGTAAATAAGTCACAGGCTATATTCTGAGTTGGAAATGCTACGGCTATCATAGATATCTTTGATGATTTCCTCATCGGTGCGATCGTCTTCCCAATCCCCAAATTTTTCCATAAACTTTTCCAGAGGATGTTCTGTTAATGTTGTTTCAGATTGTATATGTTGAGTTGACCAGTTAATCATTTCTTCTTTGATAACTTTGCGTACAACTTTTGTGAGTAGTGCTTCTAACTCGGAGACCGGGATCGCGATCGCGGGTTGATTCGTATCTGGTTGGGAGTTGTCCATAAAAAGCCTCAATTGATGATACCAGACTAGGATGATTCATTACATCTATTCTAGCGAATGATTTTCATAATTTTCTGGCACGCAAATATAATTCCTCACTTTCAAATTACAACAAGGAGAGAAGCAATCTAAAACTTCTCTCCTTTTATTCAGAGAACCCTTGGGAAATTAAAACTCTCCGGCTAAAGCCGAAACACAACGTTCGCAGATAGTGGGATGGTCTGAAGACTCACCGATATGGACAGAGTAATTCCAACAGCGATCGCATTTTTCGCCATCAGCTTTCACCACCCCAACCGCCATAAATTCCGACTCACTTTTATACTGCAAATCCGCCAGTTTATCGGGATTTTCCAATAGCTCCACCTGAGAACAAATCAACAGATATCGCAAAGCATCAACCCCGTTATTCTGCTTAAATTCCGCCGGATTTGGATTCATTGCCGCTAACTGTTGACGCAATTTTTCATCTGCCACATATAGCCGTACTTTAGCATCCAGAGAAGAACCCACCATTTTATCCTTGCGCGCCTGTTCCATCACCTGATTAACCTCAGCGCGAATCTCCCGTAATTTTACCCAAAACTCTGCTAATTCAGGCTTTTTCCAGGTTTCATCTAACCGAACCCAACCAGATTCAAACACTGATAAATAGGGGGTAGAATAGGGCATATTTTGCCAGATATCTTCGGCCGTATGACACAAAACTGGCGCGATCGCTTTCGCCAAATTTTCCAGAGCGATCGCCAAAACCGTCTGACAACTGCGCCGCCGGAAACCATTTTCCGCGCTAATATATAGTCGGTCTTTCGCAATATCCAAATAGAAATTGGATAAATCCACCACACAGAAATTCTGCACCGTTTGGAAAAAGCGGAAAAACTGATAAGTTTCAAAAGCGTCTTTCACTTCCGCAAACACTTCCGTCATGCGGTGCAACATATACCGATCTAACTCTGGTAAATCCTGATAGGCGATCGCATCTTTTGCCGGGTCAAAATCATGCAAATTCCCCAACAAAAACCGCGCCGTATTCCTAATTTTACGGTAAACATCCGACATCTGTTTTAGGATATTTTTACCCAAAGGTACATCTGCAGAATAATCCACCGAAGACACCCACAAACGCAGGATATCCGCACCATAAGCCGGCTCTTGTTGTTGATTTTTGCCCCCATTAATAACCACAGCCGGATCTACCACATTACCGATAGATTTACTCATTTTCCGGCCGTTTTCATCCAGGACAAAACCATGAGTTAGTACAGTTTTATAAGGTGCAATCCCATAGTTAGCCACACTGGTCAACAAACTAGACTGAAACCAACCCCGATGTTGATCAGAACCTTCTAAATAAATATCAGCCGGATAAGCCAATTCTGGGCGCTGTTTAGCCACCGCCGCCCAAGAGGAACCCGAATCAAACCAGACATCCATAGTATCGGTTCCCTTGCGGTATTTCTTGCCATTATTAACATAGGATTCCGGCAGTAATTCCTCAACCGAAAGTTCCCACCAAGCATCAGTACCTCGTTCAGCAATAATACCTTTTACATGGTTAATCGTTTCCTCATTTAGCAGAGGTTCCCCCGTTTCTTCCTCATAAAAAACCGGAATCGGAACCCCCCAACTGCGCTGACGAGAAATACACCAATCACTGCGATCGCTTACCATTGGCGTAATCCTATTTTCTCCCTGGGGGGGAATCCACTGCACCTGTTTAATAGCCTCTAAAGCCTGTGACCGGAAACCTTCCACCGACGCAAACCATTGTTCTGTCGCCCTAAAAATTGTCGGTTTTTTCGTCCGCCAATCATAGGGATATTTATGTTGATAGGGTTCCTCCTTAATCAAAGAACCCGCCTCTTGTAACGCTTCAATAATCGCGCTATTAGCATCTTTGAGAACATTTAAACCCGCAAACTCTCCCGCCTCCTCCGTAAAATCACCATTTTCATCTACTGGCGAAAGTATAGGTAAACCATAACGCTGACCTACGATATAATCTTCCTGACCGTGACCGGGTGCTGTATGAACCAAACCCGTCCCCGATTCAGTAGTCACATAATCACCACCAATTAAAATCCGACTTTCCCGGTCAAATAGAGGATGTTTATAGGTGCAATTTTCTAGCAGTTCGCCTTTTACCGTGGCTTTCACAGTTAAATTAGTCTCAAAAGTAGCTGATAACCTTTCCACTAATTCCGCCGCCACCAACAGATATTTAAACTCAATAGAACTCTCAGAATCCCCTTGAGTTTCTACCACCGAATATGTTAATTCTGGATTCAGAGAAACTGCCAAATTTCCCGGAATCGTCCACGGCGTAGTCGTCCAGATTGCTACTCCTAAATCCGGTAAATATGGACTCAGTAACTCTCGCACCGATTCAGCTAAACTCGTAATTCTGAAAGCCGCATAAATACTGCGGGAGGTGTGACCTTCTGGATATTCTAACTCCGCTTCCGCCAGGGCTGTTTTGGAACTCGGACTCCAATGGACGGGTTTTAGACCCCGATAAATGTATCCCTTGAGAACCATTTGAGCGAATACAGCAATTTGGGCCGCTTCGTATTCGGGAGTTAGGGTTAAATAGGGGTTGTCCCAGTCTCCCCACACCCCATAACGTTGAAATTGGGTTTTTTGTTCTTCAACCGTTTTCAGGGCAAAATCTCGCGCTTTCTCACGCAAAGTCATCGGCGTGAGTTGTTCCCTTTCTGACTGCTTCATCTGTTGCAGCACTTTCAACTCAATCGGGAGTCCGTGACAGTCCCAACCCGGCACATAGCGCACTTTTTGCCCCTGTAGAGTTTGGTAGCGGTTAATAATATCTTTGAGAATCTTATTCAGGGCGTGGCCTATGTGTAGCTGTCCATTCGCATAAGGCGGGCCATCATGAATTACAAACCGATCGCCCGGATTGTTTTCACAGAGGCGATCGTATATCTGGTTATCCGCCCAAAATTTTTGTAATTCTGGTTCCCGTTTGACGGCATTAGCCCGCATATCAAACTTGGTTTTGGGCAGGTTAACCGTGTCTTTGTAGGCGTTTTTTTCGGTCACGGCAGTATACTGAACGATTCTCTAGGGTTAGCAGTTTTCAGATATTTTAACTCTGTTGGGGACGGCTTGCCACAAATTCCCCATCGCTGTGTTTAGTTTTGTAACGTTCCTTAAAATAATCGGGCGATCGCCTGATATGATTAGACCTTGGTTTATATCATCGCTTTGGGAAGTTTTGGGAGGAACAATGGACTTTATTACCAACTTGTTCAGCAATGTCAATTTTGAACTGATCGCCCAGTTACTAATGCTATCGCTGATTGTGATTGCTGGCCCGGTGGTGATCGTATTGTTGGCGTTTCGTGGGGGCGACCTGTAGCATCAGACCCCCAAAATCTCTGAATCCAACGGAGGCGGGTGGGTTTTACCTACCCTCCCATTTTCCTGTGCCTACCAGCAGACCTACATCGACTCAAATTTAGTCCTGGATGTAATCCTGTCCATTCACTAAAGCCATTTCCGCCCGGACGAACTCCCGCCCCAGGTATAGGGCATGATCAAAACAACTCAGCGGACACCGACTCGCTTCTTCTGTGATTTTAATACCTAATTCTTTCGCCGTTCTTCCCCGGTAAATACCCATGGGAGTCCGCTTTAGTTCCCCTTTACACGGGAAAGGTTCCCCCGTGTCTGGATCAACCGCTAGGCCCTGTTCGTTGATATCGTTGCTATAATGTTCCGCACAAATTAAGCCCCTTTCTCGATCAATATAAATGATAAAATAGCCCGCCGGATCGAGTTTAATAAAACGCTGGGAGAGCTTGTCATCTAACGCTATGCGTTCTTCTGGAGATAGGTTGGTGTTCGTTGATAGAGTAGACACAAAAGTTAAAAATGCGATCGCTACAATACAGTCTACTTATTACTTTACAATATGTCGAATATTTAACCGAGGATTGTATTAATTTATACAGAAACCTCCAAGTATTAAAAAATAGTAATTGGCCATTTGCCACTAGATATAGCGTAAAACGAGAAATTTGTCAATACCTGTCACTAAATATATATATGGAGTAAATTAGTAAAGCTGATTCAAATTTCAGACATAAACAGACCATGCAAACCCTATCAACCACAACTGATACCCCCTTCAATCGCCAAATTCAGGTAATCCGGCGGGATGGATCGTTAACCCTTTTGGATGTGTCCAGAATTCGCGCAGTCGTTAACTGGGCTTGTGAAGGCTTAGATGCTAACCCCATTACTTTAGAAGCTGGACTGACCACTCGCCTTAAAAACGGCGTCACCACCAGGGAAATTCAAGATAACTTAATAGGTTGTGCCCTAGAGTTGTGTAGCCCCTCCGACCCAGACTGGCGGTATGTAGCCGGGAGGCTGCATATCTGGAATTTATGGAAAGATACCCTGGTTAGCCGTGGCTATCAATATGAGGATTATTGCCAAACCGTTACTACCAAAGTCAAAGCCGGTCAATATGACGATCGCTTATTAAAATATACCCCCGAACAGTTGAGAGAAGCCGGAACCTGGATTAACCCCCAATGGGATAAGGATTATGATTATGCGGGGGCGATTTTACTAACTAAACGTTATTTATTACCCCAGGAATTACCCCAAGAAGCCCTATTATCTTGTGCCTTATTATTAGCCGTAGTCGAAGCTCCAGAAAAACGAATGTTTTGGGCGCATAAATTCTATCAAGCGATCGCCCTGCGTCAGATTTCTTTAGCCACCCCAATTTTAGCTAATTTGCGGATTCCTAACGGGTCTTTGAGTTCCTGTTTTATTATCGGTATGGATGATAATTTAGAGAACATATTTGACACCATTAAAGACGCTGCCCGAATTTCTAAAAATGGTGGCGGTGTCGGCGTAAATGTCAGCCGCATTAGGGCGACAGGTAGCTGGGTAATGGGTAAGCCTAACGCTTCCGGTGGTGTAATTCCCTGGATTAAACTGTTAAATGATACCGCTATTGCTGTTAATCAGGGAGGCCGTCGGGCTGGGGCAATTACAGTCAGTTTAGATGTGTGGCATTTAGACATTCTCGAATTTCTGGAAATGCAAACCGAGAATGGAGACCAGCGCCGGAAGGCTTATGATATTTTCCCCCAATTAGTGATTTCTGATGAATTCATGCGGCGGGTGCGTAACTGCGAAAACTGGACTTTAGTTGACCCCTACGAAGTCCGGGTAAAATTAGGCATAGAATTATCAGAATTGTGGGGAGAAGAATTTGAGTTATCTTATCAAAAAATCGAATCCTCTTTAGATTCTAAATTAAAGCTATATAAGCGGATTAATGCTAGGGAACTGTTCAAAAATATTATGCGATCGCAAGTAGAAACCGGGATGCCTTATCTGTGGTTTAAAGATACTAGCAACGCTGCCAATCCTAACCAACACGAAGGATATATTCCTGGGGGTAATTTGTGCCAAGAATCTTGGTCTAACGTCAAACCAGGAGAACTCGCCCATACCTGCAACTTAAACAGTCTCAATTTAGCTAATTTAGATTGGCAAGACCTACCCAATATTTGCGAAATAGCCGTCCGAATTTTAGACAACACCATCGAAATTACCCACCCACCATTTCAAGCCAGTATTGACCATAATCAATGTTATCGCACCATTGGCGTAGGTGTCATGGGGTTAGCTGATTGGTTAGCAAAACGGCGCTTTTCCTATAACCATGTGCAGGAAATTAGCAACCTGTTTGAAGATATCGGATTTTACTGCACCAAAACCTCAATGGAACTCTCCAAAGAAAGGGGGGCTTATCCCGCATTTGCTGGAAGTTCCTGGAGTCAAGGCAAGTTAATTGGTGCCAAACCCGTCGATTGGTTTTTAACCCACGCCGACGATAAAATCAGGTGGAAAGAATTAAGCGAAGATATCCAAAAATATGGGATTAGGAACTCTCATATAACCGCCATTGCCCCCAATACCTCATCATCCTTAGTCCAAGGTTGCACCGCCAGCGTATTACCCTGTTATAGTCGTTTCTTCTATGACAAATGGGCTAAAGGAACCGTACCCATTGCCCCTCCCTTTATTAAAGAAAACTTCTGGTTTTACCCAGAGAATAAAACCCTAGATCAGCAAATTGTTGTCAAAGCCGTAGCCACCATGCAGCAATGGATTGATACAGGGATATCAATGGAGTTGATGTTTAACCTCAATCAAGGGGTATATTTCCCTGAAGAACCCGATCGCAGCCTGAAAGCTAAAGATATCTTTGAAACCCTCATGGCGGCTTGGGAACAGGGGTGCAAAGCCATCTATTATGTCAGGACAGTGCAGCGGGACAGCTTTCAAGAATCCGAAGATGCCTGCACAGCTTGTGCAAATTAGCTATAATATCCGTTACCACTAAACTTGTAGTCGGGGGAATCCTAAATTCTCCCGATTAGTTTCGTGTTGTTGATGAAAATTAACCGCTGATAAATACAACTTTTCAGCATTTATAAACATCAACAAAAACTCCCGTTTTGGATGGAAAAAATGACGCTTGTACTAAACTTTAACGGTCACAACAATAAGCAAATCAACAAAATGCCTCTCAATCCCATCTTTAATCCTGATGGTAATGATGATGTGGCTCACCGTTCAATGTGGTTTGGCGAGACTACCAACCTAATGCAACTTAATGATGTTCGCTATTCTTGGGCAGTCGGTTTATACAAGCAAATGCGCGAAAATTTCTGGGTTAATTAGGTAGCCCAGATTAAACCCCTTGAAAACGGGGGAACTCTGGAGTTGCATGGTTCGCCAAAACTGGGGATAATCGACAAGGAACCTTACCAAGTTGATATTAAACAAAGAAAAGGTTTTTTGGGCGCTAATTGCGATCGCATATGGCACTACAGACAATCCCGTGCCTAGCTCATAGATAGTGAGAAGGTGTAGAGACTATCCAGCTTATGGAGTAGGCAGTAAGCGGTTGACTGTCGAAGCGGGGGGCTCTTTTGTTTAACAAAAGATGATGATATAGTCCGATCTATGTGGTGACACATAGCAGCTTGAATAAAGCGGGCAACACCTAGCGAATGTTGCTGAACATCAATGACCTGAAAAACTGGACATCACCCAGGATGTTGTTGATTACACTAATTTAACCCCTGATGAACGGACGGCATTTGATGGAATTCTATCTTATTTAACTTTCTTGGATTCCATTCAAACCTGCAACATTCCCTATATCAAAAATAGTGTAACTGCCCCAGAAGTCAGCCTCTGTATGGCCGAACAAATCTCTCAAGAAGGAATGCACAATCAGAGTTATCAATACATGATTGAAACTATCATTCCTTCCGAACGGAGAAACTACGTTTATGACTTTTGGCGCACCGATAAAGTTTTACGCGATCGATGTGAATTTATCGCCGGACTTTATCAACAATATGTTGATGATCCCACCCCGGAAAATTACTTTGTCTCATTGATGGCAGATTACTTGTTAGAAGGAATGTACTTTTATAATGGGTTCATTTTCTTCTACAATTTAGCCTCGCGAATGTTAATGCCGGGAAGTGCCGATATTTTCAAGATGATTAACCGTTAATGTTAGCGGCTATTGTCAGTAATGATAATAGAAAACCCCTTGAATTCAGGGGAAGTCTCATTGAGATAATCCTGAGCGAAACCTATGCTAATTAGCAGAATGTTCAAACTATGTCAGAGTTAAAATCTGGCAACTGTATGAACAAGGGACGTGCAAAGACCATCCAGAAATGGAGTAGAGTCAAGCGACTCGAAGCGGGGGGAATCCTTCTTAAATAAATAAGTTAAGGATTGTGATATGGTCTGTTCTATTCGGCGACGGGTAGCTGCTTAAATTAAGCGGGTAGGGAGTAGCGACCCCTACTGAACATTAAAGGACGAACTTTCTCATGTGCGGTTATTCCAGAAAATTATCCCGGAAGCTATGGCAATTTTTCCCCATTCCCAAGACCGGATTTATGAAATGTTCGATGCGGCTGTTCAACATGAATGCCGCTGGACCAATCATATTGTTGGTAACAACATTTTGGGAATTACTGAACACAGTACAGAACAGTACACTAAATATCTCGCTAATATCCGACTGCGTTCTATTGGTTTAGAATCCCTCTATAGTGACCCCAAATACCAAAAGAGTCCCTATACTCATTTAGAGCGTTTCTCGGATACTAAAAAAGAAGCTCACACTAAGGCGAACTTCTTTGAAGCCAGTGTTACCAGTTATGTGATGTCTTCTGGGGTGAGTGGCTGGGATGAAATTTGAGGATTACCCACCACTAAACTGTTAGCAACGCAACCAAGACAGGAAGAAGCTATCACAAACCTTCTTCCTGTTTTGATTTCTACGGTCAGCCTCTGACGCGGAATTGCTACCATGAGTAATAATACTGAATGTTTCAGACCCATATAACCCAGACATTCCTCAACAGGTGTTCTACAATAAGATATTGCACCCCTGTAAAATTCCATTGATCCAATCTTCGAGATAATGAGAAAACTGTTTAGCGATTTAATTTCCAAACCAGCACCCCCAGCCCCACCCCAACCCAAACCCCCCCAAATTAAAAAACGCCGTGGCGGTATCAGCATTAAAACCCCCGAACAAATCGAAATCATGCGAGAGTCGGGTAGAATAGTCGCGACAGTCCTCAAAGAGATCTCACAACAGATCAAACCTGGTATGACTACCGCAGAAATCGACGCCTACGCTGAAAGGCGGATTAGGGAATTAGGCGCTGTTCCTAGCTTTAAAGGCTATCACGGCTTCCCGGCTAGTATTTGCATCTGCATTAATAACGAAGTAGTCCACGGTATCCCCCGTAAAAATAAGGTGATCCGTAACTCAGATGTGGTAAAAGTCGATACAGGAGCCTACTACCAGGGTTTTCATGGAGACTCCTGCATCACTATTGCTATTGGTGAAGTGACACCATCAGCTAGTAAACTGATTAGAGTGGCTGAAGAATGTCTGTATAAAGGCATTGAACAAGTCAAAGCTGGAGCCTACTTGCTAGACATCGCTGGAGCTATTCAAGACCACGCAGAAGCTAATAACTTTCAGATTGTCCAAGAGTTTACAGGTCATGGGGTAGGAGAAAACCTGCACGAGGAACCTTCGGTGTTTAATGTCCGCACCTATGATTTACCTAATGTCAAGCTCAAAGCAGGTATGACCCTAGCCATTGAACCTATTTTAAACGCTGGCTCTCGATTTACCCGTATCCTTAGCGATCGCTGGACGGCAGTTACGGTTGATAACGCCTTATCTGCCCAATTTGAGCATACTGTATTAGTGACTGAAAACGGCTACGAAATTTTAACCGATCGCCATCAAGTCTAAACAGATACCCCACCAGCCAAAACAGGTAAATTTTCCTCAACCCTACTAAATACCCCCTCCCTTGGGTCTAGGGTTGAGGAGAGATCCACTTTCCCCGGCTTCTGCTGATAAGTCATCAAACCTGTTAACTTTTATCAACTTTATAAAAATGTCAAATCAAATCCCAGAAAATGAGCCACAAGGGGAAGAAATACCCCCAGTATCTCCTCGACTTTTATTAGTAGATGATGAACCGGGATTACGGGAAGCTGTCCAAGCCTATTTAGAGGACAGTAATTTTATTGTAGATGTCGCGGAAAATGCTAAACTGGGCTGGGAATTACTACAGCAAAATCTACCAGATTTGGTAATTACTGATATTATGATGCCGGAAGTTGACGGCTATCAATTCCTGGAACAAATGCGCTCAGACCCTAAATTTAAAGCCCTTCCTGTGGTGTTTTTGACTGCTAAAGGGATGAAAGGCGATCGCATTCAAGGTTATCAAGCCGGTTGTGATGCCTATTTATCTAAACCCTTTGACCCAGAAGAACTTGTAGCCATTGTTAAAAACCTGTTAGAACGTCGAGCCGCCACCCGCCAAGAAGCCGAAGACGGCACCCCAGATATTACCGCCTTAGCTGGACAAATTGCCCGCATTGAAAATATGCTCAAGGGTAAAACTGGCATCAATTTGAGTCCTTCCCCCATTAAAATTGACCTAACACCCAGAGAACAAAGTGTTTTAGATTTAGTCGCCCAAGGACTAATGAATAAAGAAATAGCCAGCCGTTTAGAAACCAGTGTCCGCAATGTCGAAAAATATGTGAGTCGGTTATTTACTAAAACCGGAACTAATAGCCGCACTGAATTAGTCCGTTATGCTCTCGAACACGGTTTAACTAAATGAAAATACTTGGATATTTGTTAAGATTTATTGAGAATCATCATGCAATCTCCATTTTTTTGTTAGCATTCAGTCAGAGAGTTCAAATTGACAACAGTCAATCCGATTATGAAAACCTCTGTTCTGCATAAAGAATCAGTATCAACCCTAATCCAAACATTTTTACTCCTGGTGCTGCTGTTGAGTTTTTTCCTGATGATTAGCATGGCGGGCACCGTTTGAGATTAGAGATGATCGAATTATCGCGATGCACTATGCTCAATGACCAAAAATATACCCCGTCTCTTGTGAGCGGGGAGTTGAAAATTTAGAGTCGCACTAATAGATTAAGGCCGTGGGTATCGGTGCCGCAGGTGGGCAGTAAATTGTAATCCCAAGCCAGTTGTTGTATTTCTTCAGTAATTTTTGGGGTTGGATACCAGGGGTTAGTCCGGCGATAGCCATAGAAAACCTCAACGCCATCAATTCCCAGGCGACTGGCTTCGGGGATGAGTTCTGCTGCTGGGCGGCGATATCGTGCTGGGTGAGCTAAAACAGCTAAACCGCCGGCGTTTTGGATAGCGGCGATCACAGCCCGGGCTCCGGAATGTTGACGAGGGACTGAATGATGCTGTAAATAGGGATAGATACTAGGAGCATCTGGGTCAAAAGCATAGCCCAAAATATGTACGTCGGTTTCCAGGAGGTGGGCGTTAATTTCAACACCCGTCCACAGGGTCAGGGATGGGATGTTGTCTGGTTTGCAAGCATGACTTTTCCGGTGATTTAACCAATGCTGGGCGATTTGATAGCCCTCAGTGGTATGGTGGTCTGTGATGGCAAGTCCTTTGAGTCCAATAGCGATCGCCTGTTGAATGAGGGCGATAGGGTCAAGCTGTCCATCCGATTTCGTGGTATGAGCATGGAAATTGTAGGATGTGGGACAGCTATCCGCATCAATTCCCTGTAAGACTTGAATAAGTGCTGACCGACTCATAGCCGTAGACTCAACATATTGCTTCTGAGCATTTTCCCAAGTTTTCGATAAACTGGAGAAGGATGCAGAAGCCGGGACAAGATTGACTGACATAGCCGTCGATTTCTTAATAAACCTTTACCTACATCTACTGTATCGAATTTATCAGGCCTGATGTGGGATTTCGGCTGATTTAAGGACGATTTTAGATTTAAAATTCTTATATATACTTACTAATTCTTATATATACTTACTAACTGCCATTTTAGGGAAGGATGGGGCGATCGGGTGGAATTGCCGATGCCCATTTTTCCCCACCCTAAGCTGATGCTTCACTGTTGCGATAACTAGCAGCCTGATTAAGCAATTTAGACCAACGCTTCTGTACCTGTTTGGGAGTACATTTGAGAGCCACAGCGATCGCCTTATCAGGTTCTCCATCCCGTTTTAGTTGCAATAAAGTCCTTTCCGCCAGAGACAGATTATTCTGAAACGCCGCCCATTGCTCAGTAGTCATCCCCAGTTTTTGGTCTAAGTCCGCTCCCAACCACTCATGAACCAGTTTCCAGTTATTAGAGTGAGCAAACTTTTCGACATGGTACTTAAACCGCTGTTGTAAGTAGTCCCGTTGACGAGGGGTGAGATTAAGGGCCTTATCAATATCGCCGGCTTGCCAATCCTGAAGTTTCAGAACTAGATAATCTACACAATCATTCTGACCCTGGGCTTCCAGATATTGTACCAGTTCCGCAATTACGCGATCGCGCAATACAGCATCAGCCGGGTCAACCATCTCAGACACCATCAAATCGCGAATTTGCTGCATAGCGTGGGTACGACTTTGAGCCTCAGCTTCCTCGGTTTTGCCCCCCTCAACCGCCAATTCAATATCAAGAGACATTTCTGGGGGTTGACCTTTAGCAAAACCTTGAGCCCGCAGGACGATTAACCGTTGGCGGTTGCGACCCGGTAAACCAATCTGACGCTTGGCATATTGTTCTGTAAAAGCCATATATTCCGAAAGTTCTAACCTAGTTTGGGGGGTATAGTCCGCTTCGAGTTCATGTTCACGACGAAACGCCCGCAGAGACTCAATATAGAAACCTTGGAGGAAATCTTCAATCAGATTATACCGAGCCTGGAAATGCAGATTAGAGTTAAAAGGAGCCACATGGCGGTACACCATCGCTGCCAAATTGGAGTGCAGTTCCACCCGACCTTGACGGGAACCTAGACGATAGTATTGTAAGCATTTTTGCAGGCGATGACGGGCTAAATTCAGTTGCCAGGTTCCTACTTCCCCGGAATCTTGAATCCGCTTGCTTTTGCTGCAAATGCGATCGACTTCTATGGCAATTCGCATCATTACTGAGTCGCTGCTGGCTGGTTTCAGTTTCAGAACCTGCTTAATTTCGTCTAGGAGGCTGTTCACTACTGTTTGAGTATGTAAGGTCTCAACACTGGTATCTGACAGTTCAGGGGTGGCGACGACGTTGGTAGAATTGGTATTAAACATTTTCATTACCTGGTATAAGTTGGCTGTTGCAGAGGTTGAGGTGCAGGTGCAAGGTCTTGGCTGGCTTGTTTGTTTCCCTGTCCTGATTCAACTCTCTACAATTTGAATAGTAGGAGCAACCACATTCAAACAGGGTCTGAACTGTTCCACTCTTTTAAGTAACTGCAATCACTCCTAGGGTGAACTGACCTACTTATACACAATCACTCTCGGCTCCATTTCGCTCAAACTCCCTCTGCATAAGGATTTAGACATAAGCGCGATCGCTCCTGTTCCCCCACTGTTCTGCCTATGGGACTACCCCCATTTCGTAGACAGTTACCTAACTGGTTCCTTCTGTAGTCTTCTCAAATTGATGTTGGGTTCCACTTATAAAATTGATGTTGGGTTCCACCACGCTGACAGAAACACCCCCTGATGTTCGGTTCCACTGCCCTGCACCCAACCTACTTCATAAAAAACCCCTGGTGTTCGGTTCCACCGCCGTTATACAAAACCCTGGTGTTCGGTTACACCGCCGTTATACAAAACCCTGGTGTTGGGTTACACTCCGTTACACCCAACCTACTTCATAAAAAACCCCTGGTGTTCGGTTACACCGCCGTTATACAAAACCCTGGTGTTCGGTTCCACCGCCGTTATACAAAACCCTGGTGTTGGGTTACACTACGTTACACCCAACCTACTTCATACAAAACCCTTGGTGTTCGGTTCCACCGCCGTTATACAAAACCCTGGTGTTGGGTTACACTCCGTTACACCCAACCTACTTCATACAAAACCCTTGGTGTTCGGTTCCACCGCCGTTATACAAAACCCTGGTGTTGGGTTCCACTACGTTACACCCAACCTACTTCATAAAAAACCCTTGGTGTTCGGTTCCACCGCCGTTATACAAAACCCTGGTGTTGGGTTACACTCCGTTACACCCAACCTACTTCATACAAAACCCTTGGTGTTCGGTTCCACCGCCGTTATACAAAACCCTGGTGTTGGGTTACACTCCGTTACACCCAACCTACTTCATACAAAACCCTTGGTGTTCGGTTACACCGCCGTTATACAAAACCCTGGTGTTGGGTTACACTCCGTTACACCCAACCTACTTCATACAAAACCCTTGGTGTTCGGTTACACCGCCGTTATACAAAACCCTGGTGTTGGGTTACACTCCGTTACACCCAACCTACTTCATACAAAACCCTTGGTGTTCGGTTCCACCGCCGTTATACAAAACCCTGGTGTTGGGTTCCACTACGTTACACCCAACCTACTTCATAATTTGACTACACTGTTGCGAACTATCTGTGGAATGAAGGCTGGTTGACTAGCTAGTTACTAGATTCTTTAGCGGAAATAGTTTCCAGGTGAGGAGATGGAATGGGAACTTCCTCGACTACGGGATGCTTATCAAGGGTGAGATCGGTTTGTTGAGAACCTGATAAACGTTTAAGTAGTTTAGGTTTGGGATCATGGAGTAAGTAAATAATACGATCGCCTGCTTGCCAAGTTTCCGCCACTGGGACTACCATTAGCTGATCTTGACGCAACAGTAATAGAGGGAGAAACTCCCCTGAGCGAATCATCGCCTGTAAATGCGATCGCTGAAACTCCAGTCCCGGTTGTCTCAGCAAAGTTTCCCCCAACTTCACCTCACGGTCCTGGACATATTGACTCCACAGCTTCAGGGGGAACTCTGGAATAAAAGCCTGTTGTACCTTATCCTTAGCATTACTGTTAGCAGTTTTCTTTTGAGGCTCTTGGGGAAAAATCGCCAACACACGAGGAGGCTGGAACTCTTCCGCCGCCCGTTGTGCTAAAACTAGATTCACCTCACCATTGCTAGTCATAGCCAGGAAAGTCCCCATAGACTCAAGTCCCGCCTCTTCCAAGACATTCGTATCAAGGGCGCTACTTTGATAAACACGCAACCCCTCATCCTTAGCCTGTTCGCAAGCCTCTGGGTCTGTATCAATAATCACCACCGACTCATTGCGTTCTTGGAACATTTGTCCAATCAGGCGGCTGATGGGATTTGAACCGACAATTACCGCTCCCGTAGCTGTAGACGAGGTAACTCTTAATAGTTGAGCCACATATTTAGCCGTTAGTCCTTGGGTGACAACAGTCATAATAATCGTCAGGAAAACCAAAGCCTTAATTGAGTCTCCCCCATTCATTCCCCGTTGAGTCAACAGAATCGCAAACAGGGAAGACACAGAAGCTGATACAATCCCCCTAGGTCCTATCCAAGCAATAAAAAACTTTTGTCGCCAGTTAAGTTTACTTGATAGGGTACAAATCAAAACGTTAATGGGACGGACAATAAACATCAGAGCGAGTACCGTTAACACACTCCCCCACCCCAAGGCGACAATACTTTCTAAAGACAGATCCGCCGCTAACAGAATAAACAGCACCGACACACATAACATGGTCAGTTGTCCCTTAAAGCGGCGCAGTTGACGCATTTCTGGAACCCCCACAGAACGCACCACTAGACCCGCGACAACTGCAGTCATTAGCCCCGATTCACTACTGACCAATTCAGCAGCATCATAGAGCCCCCAGAGAGCAGCTAAGACGACTAAACTGGTGAGATCCTCAGACATAAACTTAGCTTGTTTGAGACTCCACCCCATTAATGCACCACCGACGACCCCGATAGTGGCACCAATTCCTAGACGAGTGATTAATTCCCGGAACAACTCCACGGGGTCAGCACTACCACTGAGAACTACATTAAGCACTAAGACGGCGAGAATAGCACCAATGGGATCGATTAGCACTCCTTCCCCTTCCAAAATCGCCGCCACGGGTCGATCAACAGAAACCTGTTTGAGTAGGGGACCAACTACAGTAGGTCCGGTCACAACTACTAAGGACGCATACAAAAAGGCGATCGGCCAGGGAAATTCCCCTAGCCAATGAGCAGCCATACCACCACCCACCAAGGTGATCAATGTTCCGACTGTTACTAAGTTACGGATACTCCCAGAAACAGCCCCTAAAGCTCTCAGTTCTAGGCTTAATCCCCCTTCAAACAGAATTAGGGCTACAGAAAGGGAGACAATGACTTCTAAGCCATCGCCGAGTAAGTTGGGATGGACTAGCCCTAAAATATCATTGCCTACTAGGATACCGAATACCAGTAGAAAGACAATGGCAGGAACTTTTAGATAGTCCGCTAAAACTTGAGCACCGATACCACTAATGATGGTTATGACCATCAGCATGGTGATCTCAAAGGATGTGTCCATAAGGGTTACTGTCGCACGATCAAAATATCTTCGGTCACTTGATATCAGACCCGCCATCAAACAGAGGGGGATTCCATCTACTCCAACAAATCAAAAATTGATTATTGTTGAACTTCTGGCGGGGTAACTACTTGGGGTAGATAGTGGGCACTAGGAATGAGTATGTTAATGTTAACCTATCCTAGATTGGGCGATCGCCTCACCCCTTAATAGCTTATCGAGAACCGGGTCTACGCCATAGTCTCGCAAATTCTACCAGGGTAGGGGCGGGAATTTGCGTTTGTAGCCATTCGATCGCCTCTTTTTGGGTAGGAGTCCCACCGTAGAATCTACAGACATCGAGTAACCGAATATCAACCACTACTTCCGGGGTGGCGTTCCATTTCTGTTCAAATTCCAGCAAAATCGTCACTGGAATTTCCCGTTGTAACCACCGCAAGGCTTGATTTTGGTTCGGTAGATCCCGATAATAACGGCACACATCTAGAATTCTAATCGACTGGGTTTGGGGAGTAGCCTGATTTCTCCACAAACGCGCAAACTCTAATAAGGTCTCATTTGGGATTTTATCCTGTAACCAGACTAAGGCTTTATCTTCCGTCGCAGAACCACGATAGATCCGACATATATCAATTAGTTCTAGAGTTGTTGCGGGTGCGGGTTCCGGTGCCGGTGCCGGTGCGGGTGCGGGTGCGGGTGTCGGTGCGGGTGCGGGGGCGGGTGTCGGTGCGGGTGCGGGGGCGGGTGTCGGTGTCGGTTCTGCTTCTACCCTTGGTGGTGGGACGAAGTTTTCCACTTGACCCATTAATGCAGTCCAGGTTTTTAAGCCAGCTACCCCATTTTTTTCTTTAATGCCTTTGTTATCCTGAAAACTGATGACAGCCCTTTCAGTTCCCGCGCCAAAAATGCCGTCAATTACTCCCGGTTCAAAACCGCGTTTTTTCAGCTTGGTCTGCATTAATTCTACTTTCGGTCCCCGTTCCCCTTTGCGGATACTCTCAAAGATGTTGACATCTACCCCGCCTCGGATACCATCAACTTGACCGCGATCTGTATATTGCCAAAATACCCAGGTTTTCCATTTTCCGGGTATGGCTGGTTTTTCCGCTTGGGTATAGTGGGCTATCCATAGGGGATATTCCGAAAAGCGATCGGTGTTCAGTTGTTGCCAAAATCCTGGATAGGTGTAAATTATCGGTTGATATCCCGTCGCTGCTTCGATCGCTTCTAACCACACAGCCGCGCGATCGCATACCGTTTTGGAATCAAGCCCGTCCGTGGTTTCAATATCTAACACCGGCGGCAAATCTCCCGGTTCCAGGGTAACAATTCTCAGGAAGTTATCGATTTGTCCCTGAATATTGCTGGCCGGCCGAAAAAAGTGATATGCTCCCCTAATTAAGCCGTTGGCTTTGGTTGCTTTCCAATAGGGAGCAAAAACATCCGCCACAAAGGTGGCTCCCTCCGTTGATTTAATGACAGCAAACGCCATACCGGAATTAGCCACTGCTTTCCAGTCAACGTTGGGTTGGTAGTCTGAAACATCTATACCGCGTATACTCATGGGTTTGGCATTTAACAATAATATTTTGATCAGGTATTGGCAATGCGGATCAGCTCATTAAACCGCTATCGGGCCAGTCAATTGACCCATTGACTCTACTTTCGCACTTCGCACTTTGACTATAATACTTCTGAGTTCCGTTGATTAACCGTTATGTTAACCGATCGCTATTTTTTCCGCCGTCCAGTGGCGATCGCTTGATGTATAAACTTTAATATCCCCATTACCCGCTTGGTTCAACATCTCCTGCACTTCTTCTAAGGTAAACGCCGCCTGTAGGGAATCTCGGAATAGTTGTTTTTGATGCTGGTTACAGTCCCCTGCATATTCCTCTACTAGGCGATCGCGATCGGCTTCACTTTTCGGTCGCTGTAAGTCCCGCAGGAAAATCCCTCCCCCCGGTTTTAATACTCGTTTCACCTCACAAAAAAAGGGTAAAGGGTCCCCCAGGTGATGCACTATACTATTGGAAATTACCAAATCAAACTGACCGTCAATATATGGCAACTTTTTGGCATCTACCAAGGCTAATTCCACTTGACTACTAACTCCCGCCGCCTTGATATTCCTCTCCCCTATTTTCAGCATATTTTCCGATAAATCAATCCCGATAATTTGCCAGCCTGGCTTCTGTTTCGCTATCAAAATCGGGATGCGTGCTGTTCCCGTTCCCGCATCTAATACCATCCCTTCTGACCTTGGTAAAACCGCGATCGCCTCTTCTGCAAAAGCTCGATTCACCTCCGAAAAATCCATAGAGTCATACTCTACAGCTTCCGACCAACTATCCATCACTTCCGGTTCTAAAACTCGTTTCATTCAGATTACTTTGCCAATGAAATTACACAAAAAAATATTTATTAACCTCAAATTATTAATCAATTATTATTAATTGTCAACCCCTCAGCCATCCTCACCATAATTTTAGGAAACTTTCAGGAAACCCAGTCCTGATGCTTTATAATCAAGGATTGTAGAATTTCCCCCTACCATATTGAAAATGGTTGAAAATTTAGTCATTATCGGTTCTGGTCCCGCTGGGTACACTGCCGCTATCTATGCAGGACGGGCTAACCTCAAACCCATTGTATTTGAAGGATATCAGAAGGGTGGGGTTCCCGGTGGACAATTAATGACCACCACAGAAGTAGAAAACTTCCCCGGTTTTCCTGATGGTATCACCGGACCCCAATTAATGGATCGCATGAAAGCACAAGCCGCGCGCTGGGGGGCTCAATTAATTACCGAAGACGTGATTAAGGTAGATCTCAGTCAAAGACCCTTTACCCTCACTTCCCCAGACCGGGAAATCTCCACCCATAGTATTATTATTGCTACAGGAGCTACCGCTAAACGACTCAACCTACCAGGGGAAGAAATTTTCTGGAGTAATGGCATTTCCGCCTGTGCTATTTGTGATGGCGCTAGTCCCCTATTTAAAGGGGTAGAATTAGCCGTTATTGGTGGCGGCGACTCAGCAGCAGAGGAAGCCGTTTATTTAACTAAATATGCCAGTCATGTTCATCTTTTGGTACGTCGAGATGAGTTGCGTGCTAGTAAAGCTATGCAGCAGCGAGTTTTACAAAACCCCCAAATAACTGTTCATTGGAACACTGAGGCATTTAAAGTATTTGGCAATGGCAAACTTGCGGGAATTGTAGTTAAAAATAACCGCACAAACCAGGAAAGTGAATTGCTGGTTAATGGTCTATTTTATGCCATTGGTCATACTCCCAACACTGACATTTTTCAAGGACAGTTAGAACTAGATTCTGTCGGTTATATTGTCACTAAAAATCATGGCGTAGAAACCAGCGTTGAGGGTGTTTATGCCGTTGGAGATGTTCAAGATCATGAATTTCGGCAAGCGGTGACGGCGGCCGGTAGTGGCTGCATGGGGGCGATGTTGGCAGAACGATGGTTATCTTCTCAGAATTTGGCTCAGGAATTTCCACAAACTGAATCCTCGTCAGACCATACAGACACCAGCCCCGAAACTGAGGCGGCAGATACTGAGGAAACTTACGATATAAATAACACTAAGCATAAAGGCAGTTATGCTCTGCGGAAACTTTACCATGAGAGCGATCGCTTAATTATGGTTAAATATGTTTCCCCTACCTGCGGCCCCTGTCGCACCCTCAAGCCCATTTTAAATAAATTGGTCGATGAGTTTGATGGTAAAATCCACTTTGTGGAAATTGATATAGAACAAGACCCGGAAATTGCACAAAATGCCGGAGTGATGGGAACTCCCACTATTCAGTTTTTTAAACATAAGGAGTTAGTCAGAGAAATGAAGGGGGTTAAACAAAAAAGTCAGTATCGAGATGTCATTCAAAGTAATTTATAGTTATCCTCTCTTTCTGTATGTCACCTGTTAACTAAAAAATGACTTCCACTAAATCTCGATTTGCTCGATTTTGGACCCGCACAGGTTCCCGTAGTGTTTCCAGTTGGATGATGACAATTGGTTTTGTGATCACAACTGTTTTTGTGGCGATCGCTATTTTCTCCCCAGTATTAGAAAGCTGGGGATGGATACAGAGTCCCACCGAATTTCTCGCCAACCCCATTCATCAACCCCCCGGACTCAAGCACTGGTTCGGTACCAATCGCCAGGGGTATGATATCTTTTCCCGTACCCTATTCGGCACTCAAGCCGCCTGGAAGGTGGTACTGTTAGCAACAGTATTAAGTTTATGTATCGGCGTTCCTCTGGGGCTTCTGAGTGGCTATCAGGGCGGGAAAATAGATCGTTGCTTGTTGTTTTTGATGGATACCATCTACACCTTACCGGGACTGCTGCTATCCATTACCTTAGCCTTTGTCGTCGGTCGAGGGGTGTTTAATGCAGCCTTAGCCCTTAGTATTGCCTATATCCCCCAGTATTATCGGGTAGTTCGTAACCATACCACCAGCGTCAAAACTGAATTATTTGTCGAAGCCGCCCAAGCCATGGGGGCTGATACTTGGACAGTGCTTTCTCGCTACCTGTTCTTAAATGTAATTCAGAGTGTCCCCGTTTTGTTAACTCTTAATGCAGCCGATGCGATCCTGATTTTAGGAGGATTAGGATTTTTAGGCTTAGGGCTACCACCAGAAACTCCCGAATGGGGCCATGATTTACGCCTAGCCTTAGAAGCTCTCCCCACTGGGATTTGGTGGAGTACATTGTTTCCCGGATTAGCCCTTACCATCATGGTAGTGGGGCTATCTTTGTTAGGAGAGGGAATTAGCGAGTGGATAAATCCTAAGACCCGAAATCAAAGTTAAACCCAGAAAATGATTAATAAATCAACAATTGACCGGCAAATATTAAGACATGACTGCAAAAACTTAATGTGATTTAACATTTTATGGGATTCCATTTCTTCAAATTTGAGCTACCTTAACAGAAAAGGCTGACGCATCTGAGAACTCAATGATCACGTTTACCGTGAAAATCTTTATTGAAATGGAGTTCTCCGATTCATCTGGTTTCAGTTTTTTGAGCAAATCCCTTGGTTCAAAACCAAACCCAGCAACTTAGCCTCTATATCATTTAGTTGGCATGAGTTCTGTCAAAGCGGGAAAACTAAGGATATCCTGTATTCGGAAACCCATGGGGCCGGTTTGAGAATACCCAGTCTTGAAAAGTCTCTGTTGAGGACAGACCAAGGGATTGAGACCTGGAGTGGCGCAAGCTATGGAATCACCTAGATTGTGATCACCAGATTATGTATTTCAATTCTGAATTAATCTCCTCGAAGTTTCTCCGCGAGGTTTGAGATGAACATTAAAATAGGATTGCTCAATTAACCTAACCCCCATAGTTTGTTATATGGGCTAACATAGATTGGGAAACCGATTCATAAATAATGTAGTCAACAACCCCACTCAACTGGCGGGATGGGGCTTGTTAAAGCCCCTAACCCAGAGTGAGTTTAGTTGACGGGCCTCAGACGCGGTCAGCGTCTACGTTCAGAGCAAGTGTTAAAGTTCTTACCTGGGGATGCGTCGCTATCGCTAGTAGTCCCCAGCTCTAAAACCAGATGCTTAAACAGTCCTAGAGGGTTAAGACCGTGCTATCTGGAAAGTACCGACTCTGAACATTGGCAAGTGGGAACTTTACCCCAGCAATGGGTGTATCGGGGACAACCATATCCCCACCGGAGCGGCAACCATACCGCTTTACCCCGCAATTGCAGTCAACCTTTACCAACTCAGGAGGCTACGCTTATAGTTATCGAATGGGCAAATTAGGGGGTATTTAACCCCGCTCAATTCCGGCTCAATTCCTGACCCACCCACAAGGGGATGGGGTTTCTCGGAGGAAGAGCATGAATTGTACCTACCATACCCGTTGTGTTCCTTAACACGCTAGGGGTAGGGTAAACGAAAATGAATCGATGGCAGTATTAGTCACAATCGCTCGGTTGCCAATGCTTTTGCTAATGGGAGGTAGTTGGCTGTTGTTTATGCGGTCAAGGCCGACCCTGGCAAGTGAAACCTGAGATATTTTATATATATGGTTTGAGCAACTTTTGTCACCCTTAGCTGATGGGCTGTATCGGAATTCAATCATCAATAGTTTATGATCAACAAGCCGAAGTTACAGTCAGACCGAGTGAGGAATTGGCTAAACTGTCTACAGACAGATATATTGTTATATTCTGTCTCTCGTGATGGATTCTTGAATTGAGGAGCATGAGGAACGCGGCATGATCCAAATAAAAGACGGACTCGCAACCACCATTGAGCCTGAAATGGAAACAATTGAATTATCTGACCCGAAATCTGATCCAGATTTAGTTGAAAATTTGTTTGAACATGGAAAATCTCTTCCAGAAGAATTAGAGGAGTCTCAATCTGACACAGAACTAGCTAAAACTGGGGGTGCCGCGAAATCTCGGCGACGTGCCCAGACAAAAAAAAAGCACTATACAGAGGATTCGATTCGACTGTATCTTCAGGAAATTGGTCGCATTCGCTTACTGCGAGCTGATGAAGAAATTGAACTGGCTCGTAAGATTGCGGATTTGCTGGAGTTGGAACGAATACGCGAAAAGCTAATAGAGCATTATCATCGCGAACCTAACGAAAAGGAATGGGCAAATGCGGTTGATATGAGGCTACCAGAATTCCGCCGTCGCCTATTTCTGGGCAGACGAGCTAAGGATAAAATGGTTCAGTCTAACTTGAGGTTGGTGGTTTCGATTGCTAAAAAGTACATGAATCGGGGTTTGTCGTTTCAAGACTTAATTCAAGAGGGAAGTCTGGGGTTAATCCGGGCGGCGGAAAAATTCGATCACGAGAAAGGCTATAAGTTCAGTACCTATGCGACTTGGTGGATTCGTCAGGCTATTACTCGGGCGATCGCTGATCAGTCTCGGACGATAAGACTTCCGGTTCACTTGTATGAAACTATCTCGCGGATCAAAAAGACTACTAAACTCCTATCTCAGGAAATGGGTCGTAAACCGACGGAGGAAGAAATCGCTACCCGGATGGAAATGACCATCGAGAAGTTAAGATTTATTGCTAAATCCGCTCAACTACCTATTTCCCTGGAAACTCCCATTGGTAAGGAAGAAGATTCTCGCTTGGGAGACTTTATTGAGTCTGATGGAGAAACCCCAGAAGATCAGGTTTCTAAGAATTTACTACGGGAAGACCTCGAAAGTGTATTAGATACTCTTAGCCCTAGGGAACGAGATGTTTTGCGACTACGCTATGGACTCGATGACGGACGGATGAAAACCCTAGAAGAAATAGGGCAGATATTCAACGTGACTCGGGAGCGCATTCGCCAGATAGAAGCTAAGGCTCTACGAAAGTTACGTCATCCCAACCGCAATAGTATTCTCAAAGAGTATATTCGCTAGGGGATACCTACAGCCTGAACCATAATTTGGTCTTATATCACCCAGAGAACAGCTTTCTGGGTGTTTTTTTAGTTTTGTAAATAAGATGAGGGAAAATTAAATTTTTGGGGAATTTGAGCCCGAATTTTTCTCATAAATTTTAAGTTATTTCAATAAAGTTATAGATTTGTGTAAACAGTTGGCTGAATGGGAAATTAATTGATAAGAGATGGTTTTTCAGAGGTAGGATGATTAGATGTAAACATTTAATTTTATTAAAAAGATCAATTCGTTATGGGAATCGCCACCATCAACCCCGCCACGGGAGAAGTGGTCAAAACCTTTGAATCCCTGACTGACTCGGAGATAGAAGCCTGTCTGGAATCAGCAGAGCAAGCCTTTAGCCGTTACCGCTATCTGCCTTTTGAGAAAAAAGCTGAATGGATGAACCGGGCGGCGGAGATTTTGGAGCGAGATGCACAAAGATTTGCCCAAATCATGACATTGGAGATGGGAAAACCTATCAAAGATGCGATCGCCGAAGCTAAAAAAAGCGCCTTGGTTTGTCGGTTTTATGCAGAAAACGCGCCTCAGTTTCTGGCTGATGTTCCGGCCGCCAGTGATGCGACTCGGAGTTTCGTGCGCTATCAACCCCTGGGAGCCATTTTAGCTGTCATGCCTTGGAATTTCCCATTTTGGCAGGTGTTCCGCTTTGCGGCTCCGGCTTTAATGGCTGGGAATGTGGGGTTGCTCAAACACGCCTCTAACGTGCCTCAATGTGCTTTAGCTATTGCCGAAATCTTCACGGCGGCTGGGTTTCCCCCTGGAGTTTTCCAAACCCTCCTGGTGGGAGCGGACAAAGTAGCTCAAATTGTGGCTGACCCGCGCGTTAAGGCTGCCACCCTGACCGGAAGTGAACCAGCCGGAGCTAGTTTAGCTTCTACTGCTGGTAAAAATCTCAAAAAAACAGTGTTAGAATTAGGGGGTAGCGATCCATTTATTGTGCTAGAAAGCGCCGATATAGAAGCAGCAGTACAAACGGCGGTGACAGCTAGAATGCTGAATAACGGTCAGTCTTGTATTGCTGCCAAGCGGTTTATTCTTGCCTCCTCCATCGCCGGAGAATTTGAAAAAAAACTGGTCGCCAAATTTAAGGCGCTGAAAGTGGGAGATCCAATGCTCCCAGATACAGAAGTGGGTCCCCTGGCTACGCCGGGAATTCTCAAGGATATTGACGAACAGGTGCAAACTTGCCTAGCTGCGGGAGCTAAAGCTCTCACGGGCGGTCATCGACTCTCTGATCGTCCGGGAAATTTCTATGCGCCTACTATTTTAGCTTCCATCCCCCCTGGAACGCCTGCTGATCAGGAGGAATTTTTTGGACCTGTTGCGCTTTTATTTAGGGTGAAAAATATAGATGAGGCGATCGCATTAGCGAATAGCACATCTTTTGGTCTGGGTGCAAGTGCATGGACTACAGACACGGCTGAACAGGATCGTTTAACTTTGGAACTAGAAGCCGGAGCCGTATTTATTAACGGTTTGGTCAAATCCGATCCGCGCTTGCCCTTTGGTGGCATTAAACGCTCTGGCTACGGACGAGAGTTAAGTATCCAAGGGATTCATGAGTTTGTCAATGTGAAAACGGTCTGGATTAAATAACTCAGACTCAAAATTAGGGGTAAAAATTACCTAGTAGCTGGGGGATTTTGCGCCTATATTTTACCCAAAAACTACGGAAAGCCGAAAATTATCCGGTTTTTTAATCTATTTGTATAGTTGAAAAAGTGCCCAATGAATACAGCCGAACTTTTGGTTAAATGCCTCGAAAATGAAGGGGTTAAATATGTCTTCGGACTACCGGGAGAAGAGAATATGGAAGTTCTCGAATCCCTGAAAGATTCTTCTATCCAATTTATCACCACCCGCCATGAACAAGGTGCTGCATTTATGGCAGATGTCTACGGACGTTTGACCGGAAAAGCAGGGGTTTGTTTGTCTACCTTGGGACCTGGTGCGACTAACCTGATGACGGGGGTGGCAGATGCTAACCTTGATGGGGCTCCCTTGGTAGCAATTACGGGTCAGGTGGGTACAGACAGAATGCACATTGAATCCCATCAATACCTGGATTTGGTGGCAATGTTTTCCCCTGTCACTAAGTGGAATGCTCAAATTGTCAGACCTAGCATTACGCCGGAAATTGTCCGTAAGGCTTTTAAATTAGCCCAAACGGAAAAACCGGGGGCGGTTCATATTGATTTACCGGAAAATATTGCTAGTATGGCTGTGGAAGGGCAGCCGCTAAATCGCGATCGCCGCGAAAAAATTTATTCTGCTTATCAAAGCATGAATGAAGCGGCTAGTGCTATCTCCAAAGCTGTTAATCCCCTCATCCTAGTAGGTAATGGAGCTTTGAGAGCTAATGCTAGTGAGGCGGTGACTGAATTTGCTACCCAACTAAATATTCCTGTAGCTAATACTTTTATGGGTAAGGGGGCGATTCCTTATACCCATCCTTTATCTCTGTGGACGACAGGACTTCAGCAGCGGGATTTCATTAGTTGCGCTTTTGATAAGGCAGATTTGGTGATTGCTATTGGCTATGATTTGATTGAATATTCACCGAAAAAATGGAATCCTAAAGGCACAATTCCGATTATTCATGTGGGGGCTAATGCGGCGGAAATTGATAGCAGTTATATTCCTATTGCGGAAATTGTTGGGGATATTTCTGATTCTCTTAATGAGATTCTGCGTCGGTCTGACCGCACTGGTAAGCTGGACCCCTATGGGGTAAAACTGCGCTCAGATATTCGCCAAGATTATGAACGCTATGCTAATGATGATGGTTTCCCCATTAAACCTCAAAAAATTATCTATGATTTGCGCCAGGTGATGGGACCGGAAGATATCGTGATTTCTGATGTCGGGGCTCATAAAATGTGGATGGCAAGACATTACCACAGCGATCGCCCTAATACTTGTTTGATTTCTAATGGTTTTGCGGCTATGGGAATTTCTATTCCTGGGGCGATCGCTGCTAAACTTGTCAATCCTGAATTAAAAGTAGTGGCGGTTACCGGAGATGGCGGTTTTATGATGAACTGTCAGGAATTAGAAACCGCCCTGCGAGTTGGTACACCTTTTGTCACGCTGATTTTTAATGATGGTGGCTATGGTTTGATTGAATGGAAACAAGAAGACCAGTTTGGCTCGTCCTCGTTTATTAAATTCGGTAATCCTGATTTTGTCAAGTTTGCTGAAAGTATGGGATTGAAAGGATACCGGGTTGAGGCGGCGACTGATTTGGTTCCTATTCTTAAAGAAGCACTGGCTTCGGAAGTTCCTGTGGTGATTGATTGTCCGGTAGACTATCGGGAAAATGCCCGCTTTAGCCAACGGGCTGGCGGTTTGTGCTGTCCTATTTAATTATTGATTGGATTTCACCACTAACCCGCTGAGACTTTCGGATTTTCTCAGATTTGGACTTCTCAGACCCAGCGATCGCCTTTGGTCGCTGGGTACTCCCTTTGTGGGTGAGGGCTTGGGGGTGAGGGCTTATTTGGCGATTGATTGAGGATTGCTATTAATAGCCTGATACAATTGTAGTCATGTAGGATGTGCAGTGGCTGAGATTTTAACTATGAAGTTTTTAACCCTAAAAAATGGACAATTGGGGACTTTAGTTGATCAGACTGTTGTGGACTTAGTTAAAGCTAGTCAGATTTTGGATGAGTCCTTAACGACTCAGACTTTATTAGAATTAGTAGAAGCTGGAGATACTGCGACTCAGGCGGTTGGGGATTTGACGGAGAAAGCGATCGCCGCAAAAATTGCCTGTGCGCCGTTGACAGATACTGAAATTATAGCACCTTTTCCTCATCCTAAACGCAATATTTTTTGTTTGGGTAAGAATTATTTAGATCATGCTAAAGAAATGCTGGGTAGAGTTGATAAAGACGACCAACTACCCACCCAAATGATTATTTTTACTAAAGCTACCACTACGGCGATCGGTACGGGTGCGATAATTCCTAGCTATAGCCATTTAACCTCTAAATTAGACTATGAGGCGGAATTGGCGATTATTATTGGCAAAAAAGGCACTAATATTTTACCAGAAAATGCCTGGGATTATGTATTTGGTTATACAGCCTTAAATGATATCTCAGCTAGGGATTTACAATCAGATCACCGCCAATGGTTTCGGGGAAAAAGCCTAGATGGTTTTGCGCCTATGGGTCCGGTAGTTGTGCATCGTTCGATGATGCCATCTGCGGAAAATATTGAGGTTTGCTGTTGGGTGAATGGGGAAAAAAGACAACAAGCTAAGTTTGATCAAGTTATCTTTGATGTCCCCGCGATTATATCTACTCTGTCGGCGGGACTGACTTTATTACCAGGAGATATTATTGCTACAGGTACTCCGGCGGGAGTAGGGATGGGATATAATCCGCCCCGTTTCCTAACTGCTGGAGATGAGGTAGTTGTGGAAGTGACAGGGGTAGGTAAATTGATTAATCGGGTAGGGTAAATTAATTAATCGGGTCTGGTTTTAAGTATTTGACTTAATATGGTAAAATATGGGAGAGGTGACAAGTTTACATTTAGATAAATACGGGGAACCTGTGGCTGAAAATGATTGAAGATGATATATATATAATTTACTCATACTAGGTTAGACTTATGACTAAACCTCGTTCTGGATATACACTTCCGGTTTTTGCTTGTGCGGCGGCGATCGCCGCTTTGGAGCATCTCCAAGACCAGAGCCCTAATGATAAAAATACGGTGACGGTGGATTTAATCGATCCACCAGAAACGGCGGAAATTGCGATCGAACAGGTGGCTCGTATTAGTGATCATGCGGCTTTAGGGATTACTCGTTCGGACCCAGGAGATAACTTAGATATTACTCGCCATACGCCAGTTTGGGCAATAGTAGAAAGAATAGGCAGTAACATTAATTCCCTAGAAATCCCCATTAAAATTGTGGGTGGTGAAGGGGTGGGAATGCAGAAGAAAGGGGAAGAAGCGGCGATTTATAAATATGCGAAATCCCTGATTTTAAGTAACCTGAAATCCTTAGTGTCACTAGGCGATCGCATTCAAGTTACGGTTATTTTACCAGAAGGCAAAAAACTAGCCAAACGCACATCTAACGAAGCCTTTGGAGTCATCCAAGGACTATCATTGCTGGGAACAACAGGTATATCCCAACCCCTCAGCGTCCCCGAACAGTTGGAAGTCTATCGGGAGACGCTGGAAGCGAAAGCCGCCGACTTTCAAACCCTAGTATTTTGTATTGGTGAAAATGGATTAGACCTAGCCACGCATTTGGGTATTAAGCCTGAACAAATTGTCAAAACGGCTAACTGGTTGGGGCCAATGCTAGTAACGGCAGGATGTGTAGAAATTGAATCGATTTTACTATTTGGGTATCACGGAAAGCTGATCAAAGTGGCTGGGGGGATTTTCCACACCCATCATCACCTCGCAGACGGACGCTTAGAAATTTTAACGGCTCACTGTGCGGATATGGGATTACCAACCCCAGATCTACAGAAGGTTTTGCATTCTCCGACGACGGAAGATGCTTTATTGTACCTGCGGGAACTAAAGGGGGATTGGGTCGATCGCATATATGGTTCGATCGCCTCGGCTATTGATCATCGCGCCGCCGCCTATATACACACCCACGCGGAAGTAAATGTTCAGGTGGGGTCAGTGTTATTTGATCGCCAGCGTCAAATTATCTGCAAAAGTGCGATCGGTGATACAATTTGGCAGCAAATTTGTTATCCTAGTTAGAATACTCCCTCAACAAATTATCCGCAAAATTGCCGCGTTTTTACTCCTCCCGGTGCTACCAGAACCTAGCCCCCATGACTATATCAACATCTACAACCCTTAACTCAATATGACTGTGCAAACCTCAGCCCCAGAGCAAACTCTACCGACACCAATAACCGAACCGGTTACCTCAGTTAATCGGGAAATGATTATGATCTTAGATTTCGGTTCCCAATACTCGGAACTGATCGCCCGTCGTATTCGGGAAACAGAAGTCTATTCGGAAGTGATTTCCTATCGCACCAGCGCCAAAAAATTAGCCGACCTGAACTTAAAAGGGATTATCTTATCCGGTGGACCTAGTTCGGTCTATGACGAAAAAGCCCCCCATTGTGACCCAGAAATTTGGAATCTGGGGGTTCCGGTGTTGGGTGTATGTTATGGAATGCAGTTAATGGTTCAACAACTGGGGGGGGAGGTAGAACGGGCTAAACTAGCTGAATATGGTAAGGCTTCCCTAACTATTGATGATCCAACAGATCTACTGACTAATGTTGAGCAGGGGTCTACCATGTGGATGAGTCATGGTGACTCCTGTACTAGACTCCCACCAGGGTTTGAGGTTCTCGCCCATACAGGTAATACCCCCTGTGCGGCGATCGCTGACCATCAACGCCAACTCTACGGAGTTCAGTTTCACCCGGAAGTAGTTCACTCTATTGGTGGTCAAGCCTTAATCAGGAATTTCGTTTATCATATATGTGACTGTGAACCGACCTGGACTACAGAAACTTTTGTGGAAGAAGCTATCCGCGAGATTCGGGGTAAAGTAGGAGATAAACGGGTATTATTAGCCCTTTCCGGCGGGGTGGACTCCTCAACTCTGGCATTTTTACTCCATCAGGCGATCGGAGATCAACTTACCTGTATGTTTATTGACCAGGGGTTTATGCGGAAATATGAACCCGAAAAACTGGTAAAACTATTTGATGATCGATTTCATATCTCGGTTGAATACGTTAACGCCCGCGATCGCTTTCTCGAACAACTCAAAGGAGTGACCGACCCCGAAGAAAAACGCAAACGCATTGGGGGGGAATTTATCCGAGTCTTTGAAGAAGAATCAGCCCGTCTCGGACCCTTTGACTATCTCGCCCAGGGAACCCTTTATCCTGATGTAATTGAGTCAGCCGATACCAATGTTGACCCGAAAACTGGGGAAAGGGTAGCGGTTAAAATCAAAAGCCATCACAACGTTGGCGGTTTACCCAAGGACTTACGATTTAAATTAGTTGAACCTCTCCGCAAACTGTTTAAAGATGAAGTTCGCAAAGTTGGGCGATCGATAGGTTTACCCGAAGAAATCGTCCGCCGCCACCCCTTCCCTGGTCCAGGTTTAGCCATTCGTATTCTAGGGGAAGTTACCGCCGAAAAACTGAATATTCTGCGTGATGCTGATTTCATCGTCCGTGATGAAATTCACAAATCCGGCGTTTATCATGATTTTTGGCAAGCCTTCGCCGTATTGCTTCCCGTCCGCAGTGTGGGAGTTATGGGAGATCAGCGTACTTACGCCTATCCCGTCGTGTTGCGATTTGTCTCTAGTGAAGATGGTATGACCGCCGACTGGTCGCGGGTTCCCTACGATTTACTTGAAACTATTTCTAACCGCATTGTTAATGAAGTGCGAGGAGTCAATCGGGTAGTTTACGATATTACATCCAAACCCCCAGGAACTATCGAATGGGAATAGGGCAATTGATAATGGATAATGGATAATGGATAATTATTAATTGTTAATTGTTCATCCTGTAGGGGCGGGTTCTGCGGTCAATCATCATTCCCAGGGGGGTTTTGGTAAACCCGCCCTAACCCACCGGGAAATTATTGTAGGGGCGGGTTCTGCTGTCAATCATCATTCCCAGCGGGGTTTTGGTAAACCCGCCCTAACCCACCGGGAAATTAATAGATAATTGTAAACGCGCCCCACGGCGGTCAATCATCATTCCCACCGGGGTTTTGGTAAACCCGCCCTAACCCACCGGGAAATTATTGTAGGGGCGGGTTCTGCGGTCAATCATCATTCCCAGCGGGGTTTTGGTAAACCCGCCCTAACCCACCGGGAAATTATTGTAGGGGCGGGTTCTGCGGTCAATCATCATTCCCAGCGGGGTTTTGGTAAACCCGCCCTAACCCACCGGGAAATTATTGTAGGGGCGGGTTCTGCGGTCAATCATCATTCCCAGCGGGGTTTTGGTAAACCCGCCCTAACCCACCGGGAAATTAATAGATAATTGTAAACGCGCCCCACGGCGGTCAATCATCATTCCCAGCGGTGTTTTGGTAAACCCGCCCTAACCCACCGGGAAATTAATAGATAATTGTAAACGCGCCCCACGGCGGTCAATCATCATTCCCAGCGGTGTTTTGGTAAACCCGCCCTAACCCACCGGGAAATTATTGTAGGGGCGGGTTCTGCGGTCAATCATCATTCCCAGCGGGGTTTTGGTAAACCCGCCCTAACCCACCGGGAAATTATTGTAAACGCGCCCCACTGCGGTCAATCATCATTCCCAGCGGTGTTTTGGTAAACCCGCCCTAACCCACCGGGAAATTATTGTAAACGCGCCCCACGGCGGTCAATCATCATTCCCAGCGGTGTTTTGGTAAACCCGCCCTAACCCACCGGGAAATTAATAGATAATTGTAAACGCGCCCCACGGCGGTCAATCATCATTCCCAGGGGGGTTTTGGTAAACCCGCCCTAACCCACCGGGAAATTAATAGATAATTGTAAACGCGCCCCACGGCGGTCAATCATCATTCCCACCGGGGTTTTGGTAAACCCGCCCTAACCCACCGGGAAATTATTGTAGGGGCGGGTTCTGCGGTCAATCATCATTCCCAGCGGGGTTTTGGTAAACCCGCCCTAACCCACCGGGAAATTATTGTAGGGGCGGGTTCTGCGGTCAATCATCATTCCCAGCGGGGTTTTGGTAAACCCGCCCTAACCCACCGGGAAATTATTGTAGGGGCGGGTTCTGCGGTCAATCATCATTCCCAGCGGGGTTTTGGTAAACCCGCCCTAACCCACTATTACTGATGAAAAATGGACTATAAAACTGCCCGTAGTTTCTTAATTGACCAAGGTATGGCTTTGGAAATACAAAATAACCCCGATGCCTTTTTAATTCGTCTGAAAGAAGGTAAGCCCCCAGTCCCTGGTCAAGTGACATCGATTTTGTTAGCAATTAAAATGGTGTATGACTCCCTCAAAGAAACCGATAACTTCGATCGCCCTCTGGTGTTGGCTTTGTATCAATTAGCCATGGAAAGCCATCAGCAATTTCTCCTCAAGTCTAAACAAGGTGTTGCATGGCCTCCCCTACTCCAAGAAGATCTTAATCGGATATCTCTGGGGGTAAAAAGCATTTTTTCCGGTCAATGGTATTGACAAAAACCAGATAGTATGCTTAAAATGGTGGGGTGCATGGCAGAAAATCTGGTGTATGCCAGCTTGGATGCCGCCAAGTTTGCTTTAACTTTTTGAGGAAACTAAACCAATGGAGATTCCTGGTAGTAGTAGTTTCATAACTACACATCAAGAGTCCGATTCGTCTAAAGAAGACCCTGACCCTAGCCCTAGGTGTGGCTGGCAGTTGATTGGTTTGATGAATTTGCCCCGATCGCTTTATTAAAGATTAGTGGGTTCATCTCCGGTCACTGCTGGGCATAGTGACTGGGAAGGAAGGAGGTAAACCCCCTAGACTATTACTGAATATTTGAATCAATTTCGAGCTGGTTTTTTCTTGGTATTGCAAGAAAAAGCCCGGTTGTTTCGTGATGTTTGATTAGTGAATAAATAGTGCAGCCAGTGGACTGGTTGACAGGTTGAATCTTTGAGGATTTATTCAGCCTGAAACTGTGTTTTGTCTACTTTTGCCACTTACAAAATCACCTTTTGTGAGTCGATTTATGCTGGCAAATATCCTCAAAAAATTAAGGCAATAAACATGGTTTGATGCTGACAATTATCCTGTATTTAGTGAGAGGTGAAAAATGCGTGGCAATGTTTTGAACGATTTACTACAACCTTTTGCATTAGAAGCGGCGAAAAAAGAGGCGAATAGTTTACCGGCTTCGGAACTGGTACAACTGCTGATGCAAATTGAACCCCATAAGCGAGTTATAGCGTTTCGATTACTAGAAAAAAACAGAGCGATCGCCGTTTTTGAATATTTACGCCCGGAGGAACAAGCCGATCTAATTCAAGATATGGAAAATCCCGAAGTAATGACGCTTCTGGAAGCACTTGATCCTGATGATCGTGTGCAGCTATTTGAGGAACTTCCGGCTAAAGTGACTAAGCGACTGATAGGGAAACTCAGTCCCCAAGCCAGGGAAACGGTTAACTTACTACTGGGATATCCCGAAAATAGTGCGGGAAGAATTATGAATCTGCGGTTGGTTACCGTCCGCAGTCACATGACCGTTGCTGATACCCTAACGACTATCCGCCAATCGGAATTAGACCCGAATCAACTGGCAGTTGTGTTTATCATTGATGCCGAAAGATATTATCGGGGATTTGTTCCTACCGTTAACCTGATTAGAGCTAATCCTGATCAAATTATTGGTGAATTAGCCGAGGGTGAAACCATTGCCGTCCGCGCGAGCGATCGCGATTTAAAAGCGGCTCAACTCCTGAAAAATAACGACCTTCCCGCCATTCCTGTAGTTGATAACGAAGGGCGATTAATTGGAGATATCACCTTTGATGATGTGATTGATTTAGTGGAAGAAGAAGCCACCGAGACAATTTTAGGCCAAGCCGGAGTCGGGAATTTATTAACCCGTGATCAAGGTTGGAGTGAAAAACTGGTGCGTGGTCCTTCTTTCTATGCCATTAGACTGCGGATAATGTTCTTAATTGTTACCCTGATTGGTGGTTTTTTAGTCGGTGGCGTGATCGAAACTTTTGAAGATACCCTAGAGGCGATCGTGGCGGCGGCGGTATTTATTCCCCTAGTCATGGATATGGGGGGAAATGTCGGCACTCAATCAAGCACTATTTTCGCCCGTGGTTTAGCCTGGAGTCAAATTCACCCTAGCCAGTTTACTGCTTATCTATTCCGAGAAATTCGCATTGGCTTCATTATGGGGGTAATTTTAGGCACTGTGGCGGGAATAGCCGCCTACTTCTGGCAAGGATTACCTAACGATATCCCCCAACTGGGTTTAGCGGTGGGAATTTCCTTAACTTGTGTAATTACTTTGGGAGCAATTTTAGGAGCAATGTTGCCGATGATTATGCTAAGACTCGGCTTTGATCACGGTCCTGGTGCTGATCCATTTATCACCACAATTAAAGACTTTTCGGGTCTGTGGATTTATTTTTCTCTAGTGGGGTTGCTGGTTGGTGTTAGTTAACTGAGATTCAACCCACTACTATCTGAGTCAAGGAATTACCCTAAGTTGGCAAAAACATTGTAAAAACTAAGGAGATAAGAACATGATCATGAGTCAAGCTATCACTGCCCGCCCTAGTGTTATTTCTACCCTGAAACAAATTTGTTTGCGGAAACAGGAAATTGCACAAATTTACAAAGCTATGGCAAAACGGGAATCTTCGGAATCCCGTCGGGAGACTTTACGCAAGATGGCGACTTCCTCGGAGCAATCTATTCTATCTCCAGCTCGCACATTGAAACAGTTAGGGGAATCAGTACCTAGCCTCAAATATTCATGGTGGCAGCGGTCACGGGACTATTTAATTGCCGAAGTTAATCTTCCCTTGATTTTGCATTTGATTGAGAAGTTAGAGGCCCAGGATAACTATTATTTGAATCAAATTTTGGCTGAATATGGAGAAAAAACTACTGATGCTATCAATGATCCGAGGGAAGCTCGGCTGGTTTTGCAAGAAATGTTATCTCCCTATTGTCGCTATCGCGGACAGCTTACCTCAGAAAATCTCCGTTTTAACCAAGTTTTTCAGGAGTTTTCTAATCAAGTGGCGATCGCCTGTGCTTTAGAAACCAGTGGTAAAATCTCACCGAAACAAGCAATGGAGCGTCTGGAACAGTTGTGGCAGGAGTTGCAAGACTCCCACCCCGAATCATAACCGCTCCCGAATAGGGCAATATGGGGAGGTTGAACCCCTCCCCATCACTTATTTTTCCGCTGAATGCTGCCGAAAATATCCTAAAATCAGTAGGTTCTTGGCATAGTTAACTCAACTGTGTACAAAGTCCATCAAAGCAGAATCAGAAGAAGAGGTGAGCCATGGAGTGGACAGAAACATTGCTGAGACTGACGGTGGCATTTTTGCTAGGTTCGGCTTTGGGAATTGAACGTCAGTGGCGGCAGCGCATGGCTGGGTTACGGACTAATACATTGGTGGCGACGGGAGCCTCTATGTTTGTTATTCTTTCCGTGATGACTCCCGGAGAGGGTAGCCCTACCCGCATTGCGGCTCAAGTTGTGTCTGGAATCGGTTTTTTGGCTGGGGGTGTGATTTTAAAAGAAGGCCTCACGGTTAAGGGGTTGAATACGGCGGCGACTATTTGGTGCGCTGCTGCCATTGGGACTTTATCGGGGGCTGGTTTTTTTTCCCAAGCATTTATGGGAGCCTGTGCGGTTTTGATTGCTAACACGGTTTTGCGTCCCTTGAGTCTTCGCATTAACCAGCAACCCACAGAATGGACTGAATTAGAGTTTTATTATCTGTGTTCCCTAGTTTGTCGGGGTGATGAAGAAGCTCATATAAGGGTTTTATTACTCGATGCTCTGGGTAAAATGAATAAAATTAAGCTGCGCTCTTTGCGGAGTCAAGATTTAGATGACTTTAATAATTTGGTTGAGGTTGAAGCTCAAATAATAGCCCAGAATCGTGATGATAATTTGTTGGAGCAAATTATTAGCCGATTAAGTTTAGAACCTTCGGTTAAATCTGTGAGTTGGCGGATTCTTGAGCAAGACTATGATGAATAATTAATGGTTGATTATCAATTATTCATGAACCAGTAGAGGCGGGTTACACTGTAAATTACCCGCCTCCCCATCGATAAACCTTTAGACTACAACCTCTAAGAGTTGCCGTAAGGGAATATCAATTAGTTGTTGACTGCGATGGTAGTGGAAGTCTAAACTTTGGATAATTCGCTCTAGTAGGTAGCTGTCCAGTAATACCTGTAATTCCTGGTTGGTCTTGGGTAAAAATCCATCCTCTTTAGCTACTTCTAAATAACTGCCCAAAAATTTAGCACCTACCCAATTATACCAGATGTTCGCCCATTGTTCCATTTCTGGTAGATTTTCGGGTCGAATCATGCCATTTTCTACCTCGTTGAGTAAAGCAATACGGGTGGCATAATTGAGGGATTGTAACATGGCGGCGACATCCCGCAAAGGCGATCGCTTCATCCGTCTTTCGTTCAAAGTTCGGTAGGTTTCTCCCTCAAAGTCAATTACCCAAAAATCCTTACCTGTATAGAGAATTTCTTCTAAGGAATAGTCCCCATGACAACGGGTTCGCAGTCCGGTAATTTTGAGGTTGAGTAGGGATTGAAAACGCGCTAAAATATACTCATGTTTACTCAGAACCTTTTTGGCTAAGTCCTTGGTTTCCGGTCCCATGGAATCGAGCCCTTTTCTCAGCTTCAGCATTACCTGTCCGGTCAGGTTTCGGGAATATTGATAAATCGATCGCTGATATAAAGATGAAAAGGGTTCTGGGGTAAAATTCGGGTCGTCCGTATCGCTGGATAAGGCAATATGTAACTCGGCTGTGCGTTGACCTAGTAGTTGAATATTACTCAGATATGATCCGATCGCGATCGCTACTTCTTCGGGAATTTCCTGATTTTTTAAGGTTAGCAGAGATTCTGAGGGAACCTCCACCGGAGTTTCCGTCGTTGGTAAAGTTATGCGATCGAAAAAGTCTCGGAGATTATCTAAAGTATAATTCCAAGCCTTAATACCATCGGGAATATATACCTGTAAAACCCCTAAAGTTGTAGAGTCTCCGCGACGGGGTTTATATTTTAACCCTCCCATTACTGGCGCAATGTGTTCTAATTGTTGTTTCTGTCCTAAAAAACTGCGAATTTCTAATTCGGGATTAATACCCGGTTCGACTCGGCGGAAGAATTTAAAAATTAGGCGATCGCCATAAACAACTAAGGCATTTTTATCCGTTTTTCCCATTAGCTGAGGATTCATTTTCTCTTCACTCATATCTACCCCAGCCAGCGCGTCCGTAGTCATCGCCGTTAAAGTGCCATGTTTACCTTTATACTGTTGGCGGTTCCGAATCATATCTAGGGGGAGAGTTAAGAAGTCTTGATCAGCACTTGCTTCAAATAAAATCCCCTCTTGATCATCGATTTTTACTGAAGCCAACACCGCACTAGGAAAATTAGCACTAACTTCTTTTGATTGTTCACCAATAGCACAAGATAACAGCACTACATAGGTTTCTGCAAACCCTTCTGTATAGTCTACATTTAGCATGACAATAGCTGCTTCCTGTTTGGGGAAAGGAATCGGAATAAAATCAGCAATTGTCACGGACTGCATAACCCTAGATTTACTAATAAACCACGAGGATCGATGTAGATATTCAGGGAACAAAGACTCTAAACGTTCGCGGGTATCCGACTGAGAAAAGATTTGATGCCAACTTTTCGCAACCTCTAAAGCTGGTAGTTGGTGGCGGGGACGAGGTAGCAGGCTGGTGGCTGGATCAAACTGAAGCATAAACCAGTAAAATCCATAGGGCGCAATACTCAGAAAATAGCTCGATTCTCCAATTTTTGGGAAGTGATTTCGCCCGAAAATTTCCACGGGAACCATTCCCTGAAATGGGGTTAAATCTAATTCTACACTCTGCACAAATCGCGACAGGTTTGCCACTACTAAAATATGTTCCCCAGAGTAGGTGCGGACAAATGCTAAGACTTTCCTGTTTTCGGGATGTAACAGTTCAAAAGTTCCACGTCCAAAGGCTTGAAAACGTTTCCGCATGGCAATTAAACGTTTCATCCATGACAGGAGGGAATTAGGATTAGCGCTTTGCGCTTCCACGTTGATGGCTTCGTAGTGATATTCAGAGTCTAAAATAACTGGTTGATACAGTTTCTGAGGGTTGGCACGACTAAAGCCAGCGTTACGATCAGGACTCCACTGCATGGGGGTACGGACTCCGTTGCGATCGCCTATATATATATTATCTCCCATGCCAATTTCATCACCATAGTACAGCACAGGAGTTCCTGGTAAAGAAAGCAGCAAACTATTCATTAGTTCAATTTGGCGGCGATCGTTCCCCAGTAGTGGCGCGAGACGGCGACGAATCCCTAAATTTAGTCGCGCTTGGGTATCTTCTGCATAGACCCGATACATATAATCTCGGTCTTCGTCTGTCACCATTTCTAGGGTTAATTCGTCATGGTTACGCAGAAATAATGCCCACTGACAATTATTAGGAATAGACGGAGTTTGGTTGAGAATATCCACAATCGGAAAACTATCTTCCATTCGTAATGCCATAAACAAACGTGGCATTAACGGAAAGTGAAAATTCATCTGACATTCATCACCTTCCCCATAGTAAGCGGCAGCATCTTCCGGCCATTGATTGGCTTCCGCTAATAGCATCCGATCCTCATATTTGCTATCAATATAAGCCCGTAATCTTTTCAAAAAGGCATGGGTTTGCGGGAGGTTTTCGCAGTTTGTTCCTTCCTGCACACACAGATAGGGAACCGCATCTAAGCGCATCCCATCTACTCCCATTCCTAACCAAAAATCCGCAAGTTCTAACACGGCTTGCTGCAATTCGGGACTCTCATAATTTAAGTCCGGTTGATGGGAGTAAAAACGATGCCAATAATAGGCTTTTGCTACCGGGTCCCACGCCCAGTTAGAGGTCTCAAAATCCTGGAAAATAATCCTCACTTCTGGGTATTTGTCTGGGGTATCACTCCATACATAAAATTCCCGTTCTTTACTGCCTTTGGGGAGTCTCCTCGCCCGCTGAAACCACGGGTGCTGGTCGGAAGTGTGGTTAACTACTAACTCGATGATTACCCTAATTCCCCTTTCATGGGCGGCATAAAGAAAGGTTTTAAAATCCTCTAAATTACCATAGATAGAGTTAACATCTCGGTAATCGGAAATATCATAGCCATCATCTCGCAATGGAGATGGGAAAAATGGTAAAATCCAGATGGCAGTGATGCCGAGTTCTTCGAGATAATCTAATTTTTCCGTGAGTCCAGCAAAGTCGCCAATACCATCGCCATTACTATCACAATAGGCGCGGACTGGCACTTCGTAAATAATCGCATCTTTGAACCAAAGCGGATCATTATTGAGTTTTGATTGTGCCATAGGTTTAATTTCTGTTCGTCAATATTTGCAAATTTTTAGGGCTTTTACTGATGGTCAAATGTCAAGGCTTTGCCTCTTACTTCTAAGTTAAGTTTGCCATGGTCATATACTACTTGACCTCCGACAATAGTAACCACTGGCCACCCGGTTAACTGCCAGCCTTCAAAGGGACTCCAACCACACTTAGTTTGCAATTCTGAGGCTAAAACTGGGCGATAATTGTTTAAATCAACTAACACTAAGTCAGCATCATAACCAGGGGCGATCGCTCCTTTATTAGGGATATTATAACCTTTCGCTACGGCTGTTGACATCCAGTTAGATACCTGAGCAACACTACAACGTCCGGCGATCGCCTGAGTTAGCATCACCGGTAAGGATGTCTCAACTCCCGGCATTCCTGAAGGACTATTTGGGTATGGTTTAGCTTTTTCTTCTAGGGTGTGGGGGGCGTGATCAGTAGCAATAAAGTCGATAACTCCATCTAACAACGCTCGCCAGAGAACATCATTATTTTCAGGCGATCGCAAAGGCGGATTCATTTGAGCTTTGGTTCCAATTTTACCATAATCGGTGATATTTAGCACCAAATGTTGGGGGGTAACTTCTGCAGTTACCCAGGCGGGTTTATCCTGTCGCAGTAATTCCGCTTCTATACCCGTAGATAGATGCAAAATGTGCAATCTTCGTTGATATTTTTTAGAGAGCTTCAGGGCGAGTTGGGTGGCTTCTAGGGCGGCTTGTTCATCTTGGATCTGGGAGTGAATCGCTGGATCTGTTTGTCCCGCAAATTCCTCGCGACGACGATTAATCCGGTCTTGGTTTTCCGCGTGTACCGCAATTAGGCGATCGCCTTTAGCAAAAATCGGCTCTAAAATTTCTTCGTGATCGACCAACAAAGGTCCGTGCATTGACCCCATAAAAATTTTAATCCCAGGAGTCGGGTTAGCCTCTAATAAATCAGGTAAATTCTCAGGAGTCGCCCCCATAAAAAAGCCATAATTTACTAAACACTTTTGCGCCGCCCTTTCTAGTTTATCCGCCAGCGCTTCTTTAGTGCTAGTTAAAGGGCGAGTATTCGGCATCTCTAAAAACGAGGTAACGCCACCTTTAGCGCAGGCGCGACTGGCTGTTGATAAATCTTCTTTATATTCTAATCCCGGTTCCCGAAAGTGAACCTGGGGGTCAATTACTCCCGGTAACAGAGTTAACCCCTCTGCATTTAGGTCGGTTTCCGACTCTCCAGCGGCGGGAAGTTCTGAACTAATTTCCAGAATTTTCCCCCCGCCAAGTTTAACATCTCCTAAGCTGAAATTGCCATCCGGTAGCAGAATGTTCGCGCGACGGATATAGATAATTGGGGTAGTAGACATGATTAATTGGTGACCGTATATTTACACAACCATTACCATTTTACCATCAACTGGCTACAAGTTATCATCATTTACCTGGGATTAGTTTCTGGGGCGATCGCCTCTTGTAAAATCTCCGGGATTTTTTCCCCACCATCTCTAATAATACTCTCGAATATATCTTGCACAACTTCCCGAATAAAGTCGCTGGTCAGAATTTCTTCAAAGTCATCTGATGATACATTAGTTAAGCGCAGATTAGGGAGTTGAAAATCAAGGACTTGGACAAATCCCAAAGGTGCTAAAGTCACATTAACTTTAGTATTCTGAACATCGATAACATCAAAGTTCAGCTTGAGCTTAGTTTGCGATTTTTCCTCTGGGGTTTCCGACGGTGTTCGCGGTTCCGACCGTTGGGTAGATTTCAGATTATTGAGAATCGCCAGGATATTGTTTTTTAGTAATCTCTGTTCAATGTTGACATCAATATGGTTAATCGCGAAATTATTGATTTCCACCACATCAGTTAACAGGCTTCTCGGAGTCACATCAATATCCACCTGATAAATCTTGATCACATGGGGAGTGCTAAAATTATCAGGATTGTTAATCGTCAGATTATTAACCCGCAAATCACCCCGAAATTTATCCAAACTCAAGGATTGAATTTCGGTCGGTACTCCTAGGGTTGAACTCACTATATTTTCTAGGTAATTTTGCAATTCGCCATCCACCCTAGATAAAGTCACATTGATGATAGCAGCCAGGACAATCAGCACACCTCCCACAATCCCAGCAATAGTCAACCAATTTTTCCGTTTTTTAGTCATGGTTTCACTCCAGATTTAGCCCGTGATTTTGACATATTATAGACCAGAAAATTTAACAGTTGATTGGTTTCCGGTCAATTGTTTGCTATAATTATTATAGCCTTCTTCTCTAACTGCTTACCTAGATTTTACATAAATTGCTGACCATGACTATTTCTCCGTTGCTAATTGAAACCGCCCAAAAAACCCAAGCAGCAGCCCGCCAATTGGCTGTTTTATCTACAGATGCCAAAAATCAGGCGATCGCATCCATAGCCCCAGCCCTAGAAAATGCCGCCCCAGACATTCTCGCCGCCAACCAGATGGACTGTCAACAAGCCCAAGCTGATGGTATCGCCAAACCTCTTTATAACCGATTAAAACTCGATGAAGCCAAATTAAAAGGCGCGATTTCCGGCTTGCGAGATGTCGAAAAATTAGCCGATCCAGTAGGTGAAATTCAAATTTATAGGGAACTAGACCAAGGCTTAAATTTGCGCCGGATAACCTGTCCTTTAGGAGTCTTAGGAGTAGTCTTCGAGGCGCGACCAGATGCCGTTATTCAAATTTCCGCCTTAGCCATCAAGTCTGGAAATGCCGTAATATTAAAAGGTGGAAAAGAGGCGATTCATTCCTGTCGAGAACTTGTGAAAGCCATCCGCCAGGGACTAGCAACAACCCCAGTCAATCCCGAAGTCGTACAGTTATTAACTACTCGCTCCGAAATTATTGAGTTATTACAGTTAGATAAATATGTGGATTTAATTATCCCCAGGGGTTCTAATTCTTTTGTGCAATTCGTCCAGGAAAATACCCGGATTCCCGTTTTAGGTCATGCTGATGGTATTTGTCACCTCTATATAGACCGGGAGGCGGATATATCCAAAGCCCTACCCATAGTCATTGACTCCAAAATCCAATATCCGGCCGCTTGTAATGCCTTAGAAACCCTGTTAGTCCATCAAGATATAGCACCCAAATTTTTACCCCAAATCGCCGCAGAACTCCAACAAAAAGGAGTAGAATTAAGGGGAGATAATCACAGCCAAAAAATCCTGGATATACCCCCAGCCACAGACGCAGATTGGCAGACAGAATATACTGATTTAATTCTCTCAATTAAAGTCGTCGAAAATTTAGAAGCAGCCATTTCTCATATTAATACCTACGGTTCAGGTCATACAGATGGCATCATTACCGAAGACCCAGAAGCCGCCCAAACCTTTATGTCTATTGTAGATTCAGCCGGAGTATTTCATAACTGTTCCACCCGTTTTGCTGATGGTTTTCGCTATGGTTTTGGGGCGGAAGTCGGTATCAGTACCCAAAAAATGCCCCCCAGGGGTCCCGTAGGTTTAGAAGGGTTAGTTACCTATAAATATCAATTAATTGGGGATGGTCATATAGTCGCCACTTACGCCGGAAATAATCCCCAACCATTTACCCATATAAACTTGCTCTAACAATAGCCACCCACAGCCATTTAAACTGGGAAAGGCGGGAGCAATTGTTCAGGTTCATAATTTCACCCGCAACATTGCTTAACCCGCCTAACTGATTATGGTTAACTAGATTACACCAAGTTACTAGAATTATTATTTAGCATAAATTTTCCTAAAATCACCAAAATATAATCATTTCTTAATACTTGACGATCGCCCCAAAACCGTCCATAATGTAAGGTAAGGTCTCAAAGGCTTAGAAAATGCAAAACAATACAACTGTGCAACTAGCAACTGTAGCCGCCATTGCCTTGGGAAGTTTCGCCGTATTTCAGCCACCTGATGTCGCCCAAGCGCAAGTAACATCCTTTTACTGCGACATGAACTCCCCCATAGGCTATCCCACCGTCTACGCTCGCACACCCGCCGGAAATAAACCCATAGTTAGCTTATATTCTGAATATTTCAGCGCCTCTGGCTATTCCCCAGAACGCCGCTGTCAGGAAATCGCCCAAAGGTTTACCAACTTTTCCCATACTGGACAACTGAGATATCTAACCGCCGGATATGTCAACAATTTACCAGTAATTTGCGTAGTTTCCGATCATGGAATGCCCTGTGCTAGTAACACCATATTATTTACCATGAAAGCGGACGACCCCGAACCCGCCGAAAGTAAACTTCAGCGACTGTTCAACATCCGCCGAGGAGCCAGTGATATCCTATTTGAAAGCGAAGATGATGCAGGTGTCTACATCAACTTTGATCAATTTTTAGGGGGAGTTCCCGCCGAAGCCGCTACCCCCACACCCACCACACCATCAACCCCCCCCAGTTCTCAACCTGGGACGGCATGGTGAGCCCTAAAATATCTACCAAGTATCTAAGGTGCAGCAATTACTCAAATTTTTAGCCAGGGCGATCGCCATTGGTTTTCCCCTGTTAGGATTAAGCTGTCAAGCACAAGTGCTGACAGAAGAAGAAACCAGACAATTGCAGCCGGAACCAACCCTAGCCGCCAACACCAATCTACCAATTCCCGCAACAGCCGCCCTGCACCAAAAAGCTAGACAGATTACTGTCCGCGTTTACTCAGGAAGGATGTGGGGAACCGGGGTAATTATTGACCATCAGGGTGGCATTTATACAGTCGTCACCAATGATCATGTTTTGCTACCAGGGGGAGGGCAAAATTATCGAGTCCAGACCTACGATAACCGCATCCATACCGCCGAAATAGTTAACTCTATATCTTGGTTTCACAATGATTTAGGGATTGTGCAATTTCGCAGTGTAGATCACTCCTATAATGTAGCAGCGATCGCCCCCACACCAGTAGCCCTAGGAGAAACCGTAATCGCCGCCGGATTTCCCTTAGAACCCGACCCATCAGCCCCCCAAGGGTTTGTGATTACACAAGGTCAAGTCTCCCGGTGGATGCCACAGCCATTTATCGGAGGTTATCAGGTAGGATACACCAACGACATTTTTTCAGGAATGAGTGGCGGACCCCTATTAAATCGCCGAGGAGAACTTGTCGCCATTAATGGAATGCACAAATATCCACTGTGGGGAAATGCCTATCAATTTGTAGACGGTTCATCCCCCGACCCCGCCGAAGCCGCCAAATTAGTTGAGTACAGTTGGGCGGTTCCCATTCACACCGTGTTACAACTCGCCCCCAATTTCACATCAGCAAACACCATCAACCCCAAACCCTCACCCCCCGTTGAACCCGTTTCTCCCGTATCCTCACCCTCCGAATGGTTTTGGTAAACCAGAATAAATATTAGGTTAGGAACAATGATCAAAATGCGATCGCTTACTCAAAATCTACTACTGTTAGCCGGAGTCTCCCTATTAGCGACTCTAGCCCCCGCCGCCATGGCTGCACTTTCCCCCGCAGAAATCAACTCCATCGCCAGCCAAACCACCGTATTAATTGCGCCAGAACTTCGACCCGAACTCATCGAAGCCCTAGAAAATAACTACAGAAATCCCCAAGCGGGCCAAAACAACCCCGATGGCGTATGGCATCCCGGTTCCGGGGTCATTATCGCCCGCGAAGGTAATCGCCACTATGTTCTCACTGTTAGCCACAACTTCCGACAGCGAGACCTAAATGCTGGGATATCTTACGGTATCCGCACCAGTGACGGTAAAGTTCATATAGTCCAACAACCCAACGATGGGCGAGGCTGTCCCCTCAACGGTTCTCCCACCCCAGGAAATTTAATCAGATTTGGCTGTTATTCCATCACCCTACCCACCAGAGTAGACGGACCAGATCTAGCCGTAGTAGTATTTGAAAGCGATCGTCACTATCCCGTAGCCCCTTCCGCCACAGAAAACTCCCTCAATGTCGGCGACCCCATTTATGTTTCCGGCTGGCCTGACCCCGAAAAAGAAAGAGATGCCACCACCGGACGCTGTACCGGGAGAGCCACCCGTCGCCAAAGACGATTTACCTGGGGACCCGTCACCGGAGTAGTTAACCCCGCCAGTAGCGAAAACGGTTATAGCATTTTTTACTTAGACAATACCCGTCCCGGAATGAGTGGCGGTCCTGTATTTGACAACCAAGGTCGCGTCGTCGGCGTTCACGGTCGGGGTTCCGGCGGTAAAGCCCAACTGGTTAATCAATTCTGTTCCGTTAGTAATGCCCCCAACGCCCAAGCCTTTGAGTCTGGGGATTTTGCCATCGAAGGTCAAGGAAGCGGACGCGCTGACCCAGCCACCCTACGAACCCGATTTAGTAGCGCTCAAGCCTTTAATAATTTTATCGGCTTAATTCGGCGCACGGGGTTAAATCTATCATTTAATACTAATCCCCCACAGCCCCAAATCATTCAAGCCGCCCTTACCGCCATTCCCGCCAGAAGTAGCACCGGAACCGTCGATTTTGCGATCGGATCTGTTCCTGTGGGCAGCTTTGATGACCCTCAAGATGTAATTCCTAACATTTATGATAGTTACAGTTCTTTTGAGGGATTAGGTTCTCGACTGCGAGATACACCGTCTGGCGGTTGCGATAGTCTACTTTTGGGAGAGCCTTGTTGGTAAATGTATGTTATAATAGCCCAAATTCCACTTGTTGCTGTGTCTTGGTAGTTGCGGCAACTACTTGGATCTCATCTGAAAAGTTAACTATGACATCTTCTTTAACATCTATTTTGATTGTAGATGATGACCCCGATAATTTTGATGTAATTGAAACTTTATTATCAGACCAAAATTATCAGTTGCATTATACATCTAATGGGACTCGGGCGATCGCCTCCTTGGATATACTGCAACCCAATTTAATTTTACTCGATGTCATGATGCCCGACATGGATGGCCAGCAAGTTTGTCGCGCTATTAAAGACATTCGCAAATGGCAAACTTTACCCATTATTATGGTCACCGCCTTAGACAGTAAAGAAGACCTCGCCCGCTGCTTACAAACCGGGGCTGATGATTTTATTAGCAAACCCATTAATCGGGTGGAACTCGTTGCTAGAGTTAACTCTATGTTGCGGATAAAGTCTCAATATGATGACCTGGAAGCTATTCTAAAATCCCGCGAAGATATGGTTAATATGATAGTTCATGATCTGCGGAATCCTTTAATGAGTTTATTATTTAGCCTATATCTTTTACAGAGGACAGAACTTCCCCATAAAATTGAAGATAAAATTGGTAAATGCTTAATCTCCGCCCAACGTTTACAAGCCTTAATTAACGACTTGGTAATCATGGGTAAAATGGAAAACCGACACCTTGAGTTAAATTTGACCGAGGTTGATTTGTCTACTACTATTCAATCCACTGTGGAAAATTTCCAGGTTATCGCCACTCAAAAAAATATCCAACTTATTTGTAAACTTCCCGCGCCTGGTGGTAGAATTAAGGTTGATGAGGCACTATTTACACGAGTTTTGGATAACTTACTTTCCAACGCCACTAAATTCTCACCCCGTCATAGTGAAATTATTATTAATGCTGATTATCTTACCCCCAAAGGTGCTAGGGTCCAAGTAGTTGATTTTGGTCCGGGAGTACCGGAGGAATTTAGAGCGAGTATTTTTAATAAATATGACATCGGGAAACTGGTAAAAAATGTATCTCAAATTGGTTTGGGATTGGCTTTTTGTAAAATGGTTGTGGAAGCCCATGGCGGACACATTAGAGTTATCCCCAACCAACCACAAGGCAGTATTTTTGAGATTACTATATAATGGTTATTTCCGAATCTCGAAAAACAAGGGCAGCCCCTAAGACCGCCCCCAGATATTAACAGTTGCTAATTCTAGCGAACCTGCATATAAACCGCATCGGAGATGGTCGGAATTTCTGCATACTGTCCCCGGATAGATTGGACAATACCATAACTAACAGAGGCTAAAACACCCAAGAAAATCATATTGAAGAGAGTTTCTTGGATAAACCCTTGCAATGGTATAATCCCCAAAATCAGACTAAAGCCAAGCACGATAATATTCAACAAAATCGACTGCATGGCATTAAATCTGATAAAGTGGGGGATATTTTCGTTACGCACCACCAGCAGATACATCAAGAAAAAGACAATGATCCCCGCAAAAGGAATGGACTGAAAAATTGCCATTAGGGGAGCTATGGGAATCAAGATAATCTGTAGTATGGGAAATTGAGTTAATAAAAATACGCCGAACTGTATTCCATACATCAAGGGTAGCATATAGGGCAAACAAGCAAAAATGCGATCGCGAACGGTCGTTGTCCCGCGCCAATTCATAGTCAGCTCTCCTGTTAACCAAAACAAGTCCACACTCCCAGCATAACGCAGTGACAAGGGAATATTGCTGAACTACGAATTAGATTTCACAGAGACACCCCCCGTTATAGCGTTAGCTTAATGGGGGAGCAGCAGCAGCAGAACGTCACAGCTAAATATTAGCAATGCGGAATCCCATCTGACACTCATACTGACCGGGTTGATTGTCTCCGGGTTTACGGATAAGATGACCACAACTAAGATGGCCACCACGCCAGCGAGGTTGACCGCTATGGTCGGCGAGTAAACACCCCTGACACACTTGATGGGTCTCAATAATTTGGTTTTCCATGACCATGACTAACATAATCTTCTCTCCCCGCGATTGCTGAAGCCCTATCCCCATTATATTTTGAGATTAGTCAAGACCCCAGGATTGATGCACAACTTAACATGGCCATTAATATCAGGTTGTGTCACGGGATACATCCGATGATCAGATTTTGTTGGCTGGGGTGGAAATATCAACTGGCGGCGGCTATATTTTTCGGGGTTAAATGTATCTGGGGGCAGTAAGCGGGTTATGATGGTGAATTTGGGGCGCACTTTCAAGCGATCGCTCCATAGTACCAAAACCTAAGAACTCTGAAAGGGGAATTTATACAGTGAGTGACACCAACCTAGACATCCTAGCCCAAAGTGATCCAACCGTAACAGAATTCATCGGACAAGAGCTACAGCGTCAACGGGAACACCTGGAACTAATCGCCAGCGAAAACTTTACCTCCGCCGCTGTCTTAGCCGCCCAAGGGTCAGTCCTCACCAACAAATATGCGGAAGGACTCCCCAAAAAACGCTACTATGGCGGCTGTGAATTTATCGATAAAATCGAGCAAATAGCTATCGATCGCGCCTGTGAACTCTTTGATGCCACCCATGCGAACGTTCAACCCCATTCAGGCGCTCAAGCTAATTTTGCCGTGTTCCTGGCTCTCCTACAGCCCGGAGATACAATCATGGGAATGGATCTATCCCACGGCGGACACTTAACCCACGGTTCCCCGGTCAACGTGTCGGGTAAATGGTTTAATGTTTGCCACTATGGAGTCAGTCCAGAAACGGAAACCCTGGACTATGACAAGATTTTGGAACTGGCTAAACAACATCAACCCAAACTGATGATTTGTGGTTATTCCGCCTACCCCCGGATTATTGAATTTGACAAATTCCGAGCGATCGCCGATGAAGTGGGAGCATACCTCCTAGCGGACATCGCCCATATTGCGGGACTGGTCGCCACAGGTCATCACCCGAACCCCTTACCCCATTGTCACGTCGTCACCACCACCACCCATAAAACTCTGCGCGGACCTAGGGGGGGGTTAATCCTTACCCGTGACCCAGAATTGGGCAAAAAACTAGATAAAGCCGTTTTTCCCGGTACTCAAGGCGGACCCCTGGAGCACGTCATTGCTGGTAAAGCGGTCGCCTTTGGGGAAGCACTAAAACCGGAATTTAAAACCTACTCAAGCCAAGTGATCGCCAATGCTCAAGCCTTAGCTAACTGCTTACAGCAACGGGGCTTAAAAATTGTTTCTGGTGGTACAGACAACCATCTGATGTTGGTGGATTTGCGATCGGTGAAAATGACCGGAAAAATTGCCGATCGCTTGATGAGTGAAATCAACATCACCGCCAATAAAAACACAGTCCCCTTTGACCCAGAATCACCCTTTGTCACCAGTGGTCTGCGGTTAGGTTCTCCAGCCATGACCACCAGAGGGATGGGAACTTCAGAATTTATCGAAATCGGTAATATTATCGCCGATCGCCTATTAAATCCTGATGATGACACAGTGACAGCCGACTGTCGCGCGCGGGTCGCCCAACTTTGCGATCGCTTCCCCCTATATCCCCATTTACAAATCAAAGTTCCCGCACTAACTTAATCAGTTTCTGGGTCTGATTCTGGGTCTGATGGGTGCAAAAATAACCAACAATACCCCCATCTTTTAAGGGGAGACTGTGATCAGGCGGTTCAAAATATAGTAGACTCACCCTGAACTAGCTTTTAGCACCCATCCCAAAAAACTTTGATCAGATGCCCTATCCTTTTTATCATCTGCTGGCTTTTGTAATTTCTACCGTCGTTGTCCTCTGGAGTACACCGATAGTCAAAAATATCGGCCTGAGAAGCGGACGAGTAGATTTACCCTGCGATCGCAAAGTTCATCAGCGTCCCATGGTTCGCTTGGGGGGAGTTTCTATCTTCATCGGTACACTCATCGCACTAATATTAGTTTGGTGCTTTGGTGGCTTTATCGGCGCAGATGGTCAACCCCTCCCCCCTAAACAAGAATTTGAAATCTTAGGAGTCGCTATAGGCGCTATAGCATTCTTTCTCATTGGTTTGGCAGACGATTTATTTGGTCTGTCTCCCCTAACTCGATTAATCTTACAAACAGCGATCGCCAGTTTAGTCTGGTGGGTCGGAGTCCGCATTGAATTCCTGAGTATCCCCTACTTTGGCGGCTTAATACATATCGGCTGGTTAAGTTTACCCGTCACCGTCCTTTGGTTAGTGGGAATGACTAATGCTATAAATTGGATTGACGGCCTCGACGGTCTCGCTGCTGGGGTTTCCGGTATTGCGGCCGTCGTTATGTTAATCGCATCTCTATATATGAATCAACCCGCCGCCGCCCTAATTGCTGCTGCCCTAGCTGGCGGTTGTCTGGGATTTCTCCGATATAATTTTAACCCCGCTCAGATTTTTATGGGCGATGGCGGTTCCTATTTTATGGGATTTACCTTAGCTGGTGTCGGAGTTATTGGTTTAGTTAAAACTACCGCCGTAACCTCTGTTTTACTACCTTATATAATTCTAGCTGTGCCGATTTTGGATATGTCAGCAGTTATTATTGAACGATTACGACATGGAAAATCTCCCTTTGCTGCTGATAACCGTCATTTGCATCACCGACTACTAAAAGCTGGTTTATCTCAAAGGTTAACTGTTCTATTTATCTATACTCTCACCTTATGGGTGGGGAGTTTAGCTCTAGCTTTCTCCGGTTTTCCCAGTGGTTTGGTCTATGCTTGGGCAACTACCGGATTGTTAGGTTATACCAGTTGGAAAGCTGTAAAGCGAGCCAAATCATCAAGTTAATAGTCTCATCTATTGTCAATTAATCAAATCTATGACAGCCGAAATTATTTGTGTGGGGACAGAATTACTCCTGGGTAACATTACCAATACTAATGCCCAATTTATTGGAGAACAATTAGCCGAACTTGGTATTCCTCACTATTATCAAACTGTGGTAGGAGATAATCCAGAACGTCTCAAAAAAGCGATCCGGATCGCCTCAGAAAGATCACAACTCCTCATCTTTACCGGAGGCTTAGGACCGACTCCCGACGACCTGACTGTAGAAACCATTGCCGACTTTTTCCAGACCCCCCTCATCGAAAAACCCGAAATCATCCAAGATATTGCCCAAAAATTCGCCAGTCGTGGGCGGGAAATGTCTCCCAGTAACCGCAAACAAGCCCTAATTCCCCAAGGGGCAGACATCCTCTACAATCGCATTGGTAGCGCTCCGGGAATTATTTGGCAACCCAGAGGCGATCGCCTTACCCTCCTAACATTTCCCGGAGTCCCCTCCGAAATGAAACAAATGTGGGTAGAAATAGCCATTCCCTACCTACGTCAACAAGGCTGGTGTTCTCAGACCATCTACAGCCGCACCCTCAGATTTTGGGGCATTACCGAATCAGCATTAGCCGAAAAAGTAGCCCCCTTCCTAGAGCTACAAAATCCCACAGTAGCCCCCTATGCTAATTATGGAGAAGTTAAATTGCGGATTTCTGCCTGTGCCGAATCCGCCGCCCGCGCCGCCGCTCTCATTGAACCAATCGTAACCCAATTAAGACAAATTGCCGGATTAAACTGTTATGGCGCAGATGATGACACCCTCGCCTCCGTCGTTGGTCAGCATTTACGACAAACACAACAAACCCTAAGTGTAGCTGAATCCTGCACCGGCGGCGGTTTGGGTAAAATGATTACCGAAATTTCTGGCAGTTCCCAATATTTTTTAGGTGGAGTCATCGCATACGATAACCGCATCAAAAATCAACTCCTCGGAGTTAATAGCACCGACTTAGACCAATTGGGGGCAGTATCCGCTACAGTTGCCGAACAAATGGCTCTGGGAGTGCGATCGCTCCTCCAAACCCACTGGGGACTATCCATAACCGGCATTGCTGGACCATCAGGAGGTACGGACAGTAAACCCGTCGGATTAGTATACATCGGACTAGCCAAACCCGACGGAACCGCCACATCACAAGAATTCCGTTTTGGTAACCAGCGAGAACGCTCCTGGATTCAACGAGCCAGTGCCTGTAGCGCCCTAGACCTGCTCCGCCGCCAATTTTAACCTGATCACCTTGCCAAATTCTATGAAGATTTGTTATGATTAAATCAGTGCTGGGCAACTAGCTAATCTTAGGGTATGTCAATTTTGCTAACAGTAGGCACTGAAGGCATGAGGTCTACCCGTTCCGTGTAGAAGCAATTCCGAAATTGCTGCTACCCTAAAATCAAAGAAATTGCGGGTTTGAGTTAGATTAGCCTGCGAATTTGTAAAAAGGAGCCATTTTTGCAATGGAATACATTGAAAAGGTACTGGAGAAACTCCGGGAATGGGCGCGGGAGCTAATCGAAGCATTATTAGGTCCAGAACCACAACCGGAAGCTGAACCAGTCCCGGTGCCAGTCAGAGATTTTCCTCGCTCAAGATAGTAGTCAACTCAGTTTCTAGTAAACTGCTGAGGTATTAAGAAATTGTTAAGTATTCTGGTGCTGCATGGTCCTAACCTAAACCTCTTAGGTCAGCGCGAACCGGGTATCTATGGCAAGGCTACCTTAGATGACATTAACCAACTGCTAACACAGGAGGCAGCGTCATTGGGGGCTGAGGTTGTGGCTAGGCAGTCTAATCATGAAGGGGTCTTGGTGGATGCCATTCACTCTGCATTAGACCACCATCATGGCTTGCTGATTAATGCGGGAGCCTATACCCATACCAGCGTTGCTATTAGGGACGCTATATCAGCAGTCAAAATTCCCACTGTTGAGGTTCACCTAAGTAATATTTACACCCGCGAACCCTTTAGGCATCATTCCTATATCGCCCCGGTCGCGATCGGTCAGATTAGCGGCTTTGGGGCTGATAGTTATTGTTTAGGTTTAAAAGCATTGGTAAACTATTTGCGATCGCCCTAAAACCCAAACCTTCCACATGGAACACCCATTATTAGCAAAGTTCCAAGGCGCTTTGCTAGGCGCGGCTTGCGGTAGTTATCTCAGTCATCACCCACCCGAACCCGACTGGGTGGGATTAATTATGGCTTTCACCGGCAGTCTCATTGAGCATCAAGGCTTGGATTTAGACCATTGGGGTCAAATTTGGCAAAAAAGCTGCCAGCGCCACCCAGAGAGCCCACCAAACCCCGATGAAGCCGCTTTAATTGCCTTCCCTATGGCTCTATTTTTCCATGAAAACAGATCCCTACAGCAACAGCAATTACAACAATTAGCCGAAATATGGCCTGATAGCGATCGCAGTCTGGAAAGGGAAGCCACAATGTTAGTGATGGGTGAAATCATAGCCCAAATCATGGCAACAGCAAGGGATAATCGCCCCATAATACCGACCATATTAGAAAACCTATCCACCAACAACACCACCGTTGAGCAGCAACTGTCTCAGGTCCAAATAGCCCTAGCTGAATCAATGACCCTGATAGAAACACAGGCGCATTTGTCTAGTTTTCCTCATTCCAGCCTAGCCCTAGGATTGTACTGTTTTATGAGTACACCTGAGCAACCCATATTAACCCTAAAGCGTTCATGCCAAATTAATTCAACCTCTGCACTGACAACCATCATCAGTGGTATATTTTCGGGAGCCTATAATACTGTTTTGGGCATTCCTGTGGCTTGGAGAATGAACCTGATAACTGCCAACCCCACAGCGGAAATCTCTATCCTTAACCTAGGAGAAACATTATTTAAAATTTGGTCTGGCGTTGATCCATGGGTCTTGGACGGTGCTTTAAAGAAGGCGTGACCAAGTTTGCCTTATTGTGAATTAACGATCGCCAAGCCTCCGGTAACTTCAGCGAAGACCGCTAGTTGAGATGACTCATGGGAAATGATGATGTTTTGCGGATCGTCGTGTTTTCATTGGCGGCGATGCTCCCCAGGTTAGGTTCCGTCAGAGTGTGTTAACTATAAACCCTTATCCTGACAGCGATAGCGAGCTATTACTCAACCCGATAACTATGCCTAGTTACTCAAATGTTACTCACAATCTAGTCCTAGCACAGGAAAATAATTCTGTCAATAGGTTGATTACTCAGTCAATAAGCACAACTTAATCAATCTGTCAAATGCCTACTATCTCCCCCCAACCAAACACCGATAGGGTAACTCCCTTGTGATAGCAGTCAATGGCAAGCCTATCGGTTCGTTCCTCACCATTGACTGCTATCACATCGTTCGTTTCCCCAATAGTGCTTGTTTCGGTTAGGGGGAGGGTATGGGTTCAATTTTGCAGGATATTGCCTAAAGCTACCAGTGCTAACCATAGAAAGGTATGAGTGCGATCGCAGTGGGATTTATCTATGGCTTAAAGTCAACACGATAGCCGTAGGTAGCCGTAGGGGGAACCCACTAGGTTATCAATGTACAACGATACCCCTATCAATGTACAAAGATATTAGGCTGCCTATCCGGTTATCTATGGGAGTCAGATTATTAGTGAAATATTGAGGAGCCTACTCGCTACCAACAAAATGCGATCGCATAATCTAAACTATCTCCTACCGGAACCAACCCGATACCCCTAAACAACTTTTCACCTGGTGACTTGTTTCGTTATCTCTCGCTGATACCTACATAATCCTAGACAATTGCTTTACCAGCGAAACCGATACCTACATACCGCTAGACAAGTCTCCAATTTATAGGGGTACTGAGTTCCGCACGGGATGATTACCCCTAATAAAGCACTAAGCCAAAATCTTAACCCGTCTATTGTAGGTAAACTAGGGGTGAGCATTCATATAAATGATTTACAGGCCTGTTGCAACAGGCCTGTAAACAAAAAATACACGCATCCCCTACAGTCAGAAACCATAGGGGGCCATTTAAGTTATTGAGTTAGCTGTTAGCTGTTAGGGTTTAGGGTTTTCTCCAACCATCATCATCAATATCATCTCTGTTAATTGGAAGAGGGGGTGATTGCTTTTTATCTTCTAACTGTTTTTTACAAACTGTTGATGGCATAAAATCATTAACATATCTAATCAAATAATTTAGGCTATTTTGGATACCGTCTAACCTATTCTCAATAATTAGGTTTCCTGTATGCGTAATGAACATACTGATAATAATCGCGACAATAATTAACCCTAATTCAACTATTACCAAGTTCATTTATATTAATTTCCAAAAATGAAGTGTAAACCATTTAATCCTTTCTAGTGGAGAAAATGAAGCGTAAAAATTGCTATATGGTGGTGATTCAATTATTTGATATTCATTAAGCCATATAATTTCACGTTTAACCATCATATTCTGCTTCACATCATTGTATGTGTAAAATTTTAACCACCCTGCCATTTTCCAGTACACGGGTACACTGTCAGCGTCAAATAATATCCTGATAAATTTACTGCCAGAAATGTCAGGCAATTTTTTAGTACCGTGTAGAGTACTATCATCTTCTATCCTAAAATTAAATTCATAAACCTTAAACCAGTTACTCTCTGATATATTAAGTGCATTAGGCATTATCTGTTAATTTATTGTTGAGTGTTTAGCATATTTTCTAATTTGTCGATTTTTTCTGATAATTCCTGAATTGCCGCAATCACTAATGGTATTAGTTTGTCATACATGATTGTTAAGTAATCTATTTTTTTGTCGTCAACTTCAGGACTATCTGTATGGTGAGTAACATTTGAGTAACTAGGCATAGTTATCGGGTTGAGTAATAGCTCGCTATCGCTGTCAGGATAAGGGTTTATAGTTAACACACTCTGACGGAACCCAAGCGTCTATATAGCCTACAACCCCTATTCTACCGTTACTTAGGTGTTACTCAAAGCCATAACAGGATCCATCAATCTGTAGCCATAAAATAACCCCTAGGGGTTTAGTCTAGGGGTGTTAATTTATGAAAGGTTGACGATTAGATTAATCTATCTGATAGATAACTCTGAGAAATGCCTTAGCTTCTGGAGTGTCAACATCAAACCCTAACGCTGTTAACCGTTCTATGGCTACGTTCAATGGTATAGGTAACTTAGAAACCCCTTTGAGGACTTCTAAGGTAGCGTCAATCCCTTCTGTTTTATATTTACTCTCGTTGACGATTGCGCTATGACCCATAAGTCTAGCTCGTAACTCGATAGGTAGTCCATACTTTTCACCTAACAGGTTGTACAGTCTACGAAAAGCATATTTTTGAGTTACCGGGCATTTCATAGAGGAAATTTTTTGACTAAACAAGGCCTCAAATCCTGTAACTATGCTTTTGGGTTTACTGCCTTTTTTAGGGGTGTACTGAGGCAATAAAGGCCTTTTTAATTCCAGGAACTCAAACATATCAAGGCTAGGTATTGGAGCTACAATCCTTCCCCCTGTTTTTATACTCACTTTCCGACCTTCTGCGTCAGTAAAATAAGTGTAATCTCCTAATACCAAGTAATTGTCTTGATTATCAGGGTCTGATAGTGCTTTGATGATTACACCATCTTCAGTTACAAATGGCTTAGTTAGATTAACGGCGGCGGCTATTTAAGTTGGCCTCAGTCCGTACATTACTGTCATACCAGTCACCCATAACCAGTTATGCCGGGATGATTGATGTTGGTGGCCTTTAATAGTATAGGCTTCCTGTTTGGCGCTATACCACCAATCTTTAAAGGCATCGATACCTATCCGTTGTTTCTTTTTGAATTGCGTTTGTTTGGGGTCAATAGGTTCAAGCTTTTTAAGTAAATGGTCTTTGTTAGGTGATTTCTCGGCTATGGCTTTTAAAATGTAGTAACGTTCCTTGAAAGTTTTGGAGCCTACTAATTGTTCTCCATTCTGCAAGGGAATATATAGCATAGCCTTGAAACTCTCCCAGCTAGGATATTCATCCCAGTTAGGGAACAGCCTGAAATATGCCCCTTTAGTAGTGTCGTAAGACGCTAAGTCGCTAGCGATATCGCGAGAACGCTTCCGTCCTGTGTTGCGGTTGTACCCGGCAAAATACTCATCCTCTAGTTGTTGGAATATTTCCCGATAGGCTATCAGATTATCCTCAATCTGGTTCTTTCCTAAGATAGTCGCATCGTACCAATCCCAAAATTCACTAGCGCTAGTGATAGTCCCTAGGGCTTCAGATACCAATTTAGCTTTCTTGACCCCGTCTATCACCCCTTCTGGAGTACACTCAAGGTTAGCCGTTTTGGGTAGTCGTTTTCCGGTTGGTGGTTGCTTAAACTGCAATAGCAGATTGTACCTAGTCCCGGTCTTTTGAAGTTTGAGAGTTACCCCTTTGGGACATTCCCCCTTAAAATCCTGATAAGCTTTCATGAACCTAGTGTAATTGTCGTCATAGTTGCCCTTTCCCCCTACTGTAGGGGTATCAGTAGCGTTACTCATTTTTTACTCACTTGTTATCCTGTTATGGCTTTGAGTAACACCTAAGTAACGGTAGAATAGGGGTTGTAGGCTATATAGACGCTTGGGTTCCGGCGGATAGATTCTGACCTGGCTCCGTTGCGAACCAACTCGATCGCCCCATTAGGATTATAATACGATTAGACGTGATAGGTAGATGTCCATTTTCCTGGCATCGAGCCCCTCAAGGGACGCGGCAAATCTATGTATCCAGACACTCAAAAAAGGGGGGAGTTCGCGGGACTTATACCCGTCCGAACAAAACACAAGTTAAAATAACAAACACTGCCCGCCGCTAGGCGGAAAGGGGGCGGATTCGGGGGGTCTAGGGCCTAAATAACTACTGGTGCGGAAATCTGACTCATCCCAATTGAGCAATATCGCGCTGGGTATTTAGGTTAAATTTAAATCATGCCGGATAGGTTTGTATGGATAGGTTTGAGTCAATCACCCGACAGATTGAACGACTTCGGGGTCATACTCGCCATTTATCATCGCGAGGAGGGACGGCTGAAGTGGTAAATCAAGGGACAAATAAGCAAAAATCCAGGGCGATCGCATTGAAGAACTCAGAAACTCAGGCGGGAAACGGTAACAGTTCCCCCACCGGAAAAAGGCGATCGTCTCAAATCAGTTATCCCGTCCTGTGGGTAATAGCAATTAGCACCCTCACAGGTGTCATGGGGGTTCGCTTTTATAACCAACCCAGATTATCAGTCGGCAGATATGCTCCTGAAGCCTTTATCGCTCCCGCTGATGCCAGCATTGAAGATCTAAAAACCACCGAAGAAAAGCGCCGAGCCGCTCAAATTGGCGAGATATCGGTTCTGGTTATCGATCCGACTATTGACCGGGAAATTCGGCAAAACCTCGAATCAGTATTTGATCAAATTAACACCATTCGAGAACTAGCTGGACCTCTTCCCTATGTCAATACTGGCATTGTCTCCACAGATGTCCAGAGCCATATTCGCCAGCTACCACAACGACAATGGCAAGAGTTGATTACCAAAGTTAATCAGACCCCTAGTTTAGAAACCACCGACGAACCGGAAACCGTCACGGTCGATAAATCTAATATCCAAAAGTTTAAGAGTAAATTGGAGCAGGAAAGACAGCAACGTAAGGCTTATTTACAACTGTCTCAATACCGCAACCGAGTTGACGAGGAAGTTTTTTCAGATTTAATCGCGGAAATCTCAAATGCTCGTCGCAGCTATGCCCAAGCGGTTGATTTACTCTCCGAACAACAGACCTCAGAAGCTAGAGACTTATATGATACCACTGTATTAAACTGGTCTGATCCACTGTGGCAAGAGACCCAATTTAGCATTTTACAGATAGCTAGACAAATGCTATCCCAAGGTATCGCTCTAGGTTTACCTAATGACATTATCAGACAAGCTGCCAGTCTCCATATTAACGGTGTAATTCCCCCAGAATCCCAAGGCTTTGCTCATACGGTTTTAAGTAGATATCTGCGGCCTAATTTGATTAAAGATCCCGTGGCTACCCGACGACGAGCCGAATTAGCTGCCCAAAAAGTTGAAACCGTGGTGGTGAATGTCAATAAAGGTGATGTGATTATCCAACCAGGTGAGACGATCACTCAGCGGGAATTTGTCATCCTTGACTATTTTGGGAAGAGTGAACGGGGGATTAATTGGAGAGGCTTAATGGGGTTTGTCTGCTTAGTGACAGTCTCCATTTTGATTGTGCTTGTGGTGCAAAAAAAATTCCGTCCGGGTTTGCGCCGACGAGATTACATTCTGTTATTGATTTTGAGTCTCAGCACTCCCGTTTTATTGCTGTTAAAAATACCAGCTACTAATTTGCCAGCGGTGGGGTTATTAATTGGGAGTTTTTATGGCTCTGCAGTCGGTGTTACTGTGGTAACTATGCTCTCAATAATGCTGCCTATTGGTATGGAAATTGAGACCATTTCCCTGGTGGCTAGTGCCGCTGGTGGTCTGGTGGGTAGTTTAATGGCTGGGAAGTTGCGATCGCGTGAAGAATTAGCCCTCCTCGGTGGGGTGGTAGGTGTCACTAAAGGGCTAGTGTATTTAATCGCTACCCTGATGATAAGTTCTACTGCTACTGTGATTTTTCATGTGCTGCTGGGGGCGGTCACTCTCAAGGTTTTTGAAGGTTTGGCTTGGAGTATTGTAGCTTTAGGATTAAGCCCCTATTTAGAGCACGTTTTTGACCTAATTACACCCATACGATTAGCAGAATTAGCTAATCCTAATCGCCCCCTACTGAAAAGATTAGCCACAGAAGCCCCTGGCACTTTTCAGCATACCATGTTTGTGGCTACTTTAGCAGAATCCGCCGCCAGCGCCCTAGGCTGTAATGTGGAACTGGTACGCACGGGAACCCTGTACCATGATATTGGTAAAATGCACGACCCCCTAGGATTTATTGAAAATCAGATGGGTGGTCCGAATAAACATGATGAAATTGACGACCCCACAGAAAGCGCTCGCATTATTAAAAAGCACGTCAGCGAGGGGTTAGTTATGGCTCGTAAATGTCGCTTACCTAAAGCTATTCAGGCTTTTATTCCCGAACATCAGGGAGAAATGTTGATTGCTTATTTTTATTATGCAGCCCAACAGCGAGCTCAAAAAGATGATAGCATTGTGGTTAAGGAAGAGGATTTTCGCTATGATGGACCTATCCCCCAATCTAGGGAAACTGGTATTGTGATGTTAGCAGATTCCTGTGAGGCGGCATTGCGATCGCTTAAAGATGCTACCCACGAAGAAGCCCTACAAATGGTTAATAAAATTCTGCGCGCTCGGTGGCAAGATAATCAATTAGTAGATTCGGGATTAACACGGGAAGATATGGCGAAAATCGCCGAAATTTTCGTCCGGGTCTGGGAACAAGTTAACCATAAACGTATCACTTACCCTAAAGGTGTTTTCTCATCAAGATAATGGATATTTGACAAATGTTTTCCCAAGTGTATTATTTACTATGTTCTCAACAGGATGGTCAATATGTAGCCGCTCATCCTAACCCCGATTTACCAGAAAGCTATGTGCTGCTATTTGCCGAACATTTTGAAGCCCTTAGCTACCTGAACCAACATGGCGCAGAAGTTAGCGATCGCTTTACCGTTGAATCTATATCAGGTTCTCAAATTAAAAGCATTGTTCAACGTTGGGGATTTTCTGGGTTGGGGATGGTAAAAGACCCCCTGATTCCCACCATTGAATTTTTATCCATTCAACCGGGATAATTATAACCGCTCCCTGGGGTATCTCCTCTGACTGCATTTCACAGATGCCATGGAGCCCTCAATGTGCCAAAATAATCCCAGAGAGTTCTATGATCATCAACAGCGCGGAGTTAAACTGTGGAGTCCCGATATAATCCTGCATCCATCGAACAGAAGTGGCAAAACACATGGGCTGAACAGGGGTTGTACCAAACCCATCAAGACCCCAATAAACCCAAATTTTATGCCCTATCCATGTTTCCCTATCCATCGGGAAGCCTACACATGGGTCATGTCCGTAACTATACCATTACTGACGTGATTGCCCGACTCAAGCGGATGCAAGGATATCGCGTCCTACACCCCATGGGATGGGATGCTTTTGGACTACCAGCGGAAAATGCAGCTATTGATCGCGGTATCCCTCCCCAGACCTGGACCTATCAAAACATAGCCCAAATGCGCGAACAACTCCAACGGCTGGGATTTTCCATTGATTGGGATGCCGAAGTAACCACCTGTTCCCCGGAATATTATCGCTGGACTCAGTGGATTTTTCTGCAATTTTTCCAAGCCGGACTCGCCTACCAAAAAGAATCGGCCGTTAACTGGGACCCCATCGACCAAACCGTATTAGCTAACGAACAAGTTGATAATGAGGGGCGTTCCTGGCGCTCTGGTGCTATAGTAGAACGGAAATTATTGCGCCAGTGGTTTCTCAAAATTACCGACTACGCCGAAGAACTCCTCAATGACCTGGAAAAACTCCCCGGTTGGCCAGAACGAGTGAAACTGATGCAGGCTAACTGGATTGGTAAATCAGTGGGGGCGCGTTTAGATTTCCCCATTGTGGGAGTTGATGATCAAATCTCTGTGTTTACCACCCGTCCTGATACGGTCTATGGGGTGACTTACGTTGTTCTCGCCCCAGAACACCCCTTAGTCGCCCAAGTTACCACCCCCGACCGTAAGGCTGAGGTAGAAGGGTTTATTAAACAAGTGACCGCTGAAAGCGAAATGGAACGCACCGCTGAGGATAAACCCAAGCGCGGCATTCCCACGGGTGGAAAAGCTATCAATCCTTTTACTAAAAAAGAGGTTCCTATTTGGATTGCAGATTATGTCCTGTATGAATACGGAACTGGGGCGGTGATGGGGGTTCCCGCCCATGATGTCAGGGATTTTGCCTTTGCTACTCAATACAATTTGCCCATTCGTCAGGTGATTGTTCCTGATGATGCTGATAACGATAATGACCCGGATGATGAGGTGAAGCAAGCCTACACGGAACCGGGAATTATGGTAAACTCAGGGCCTTTTAGCGGCGAACACTCTAGCCACGGTAAACAGGCGGTGATTGAGTATGCGGAAGATGAAGGCTATGGGGAAGGAAGGGTTCAATATCGCCTCCGGGATTGGTTGATTTCTCGTCAACGCTATTGGGGTTGTCCAATTCCGATTATTCATTGTCCTGACTGTGGGGCGGTTCCGGTTCCTGATGCGGATTTACCTGTGAAATTGCCGGAAAATGTGGAATTTAGCGGCCGTGGTCCGTCTCCGTTGGCAAGTTTGGAAGATTGGGTTAATGTTCCCTGTCCGAGTTGTGGCACGCCAGCGAAGCGGGAAACTGACACTATGGATACGTTTATTGATTCTTCCTGGTATTTCCTGCGCTATCCTGATGCTCAAAATGCTGACCAGGTTTTTGATTTAAGCAAAACTAACGATTGGATGCCTGTTGATCAGTATGTGGGGGGAATTGAACACGCGATTCTACATTTGTTGTATTCCCGCTTTTTTACGAAGGTATTACGCGATCGCAATTTATTAAAGTTTGATGAACCTTTCCAGCGCTTACTAACCCAGGGTATGGTGCAGGGGATTACTTATAAAAACCCGAAAACTGGTAAATATATCCCCCCTGATAAGGTGAACACCAATGAACCTAAAGACCCGGAAACAGGCGATCGCTTGCAGGTTTTCTTTGAGAAAATGTCGAAATCCAAATATAATGGAGTTGATCCATTATTAGTAATGGAAAAATATGGCGCAGACACCGCGCGTATGTTTATCCTCTTTAAAGCACCCCCAGAAAAGGATTTAGAATGGGATGATGCCGATGTAGAAGGACAATTTAGGTTCCTGAATCGGGTATGGCGGTTAGTTACCGAATTTGCGGCTAATCACTCTGTTAGTAGCACTAAATCAACTCCTGAGAATCTGAATAAAGCTGAAAAAGATCTGCGCCGCGCTATCAATAATGCTATTAAAGAAGTTACGGAGGATTTAGAGGGGGATTACCAATTTAATACGGCGGTATCGGAAATGATGAAATTGAGTAACGCCCTATCTGATGCTACCCCCATTCAAGACTCGCCTATTTATCAGGAAGGAATCGATACTCTGTTAAAACTTCTGGCTCCTTTTAGTCCCCATATTACTGAGGATTTGTGGCATCAAATTGGTCATGGTGATTCGGTACATTTACAATCTTGGCCGACTTTTGACCCCAGTGCTTTGGTGGTGGATGAAATCACTTTAGTAATTCAAATTAATGGCAAAACTCGCGGCACTATTCAGGTGGCTAGTGGGGCGGATAAATCCACTTTGGAACAACTAGCCAAAGACTCAGAAATTGCTCAACGACACCTGGAGGGTAAGCAGCTACGCAAGGTAATTGTTGTACCTGGTAAGTTGGTTAATTTTGTGGTGGGTTAATTTACCATTTGATGATGTTTGGTAGGGTGTGTCAGAACCAGGCTATATGAATCCTCACCGAACAATTATCGGCGCTACGCACCTCAATCAATTATCTCTAATGATGATTTTAGTAGGGTGCGTCAGAACCAGGCTATATGAATCCTCAACGAATAATTATCGGCGCTACGCACCTCAATCAATTATCTCTAATGATGATTTTAGTAGGGTGCGTCAGAACCAGGCTATATGAATCCTCACCGAACAATTATCGGCGCTACGCACCTCAATCAATTATCAGGTGTTCAGGATAATTCTCGGTCTGTGGTGCGTCGGTCTGTGGTGCGTCAGAAATCAATTATCAGGTATTAAGAATAATTCTCGGTCTGTGGTGCGTCAGAAATCAATTATCCGGTATTAAGGATAATTCTCGGTGTCTGACGCACCCTACGGTATGATTAGGTCTGTGGTGCGTCAGAAATCAATTATCCGGTATTAAGAATAATTCTCGGTGTCTGACGCACCCTACGGTATGATTAGGTCTGTGGTGCGTCAGAAATTAATTATCCGGTATTAAGAATAATTCTCGGTCTGTGGTGCGTCAGAAATCAATTATCCGGTATTAAGGATAATTCTCGGTCTGTGGTGCGTCAGAAATCAATTATCCGGTATTAAGGATAATTCTCGGTCTGTGGTGCGTCAGAAATCAATTATCCGGTATTAAGGATAATTCTCGGTGTCTGACGCACCCTACGGTATGATTAGGTCTGTGGTGCGTCAGAAATTAATTATCCGGTATTAAGAATAATTCTCGGTCTGTGGTGCGTCAGAAATTAATTATCCGGTATTAAGGATAATTCTCGGTCTGTGGTGCGTCAGAAATTAATTATCGGGTATTAAGGATAATTCTCGGTCTGTGGTGCGTCAGAAATCAATTATCGGGTATTAAGGATAATTCTCGGTGTCTGACGCACCCTACGGTATGATTAGGTCTGTGGTGCGTCAGAAATTAATTATCCGGTATTAAGAATAATTCTCGGTCTGTGGTGCGTCAGAAATCAATTATCAGGTATTAAGGATAATTCTCGATGTCTGACGCACCCTACGGTATGATTGGCTGGGGGTTAAAAGCGGATTTTGTTTTTCATAAAATGCCCGAAAAGTCCGAAACAAAGGGCAATTTCTGCGACAATAATTTGATTGCCAAAATGGTGATGGCGTTGGGGGGAATGATAATGAATTTGGCTGATGGCATTTAAGTCAATAATACGATCGCTTATGGGAATCATCAACTTATCCCAGTGGCTACCTTCGCCAATTTCTACAGCCCAACTACCCATGACTGAGTAATCAGGTTCAAACAAAAATAAACCGTTTTCGTCTGTGAGTCCTTTGGTCTCGGGTAAATTGGAGTCGGCGGGAGGATGCACGACTACATCGGCATTATAAAAGGCTTCTCCGGTACTGAATACGGCCTCGATTTCTAGGGCTTCCCCTTGTAGATGATAGTTGGTGAGTACGCTATGGGCTAAGGCATCTCCGGGAAAACCTAGGAGACTAATAAAAATGGCGATCGCTACCAAAAACTGTTTAAATTTCATCGGATTTTCAGACTACTAAAATTGACTAATTGGCACTACTGATATCGGTCGTTTTATGCGAAGGAGTTGGCTGAGATAAATGTTAAACCAATGCCAATCAAAACGACAAGGAAGGCACTTACAATAGATAACTTCTGCAAAATTATCTGATTTTCTGGGAACTTTTCTAGCCACTGACCAGCATAAACGGCTACTAAGCCTAAACCGACCAGGACTAATGCTAACCCTAGACTAAAGCCGCCCACTAGAAATAATCCATAGACGATCTGGTGTAGGGCTACTGCACTTAATAACAGAACAAGTGCTGTAGGGCAAGGAACTAACCCGCCAGCAATCCCTAATTTAATCAGGGATGATACACTACTTGAGGTGTGACTGTGGCTGTGACTGTGGCTGTGGCTGTGACTGTGGCTGTGACTGTGGCTGTGACTGTGGCTGTGGCTGTGGGAATTTAATCTTTTTCTGAGTAGGTCTAAGCCAATGAGACAAATGGCGAATCCACTAAAACCACTCAGTAGGGGATACAATTGTTCTGGTAAGATATATTGGGAAGCAAATAGGGCGATCGCACCTAAGACAAAAACACTGAGGGTGTGGGTGGCTGTGGTGGTGACTCCTAGTAAAATTGCTTGTTGGGGGGTTCCCTTGCTGCCGATTAAATAGGCACTTACTAGGGTTTTACCATGTCCTGGGGATAAGGCATGAATTGCACCCAGACCAAAGGCAATGGCTACGCCTAACCCAATTGTAGTTAAATTCGGATCGGATGTAAGCAGATTCACCAGATCGGCGCTATGGTTGAGATGGGCGAAAATTAGATTGGCTGTCATGTTAACAGTGATATGCTATAGGTCTGATTTGACGGTTAGTGTTGAGATTACACCAGTAAAAAATTATAAACTGTCGTTGATGGATTTGGGGTCAAGTTTGAGGGTGAGTTTTTGGTGATTGCTTATAACCATGATTAATTTTCCCTAATAGTGAGGATTTACAGGTGATTAAATAACGGGGATTTACGGGACTATTTTAAGGTTCTGATAGTCACCACCTGGGGAGGTGTAGCATCTGGGGGATAGCGGAAATCTAGCCGAACTAAACGGGTTTCTTGTGGCTTCAGCTTGAGAGTTAGTAGGGGTTCAACAATTTGTCCGCGACGATGCCATAAATGCAGATATTTAGTATTTTCCACAGAGCGATCGTCGTGATATTGTAGGCGGACGGTGCCGCGAAAATAGGGGAAATCCCAGGGAGGTTGTCGGAACATCAACCCGCCTTGGGATAGGTTTTCTTCCTTTTGAGGAGTTTCTAAAGTAATGGTGACTACCTGTTGAGTATCTGTAGGATTAAACAGGGGAGTAGTTAGATCATAATGAACGCCATAATTACCATGGGATTGATAAGCAGTATCAGGATAGCGAACGGCTAATTCGGCGGCTTGAATTTGACGGGTTCCCAAGGTGCCGCTTCGGATGGTACTAATTACATAAGAAATGGCTTTTCCGGGTTCAGGAATAGTTAGGTAGTTAGCGGCTTCATCAACTAAATCGGCTTGCCATTTAGAACCCTTTTGTACTCCAGCGACTCGACTATAAACTAACTGACCAGTGGTTTGTTCGGGTGGAGTTGGTAAGCGATCGCGAGGCTGTGCTAAACCGCCATTATGGAGGAGATTTTGCCATTCTATTAATTCTGGCGATCGCTCCTTACCATCAGGGGACATCTTGGCATACATTGCCAAACTTGCCACATATACATGAGAAGGAGTGGGAGCAGTGCCACTGGTGGTACAATTGAGGCGCATAAAAGTCGATCGCCCATTGACCGGACGTTCCAAGCCTTTAACCGGAATTGGATGATTTAACAACATCCGCATTTCGCCGGGGGGAATTTCTAACTGAGAGGGAAAATCGGCTAGTCGGGTTCCCCGCATCACGGCATCAACGGCGCGAATACCGGGCCCAGAATAGACATTTCCCTGGGAATTATCAGCCATGGGCGGTTTCTCCTGAAAAGGGGCATCAGGTTCCAACAAATAACTCGCCACCGCCGGAATATGCACCCTCACAGGCTCGTTATGGGGGTTGTAGACCAAAATACCTATATAGAGGGTTTTGGACTCTGGTGGCGTATGTACGAAGTGATGGGCGAACAATTCAAACTCACCCCCCAGAGGATAATCAAGATGGGCTTCTGGGACAGCCTTACCATGAGGGGGAAATGTGGATAGCAAAATTCCCTCCTGCTTCACCCACTCCGGGCTGTTACTATTAAACATTGGGATATCGTCCAAAGCGCCGGGGAGAGGTCGCACTTCCCCCGGTTGAATGGCGACTGAATGTTCCCCTTGGGGGTTCAGAGCAGCCAATAGGGGGTTTTTAGGGGACTTCCAGGTTAATGATTGGGTAGTTACCTGGCTTTTCACCGGAACTACCACGGACACCCGAAACAAGATCCCCGCCAAAGCGCCGCCTAAAGCTGCGAGTGCGACAATGAAAATAGAGGTGATGAGATTGAAAACTCGATCCTTCATTTATCCTGAGATTTTTAGAGTTCCAAATTGTTAATTGATTATGTCCTATTCACCACAATTCCTGAGCGGCAGCGAAATTCGTCAGAAATTCCTCAATTTCTACGCCGAACGTCAGCATAAAATTATGCCTAGTGCTTCTTTGGTCCCAGAAGATCCTACGGTCCTGCTCACTATCGCGGGAATGCTACAGTTTAAACCGATATTTCTAGGACAGCGACCCAGGGAAGTTAACCGCGCCACTACGTCCCAGAAATGTATCCGCACCAATGATATTGAAAATGTAGGACGCACGGCGCGCCATCATACTTTTTTTGAGATGTTGGGTAATTTCAGCTTTGGAGACTATTTTAAAGAACAAGCGATCGCTTGGGGATGGGAAATTTCTACGGAGGTATTCGGACTGCCGCCAGAACGTTTAATTGTTAGTGTATTTAAGGAGGATGACGAAGCGTTTGCGATTTGGCGAGATCAAATTGGCATCCCTCCCCACCGCATTCAACGTATGGGTGAAGAAGATAACTTTTGGAAATCTGGACCGACGGGACCCTGTGGCCCCTGTTCGGAGATTTATTATGATTTCCACCCAGAAAGAGGGGATGACCACATCGACTTAGAAGATGATAGCCGATTTATTGAATTTTACAACCTGGTTTTTATGCAATATAACCGGGATGCTGATGGCAACCTGACCCCTTTACAAAATCAGAATATTGACACGGGTATGGGGTTAGAAAGAATGGCGCAAATTCTGCAATGTGTGCCAAACAACTACGAAACTGATCTGATTTTCCCGATTATTAAAACGGCGGCGGATCTGGCGGGTATTGATTACGCTAAAAGTGATAATAAAACTAAGGTTTCTCTGAAGGTGATTGGAGACCATCTGCGGGCGGTGGTTCATCTGATTGCTGATGGGGTAACGGCTTCTAATGTGGGGCGGGGTTATATTCTGCGGCGCTTAATTCGGCGGGTAGTACGTCATGGGCGCTTGATTGGTATCAGGGGGGAATTTACTACGCAAGTGGCGGAAACGGCGATTAGTTTATCCCAAGATGTTTACCCGAATACCCGTGAACGGGAAAGGGTGATTAAGGGGGAATTGCAACGGGAAGAATCGCGGTTTTTGGAGACTTTGGAAAGAGGAGAGAAACTGCTGGCAGAATTGTTGGAAAAACAGCCCGAGCAAATTTCGGGTCAGGATGCTTTTGTTCTCTATGATACCTATGGCTTCCCCCTAGAATTAACTCAGGAAATAGCTGAGGAAAATGGTTTGACTGTTGATGTGGAGGGTTTTGAGGCGGAAATGTCTGCCCAAAGAAAGCGATCGCAAGCAGCCCATGAAACTATTGATTTAACTGTTCAGGGTAGTTTGGATAAGTTGGCGGAACAGATACACCCGACAGCATTTTTGGGCTATGATTTCCCGGACTCTGAGGCGACGGTGGAAGCGGTTTTAATTGCTGGTAAATCGGTGACGGAAGCGGTGGCGGGAAGTGAGGTGCAAATTGTGCTTGACCAAACTCCTTTTTATGGGGAGTCTGGGGGACAAATTGGCGATCGCGGTTATTTGACTACTTCTGATGTGATTGTCCGGGTTGATGATGTTAAAAAAGATTCGGATATTTTTATTCACTTTGGTAGGGTGGAAAGGGGAACTTTAACTGCGGGAATTACTGTTAATGCACGCATTGACCGCGCTTGTCGTCGTCGCGCGCAGGCTAATCATACGGCTACTCATTTATTGCAAGCGGCGCTCAAATTGATTGTTGATCCTGGTATTTCTCAGGCGGGTTCTTTGGTGGCTTTTGACCGCCTACGGTTCGATTTTAACTGTCCTCGTGCTTTGACAACTGAGGAGTTACAACAAGTGGAAAATCAGGTGAATAGTTGGATCGCGGAAGCACACCCGGCGACGGTGACACAAATGGCTTTAGAGGAGGCTAAAAATAAGGGGGCGATCGCTATGTTTGGCGAAAAATATGCGGCGGTGGTGCGGGTGGTTGATTACCCGGGTGTATCTATGGAGTTGTGCGGCGGAACTCATGTGACTAATACGGCGGAAATTGGATTATTTAAGATAGTTTCGGAAACGGGAATTGCGGCGGGTATTCGGCGCATTGAAGCTGTAGCCGGACAGTCGGTTTTGGATTATTTGAATGTCCGAGATACGGTGGTTAAAGAATTGAGCGATCGCTTGAAAGCTAAACCGGAGGAATTACCAGAAAGATTCACTAATTTACAGGCGGAGTTAAAAACGACTCAGAAACAGTTGGAAGCTGTGAAAGCAGAGTTGGCGATCGCACAGTCTGACCAATTATTATCTACTGCTGAAAGGGTGGGAGATTTGCCAATTTTGGTGGCGGAACTTCCCGGAGTTGACGGAGAGTCCCTGAAAACGGCGGCGGAACGTTTACAGCAGAAATTAGGTGAAAGTGCGGTGGTTTTGGGGTCGGTAAGTGATGGTAAGGTTAGCCTGGTGGCGGCTTTTAGTCCGGTGGTAATTAAGGATAAGAAGTTGCAGGCTGGTAAGTTTATAGGGGCGATCGCTAAATTATGCGGCGGTGGCGGTGGCGGTCGTCCGAATTTAGCCCAAGCTGGCGGACGCGACCCTAGTAAATTACCGGAGGCTTTATCAACAGCAAAATCTCAGTTAATTGAGGCATTGAAATAGTTATTTAATCAGGTGGGTAAAATGCCCACCTTTTTTAGGGCTACAGGTTCAACAAAAATTAATCAAGATAACTAATTAAGTGCCTAAATTTGTGTTATAATTGGCTGCCATAATTTACCGATAAAGTCAAACCATGAAAATCAATCAACTAGAATATTACGATGAAGAATATCAATGGAGACTTGCACCCATAGATTTATTAGAAAATTGTAACCTACTGGTGGGGGTGTCTGGCGCTGGAAAAACAAGAATATTAAAATCTATCTATAGTTTAAAAGCCATAGCCAATGGCGCGTCTTTAAATGGCGTTAGCTGGAGTGTTAGTTTCTCCACCAAAGACAATCATCAATATCTGTGGACTGGTAAATTTCAAACCAAAGAAAATTTAACCCCTATTGATAGTGATTCTGAGAAAGAAGAATCGGTTAGAATTCTTGAAGAAACTCTACAATTAAATGAAAATATCATTGTGGAGAGAACACCAGAACAGATAATTTTTCAGGGAGTCAAAACCCCTAAGTTATCGCCTTTTGAGAGCGTCATTGAATTATTAAAGGAAGAAGATATTATTATTCCAATTAAAGAAGAACTAGACAAAATTATATTTACTGATTCAGAACGTGATTTTGATAAAATATGGAGATTGCCAGTATCTGTCTTTAAAAAGCATGAAAATGCGTCTTTGTCATTTCTAAAGGAAAGTGATTTACCTATTTTTATTAAATTGGCTATTCTTTATAGAATACTGCCCGAAGAGTTTGCCAAAATCAAAAAAACTTTTATCAGTATCTTTAATAATGTCGAAGATATCCAAGTCGAAACTTTAAAAGATGAGGATATTCCTATGGCATTATCCCGATTATTACAAGAGGCTACGATTGTTAGTATCAAAGAAAAAGGAGTCGAAAAATGGATTGATAATATTTCATCAGGAATGTTTAAAACGTTGATGTATATAAGTGAATTATATTTGTCTCCTAATGATGGCGTGATTCTGATTGATGAATTTGAGAATAGTTTAGGAGTTAATTGCATTGATCGGGTCACGGAGTTAATTTTAACGGATAGACAATCTCAATTTATTCTGACCAGCCATCACCCTTATATCATTAATAATATCAGTCCTGCATATTGGAAAATAGTCACTCGTAAAGGGGGTTTAGTGACTGTGAAAAGTGCCAAAGATTTTCATATAACAGAATCGAGACAAAAGGCTTTTATTGATTTAATCAATGTGCTGCAAGATGAACAAGAAGATGAGGAAGATTAATGAATATTTACTTCTTAGTAGAGGGAAATAGCACGGAAAAAAAAATTTATCCCAAATGGCTGTCATATTTAGTTCCTGAATTAACTAGAGTTAAATATCATGACCACGTTCAAAAGAATAATTATTATCTGATAAGTGGAGAAGGCTATCCGGCTATTTTGCATGATGGTCTTGATAACGCTATTGACAAAATTCGGGAAACCAACAATTATGATTATTTAGTGATTTGTGTGGATGCTGATGAAGAAACTGTGGATGCAAGATTAAATGATGTTCAAAAAAAGAGCCAAGATCGAAATATAGGCAATACTAAAATTAAAATTATTGTGCAAAATCGTTGTATAGAGACTTGGTTATTGGGAAATCGCAAAATTTTTGATTCCCGACAACCTTTAGAATCTCCATTATTAGATTATGTGAATTATTATGATGTTTCTCAAGATGATCCGGAAGCTATGGGTAGCTATAATAATAAAAATCATGCTGAGTTTCACGGTGAATATTTAAAAGAAATTTTCCGAGCCAAAAATATATGCTACACTAAAAGAAACCCTGGGGATGCTAGAGAGAAACATTATTTACAAGAATTGCAAAAAAGGACAGCATTTAATGGTCAGCATTTAAAAAGTTTTCAAACTTTCTTGAGTTTTTGTGAAATGATTAAAACCCAAATATCTACATAGGTGGATATTCGGTAGATAATTCCTGGGGTGGGGTAGCGGTTAGATGGAGATTTGCGCCAGTTTGAGGATGCTGGAAACTGAGAGAATAAGCGTGTAAATAATATCCACAATCTCCGGGAAATGTGCTATGATGGTTTGAGGTTGGGTCGGTTATGCGTGGCTTTCCGCCAATGGTATAAAGAGGATCTCCCACTAGGGGAAATCCGGCGGCGGCGAGGTGAATGCGGATTTGATGGGGTCTACCTGTGAGAATGGTTACTTGTACGATCATTTTATCGCTGTCTCGCCGAATTACTTGACAGTTACTTTCGGCGGATAATCCGGTTTCTGTCGCGCCGTAAATATAGCCGATAATGGGATGGGGAATTTTGCCGATCGCACAATTAATACTAAAATAATCCCTGGGACTACAACCTTCAGCTAAGGCTAAATAAACCTTAGTAATTTGTCGCTGGCGCATTTGTTTGGTTAAATACGATCGCCCTACGGTAGACCTCGCCAACAACACGAGTCCTGATGTTCCCCTACCTAAGCGATGAATTGGTATCGGTGTATCCTGGGGATATTTCCTTTGTAATTGTCGCAGTAGGGTATGTTCCAAAAAACCCCCACCAGGTATCACTGGAAGTCCTGACGGTTTCGCAACTACTAAAATATCTGCATCCTCATAAATTACCTGGAAAGATAAAGGAACATCCGGTTCATTCCAAGGAGGTCGATGATAGGCGAGTTGCTGTCCGGCTTGAAGTTCTATGTCTGCTGTCGCTGGCTTTCCATCTAACCAAATCTGCTGGTTATTAATGCGATCGCACCATTCATTTCTACTGGAATGGGTATATCGCTTGCTATAGTAATCCAAGACAGTTAATCCGGCGCTAAGGCGATCGACTTGTTCGCGATAAATCCAACCTGAATTTAACAATTAACTCTCTGATCAAGACATGAGGTTAAATCTATCACAAAATCATCAATTTGTCAACCCATAACCATATACTAGATGATTACCCGATATGGATTCAGGCTGCTAATTGATGTTACCAGAGGTTAGTATCAACCGCCCACCGTGACCACAAGAATTTTACAGATGAGATAACCTCCGATTAATTTACTGCGGTGGTTTTAGGAGGGTTTGTACCTGTTCAAGTAATACTGTAGGAATTTGGCAAATACCCCCTTGTTCCAGTACACCCCAAGTCATTTCTAGCCAAGGTTCCCGTTTATGGATTACCTCCTCTATTTCCAAAGAACTATGCACCACTGCTAGACATTTTAGATTACCGCGATCGCGACAAAACTCATGCCAAGGAGCAATTTCTTCTGGCTGTGAACTAATCACTAAATAATGAGTACAGGCTTCTAATAGCGGTACTTTTTCCGGCTGCACTTTACCACCTACATCTACCAAAACTAAAGTTTTTTGACGACGTAGATTAAGAATAGCTTGACTATGATGCTCGAAAAATTTATCAGTTATCCCACCCTTATAAGCCAGTTTATAGGCTTCGCGATCGCTTGATTTTGTCATCTCCCCCAACTCCAAAATCCAATTACCTTCACCATCCCAGTGAGCCCTCTGTAAATATATGTCAGAATACTGAGTTAATAGGGTGCGGAATAGTGCGTGGGAGAGGACAGATTTACCGCTGTCAGGTGGTCCTACAATCATCATGGCTGGACACAAACGCGGGGGTAAATTTTCCTGTAAATCGATAGATAAAACCTGTCCGACCTGAGTTTGTCGGGAGTGGGTGGAAACTACCACCGCACCTAAACGCGGATCGTAGCAAGCCACCCAAGCAGCCGGGTGTAGTTCATGAATTAGATAGCCATAAAGCCAGATCGGACCACGCCCTGAGATAACTATACCACCTTTATAGTCAATGTGGGGAGGTAAAGTCTGGTCTCTCAAATCTTCCGGGGAAATTAGGCGGTCTTTAGTTACCAATTCAATAGACAGAATCTGATAACTTAACCCTTGTACAGACCGGGATTTACTTAAAGTTAATTTAATCGCTGATTCAGCAGACTGGGGCATTTTTTTTAACCAACACATTCAGCTACAAATATTGTAGAGTATTATGGCATGGCAATTGAAGAGGGTACTTCTACAACAAATTAGTATGTTTACTTATCCACCTAGTCCGGCGATTTTGCAATGGTTGAGTCAGGGACAGTTTCCTAGCAGGTTACATAGATCAGTCCGACTGTGGTTAATACTCGATCGCCTTTACGGAGGACAATTTAATTGGGTTAAATCTCTATCTCAGCCATTTCGTTATAGCCAATTACGCGATCGCCTATTTTCTCTCAGTCATAGCAAAGGCGAAACTTTATCAGCCCAAGAATTAACCGGAAATTGTTCTGACCCAAAATGTTTATGTCATCAGTCACTTAGTACCATATTAATCCATAGTAACTTACCCCAAAGTTTGAGTGAATGGGTAACGGAAACATCCCAACGCACAGGCTTATCTGTGGCGGAAATTAAAACTCAGTTAGATTACTGTCCTTTTGCTACAGTTCACCGTTCATTACGAGACGATTTAACCCTGTTAGCATCCCAGGGATGGTTAAAGTATAGAACCCGCCAAGGCTATTATTCTTTACCTCCCCAACAGTTACCCAAGCCACCTATGCAAACTCACCCTAACCGCTACTTTGAACAACTATCTTCGAGTCAAAAATCGCATCTTATCTATATATTAGAATCTGTCGCTTTTGTACAGCCAGATATTGACATTGCCATTAATAGTTTATGGGAGGCATTTACCGACTCCCCGACTAACTCATCTGGTTCTTTCCTAGAGCCAAATCGTCGGATTTTTCTGCATTTTGACTATATTCTGTCCGCAGAAATCCAGGAAAAAGTAGATGATTACCAACAACAAATTGAATCTTTATGGTATAATCATAATGGCGGCGTAATTCAATTTAAAACCTGGGTAGCACGGGAAAATAGGGCAGCTTTAGTTACAGTGTATCCTGTGTGTTTACACTATGCTAGACGCGCTAAGTATCTGAGTGCTTATGGAGTTGATCCTTGGGGTGCAATGACTTGGCATAATTATCGACTCGATCGCATTTTGTCTCCCCAATTGAGGATTTTATCCTGGGATGATCCAGAAGTTCCTCAAGTTCTCCAGAAACAGCACCAAACTGGTACACTTCCTAATCCGGGATGGATTGAAGAAGAACTAGAGCAAGCCTGGGGGTTTAATTTTTATCTACCTAAAGCTCTATTGATTGTGCGCTTTCCTGTAGACTTTGCTAGTAATTATGTGGATGATACTGTGAGACATTCAACTTTCCAAAAAATGCCTTATTCGGAATTATTTAAATCCGTTGATACCCAGGTTGATAATAGGGAAGAAAGACAACTGATCAAGAATATTTTGCGCCAACGTTCTCCTGATGATGCCTACTATCAAGCATGGGTGCGGGTCGGTGATATTAACATAGTTATGCGACTGCGAGACTGGCGACCCAAGGGAGAAATAATTGCACCAGTTGTCCTACGTCAACAAATGTTAGAGGAGGTAGAAGCAGAACGTTTGCATTATCTTCAGTAATTCAGTAATTAACAGGCTGATTAAATGTGCCATACATTATCAAATTTACCTATCTAATATCAGGCTATGGTCTCAATTTCTAGCTATTCTAAACAAGAGTTAATCATCCATAAACTGCGCCATCATATTCACAGTGCAGCGGCTGAGTTTGCGATTTCTCCCGAAATTGCGGGAGGGATTATTTTAGATGAATTACAACGGCGAGGTTTTAAAGATGATATCGAGGAAATTATTGCCAGAATTTTACCTCGGTTAGTTTATTGGGCTAACTGGTCTATTGGGGTGGCTCAATTTAAACCCAAAACGGCGGAATTAGTCTATAGTGAATTATTAGAGGATTATCCGAGACCCGCAGCCCTTGTGCGATCGCTTCTTGATGATGCTGTATCCTGTCGTTTAGTCGCCGCCTATTGTCGTTATATTATCAACCTTTGGAAGCCAGTATATCCCCAGGCTGAAAATACTAATATTGACCAAAATGGCGCTCGTTTGTTAGGAACCCTGTACTCCTTAGAAGCTACAGGAACTTGGGGAGTCAATGATAACCCGATATTTAATGACCGAGGAGAAGGTATAGTTTCTAGTATGCCCAAAATTAGGCAATTAATTCAGGATTAAAAACCTCGATTAATTAGTTAGTTTGGCGGGAAAATTTAGCCAATCACTTGCTAAAAATCCCAAAATCTGCTAAACTGAAAATCAAATGATATACTGGGCGCGGTTTGTGACTAAAGATACCGAAGACCAATTAAACCCGTCCCCTGATAGCCGGGGAGACCTGTGGGACTCAAGCCATACCCCCGACTCGGAGATAGCAGAAACCAGTAGGCGAGAAAGACAAAAAGCCCTTGATAGCATAGAGTCTAGCCTACGTCCCGGACAAGATGCGATGGGTAAATGGAAGGGGGGACGGTTGGCGGTTTCTGCAGTTCCTGGTGCGGGAAAATCGACGGGAATGGCTGCTGCGGCAGCTTTAGCGATCGCTCGTCATCAACTCAACCCCCAACGCCAATTAATCGTTGTCACCTTCACCCGTGCCGCCGCCAGTAATATCCGCGCCAAAATTCGCCAACACCTCAACAATCTCTCCATTTCCCCGGTCGGCTTCGTGGTGAATACCCTGCACGGACTAGCGCTATACATTGCGACCAATCACCCGGCATTGTCAGGCTTAGACCTAGAAAATGCCACCCTAGTCGTCCCCACCTCCAGCCACCGCCTAATCCGCGCCTGTGTTGAACAGTGGATTACCCATAATCCCCGCCTGTACGAAACCCTAATCGAGGGATGTCAATTTGACTCAGAAGAAACCGAAAGATGGCGGCGGCGATCGGTTTTGCGTACTGAAGTTTTACCAGAGTTAGCCTTGAAAGTTATTCATGAAGCGAAAAGTTCTGGCTTAACTCCTGACCAGTTGCGAAGGTTAGGGGAAAAAATCCCGGACGATTACCAAATTATGAATATAGCGGCTGGCTTATATGATAACTATCAAGAACTGTTACAAAAGCAGCAATTAATTGATTATGACGAAATGATTTTAGGGGCTTTGCGGGTCTTGGAAAATCCCCAGATCCGTCAAAGTTGGCAACAGCGAGTATTTGCGGTATTTGAAGACGAAGCCCAAGACTCTACCCCTCTGCAAAATCAACTCATAGAAATTTTAGCCCAAGATAGTGGTAATAATTCCGATTTGGCTAACTTAAACTTAGTGCGAGTGGGAGACTCAAATCAAGCGATTAACTCAACATTTACCCCCGCCGACCCGGTTTATTTTCGCCAATTTTGTGAAAACTGCGAAGCCTTGGGAAGGTTAGCGACTATGGATAGGGCGGGACGTAGTAATCAGATTATTATTAAGGCTGCTAACTTTGTATTAAAGTGGGTAAATGATAAATTTTCTGAGTTTCCAGAACTGCCGTTTAGGGCACAGGATATTCGCCCAGTTGACCCGGATGATCCCCAAAAAAATGCTAACCCTGAACCCCACGGACAAGGAGTAGAAATATATCAGCCTGAAAGCATTTATGATACTGTTAACCTCATTTTTAAACGAATTTTCTCCATTTTTCAGCAGCACCCAGAGGGAAGTTTTGCAATTTTAGTCCGAGAAAATCGCCAAGGGGAATTTATCGCTAAGGCGCTACGCCAACCTCAAGAATATGAGGTAGAGGTGAACTTGAGTGATTATCCGATTACGATATTTGACGCTTATGAAAGCGCTCGTCAGTCTCATATTCCTAGGGAAATGTTGCAGTTGCTGCAATTCATACACCGCCCCCATTCTCCTAATTATTTGAAGGCTGCTCTGAAAGTATTAAGCGATCGCCATCGTATTCCCAACCAAGATTTTAACATCCTAGCAGCACAGCCGGAACAATTTTTATATCCGGGCCCCCTCTCACCTCCTCAATCAGAAAATGTCAGCCGCTGTCGTCAACTCTGCTGTAGCCTAATTAAAGCCCGTTTTGAACTTCCCGTTTATGAATTAATTTCATTTCTCGCCCTCGCCTTACAATACGAAAAAAGCGAACTCGCCAGCGCCGATAAACTCGCCACTAGAATTTCTCAGCATACCGCCGGAAATCAAACCTTATCGGCGATGTTAACCACTTTAGATGAAATCGTTAGTTCCGAAAAATTTGACACTATAGAAACAGACGAAGAAAATTCGGATGATAGTATTTTTACCCGTCCCGGTCAGGTGACAATTATCACCATGCACAAAGCCAAAGGACTAGACTGGGATTATGTATTTCTGCCATTTTTACATGAAAAAAACATCCCCGGAAACCTGCGAGTTAATCCCCAAAAACGATTTTTAGGAGATTTTACCCTGCCGGAAGTCGCCCGCGCCCAAATTCGCGCTTACCTTCATAATTACCAGCAATTACCCGATATAACTACCGCCTGGGAACAGGCGAAATATCTAAAAAATGCTGAGGAATATCGCTTACTTTATGTAGCCATGACTAGAGCTAAACGGCTGTTATGGATGTCCGCAGCCCAACTGGCTCCCTATTCTTGGCGCAAACCAGAAAATCAGCAAAAACAAGCACCATGTCCGGTTGTAACTGCCTTAAAAACAGAATTTCCCCATAATTTCATATCCAGGAGCTACAATGAAGATAATTAATTAGGTATCCCCGTGTAATTCATCAACTTTAAAGAGTCAACTCTCAACTATTTCCCATTATGTTGAAGTTTAACCTACCTTTACTGTCACTTTTCTTTTCCGTCGCTACCTGGCTGAATGGTTGTACTCAGGAGCCACCTTTTGAATGCACAGATGCGATCGCTTGTGTTACCATTAACCGAGGAGAACCTATCAAAATAGGGGTTCTGCAAACTCTGAGTGGGGGAACTGCTCCAGGTGGTATTGATCAAGTCCGTACCATTCAACTGGTGGTAGAACAACGGGGAGATATATTAAATCGTCCCATTCTTCTCAAGGTTAAAGCAGAATTTATCATTGAAATTCCAGTCAATTAATAATTAATAATTAATAATGGTAGGGGCGGGTTCTGCTGTCAATTCTCCATCCCCACGACCATATCAATAAACCCGCCCCAGCGGATAATTAATAATGGTAGGGGCGGGTTCTGCTGTCAATTCTCCATCCCCACGACTTAATGAATAAACCCGCCCCAGCGGATAATTAATAATGGTAGGGGCGGGTTCTGCTGTCAATTCTCCATCCCCACGACCGTATTAATAAACCCGCCCCAGCGGATAATGAATAATGGTAGGGGCGGGTTCTGCTGTCAATTCTCCATCCCCACGACCATATCAATAAACCCGCCCCAGCGGATAATTAATAATGGTAGGGGCGGGTTCTGCTGTCAATTCTCCATCCCCACGACCGTATTAATAAACCCGCCCCAGCGGATAATGAATAATGGTAGGGGCGGGTTCTGCTGTCAATTCTCCATCCCCACGACCATATCAATAAACCCGCCCCAGCGGATAATTAATAATGGTAGGGGCGGGTTCTGCTGTCAATTCTCCATCCCCACGACCGTATTAATAAACCCGCCCCAGCGGATAATGAATAATGGTAGGGGCGGGTTCTGCTGTCAATTCTCCATCCCCACGACCGTATTAATAAACCCGCCCCACCGTTTATGTTGAGAAACCGGGTTTCTTGGCCTCTGTTTGGGGGCTGTTAATATAACTCATATTTGAGTAGAGTGCAGGGTAGGGCCCCATTGTATAGGGGTATCCGTTGGGAAGTTCTTAATCCAATGCGCTTTGATAGGGCTTTGTTTCCGGTAAAGATAAACGCCGTCCACCCCTTAAAGCGTTGTTTGAGAATATCCCCAAGTTGCTGATATAAATCTCCCAACTCCTCCACATTTCCCAAACGTTCCCCATAGGGAGGGTTGCAGACAATTAACCCATTATCCCCCGTCGGTTCCACCTGTGATAGGTCTGCCTGCCATAAGCGAATGTGACTATCTACCCCGCACTTTTTGGCATTATAATTAGCCTGGGCGATCGCTTCCGAATTATGATCGCATCCTCCGATAGAAATCTGCAAATCTTCCCGACAACTAGCTTCCGCCTCCCGGACTAACTCCTTCCACAGAGACTCATCAAAATCTGACCACTTCATCAAAGCAAATGTTTCACGAAATAGCCCTGGTGCGACGTTGAGGGCTTTCAAAGTCGCTTCTAGGGGGAGAGTTCCAGAACCGCATAAAGGGTCTAAGAAAGGGCGATCGCCTTGCCATTGTGCCAAATGCAATAACCCCGCCGCCAGACTTTCTTTAAGGGGGGCTTTTCCCACCGCCGGACGATATCCCCGTCGATGTAGACTAGGACCAGAACTATCTAGGCTGAGGATGCCATGATTACCGTTTATATGCAGATTTATGTGTAGATCAGCATCTAAAACATCCACCGTTGACCGCTGACTAAACTTGTCTCGCTGTTGATCAACGATCGCATTTTTCACCTGTAAAGCCGTAAAATGGGTATGATTCAACTGTCGATTTTTACCTGTACAGTGAACCGATATAGTTTGATAGGGTTTAATATATTCTTCCCAATCTATTTTCTGGACTTCCTGATAAAGGCGATCGCTGTTCGGACTGGGGAATTTGGCTATGGGAACCAACACCCTAAAAATCGTTCTTGACCATAGATTAACCCGATAAAGTAAGCGGCGATCGCCACTAAAACCCACCCCCGCAAAGTCCGGCTTTACCTCTCTCGCGCCCAGACTTTCCAACTCATCAGCCGCCACCGACTCCAACCCATGAGCCACCGTCGCAAAATACTCAGACATTCAACTACAATTTAAATTTTTACCGGAATATTTACTAGGTGCAAATACTAATCCCATCATGGGAATTTACCATCAAACCCACAATTATATATCATTTTTCCTCAAATGCAAGCAGCCCCAAAAATATCTGTAATCAAAACCGAATCAGACAAAACCCATATATAGCAATCCTAATTAACCATATATAAGGGGGAGCGACCATTAGACATGATCGCCCCATTTCACCCACACACCACATATGGAATGAAGCATATTTAGCAGAGACATTAGTATTCTTTTTTCAGAAAGGACACCGGCGACTGGCCGTGTTTCGTCTCGGTGTCCTGACTGGTTCGCTCCTCACACGCTTGTAACTCTAGCCAACCCCCATAGTTTTGTCAACACTTTTATCAAAAAAAATTTTGATGAATGCCCAAAACCCTTACCGAATAGGTAATTTTTATATTTCCCCACACCGTTAGCAATGGACGTTTGCTTAGACCCATTCAGCAGCAAATAGGGGGGAAGTCCCCACATATTCGATCAATTATCGCTGTCCTAAAGCGAGCCGCCCAGGTTGTCCAACCAATTAAGAATCAGAGGATTAACCACAGTTGGCCGTTCATCGTGGGGACAGTGGCCAGTTTCGGGAATAGAAACAAACTCAACCGATGCACCAGTTGTAGCTAAATCCCGATAAATATCAGCACCCTTAATCGGAGTCCAGGGGTCATTTTCCCCCCAGATTACTAATAGAGGACGCTGTAATTTTGGCAAAAGTTCCGAGGGCCGAGACCCAGGGGGGGCGCTTAAAATGGAAGCAAAAACCTGTTGTGCGCCGACATCATTAGAGGGTTCATAGAGTAAATCCACCAACTCATCTGTGATGGCTTCTCGGTTTCCGTAGACTTGGCGGAGGGTATTGCGGATGCGGTGTTTTTGGCGGACTTGGTTAAACACAAGGGGCCCAATAGCGGGGGAAGCGACTAACTTAGTAAATGTTCCCATCACCACCCGGAGGGGAAAATTCAACTCTTCCGGGCGATGATTCAAGCCTCCGGCGCAGTTTAACAGGACAGCGCCCCGGCAAATATCGGGATAATTTACTGCTACCATGAGACTAAGCAGGGCCCCAATGGAGTTACCGACAAAAACTGCAGGTTCTCCCACCTGTTCACTCCAGAAGTCCCGGAGCAATTCTTCCCATAGGTCCAAAGTATAATCAACGGCTGGTTTCCCAGAAGCCCCAAAACCCAATAAATCTAAAGCAAAGACCCGATATCCTCCGGCTGCTAAAACGGGGATATTTTGTCGCCAATGACCAATCGAAGCCCCAAACCCATGGACTAAAATCAGGGGTTGGCCTGTTCCCTGGACTGTATAGCGGATGGAGTGATTTTTCCAGGTCCAATCGAGAGACTCCAAACAACTAGGGACATTTACAGACGGTTGGGTTGCGGTCATATTATGAACTTTTGTAAACTCTGTGGTTTCATCATATCACAAAATAATTGATAATTGACAATAGATAATAAATGATTTGGTAGGGGCGGGTTCTGCTGTCAATTCTCCATCCCTACCGGGATATAAATAAACCCGCCCCACCCCACCGGATAATTGATAATAGATAATTGATGATTTGGTAGGGGCGGGTTCTGCTGTCAATTCTCCATCCCTACCGGGATATAAATAAACCCGCCCCACCCCACCGGATAATTGATAATAGATAATAAATGATTTCGTAGGTGGTGCGTCAGATTAATCAAATTTGCCGTTAACCCGCTAGGTTATCCTTCTGACGCACCCTACTAGATAACTTAATAAACCCGCCCCACCCCACCGGATAATTGATAATAGATAATTGATGATTTCGTAGGTGGTGCGTCAGATTAATCAAATTTGCCGTTAACCCGCTAGGTTATCCTTCTGACGCACCCTACTAGATAACTTAATAAACCCGCCCCACCTCACCGGATAATGGATAATAGATAATAAATGATTTCGTAGGTGGTGCGTCAGATTAATCAAATTTGCCGTTAACCCGCTAGGTTATCCTTCTGACGCACCCTACTAGATAACTTAATAAACCCGCCCCGCCTTACCGGATAATTGATGATTGATAATTATTAATGGATAATGGATAATGGATAATGGATAATGGATAATTGATGATTGATGATTGATGATTGTAGTGGTGCGTCAGATTAAGAAAATTTGCCGTTAACCCGCTAGGTTATCCTTCTGACGCACCCTACGAGATAACAGATTGATAATTTTAAATTGAGGGATATGATTAAACTTGAAGATATAACTCGTGGTACAATTATTAAAGGGATTTTGCCGAGGGAAAATGTCACGGTTATTGATGCCAATTGGTGTAGTAGCGATGTGATTGAATTGACTTATAAAGATAGTCGGGGGAAACCTAATAATCAACTACTATTTAGGAGTGACCAAGAAACCTTAGAAATTGTGACTGATGGACAGCCTTGGAGTTTTAACGGAGATGGTGCTATATTTAGGCTGGTGTCGGAAGCGCACCGCATTCGCCTCGCCCATTTGTTTGACCCTCGGCTGGCTGTTCATACTTCTTTGGTGGAACCTCTCCCACACCAAATTGATGCGGTTTATAACCAAATGCTGAACCGTCAACCTCTGCGGTTTCTGTTGGCGGATGACCCGGGGGCGGGTAAAACTATTATGGCGGGATTATTTATCCGGGAATTGCTAATTAGGGGGGATTTACAAAAGTGTTTAATTGTCTGTCCGGGGAGTTTGGCGATACAATGGCAGGATGAATTATATCAGAAGTTTCACCTACCTTTTGAAATTTTAACGAACGATCGCCTTGAAGCAGCCCGCACCGGAAACGCCTTTACAGAAATTCCCCTATTGATAGCACAGTTAGATAAACTTAGCCGGAATCCTCAATTACAGGCGAAACTCAACCAAACTGATTGGGATTTGGTGGTAGTTGATGAAGCCCATAAATTGTCGGCTTCCTTTTTTGGGGGGGAAATTCGGGAAACTAAACGCTACAAATTGGGGAAACTTCTGTCGAGTTTAACCCGCCATTTTGTGCTGATGACCGCCACGCCACACAATGGAAAGGAAGAGGATTTTCAACTATTTTTGGCTCTGTTGGATGGCGATCGCTTTGAGGGGAAATTTCGGGATGGTGTCCATGTCTGCGATACCTCGGACTTGATGCGTCGTCTGATTAAAGAAAACCTGCTAAAATTTGATGGTCGCCCCCTGTTTCCGGAACGTCGCGCCCACACGGTAGAATATCGTCTTTCGGAGTTGGAAGCGATTCTATATAAACGGGTAACCGACTATGTGAAAGAAGAATTTAACCGCGCCGATACCCTCACCCAAAAAGGACGTAAAGGAACCGTAGGTTTTGCCTTAACCATTCTCCAGCGTCGTCTGGCTTCCTCTCCCGAAGCCATTTGTCAGTCTCTGAAAAGGCGGCGCGATCGCCTCCAAAAAAGACTGCGGGAAGAACAACTAATGCACCGAGAAATCAACGCCAAACTAGACCAGGGGATGGTGATTAATCAAGAAGATATTGATGATGATTTTGAAGACGCAGCCAGTAGCGAAAGGGAAAACATCGAAACCGAAGTTGTGGATCTAGCGACGGCTTCTCGGACTATTCAGGAATTGCAAACAGAAATCGAACATCTGCGCCAACTGGAAGATTTAGCCCAACGGGTGCGCCAGAGTGGGAAAGATTGTAAATGGGAACAATTATCCCAGGTAATTGAGGGGGAATTTTTTACCCCCAAACCCCACAATAGCGACGGGGAAATAGCACCGAAAACCTTGCCGAAACTGGTAATTTTTACCGAACATCGCGACACCCTTAACTATTTGCGCGATCGCATTAGAACCCTGTTAGGTCGTCCAGAAGCGGTAGTTACCATTCATGGAGGTATGGGACGGGAGGAGCGCAAAAAAGCCGAGGAAGCCTTTAAACAGGATGTTAATATCCAGGTATTGGTAGCCACCGACGCAGCCGGGGAAGGAATTAACCTACAACGGGCTTATCTTATGGTTAATTATGACCTACCTTGGAATCCCAATCGTTTAGAGCAGAGATTTGGGCGCATTCACCGGATCGGACAGACGGAAGTTTGTCATTTGTGGAATTTGGTAGCGGGGGAAACCCGGGAGGGGGATGTATATTTATCCCTGTTGCGGAAATTAGAAATTGAGCAAAAAGCCTTGGGGGGTCAGGTGTTTGATGTGTTGGGAAAAGCGATCGCCCAGGTAGAGTTGCGGGAGTTACTCATTGAGGCTATTCGCTATGGCGATCGCCCTGATATTAAAGCCAAACAGCAGCAATTAGTTAGCGATCGCCTCAACCGGGAATATCTGCAAAAACTGATCGAAGAAAAAGCCCTCGCGAGGGACTCCCTAGACATCACCAGAGTCCAAGCCATTCGCGAAGACATGGAAAGGGCGCAAGCGCGGAAACTCCAACCCCATTTTATCGGCTTATTTTTCCAGGAAGCCTTCACCCGCTTGGGGGGAAACCTGCGCCCCAGGGAACCCCAACGCTATCAAATTACCCATGTTCCGGCGGTCATTCGTCATCGCGATCGCCAAATTGGACTCGCTGAACCTATACTTAACAGTTATGAGCGCATTTGCTTTGACAAGGACCTGATCAGCGTTTCGGGTAAACCCATAGCCGACCTGATTTGTCCGGGTCATCCCCTCCTTGATGCTACCCTAGACCTGATTTTAGAACGTCATCGGAATCTCTTGCGTCAGAGGACTATTTTAGTCGATGAAAACCCCAACTCTCAGACCGAGAGAATCTTAGTGTATCTTGAACATAGCATTCAGGATGCGCGCACGGACTCCAACGGACAGCGCCGGTTAGTTTCCCGTAGGATGCAATATGTAGAACTTTCCTGTAATCCGTTTACCGAGGACTTCCCCACTGTCTCGGAAGTCATTAATGGGGGATATGCGCCTTATTTGGACTATCGCCCCCTCACCGAAGACGAACAAAAGGCGATCGGCCAGATTTTACCCAGCCTCACCTTCCCACAGGACATCGAAAAACAGGCGATTAACTACGCCATCACCCACCTAGTCCCATCCCATTTGGCGGAAGTCCAGAAACCCAAACAGGAACTTATTGATAAAACCCTAGCAGCGGTAAAAGACCGACTCACCAAGGAAATTAACTATTGGGACCAAAGAGCCGTAGATTTGCGCCTTCAGGAGCAAGCCGGGAAACCCAACGCCAAACTTAACTCTACCAAAGCCCAGCAACGAGCCGATGAGTTAGCCACCCGCCTAGAAAAACGGCTCAGTGAACTCGAACTAGAAAGAAAACTTTCCCCTCAGCCGCCCCTGTTGGTAGGGGTAGCTTTAATCATTCCCAGCCACCGTCTGGAAGCCCGACAACCCCCCTCGCCGAAGATTTCCGACACTTTTTCCCAAAACCGGGAAGCGGTGGAATTAGCGGCAATGGAGGCGGTTATGCAGCAGGAAAGGAAGTTAGGCTATGAGCCGCGAGACGTTAGCGCCCAAAAGTGCGGTTATGATATCGAGTCTGTCATTCCCGAAACCGGACAATTGCGCTTTATTGAAGTGAAAGGACGCATTGAGGGGGCGCAAACGGTGACGGTAACAAAAAACGAGATTTTGACGGCTTTTAACCGACCTGATAGTTATATTCTAGCATTGGTGGAAGTTCCCAGCGATCGGCTGCGCTATGTGCGCCAACCGTTTCAACAAGAGCCCGATTTTGCCGCCCACAGCATTAATTATAATTGGCAAAAACTATGGGGACGGGGGGAAATTATGGACAATTGATAGCCCTCACCCCAAACCCCTCTCCCAACAGGGGAGAGGGGCTTTGCAAATTACCTCACCAATCCACCGAACCCCTATAATTAATAATTGTAGGGGCGGGTTCTGCTGTCAATTCTCGGACCCCACCGGGATATAAATAAACCCGCCCCACTCCACGGGATGATTGATGATTGATGATTGTAGGTGGTGCGTCAGATTAATAAAATTTGCCGTTAACCCGGTAGGTTATCCCTCTGACGCACCCTACGTTAACTCGGACCCCACCGGGATATAAATAAACCCGCCCCACTCCACGGGATAATTGATGATTGATGATTGTAGGTGGTGCGTCAGATTAATAAAATTTGCCGTTAACCCGGTAGGTTATCCCTCTGACGCACCCTACGTTAACTTGGACCCGACCGGGATATAAATAAACCCGCCCCACTCCACCGGATAATTGACCCTTGATGATTGATGATTGTAGGTGGTGCGTCAGATTAATAAAATTTGCCGTTAACCCGGTAGGTTATCCCTCTGACGCACCCTACGTTAACTCGGACCCGACCGGGATATAAATAAACCCGCCCCACTCCACGGGATAATTGATGATTGATGATTGTAGGTGGTGCGTCAGATTAATAAAATTTGCCGTTAACCCGGTAGGTTATCCCTCTGACGCACCCTACGTTAACTTGGACCCGACCGGGATATAAATAAACCCGCCCCACTCCACGGGATAATTGATGATTGATGATTGTAGGTGGTGCGTCAGATTAATAAAATTTGCCGTTAACCCGGTAGGTTATCCCTCTGACGCACCCTACGTTAACTCGGACCCGACCGGGATATAAATAAACCCGCCCCACTCCACGGGATAATTGACCCTTGATGATTGATGATTGTAGGTGGTGCGTCAGATTAATAAAATTTGCCGTTAACCCGGTAGGTTATCCCTCTGACGCACCCTACGTTAACTCGGACCCGACCGGGATATAAATAAACCCGCCCCACTCCACGGGATAATTGATGATTGATGATTGATGATTGTAGGTGGTGCGTCAGATTAATAAAATTTGCCGTTAACCCGGTAGGTTATCCCTCTGACGCACCCTACGTTAACTTGGACCCGACCGGGATATAAATAAACCCGCCCCACTCCACGGGATAATTGATGATTGATGATTGATGATTGTAGGTGGTGCGTCAGATTAATAAAATTTGCCGTTAACCCGGTAGGTTATCCCTCTGACGCACCCTACGTTAACTTGGACCCGACCGGGATATAAATAAACCCGCCCCACTCCACCGGATAATTGACCCTTGATGATTGATGATTGTAGGTGGTGCGTCAGATTAATAAAATTTGCCGTTAACCCGGTAGGTTATCCCTCTGACGCACCCTACGTTAACTCGGACTCGACCGGGATATAAATAAACCCGCCCCACTCCACGGGATAATTGATGATTGATGATTGTAGGTGGTGCGTCAGATTAATAAAATTTGCCGTTAACCCGGTAGGTTATCCCTCTGACGCACCCTACGTTAACTTGGACCCGACCGGGATATAAATAAACCCGCCCCACTCCACGGGATAATTGATGATTGATGATTGATGATTGTAGGTGGTGCGTCAGATTAATAAAATTTGCCGTTAACCCGGTAGGTTATCCCTCTGACGCACCCTACGTTAACTCGGACCCGACCGGGATATAAATAAACCCGCCCCACTCCACGGGATAATTGATGATTGATGATTGTAGGTGGTGCGTCAGATTAATAAAATTTGCCGTTAACCCGGTAGGTTATCCCTCTGACGCACCCTACGTTAACTCGGACTCGACCGGGATATAAATAAACCCGCCCCACTCCACGGGATAATTGATGATTGATGATTGTAGGTGGTGCGTCAGATTAATAAAATTTGCCGTTAACCCGGTAGGTTATCCCTCTGACGCACCCTACGTTAACTCGGACCCGACCGGGATATAAATAAACCCGCCCCACTCCACGGGATAATTGATGATTGATGATTGTAGGTGGTGCGTCAGATTAATAAAATTTGCCGTTAACCCGGTAGGTTATCCCTCTGACGCACCCTACGTTAACTCGGACCCGACCGGGATATAAATAAACCGCCCTCTGTGGCTGTCAATTCTCCCACCGGACCCCACCGGATAAATAGATGTGTGCCTTGGTTGACCCAAATTATGATATTTTGGGGGATTAGTTAAACACAGGTTGCCATGACCTACCGTAAGAAACTCATCGAAGTCGCCCTACCCCTCGAAGCCATTAATATGGAGTCGGCGCGGGAGAAGTCTATTCGCCACGGACACCCTTCGACCCTACATTTGTGGTGGGCGCGACGACCTTTGGCGGCTTGTCGGGCGGTGCTTTGGGCTTCTTTGGTGGATGACCCCAGTAGTTGGCCGGAAAAATTCCCCACCCCGGAAGCACAAACGGAGGAAAGACAACGCCTTTTTGATATCTTAGCCCGAATTGTGGTCGATACCGATAACAAGGGGAAACAAAAACAGGTGGTGCGGGGTTTGGTGTCTTGGGATGATATCAAAGACCCCCAGGTTATTCAAGCGGCGCAAAGGGAGATAGCCCGCTGTTTGGCTTGGGGACGGGGTGAGAAACCCCCCACGACGGCGGAAGCTGTCCGAGACTATATCGCCCAGTATGCGCCGCCCGCCTATGACCCTTTTGCGGGAGGGGGGTCTATTCCCTTGGAGGCGCAACGGTTGGGGTTGGAAGCCCATGCTAGTGATTTGAACCCGGTGGCGGTATTGATTAACAAGGGGTTGATTGAAATTCCCCCTAAGTTTGCGAATTTACCGCCGGTGAATGGGGATGATAGAAAACGGACTAGGTTGGAGTCTTGGCACGGCGCGCAGGGGTTGGCGGCGGATGTGCGATATTATGGAACTTGGATGCGAGAAGCGGCTTTTAACCGGATTGGGGATTTATATCCGCCGGTGGAGTTGGGAAATGGGGAAAAAGCTACGGTTATTGCTTGGTTATGGACGCGGACGGTGACTTGTCCTAACCCGGCTTGTGGTTGTCAAATGCCTTTGGTGCGAAGTTTTAACCTTTCCACGAAGAAGGGAAAGGAGGCTTGGGTTGAGTATGCCATTAACCGGGAAACTAGCCCCCCCCAAGTTGATTTTGTGGTGAAGACGGAGGAGGGAAAACCACGGGAGGGGACGGTTAGCCGCAAGGGGGCGGTTTGTCTGGCTTGTGGAGATTCTGTAAAGTTGGATTATGTGCGCTCAGAAGGTCGTGAGAAGCGCATGGGGGCTCAATTAATGGCTATTGTGGCAGAAGGAAAGAATGGCAGGATTTATTTACCACCCACCAAACAACAGGAAAATATTGCTTTTTCCGCTCAACCCAAATGGCAGCCGGACACTAATTTACTTGGAAAAGCGGCTGTAAATGTTCCTTTATATGGATTAAAAACACACGCTGATTTATTCACCTCCCGTCAATTGGTGGCTTTAACTACTTTTAGTGATTTGGTCGGGGAAGCGAAAGATAAGGCGTTTCAAAATGCCCTGGCTGTAGGGTTATCCGATGATAATATTGCCTTGAATGATGGCGGCAATGGCGCTAGGGCTTATAGTGAAGCGATCGCAATTTATTTAGCCTTTGCTTTGGATAAATCGGCTGATTATTGGTCTAATATTTGTAGCTGGCATTCAGGACGAGATACTATTCGTAATACCTTTGGAAGGCAAGCAATTCCTATGATTTGGGATTTTGCAGAAGCTAATCCTATGAGTGATTCAACAGGTAATTTTAATGGTGCGATTGATTGGGTTATAAAAGTTATTGAAAATCATGATAATGTCAATGTTGCAGCCCATGTATTTCAACAGGATGCTCAAGTCAGCCATAAAAACGACGACATCCCCAAAATCATCTCAACCGACCCGCCCTATTATGATAATATTGGCTACGCGGATTTATCTGATTTCTTCTATGTGTGGCTGCGACGTTCATTAGGGTCAATTTTTCCTGATATTTGCAGCACCCTGTTAGTGCCAAAATCTCAAGAATTGGTAGCAACACCCTACCGCTTTGGAGGTAGCAAGGAAAACGCCAAGGCATTTTGTGAAACCGGATTACAAAAAGCATTTGGGCGCATGAATAGCATAGCTGATGCTAACTATCCGCTAACCGTTTATTATGCTTTTAAACAAGCCGAAACCGACGATAAAGATAACGTGGCTTCTACGGGTTGGGAAACCATGTTAGAAGGGTTAATGCGGGCTAACTTTAGCATTGGTGGAACCTGGCCAATGCGAACCGAATTGAGTAACCGCATGGTAGGACAAGGTACAAACGCCCTAGCTTCTTCTATATTGTTAGTGTGTCGTCCGCGTGGGGAGAATGCGCCGAAAACCACGCGCCGCCAATTCCTCAAGGAAATCAAAAGAGACCTTCCCCAAGCCCTAAAGACATTGCAACAGGGAAATATCGCCCCCGTTGACCTAGCCCAAGCCAGTATAGGACCAGGTATGGCCGTATATAGTAAATATAGCGCCGTTTTAGAAAGCGATGGCAGCCAGTTAACAGTCCGTAGCGCCCTGCAATTAATTAATCAACTCCTGGACGAATACCTGAGCGACCAAGAAGGGGAATTTGATAGCGATACCCGTTGGGCGTTAACATGGTTTCAACAATACCAATATAACCCCGCACCATATGGGGAAGCGGAAACCCTTTCCAAGGCGAAAAACATCAGCATAGAAGGCTTAGAAACCGGGGGAATTTTAACGGCGAAAGCCGGTAAAGTCCGGTTGCTGAAAAGGGAGGAATTTCCCCAGGACTGGACTCCGACGAAAGAGGCGCGTCTTCCCCACTGGAGACTGGCGCAAAACCTAATTCAGCGACTCCTAGAAAAGGGAGAAATGGGGGCGGCGGAATTGCTGTCGAAGCTGAAACAACAGGAAACGGAGGTAGAAATAGTCAGGGACCTAGCCTACCGTCTGTATAACCTATGCGATCGCAAAGGTTGGTCATCGGAGGCGATCGCCTATAATAGTCTAGTAGTATCCTGGCCGGAAATCACCCGTTTATCTAGTGAGTATGCAGCCAAGCCCACACAAGGACAATTGTTCAATAATTAATAATAGTAGGGGCGGGTTCTGCTGTCAACTCTCGGACCCCACCGGGATATAAATAAACCCGCCCGACCCCACGGGATAATTAATATAGCCCTCACCCCAAACCCCTCTCCCAAGGGGAGAGGGGCTTTGAAAAGTGCCCCACCCCACGGGATAATTGATATAGCCCTCACCCCAAACCCCTCTCCCAACAGGGGAGAGGGGCTTTGAAAATTACCTCACCCCACGGGATAATTGATATAGCGTTTCTGATATTCATAAGGTATAGCCCTCACCCCAAACCCCTCTCCCAACAGGGGAGAGGGGCTTTGAAAATTACCTCACCCCACGGGATAATTGATATAGCGTTTCTGATATTCATAAGGTATAGCCCTCACCCCAAACCCCTCTCCCAACAGGGGAGAGGGGCTTTGAAAATTACCTCACCCCACGGGATAATTGATATAGCGTTTCTGATATTCATAAGGTATAGCCCTCACCCCAAACCCCTCTCCCAACAGGGGAGAGGGGCTTTGAAAATTACCTCACCCCACGGGATAATTGATATAGCGTTTCTGATATTCATAAGGTATAGCCCTCACCCCAAACCCCTCTCCCAACAGGGGAGAGGGGCTTTGAAAATTACCTCACCCCACGGGATAATTGATATAGCGTTTCTGATATTCATAAGGTATAGCCCTCACCCCAAACCCCTCTCCCAACAGGGGAGAGGGGCTTTGAAAATTACCTCACCCCACCGGATAATTGATATAGCGTTTCTGATATTCATAAGGTATAGCCCTCACCCCAAACCCCTCTCCCAACAGGGGAGAGGGGCTTTGAAAATTACCTCACCCCACGGGATAATTGATATAGCGTTTCTGATATTCATAAGGTATAGCCCTCACCCCAAACCCCTCTCCCAACAGGGGAGAGGGGCTTTGAAAATTACCTCACCCCACGGGATAATTGATATAGCGTTTCTGATATTCATAAGGTATAGCCCTCACCCCAAACCCCTCTCCCAACAGGGGAGAGGGGCTTTGAAAATTACCTCACCCCACGGGATAATTAATATAGCGTTTCTGATATTCATAAGGTATAGCCCTCACCCCAAACCCCTCTCCCAACAGGGGAGAGGGGCTTTGAAAATTACCTCACCAATCCACCGAAACCCTATAATTAATAATTGTAGGTGGTGCGTCAGATTAATAAAATTTGCCGTTAACCCAGTAGGTTATCCCTCTGACGCACCCTACGTTAACAGGGGGTAAATTGTGGGAAAAGTGGGTTATTTTGAACAGGTGAACAAAATGTGCGGTTTGGGCATACAATTAATCTATATGACGCATCCTACCTGATTATGGCTATCACCAATTACGAGAGAGTTAGTCGCGCCCTGGGGATACTCCGAGATGGATTGTATCCTTTTGTGGAAAGGGAAATGATATCTAAATATGGCGATCGCTGGTTAACGCCCGCCAGCGCCTCCCTCCCGGATAATTATGTTAGCCGAAAATCTGTAGATGCAGTCCTCAAAGAAGATGTATCCGCCCTGCTGATAATTATGTGGGAACATTGGAATGATGCATTTCGCCAAACCCTAGGAAGAAGTGAACGCAGCATTGTCAGCGAATTGCGCGATATCCGCAACAAATGGGCGCACCAAGCCACCTTTTCCACTGATGACGCTTACCGCGCCCTCGATAATGTCGCCCGCCTATTAACGGCTATTTCCTCCCCAGAAGCCAGCCAGGCAGAAAAAGAAAAAAACGAATTGATGCGATCGCGTTTTGAAGCGGAAGCCCGTCGCGAAAAACGTAAAGCCACCGTTACACCCACGGAAGGAAAACCTCAAGCCGGACTGAAACCTTGGCGAGAAATTGTTACGCCTCATCCTGACGTGGCTTCCGGGAATTTCCAGCAAGCAGAATTCGCGGCAGACCTATGGCAAGTATACCTTGATGAGGGGTCCGATGAATATAGAGACCCGACAGAATTTTATCGCCGCACTTACCTAACCGAAGGCTTAAAACAGCTTCTCAGTAATGCGCTGCTGCGGTTAACTGGTCAAGGGGGAGACCCGGTAATTGAATTACAAACTAACTTCGGCGGCGGCAAAACTCACGCCATGTTAGCCCTCTATCACCTTTGCCAGGCGATCGATATTCATAACTTACCAGGGATGGAAGAGATTTTTCAACAGGTGAGTTTGTCTAAGCCTCCCCAAAATGTGAATATTGCGGTTGTGGTGGGGAATAAACTACCCCCCAGTGGCATTAAACCCTATGGAAAAGGTAACGGAAAGCGTCCCCCGGTGATTAAAACTCTCTGGGGAGAGTTGGCTTGGCAATTGGGAGGACAAGAAGGTTATCAAATGTTGCGGGAGGCTGACGAAACGGCGACTAATCCCGGTGATATACTTAAACAACTGTTTAACCGCTTCTCGCCCTGTTTAATTCTGATTGATGAATGGGTCGCCTATGCTAGACAACTCCATGATACGCCTGATTTGGTGGGGGGGAGTTTCGACACTCAGTTTACTTTTGCCCAAACTTTGAGCGAGTCGGCTAAAAACGCTAAGGATACGCTGCTGGTGGTGAGTATTCCAGCATCGGATATTGAAAAAGGCGGCGAGAGGGGATACGAAGCGACGGACAGACTCAGAAATGCGATCGGTAGGGTAGAGTCCCCTTGGCGACCGGCTAGTGCTGAGGAAAGTTTTGAAATTGTCCGGCGGCGCTTATTCCAGCTTACTACAGATCCGCTTCTATTCGCTCAACGAGATGCGGTGATTAATACGTTTTGTGATATGTATCGGGGAAATAGCCAGGAGTTTCCCACGGAGACTAAAGAGGCTGACTATAAACGCCGAATGCGAGAGGCTTATCCTATTCACCCGGAATTGTTCGATCGCCTCTATTCGGACTGGTCGAGTTTGGATAAGTTTCAGCGCACCCGTGGGGTTTTGCGTCTCATGGCTAAGGTGATTCATACCCTCTGGGAACGCAATGATGCTAATCTGTTGATTATGCCGGGAAATGTGCCGATGGATGACTCTCAGGTGCAGTCGGAACTTACCCGCTACCTAGATGATAACTGGATTCCGATTATTGATAAAGATGTCGATGGACCTAATTCTTTACCCCTAACTATTGATGGTGAAAACCATAATTTCGGCCGCTATTCGGCTTGTCGGCGCGTTACCCGCACGATCTACATGGGGTCAGCACCAACGCTGAAAGCTGCTAACCGTGGCTTAGAAGACCGTAGAATTAAGCTGGGTTGTGTGCAACCTGGGGAGACGGCGGCGACTTTTGGGGACGCACTCCGACGACTGAGCGATCGCGCGACGTATCTCTATGTTGATAATAACCGCTACTGGATTTCTACTCAACCTAATCTTAATCGCACTGCCCAGGAAAAGGCTGATCAATTTCTCACTGAAAGCGATCGTCATAAGGTTTGGGAGGAAATTGTTAAACGACTCAAAAAAATTGGCGATCGAGGTCTGTTCTCTGGGGTTCATGTCGCCCCCAATTCTAGCTCGGATATTCCTGATGATAACAGTTCGGGCGTGCGTCTGGTGATAGTCCACCCACAAAACCCCCACGACCAAGGCTTAAATTTAGATAGTCCGGCTCACCAATGGGTTGATGATGTGTTAAACTACAGGGGCAGTAGTCGCCGCCATTATCAAAATACTCTCTTGTTTTTGGCAGCCGATAAAAGGCAGTTAGAATGCCTCGCAGACAACACGGCTAAATATCTCGCCTGGGAATCAATTATTGCGGAAAAGGAGGAGTTGAATTTAGATCCTTCTCAGGCTAAACAAGCCCACAACAGACTCCAGGACTCTGATCAAGATGTTGAAAACCAGATTTCCCAAACCTATCAATGGTTATTAGTCCCTGAACAACCAGACCCCCAAGAGGCGATCGTCTGGAAAGCTACCCGCCTCCGTAGCCCTGAACCTTCCCTAGCACTTAGCGCCAGCCAAAAAGCAGTCCATGAAGCCTATCTATCGGATACCTACGCGGCGGAAAATCTCTGTTTGGAATTTCTCGAAACGTTCATCTGGACTAAGAAAAACCACATCAGCCTACAGGACCTATGGGAGTATCTAACTAAATATATCTATCTCCCCCGCCTCAAGGATGAAAACGTTTTACTAGAGGCGATCGCGTCCGGCGTATACTCCACCGTTTGGAGTCAGTGGTTCGCCTATGCCCAAGGCTTCGACCCGGAAACCGAAACCTATCAGGAACTGAAAGCCGGAGAATCCATCAATCCTACAATAGCTCAAAATAGTCTAATTGTCAAGCCGGATGTGGCTCAAAAACAGTTACAACTTATGCAGCAGCCCAGCCCCAATTCTTTGGGGCAATATTCCACCGCCTCACCGGGTCAGGAAAGCCAGGCACATATCATAGTCGGGGAGACTATAACCGCAGCAAATTATGGGGCTTCCCTAGCCGATAAACCGTCGCACAGACGCTTTTATGGGGTGGTAGAAATTGATGCTTTACGACTCAACAGAGACGTGGGAATAATTAGCGATGAGGTGATTCAACATTTAATCTCTCTGAAAAATACGAAGGTGAAAATCACCCTGGAAATTCAGGCAGAAATTCCCGAAGGTATCCCGGACAATGTAGCCCGGACAATTATGGAAAATTGCCAAACGTTGAAATTCCAGCAACAAGGCTTAGAAACTGACTAACTGTTAATAATATATCAGCATTAAACCCTATGAATAATCACCCTATATGGCAACAGGAAAGTGTGATTTTAAACAATCAATTAATGATTAGGAGTTTTGAATATTGGACAGGTAAACAATTAATCAATACCCAGGGCACTCCGGAACAGATATCAAAGGCACTATTTGAACTGCCTTTTCCGGTATTATGTCACGATACACAACCCGACCCAATTTTTAATTATGGTAATCAAAAGGCGATGGAATTATGGGAAGTCACCTGGGAGGAGTTAACCCAAATGCCTTCTCGATATTCAGCAGAGGCGATCGTCCGAGAAGACAGGTTAAAGTTATTAAAAACTGTGGCAGAAAATGGCTACATAGAAAACGGCACAGGAGTCAGAATATCAAAGACAGGTAGGCGTTTTGCTATCTCTAATTTGACAGTGTGGAATGTCTTAGACAACCACAATAATTATTGTGGTCAAGCCGCTACCTATAAAACTTGGCAATATCTTGATTAATTATCAATTTTCAATTATCCGGTGGGGCGGGTTTATTTATATCCTGGTGGGGATGGAAAATTGACGGCGGTGGGGCGGGTTTATTTATATCCTGGTGCGGATGCCAAATTGACGGCGGTGGGGCGGGTTTATTTATATCCTGGTGCGGATGCCAAATTGACGGCGGTGGGGCGGGTTTATTTATATCCTGGTGGGGATGCCAAATTGACGGCGGTGGGGCGGGTTTATTTATATCCTGGTGCGGATGCCAAATTGACGGCGGCGGGGCGGGTTTATTTATATCCTGGTGGGGATGCCAAATTGACGGCGGTGGGGCGGGTTTATTTATATCCTGGTGGGGATGGAAAATTGACGGCGGTGGGGCGGGTTTATTTATATCCTGGTGGGGATGGAAAATTGACGGCGGAACCCGCCCCTACAATTAATAATTGTCAATTGTCAATTATCCGGTGGGGTGGGTTTATTTATATCCTGGTGGGGATGCCAAATTGACGGCGGTGGGGCGGGTTTATTTATATCCTGGTGGGGATGCCAAATTGACGGCGGAACCCGCCCCTACAATTAATAATTGTCAATTATTAAATTAATTTTTGCTTGAGTTGCTGTAATTTTTCGGGGGTCAGAATTACTTTAACATCCAATAATTGTGCCTGGTCTCTAAATAGTATCATTAAGCCATTATTGCCAACAGCAATATGAGGATTTTCTAGGTTTACAGTGTCATATTTCAGTTCAGGAATACTAACTTTAAGCACCAGTTGCTGTTGAGATTGAGAGAAAATATAAAGCTGTTGGTGGTCAATGTCAAGGAATAATTTTCGGGGGGTGATACTACGTTGGTCTGCGCTGTTTGGTTTACTCCAAAAAATGGTGATTCCCCTAATTTCGGGGTTACAAATAACAAAATTTTCGTCAAACTTTTGGGGTTCCCAGTTTAACTGACTGGGGTCGGTATCCTCTGCCATAAGTCGCTGTTGCCAGTCGATTTTAATATTCTTGAGGTTAGCCCACCATTCTCGGATAACTTCCAGGTTATTGGCATTATCAGGGTTGCTGCTGCCGGACTCCCAAATAATTGTGGTATCCATGTTAATTGTCTCTAGTTGAATTTAATATTAGTTAGATTGTACAACCTGGATATGCACTGATTGATGAATTTGCCGATTGTTTTTCATCCTGACTATGTAGCGCCCTTGCCACCAGGACACCGTTTTCCGATGCCGAAATTTGGGTTACTTTGTGATATGTTGCTAGAAGAAGGGGTAATTAGGCGATCGCAACTTCACCTACCCAAACTGCCACCCACTGAGTGGATCGAATTAGTCCACCACCGGGACTATGTAAAGGGTTATTGTGAGGGTACATTAGACCCAAAAGCCCAACGTCGCATAGGTCTCCCCTGGAGTCCGGCATTAGCCCAACGGACTTGTATCGCGGTGGGAGGGGCGATATTAACCGCTAAATTGGCATTATCTCACGGTCTCGCCTGCAACACCGCCGGAGGGACTCACCACGCCTTCCCTAACTATGGATCTGGTTTCTGTATATTTAATGATATGGCGATCGCTGCCTGTGTCATGCAAAAATTAGGACTAGCCAAAAAAATCCTGATTGTGGATCTTGATGTACACCAGGGGGACGCAACGGCGGTAATTTTCCAAGATAACCCCCATGTGTTTACCTTTTCAATGCACTGTCAAGCCAACTTTCCGGCTAAAAAACAAACAAGCGATCGCGATATCCCCCTAGCTGTGGGTATGGAAGATGAAGAATATTTGCAAATTCTAGCCAGTCATTTACCGGACTTACTTACGGAATTTCGCCCGGATCTAGTGATCTATGATGCAGGGGTAGATCCCCATATTGGCGATCGCTTAGGAAAATTAGCCCTAACTGACTCTGGGTTATGGCGGCGGGAAATGCAAGTTTTGTCCACCTGTGTGGGAATGGGATATCCGGTGGCGGGAATTATTGGCGGTGGTTACTGTGAAGATATGCATGGCTTGGTTTACCGCCATTCCCTGCTACACCGCGCGGCTACGGACGTTTATCGCCAGTATCGCCTGTAATTGGATCATAGTAATAAACTGAAAATATGATGATGATAAATTATCTGTTAGGGATTTTTTGCGGGGTTGGTTTAGGTGCGGCCTGCGGGTTTAGAATATTTGTACCCCCGGTAATTTTAAGCACAGCGGCTATATACGGCGATTTTGACCTACCCCCTGACTTAGAGATTTTGGGGACCGAGACGGGGTTAATAGCGGTGGCTACTCTGTTAGCTGTAGAGGCGATCGTCTATTTTATGCCCGGAGTAGATCACGCTTTAGATATCCTGGAAGCACCGATCGCTATGGTGGTGGCTACTTTGATTGTAGCTGCATTTTTACCAGAGATGGAACCTCGGTGGATGTGGACAGTCTCTATAATTTTGGGGGCTGGATCAGCCGGAATTATTGAGATGTTAATGGGTATTACCCGTGTGGCCTCTACTATGGCAACCGGAGGCTTGGCTAATCCATTGGTATCCACAATGGAGTTGCTCTGCGCTATGATCTTATCAGTATTGGCGATTTCTCTGCCTATATTGGGGGCGATAACAGTGGCGATCGTACTGGTGTTGGCAGTCCAGAAAATTTTGAGACGTAATTGGCAGCGATCATAAGTTTCGATATAGGATTTCCCCCCCCCAAAGTTGCCCCAGTTGCGGATGGTTTGTAAATGGCGATCGCCCCTGTTAAAATGGTAACAATGTCTCCAGTGATGCAGTGGCTTAGAATTGCTGTCAGCTAATATCAAAAAACCGACAGTGGGACACAACTACTATGAAACTAGAATCAAACGCTGACATTTTAGCCCCTCTCAAAAATAACATTTTATTTGATAAACTACCTCCCAAAGCCCAAGAATGGGCGGAAAGTTTGCCTTGGGAACAGCGACGCTATTTACTATCTTTATGTTATATCTTCTGTGCTTCCCAACCCGAAAAGCAAGCACAATTTTTAGATGATTATACCGCCGATGGCTTAGTGTCTAAATTACTGGAAGATATCGACTCAATTAATCGCATTCAAAGATACTTTAACTGGTTTAAAGTCACTACACCCTTAACGGAAGTCGTCCTCAGAAAATATATCCGTCAGTTCTATATACACTCCGCCCAAGATGCTAGATGTCAGCCAGATATCTACTTGGAATCAGCTTTAAAATTAGTAGTCAGCACCAAAGAAAAAGAGAACGTTTTTAATTATATTGTCGGCTTTGAATTGATTAAAATTATGTTCAAAATGAGTTGGCAACAACACGAAAGACTAGCGAGATTGCAAAAAAACCAGGATGAATTCATCAAAAAATATATTAAACCTATCCAATATGCTCACCGCCTTAATCGCCTGGTTGTGCCTAAAGATGAAAAAGTCTTTTTTGCCAAACGGGATTATTTTGTGAAAGCACCGGAGGTAAGTCATGCCAAACTGATGGCTTTAATCATGGCCACTTTTACCACTGACCAAATTGTTGACTGTGGCTTTTCGGTAACTAGACATATCCATGCCCTCGAATTTGATTATGACTATATTTTTAACTTTTCCGAATCGGAAAGTATTTTTCCTTGGAACTCCGAATCAATGCTAGAATCTAGTTAACACTCACTCCCTAGACTCTATCCTAGTTTACGTTAATCTAAATTAAGTGAGGCACAAAAGTGTTACTACCCAAAGGCTTTGAAGTGGAAATGTACACGGGTACACCCCAAGGGGATATAGTAGGTTTTTCCGATAAGATAGTCAAAAATCTTGATGGGTTTGTCCGAGAACCAGATACTCGTAATGTGGAGTATATAACCGCCCCAATTTGCAGTTACGATCGCTCCCTTTGCGCTTTAGTAAAACCTCGGCAACAATTGCGACAATACCTGCACCAACTTGGCAACTACACCATTATACCAGGTAGCACCCTGTCTCTGGGCGACAGTCGGCGCTTTTACCGTTCTGACCCCAACAACCCCTATCATGCCTACATTCAGGAAACCTACGGAACTGATGTAGTTACCGCCAGCATCCATATTAACATCGGTATTGATGATCCCGAAGTGCTAATGCGTGCGGTGCGCCTAGTGCGAGTAGAAGCGCCATTGTACCTAGCCCTCAGCGCTTCCTCTCCGTTTTTGGACGGTAAACCCACGGGCTATCACTCCCATAGGTGGCATTTGTTCCCCAAAACTCCCCGCCACGTTCCCCTGTTTGAAAGTCATTCTCATTATATCCAGTGGACTAATGAACAACTCGAAGCTGGATCTATGAGAAATGTGCGACACCTGTGGTGTTCGGTGCGTCCTAACGGTGTCCGTCGCCCCTACAGCCTCAATCGCCTGGAATTAAGGATTTGTGACCTAATAGTGAATCCCATAGCCTTGCTGGCGACTACAGCCCTCCTAGAGGCGAGGTTATGGCAACTGATGGAGACTCCCAACCTAGACCCCCTGGAATTGAGTAGCCTACCAGCCAACACCCGCAATCAGGAATTAGTGGCGATCGCAGATGCTAATGAGGAAGCAGTCGCCCACCGGAGTCTCGACGCTAACCTGAGACACTGGAAAGATGGCAGTAGTATTTTAGCCCGCGATTGGATCGAAAATCTCTATGCAGAAGTGTGGCCACTGGCTAAACAGCGCGGTTTTAGCTGTTTTCTGTCTCCCCTCAAAAAGATTCTGCGGGAGGGAAACAGCGCCGGACAGTGGCTTAAACAGTATGAAAGTGGCATGGATACCCGCAGTATTATCAAAAAGGCGATCGCTGATGCTTATGAACAGGAACAGGAACTTGAAGATAAATTATGTCAATTACTGGTTACCTAGTGGGTTAATGCAAAAGACCTATTAATATATCTTATGTCCCCAGCCGGGGAGGAAATATAAAAAAAAGCTATGGAAATGTGGCTTTCCCCTCAGAAGTTGGGAATGATATAGTATTGACTTCTGGCAGCTAAATTCCTGGCTATTTCATGCGATCGACTATGCCCCAACTCGTTCTAGTTAATCCTCAAATCCCCCAAAATACAGGGAATATTGCCCGCACCTGCGCGGCTACCCAAACACCATTGCATCTGGTGGGTCCCCTGGGATTTGAAATTAGCGATCGCTATCTGAAACGGGCCGGACTAGACTACTGGCCCTATGTACCGCTGAAATACCATACCCATATAGAGGATTTCCGAGCCTTTCACCAACCATTAGGGGGCCGCTGGGTCGGATTTAGCGCCCGTGGAAAACAGAATTATGTGTCCTTTCCATTTCAGGAAAATGATTGGCTGCTGTTTGGTAGCGAGACAGAAGGGCTCCCTCCAGAAGTTCTAGCCCTCTGTCAAGCTACCGTCTACATCCCCATGTCTCAACCCAATGTCCGCAGCCTGAACCTCTCCGTTAGTGCCGCTGTAGGATTGTTTGAAGCCCGCCGACAACTAGGTTTGCTGGCTTAATCTCTGCCCCCAAACATAAGTTTTGATTATATCCTACTGGAGGAGTAGATCCATGTCTTCCGATAGATTTTTGTGATAAATCAAAGGATGTCTGGGTGAGAGGGTAAAGTCGGCGTAAGGATTGATATATAAAGTTGTTGGGTACTTGAGTATATTATTCAAACCACCCGGCTACAGTTGTTAACCAACAAAACACTGGTCTGAGGGCATTGTGTTTTTGGAGGTAGATGGTGTAAAGTTTGATTCGGGATCAGCGGATTCCCAATCTGCATTTCCTGCCAACTGTCTTTTATCTATGACATAAAGGGAATTGCTAGATAGTTAACTCACACTCTCAAACTTGGGGTAATTGATGGGTAAAGGTGGCTTGTCGAAATTCAAAAAGCAAGGTAATCTGACCTAATCAATATGGCTGGCAGTGGTTGGCCTCATGTAATCAGCATGATAAATATCACTTATCAGTTACTGTAATCGCAGGTTCTGCTTAAAGCCGTGTTAAATACAGATAACTGAGGAAAACCAGCCCCAAGGTACAGTTTAAGCGCTTCTCCATAGGAGGTCGTTCTTTGAAAGGAACAGTTCCACACAACAATCAACCTGTTGTTACGGGTGCCAATGAGACAGATATGAACTTGGAAACTACACAACAGGTCACAGTCCCCAGTCGGAGCCGGGTAAAAACCTCTGCTGCGTTCTTGGGTTTAGCGATTGCATCAGGTCTTCTGTTTCCCGAAGGGGGTAGTGCTGCTACTGAGTCACTAACAGCCGATAGCACCAAAGCCATGCAGTCTTCTTCTAATCAAGCTGCATTTAATCAAAACGGCGACTCAGTATCTGATTCATCAGATTGGCAACCATCCATTCTGCGAAACCTGACAGAATCTAATTCTAGGTCTATGGGTTCGACAACCCCAGTAGAACCAGCAGCAGTTATTGACCATCAGGAAAACGAGACTCAAGCCCAAGAGCAAGCCCAGCCAGGGTCTGTGGTTGTCTCGGAACCGTCTTTATCAAAATCTGAAGACAAACCTTTCCCCAATCAGTTTGACACCATCGAAAGGGTGGGGGGAAATAGCCTTAGCGGTTCAGACTCCTATAGCTCTAGCTCTGATGTTACGGAAAATACTGCCCCTAGCCCTCGTTTTTCTCAACCTTCCCAGGTTAGCAACGCGGTGAGGGAGACAATTAGGGAAACTGACATCAGTTCCTTTAATCGGGTTCCGGGTACGTTGGTGATTGACTCTGACCCCAATCAGTCGGTTTCGGTGGTCTATAAGGTCAGCTCAGGAGACACTATCGATCGCATTGCTGAAGCTCACGGGGTCTCAGTCAATGATGTGATTAGAGCTAATAATTTGACTGACCCTCACTTGATTAAGGTTGATCAAGAACTGAGGATTCCTAAACGTTTGAATAACTATCTGACATCCCCAAGAGATAGTTACACAGCAGATCACGACTTAAACAACTCCAGAGTTGATTTGGGAAGAACCCAAACTACTACTCCTAGCCACAGAGCATCTACTAGCGACAATACTCCGGGAGCTTCTGTGAGACTACGTTTGAGTCAAACTGTGACTCCTACGGTTCTCCCGTCGGAAATATCTGGCGATATCACTAAACCTATGGGCCTGAAAGTGGATTTGGGCGATCGCTTGGGTACATCAAATGATGGCGGCGATCGCATCTGGCCCAGAAAACTCTCTGAACTCAGTCAACAAACCCCTGTCATAGAGTCTAACTATACTGATAACTCAACTACAGCTTCACGAAAGGATCTATCAACTAGTGGTGAGTCCCAACCCAGTAGTAATGGGGAATTTAGTCTTGCTGATGCTGAGGAGAGAAGGCTTACCCCTCTCAATCGCCGCCACAGCAGCAGTAGACTCTATAGCGATCGCCTGAGAACTGAGATTGAGCGACTGCGAAACGAGTACCACGCTCAACAGTCTCAACCCACCTATTCCTATCAAACTGTCAGCTTTTCTCAGGAACCAGAAGAATTAGCAATCGAAGCCAAGGCGGAAAAAGCCGAAACCGCTGATCAGGTTTTCGCTGCTACTGAACCTAACCCCAGACGACTACAACGGATTAATCCTCAGTTTAACCCCAGAGCCGACGAAGATCAAAGGAATCTCTATGGGGAAAATCCCTTAGACGGGGCTACTCAAGAGATTTCCCGCCGCCCGGAACCAGGTTCTGAGGATAGCCCCAACTCATTGGTTGCTACTGCTCCTATGGGGGCTAGTGCTTATGACCCACTTCATAACCCTACCCTGGGTCGCATTGTTTCCCCGGATTTGCCGCCACTCCTTGGCCCGGATGCTTACCTACCGGGAGGCTCCACAAGGTTTACTGGCTATATTTGGCCAGCCGAGGGAATTTTAACCTCCGGCTACGGTTGGCGTTGGGGAAGAATGCACCGAGGTATTGATATTGCCGGTCCGGTGGGTACTCCCATCTTAGCAGCCGCTCCGGGAGTGGTTATCTTTTCTGGTTGGAACAGCGGTGGCTATGGCAACTTGGTCGAATTAGAGCATCCTGATGGCAGTGTTACCCTTTATGCTCATAATCACCGGATTCTGGTGAGCAAGGGTCAGAGAGTTACCCAGGGTCAGCTAATTGCCGAAATGGGTAGCACTGGGTTTAGCACAGGTCCTCACTTGCACTTTGAAATTCACCCCACCGGAAATGGGGCTGTCAATCCTATGGCTTTGTTGTCCAGGGATTAATGATCAATTCTTGGCTAAGAACGGACTTAGGTGGTTGCTCCCCTGGTCTGTTCTTCCCTTTGACGGGTTGAAAATTTTTTTTGGCGATCGCTTGCCATATATAAGGAAAACGTGCTATATTTATAAATCGTTGAGAAACAAGGCTCTGTAGCTCAGTGGTTAGAGCAGGGGACTCATAAGCCCAAGGTCGCAGGTTCAAATCCCGCCAGAGCCATTTAACTTAAACCCTTATCCTGACTACTATCGCGGGAATTGCTTTAACCCGATAGTCGTACCTAATTACTCAGATATTACTCACAATCTAGTCCTAGCACAGGAAAATAATTCTGTCAATAGGTTGATTACTCAGTCAATAAGCACAACTTAATCAATCTGTCAAATGCCTACTATCTCCCCCTAACCAAACACCGATAGGGTAACTCTCTCGTGATACCCGTCAATGGCAAGCCTATCGGTTCGTTACGAACCATTGACTGCTATCACATCGGTCGCACCCCTAAGAGTGTTTGTTTCGGTTATGGGGGGAGGGTATGGCTCAAATTTCAAAACCCATAGGGGTAGTCAGATTATTAGTGAAATATTGAGGAGCCTACTCACTACCAACAAAATGCGATCGCATAATCACGACTAACCTGGCTATGACATACTGAAGCGATACCCCCAAACAACTTTTCAACTGGTAACTTGTTTCGTCATCTCTCGCTGATACCTACATAATCCTAGAGAATTGATTCCCCATCGAAACCGATACCTACATACCGCTAGACAAGTCTCCAATTTATAGGGGTACTGAGTTCCGCACAGGATGATTACCCCTAATAGACGGGTTAAGGTTTTGGCTTAGGGTGTTTATTGTGGGTAAACTAGGGGTGGGTTCATATAAACTTCCAATAGACTACTGGCAATAGACTACTGGCAAAAAATACAAACAACCCCTATCATGATAGGACACGATAAGGGTTAAGGTTGTTATTGAGTTAGGGTTAGCTGTTAGGTGTTAGGTGTTAGGGTTTAGGGTTTAGCTGTTACTCATTCTGCACTTAGTAATCATAGCTAACGCTACGTCTGTTAGCTTGTCTACAATGAGTTGGTCAGATTTCCCTATGTAGATGTGATGATTGACGCTACCATCCCACCCTTTGAGGTTCCAGTAGGTAAAACCATTAATTGAGAGTTTTTTGCAAGCTGTAAATCGTTTACCATTAACCTCTACTGAAAAAGATTTATGGGTTTCTAGGTATTTAAACCATTCTAAAGAACCTACTTCGATACAGATATTACCATGACCTACCAGAAACCCTTTGTAAGACCCTGTTAGTGTGACTACTGGGAGTAGCTTAGGCATGAAAATCACCTCCCAGTAGGATATCGCTGTTATAACCATTAAGGTTACATTCAGGTGATATTACGTCTGAATCGAATCGAGTAATAATTGGATACTGAGATTCTACCCATTTCTCGTGTACTGCCAGAAAGTCAATAGCGTAATTATGAGCAATTTCTGCTATCGTGATTCTATCCTCACGAGTTGCTGTTAAATTATTGCCAGCTAATCTGACAAAAATCTCCCTAGCCATTTCTGCAATAACCATCATTTTTTCTTGTTCAAACTCATTCATGGCTTTATTTCCTATTGATTAATTGAACTTGTGATCATCATTATCGGGGTGATTTTGATTATTGTTGTGTTCTGTAATTTTTGCATCAAGCAAGGCTTCAATACCTTTGAGTAACTCGATTTCCGCGTTTAAAAAATGCCTGTGGATTTGAATAAATTCGACAATTTCGTCGAATTGTTCAGATGTGATAGCAAGTTCTACTAAGTCAAGTAATCCTACAACGTTAGGATTTAATCGATTACTCATGTAGCTATATTCTACTACGTTTAATCCGGGTGTACTTAATTTGATTGACATGGTTTTATCCTTTGATAGTGGTTAAGTTGTGATAGTTTAACGTCATTTCGGAAGGGTTTAAATTATTCAATTTTGGTTAGTAAATGCTTAATATAATTAAGCTGTTTTAGGAGTAATTGTTCCTTTGCGACTGCCAGGGAATACTCGGTTTGACAATCATTCATTATTGTTATCAAAGTATCCTTAGCGTCTTGTTTGGTAGCATTGTAAATCGTGGTGTCTACCATTTGTTTAAACGTTTTAAACCTTGTTTGAGTAATAGCGTCAATGTTATTTTGAGTCATTTTAATTCCCTCCTTAAATAATTTGTTTCCAAACGTTTTTGCCGTTTTGATTAATCATTGAATAGCCCCTGCTTTTCATTAGATTAGTCAACTCTGAAACATTAACGCGACTATCAAGATATCCATCTGTTTTAGCTCTCTCAATGGCTTCTTTTAACGCTTTCGGGTCGATATCAGTTACAACCTCGGTTAACTCAGGACATCCCGCGTTAATTGCCTGGTTGTTTTGTTTCATTTTTGCCTCAATACTTTGGCTTATAAAGCTGTCTAAAAATTGTTCAGTACCCGATGATATTGTCAAAACCTTTTCATTTATTAACTCCCAGTAATCATTAAATTGTTTAATTGACTCTATCAAAGGTGATTCATATATTAATGAATGTGTCGCGATAATCTCTAATGACAACCTACAATTGGTGATATCTTTTTTATGTTTCTGTAACAGTTTCTTAGCTTTACTGTATTGATTGCAGTTATCGAGATTTCGCCAGAAAATCTCTAATTGAGATGATAGCTTGTCTAGCGTTATATCCTCAATATCGCTTAATTCGTTTAATTCAAAATGATTCCCTCTATATTCCTCTGATGTCATAGTCTCTCGTTTTTTAAACCATATAGGAAACATCCGTCTTTTGAGTTCGTTTAACTCCCAAAATGTCCACAATGGATGTATTGAATTAATCACCTTTAAAGCGAAAGCATTAAAAATCATGTTAGTTCCCGGTGTCTGACTACTGATGGTTATTCGGCTATTTTTGCGGTTTAACACCTTGAAAAGCGATAACATATTCTCATTTTCAATTAATAAGCTAGGGGTGATATCTTCCCATACCAATATAAAATTTTTCTCAAATTCACATTGAAGGGGGTCATAAAATCGTTCATGTTGTATCTTGTTTCTCAGTGAAGCGAAAGTGCTATTAGCAAGCACCGAGGTTGTCTTGTATAGTTCAGATGCTACGGTAGCTATCTGTGACTTTCCAGTACCGCTAGACCCCCAAAGGAACAGGATGCCAGCTGTACTCATAAGGGTTACTGGAGACGCTATAAACGAGGCGATAATTGGAAACTGAATATCAGGATATGGTAGAACACAGACAGCCCGTAAAACAGACTCTAATTGCTCACCCAGGTTGCCTTCTGTGATTATTTCTTCTAGTTCAGATGACATCTGACTTCTAATTAGTCTATAATCAATATAGTCCTCAGACATGGTAGTAACCTCTTATCGCTCTTGACTTGTTGACATGGTATGGTGGTTATTCCCCCCTAAATATTTAGGGGGGATTTATTTGTGACTACATTAATCGCAGTAATTCAATTAATGCAATTAATACATTAGAATCAAGTTGTTTAACCTTGTTATAAAGACTCTCAAAGCTAGGGTCACAATCCAAAACCTTAGCCCCTTCTGTTAACCTTTCCTCGAAGGTTTTGTATTTTGCCTTTCCATTAAATCCTGCTTTATTTTTAGTTTTGGATTCAATGAAAGCGTCAATATCTCCGATTGAGTAAGTAGCGAAAGATTGATTGAATGGATTAATACATTCAATTTCTAAGATATTAGAAATATCAGAGTTTAAATTATCGTCTCCGATATTTCCCTCTAATATCCTGTCAGAAGGTCTGACTGATGATTGACTTAGATTTATTGTTGCTGTAAACATCACAGAACCGTCTGTAAGCATTGAGTCACTTTCGACTATTTTAAGCAATGCGAGTTCTGGAGATGTAGGGCTATATTCTCGTTTTTTGCCGTTATATTCAGTCTCGTATTTTTCAATATAAAACCGTACAGCAATTAATTCTTTATCACCTTGGGAATAACTCCAATCCCTATCATTGAAGTTAGAAAAATCCCCTGATACACCTTTCCCGAATATCCATAAATGAGGTGACTTAATTCGGAATTATGCATAATCAACAATTAGAAAGGTTGCCGTTTCACCGGGCTTAACTGCACTGCAATAACTAAATTTATCGTCCTGTTTTTTGCCGTAATATCCGATACTCATGATTAACTATCCTTTGATGATTGATTATGACGTTTGAAATTTTTTTGCATACCTCCCAAAATTGAGGGTTACCAACAATTGATACTCGTAGGCTGCCTTCATTTGTCAACCTTGCTGTAGCGTGACCTCTGTAGTCCCCCCTAGGGCTATAACAACCCATATAGGAATAAGCTAAATCAAGGATTTCCTGGGTTTTATGTTCCTTTATAGGGGTTAGTATCCGGTAGGCTATTTGAGTGGTTTCTGACTCAAATAGGTGTGGGTTATAGGTGGTGTTTATTAACTCACCGTCAATGGAAAATAACCCCTTGTAGTGCAGTTTATTCATTGTTTACCCTTGGAATCTCTAAGTTTTTCCAAAGCCCCTTAAACTCGTCGATATTGATAAATGAGATGCCTTGCCATCGGTAGGATGTCCCCCTTATAACAAACCAACACTGATTGACTAAACCAGGATTAAGGTACTGCAATAACTGCATTTTTAGCTTAAATGAATCAGTTAATACTCCCTTAACTTCGATGTAACGATTAAAGAACGGACTCTAAAAATCTGGAATCCAGGTGATATTTTTCCAAGGTTTTGCATGTTCAATTAATGTCATTTTAGGGTGAACAATTAATTGATTATCATGTTTTCGTAGAAGGTGATAAACCCTACATTCAAATGCACTTGGAAAATAATAGCCGTCTATTTTTTGTCCTCTAGCATTGTATTTATTTTTCATCTTTTGGGTACACTCCGAAAGATGTATTAGGATTATCAGGTTCTCTATCCCCGCCGTTTTCGGCTTGATATATATTCCATTCTTCTCTGTAGAACTCTAGGGCTTCTGTACAAATTTCCTCAAGTTTGTCAGGATGTAATGGGATTAATTTTTTAAGAATTTCGCCTATAAAATAAGCAATAAAATCCTTATCAAACTTAACTAAAGTTGATGGCCACGTAAACCCCTTTACGCCTGAAATTGGAACTTTGATATATAGGGAATGACCGATATACATCAAGGGGGTTAACGTGATGTTTCGTAGGTTAAGCCTAACCTCGGACCAATGACGTGGTATCATGCTATAATTTCCTAATGCTTAGTGGCTACCGCTTATGTGCTTTTAAAATAGAGTCCCTAAAAAATTTACACATAAGCGGTTTTGTTTTTGGTGTGGGATTAATCTAACCAACTAGAAAATGGGTTGACTTCATTATCTTCATCCTCTAAATCACTCTCAGAGCCCAATAGATGGTCTTCGAGGGCGTTAATATCATCTTGGATGGCTCCCGTAACCTTACGAGGTAGCTTTACTCCACCTGCTTTTAATAGCGTCAGGATTGCGTTGGTGACTCGTTTAAGTGTGGCAATCTCTGAATATGTCAGATAAAAGGTATTTGAGTTGATAATCTCCGACGTTTGGAGTTTGTTGGTCAATGATTGAATTAATGAAGTTTTGGGGTAAGGAAGGTAAGTATTAACCAACTCCAGAAACTTAGTAAACTGATTAAACCGACTCAACGTCTCTTGGTATTCTGTAGGAGTCAATACTTTATTAGTATTGACATTAGTTACATTTTCTACAGTTACGCTACCTTCAATTGATTCTGTAACTGTATAGTTACCTTGCTCTTTTGAATTCACTGTATTTAATTAAAATTATCTTATCTAATTAATTTATTAAAAATAAACATAAATTATACAATTTACACTTATTTATAAAAATATCAAGTATTACATTAAGTATATATAGAATGTACAAATAATAACCAATACAAAAAACTCGTTAATCCTATTTTGTGAGTTAACGGGTATATACTTAGTAACAAGATAGTTATTATGGATTGTTGCCTGTTGTCTCAGGTAAAGCGCTAAGGTTTCCTTGTACTTGATTAGCTGCTTCAGTTCTACCTGTGGTTAGTTCTCCTAGGTTATCGAGGGTAATTTCAGATTCAGCCGGAATACGAAACATTGAGTTATAGGTTCTAATACTCGCGGGTTGTTTGCTCCAGTAATGAGCAAAAACATATAGCAAGGAATTAATCGAGAAAATTTGAGGAACTTTTAAACCAATAAATCTTAGCTTCCTATCACCCGCGTTAACTCCTGATGTGCGATATGTTCTCCATACTCCACCCATAGAGGCAGGAGCTTCTACAAAAATCTTTGTGTACTCTATACGTTTCCATGACCTAACTCTAGCCCCTGGTATGATATTACGCCTATTAGCATTAGTTGATGTAGTTCCACTAACGGGAGGTCTCCAGATAGTTAAGTCTCGCACCAGGACGGGTTCCTGTGTTACGGCGTTATCGGATAGCGTATAAAGCAGCAACATAGGCATTGGGATAACATACTTTGATGTCTTGTCTACTGGAGCCTCAACCATCAAACTCCTGCCGATACAAGTGCCTTTCGGTTCCGCTAGTTTAGCAACAAAATTTGCTTTATATTTATCGTAAGCATCATTTAATGGCATAATTTAACCTCATTAATTATCAAACAAAACCTTAGATAGGTAGACATTAACACTATTGTTGTCTACCTAGTTAATGAACCCTAGTCAACAAAAACAGCAATAGCTTCTACATCGATAGAGCCATTAGTAGCATCCAAAACATCATCAGTAGGGATTGTTAGGGATACTGTCACAGCTCCAGTTGCCATGTTGCGGGTATAAGCTGTAACTACCGTTACACCATTAGGGTTTCTAGTTGCGTTTATCTGTGCACGTTGAACTTGCTCGATAACTTCTAACAATTGGTGTTCGAGAGTGGGACCATTAAGAGTTACGGGGCTTGCCATAGTCATTACCTCTAATAAATCAATAGTAATAAGATAGCACCAAACTGATATAGGTGTTAGCTATATTTTCGTTAAGGAAATGCTACATATATGTAGCTTCTATTCAATGAAAACTACATTAAGCTGTAGTTGGTGGCTGACTCCCAGTTTTAATTTCTAACGACGTTCTAGTAGCTGTTCTGATTGCGTCATCTACCCACTTAGGTTTCTTCTCAAAATGTAAAGGAATTTTTACTTTAGACTTCCTAGGGTCTTTGTACATTGCCAAAACACTATTCTCTCCCATATCGATTTTGGCTTGTTCAAATTTATCAATTAATTCCCAGTTAAGTATTTTAACCTCCGATATATACATTTTTGTTTCCTTTATTCGTTTCGCATTTTCCCTACCGCCAAAACCTTTCCTTTCCTCAAATAGTAAAGGATAAACAATTGAAGAATTTGTTAATTGTACTAAATCCTTGCAAATACGTTCAGCATCTGACTTGCTAGATTCATTCACAAAAAACGAGAATGTTCTACCATTTCGCATATTGCAGGTTACTTTGATATTGCCTTTTGTGAACGCTGATTTACTAGGTTGAGTAAATATCCTTTGTAATTTATCCCAGGTTATTTCGTGTCTTTCTACTGATGGGAGTTCTATTTGAGTTTTTTGTAGTTTTGACCGTCTTTCCTTAGTCCAATATGGAGGTTTTTCGTAGTTATATAAAATAAAGGTTAACTGAATTTTTAAATTACTACTATTCGGAACTTCAGAGATATCACCGGAACCCACAAATTGCCCTATATCACGATTACCTAGTATTTCAGTTTGAGCTAACACATTTGCTACATTTTCTTGAAGGTTTCTTAATGATGATACTAGTCTAAATCGCTCTCCACCATTTTCTACAACCGCGTTAACTAATTGTTGTTGTCTATTTTCCTCAATGCGTTGTAATGCAATATATTCATCTAATCCTTGAGCAACTAAAATAATCGCTTCTTTACAATTATCTGAGAATTCCTCCCAAAATTCTTCACTACTATCTTGATTCCAAATAGTGTTAATATTTCCGTCATAGCTTTCTGGTAATTTCTCCCTAGCTTCCCTTCTCTGTTTACCGAAACTCCATTCCTCACCTTTTTCGTCACCCCACTTTTCAATCGTTCCTTTACCACCAGGAACCATTGAAACAATAGCCGTTGCAAGTGTTGAAGGACTTTTATCTAAAAACATTTTAACAACCCGTCTACCATGTTTAAACAGTTGCCATGCTATGGCTTTCATAGCCATGCCAAATGATTGTTTAACGTATGAGCCGAAAGCTGTAGATACTTCCATAAGCATTTCAGGTCCCTTGCTTAAGGCAATGTGCATAGCAGCGGCTTTGTTGATAAATGCAATACCAATGGTAGGCAATACTCCACAAACTAATTTACCTGCCATATTACCCAAAAAACCGGCGGTAGTACTAATAAATTGATTAGCAATATTCATCATATTTTTGTCTATCTGTTCATCTGATATATTCCAGTTGAAATTCCAGAAACTATCCCAATTAGACGTGATAAATCGTGCTACTTTCTCAAAACTAAAGTTAGATAAAAACTTAGTAATTCCTTCCCATAACCAACCTCCAAAACTTTTGCCCCATTCAACAACTTTACCAGTTATTTTTGCCCATAGCTTGCCAAACCAACCCATCTCTTGAGTAGATGTTCTCTGAGCTAAATTAACTTGTCTAACGCCATTCCTACCTATACTGCTACGAGTTTGACGGCTAGACAAGCTACGAGTACTCCTTAGCATTCTTGCACTTCTGGCAACCATTACAAAGTTCCTCTTAGTGGGTTATCGCCGTCAATCAATTCGGTTTCTATCTTGATATCAGGAAAGTCTTTTTTCAATAATTCTTGTACTTTCTTGGTTTCCTGTTCTCTAATATCATCCTGTTTTTTCATTGAATCATATAACCTAGTTAAATCGGCTAATATGTCTTTTGACGGGTCATTACCATTAACTTGTAAAGTACCTTGCGCTCTAACTATTGAGAATATTTTCTTTATTTGATTTAATGTTATTTATAGTGTTTCTTTCGCGTTCTTTTGATTAGTGATTTTAACTTTACTTTCATTAGGTTCTAGTAGTTCCTCAAAATTATCAGCTTCTGGAGTAAACGCTGTTTTAATTGTTGCGTATTTTTCTTCAGTTTTAAATCCTAAATAATCTAATATTTCTGAGACCTCTCTACCAGCTTTAAAGGCTGCTGAATGCGCCAAACCTGCTTCATGTAAACAGGTTAAAACAGCGTTTTGTGTCACTTGATGGGAGATGGCAATTTCCATTACCATCCCGAATATTTCAGCAATTGATTCAGCTAAGTTAGGTAATTTGATTTCGGCTTTTTCTTCTGCTTTTGTCATTAGATTGACATCATCAATCTCTACTTTAACTTCAAATTCACCCCATCTTTCGTCATCGATGTCAAATCGATACATTAACCATTCTGGCAATGTGTTTATTCGTTTAATTCTGTTCTCTGGATTATCAGCATTAACCGTGATTTTTTCCGGCATTTCAGCCGGAAAGGATTCAGGGTCTAGGAACTCGTAAATCCTTCTAATCATTCCACAGCATTCTTCGTTCATATCTGGTATTGTTATCGTTCGTATATTTTCAGGTTCTTCTCCTTCGATGCATTGCGGGATATCTTTTGTGCTCGCGGAAAATCTAGGAATTACATAATCAAATTCTGTGCATTCCATCCACCAATCACAAAATACACCTATACTTTCAAACATTAAATCAGGGTCGCCGTATGCCCACTCAGACTCCCACTGTCCTTGCGTATAAAAAAACCTCTCACTTCCTGTTGGTTGAGGAGTTTCTCCCCACCTCCAATCCATATGACTAAAAAAAGTGATGCTACTTCCACTTGGTGGAGGATTACAGCATCCCCCGCTACCCATTTGTCTGTCGAACTCTTCAACGCTGTACTTTTCATTAGCTTTTATGGTACAACCGATATTGCCATTTCCGCCATTTCCATTGTCTGAATCATCATCTGAATCATCATCTGAACTATCGCCTGGTCGCCTTCCTTTATCATCATCTACCTCGTCACCGCTATTAGGACCGCCAAAACCTCTACCAGCGCCACCCTTTCCCCTAGGTTTTTTTCCTCCCTTTGGTTCATCTCTGTTTGGTGGTTCCTTGACAGTTGCCTCTTTTTTAATATCCTCTCTTTTTTCCCTTTCTTCAGCTTCTCTTTTTTTGTGATATTCATCTGCATCCCAGTATTCAGGAGCTACATATTTAGAATCACTTATAAATTTGTTTCGAGTATCTAATTCCCTCCCGTATGGGTCTCCAGTCCAACCTCGAAACGGGTCTCCTAGTTTACCGGGGTCATCGTTTAATCTAAAGGGAGCTGTGTCATATCTAACTCCCGAGCGAGGTCTAACCTTTGGTTTGTCTCTAATCGTCCGTCTGTCTCTAACCATATTAACGTTTTGTACTAAGTTTAATAGTATTATATGATAGTATAATTATGTTACTAAATCCATTAAATAAGGGAAATCATGAGAGGTGTTAAAAATATCGCGGCTCATATAAACGCTGCTAACTGGAGTAACGCCATAGAGTTATTTAACGGGACTATTTTAGAATCATTAATAACAGAAAGATATAAATATGATATCGGTATTTACAGCTATATATCATCGTTAAACGCTAGATGTTACACTCCCAGTATTGCACAATCACAAATCCCCACAATTTACCCGGAAGATAGCTATTACCAACGGTGGAAAAAAAACAGGAAGTGTTGCAGGGAGCGGTAGATTTACAGATATTTTATGGGAATATGGCAACAGAAAACGGGTTAAATTTAGGGATTGTCAAATTGCCATATTATGGAGGCATTCACACCGAAAACCTGTTAATTGAATTAATCACTAATCAAAACGAAGGTTTAGCAATTGATAGCAACTCAATAGTTAAAGCTAGGTGTTTAACTCAGTTACATAACAATGATTCTATTAATATTTTGGGCATGGCTGAATATCAACTCGATACAGTTCCTCAAACCCCTACATTGACACAACCCGAAAATTTTGGGGTGACAATAGGCAATACCCCCACATTAGTTAGACCCTCAAATATTAATCGGTATAGGTTGCACTTACAAAATGTAGGTTCTGTAGGGGTATGGTTTTGTCACGGCGATATCAGTAACTGTGTACCTTATCAATGCCTATATTTACCTCCTAACGCTGGGTGGGATGATGAACTAAAATCAACAGCTTCTATCTATGCTATAACTGAGGATAGCGTAACCAATATTGTTGGATTAAAACAAATAATAAATTGGTAAATTATACTTTGATTTAGGAGTTTATTATGAGTTTCTCCGTTTACAGTTCTATTGTCAATTTAGACACTCTAAATATGAGCAGTAAAATACCGGGAACTCCCGAAACTACCGCGATAAGTTTGACTGCTAACACTATCACGGAAGTTGTGCCTATCAATGCTACCAGTAACGGTAGAACGGTGTTTGTAAAGAATCGGTCAAATACCAATGTACATCTAATATTTGACCCTACAGGTGATAGCGTGTCAGACGCTGCATTTTCGGTTAAGCCAGGTGATACCATCTCAATAACGTGGGGTAGAACTAAGTTACAGGCGATAGCAGAATCTAGCGCTAGTATCAGCGTTACAATTATCGAATATATCAATATGTAATCATCAAATGAATGGCTAGTATTAAGTTATTAGCCATTTAATTAAATAATCAATATAGAGGCAGTTATGACTAATTTCAACATTTACTCTAGTAAGTTTGGGCAATCAACCGATGACTTGCCAGAAGGTGAAGTTAATCTGTATTTAACTAATGAACGGATACAAGCAGTTATTGACTCAAATACGTATAACGTTGAACCTCGCATCTCTATAGAACCTACCCTTTCAACTCAGTTTGGTAAATCCAACACACGCTACAATGGTGAAGAATGGATAACAGAACCTGTAACAGACACTTACACTGTTACTAGAGCATCTACGGCAACGTATGTAGACGCAGCAGGCAGGATTCGTACAGCCGCAGTGAATAAGCCTAGATACACATTTAATCCTGAAACGGGTGAACGGTTAGGGTCGTTGGTGGAGGAACAGAGGACTAATTTGGTATCGTGGAGTGAGGATTTTGATAATGCGACTTGGACAAAAACACGAGCAAGTATTACGCCAAATGTAATTGTTGCGCTTGATGGAAATTTAACTGGTGACAAGTTAGTTGAGGATTCAAGCACAAACACCGCCCACCATGTAAATCGTACATTTTCTGCAACATCTGGGACAACATATACATTAACCATATATGCTAAAGCCGCAGAACGCTCGATTCTTGTAATTGCATTTGCCACTCAATTTCCCGCCAATTCTTTCGCAAATTTCAATTTACTGACTAGAGCAATTACAGCAGGAGGAGGACTTGTTTCTTCATCAGTAACGTCTATGGGAAACGGATGGTATAGATGCTCAATTACCTCAACAGCATCATCAACTGCTACTGCAACAATAGTGCATTACTTGAATAATGGGTCTAGCATTCTTTACACAGGTGATGGCATTTCAGGTATCTACATTTGGGGTACACAACTAGAAGCATCATCAACACCATCCCCTTACACCCCTACTCAAGCCACCAGCGTAACACGTGCTTCTGATGCGGTTAGTCGAGTGTTGGGGGATGAGTTTAACCCGAGTGAAGGTAGAGTAGGGGTCGAGAGAGATGTCGCCATCTCCCCCTCCCATACAAAACCGTACATGAGACTTTCACCTCATACGGCTCCTAGTTTGACCGTCTCCTTGTTAAGAGTACAGCATCATCTCTTCATCAAGAGCTGTTTTATCGTCGTGACAATGGCGGTGTAATAATTGAAGATTCTTGTAGTCATCCTTTCCGCCTTGGCTTCTAGGTACAATGTGGTCTATTTCAATTAAGTCTGATGGGGTAAAGAATTGCCCACACCAGGTACATCTACCTTTTTGTTTTTTGAGTAGTTTTGCTACCCTAATTGGCGTGTCGATTGCTTGTCCTTTCCTGGTTGCCCAGTAAGTCCAATTTCCGTCGTATGGTGTTGCGTCGGGGCGTATTAGGGTATGTCTGACAATTGGAGTCCAGTTATGTTTGAATAGATGTAACCCATCTTTGGTTTGGAATAGCCAATTTTCGTGTCTTTCTTTCCCATTGCTAAGTTTAATTGTTCCATGTCTGAAATAATTACTTAGCTTTTCGTGATTTGCCTTTCCGCATCTTGATACTGTCCATGCCTTTAACATTTGCCAGATTGTTTTGTCTAGCTTATTGAAGGTCTCTGTTGAGACTACCGCTGAGTAATAATTTGACCATCCCCGAATAATTGGATTTAGTCTACTAATCAAGGCTGATTGAGGTGCTGTTCTATGTTGTTTAATCACACCTTTAATCACTTCTGTGTGGGCTTTAACTGCTTTGTTGCTGGGTTTTATGTGGGTTTTATGTCCGATTAATCGACTCTTAGGCCCCCCTGTTTTCCCAGATTTATACTTTCCTACGGGATATTGCCTGATATTGAATCCTAGAAAATCAAACCCAGGTTCCTCAATCTTGCCATTATACTCAATAGGATTGAGTGTGTGACATATTCGGGTTTTTTCAGGTCTAATCTCTAGTCCTACAGGTTTTAGCCATATAGAAATAGCAGTCATGCACTGTTCAATGATTCCTAGGTCTTTGGAGATGACCACAAAATCATCGGCATATCTTATAAGGTTTACCTGATTGGTGCTGCCTTTATTTGGATACATTTCTTTGACTAACCTTTCTATTCCATCCAGTGCGATGTTGGCTAGTAGTGGACTTATTACTCCTCCTTGGGGTGTCCCTGCTTCTGTATCCTCAAATACACCGTTATCTAGCACGCCAGCTTTGAGCCATTGTTTCAGGTCTCTCTTCAAGCTGCTTGGACAATGAATTTTGGACAATAGGTAATCATGGTTTATTCGGTCAAAGCATTTTGCTATATCAGCATCAAGAACATAGTATTGTCCTTGATTTATGGCAGTATATATTCTACTTATTGCATCTTGTGCTGACCGTCCGGGTCGGAACCCATAGCTTGTGCCTTCAAACCTCGATTCCCATTCAGGTTCGAGGGCCGACTTAACCAAAGCTTGCCTTGCTCTATCTTGGATTGTGGGTATGCCTAGTGGGCGTTTTTCATCCCTACCAGGTTTTGGAATCCACACCCTTCGCAGTGGTTTTGCTTTGAGGTTTCCCTTAATGTTTTTGACAATTTCTAACCTTTGTCTTGGAGAGATTGCTCTTACTCCATCAACCCCGGCTGTTTTCTTGCCTTGATTATCTTGGGTCACTCGCCGCACTGCTAAGAGCCGGGCATAATACGATTTCACCAATAGACGTTGCAACCTTCGTGCCTTTGCGTCTTGTCCCGATTTAGCTGCTTGAAATATACTCTTTTGGAGCTTGAAAACTTTCCGTTGAACCTTAGTCCATGGGATTGCCTTCCATGCGTTGTTCGTAGTCTTGATTGGTTTGGGTTTACCAAATCCTTTCTTTAAACTCGCTATCGCCATTTTGACTCTTATTAGACTCTATTCTTACAATCAAACCGTGACCTGTTAGCATATCCCTACCATTACAGCAGGGCGTTGGCTTCTGGTCACATCTCACATCCTCTAGGACTTGCGGTTACACTTATCCCTACTGATATCTCGACCAGATAATCAGAGTCCAGGAGGACTTAAAACGTTCCGTTTATATGGGCATTCCATCTTTAGATTTGTCCTCTCCACCGGGGTACTTTTAAAGGTCTGTGTAGGTAGTAAAAAAAAACCCCTACTTTTCCCCTTACTCTTTTGAGCGCAGCGTATCAACCTATTTCGCTACTTACTCTTTACGATGGTTCAAGCCAGACATTCGGTTTCCCTAATCATGGATGGTTGGCAGTGGTCTCGTTTCTGGTGTTAGGTTGCACCTCGGAGCCTTCCGTTCCCCGCTTCAATCCTGGGGTTGTGATTCCCAAAACTGGGGGTGGCTATCGCCGTTACCCTAATTTCCTAACTTTTACTTATCCATTTCTGGACATCCTATAAGGAATTTGTATGAGTTAGTTTGTTTTGACCTTGGGTTCCCTGCCTTGATTTGTATCGTAGGATACTAATCGTTGGGACATATAAACAGTTATGAGGATGGTCAGGAGTGCGCTCCTTATATTCAACCAAGGGGTTGAAGTCCCCACCAGGCGGTTATTTCGGGTATTGCAACCCTATTTCATGCCTGAACGTCTCGCACTTTTTATATAGAATATACACCAAACAAGTTGACAGGAGTTGGTGCTATTTTAGGTACTAATTCAGATAATACCAACTTGATACTTCACGGCGACGACAGTGCAGGTTTCGGTATAGACACTAGAACTGTGTCTGGTGGTGTGTTGACTTATTCATCACCCTTAATAACTAGATTGGACGCACCATCATTTAAGATATTATCTGTTTTAGAGCAAGGTCGGCAAAAGTTATTTATTAACGGTGATAAAGTGGTTGATGCACCTAATACAGTAACATCTTATCAACCTATTTCTGAAATTCTTATATTAAGAAGAGCTAATGGTGTTGTTGAAACTGGTATATGTAAAGATTTCCGCTACTACCCTCGCGCTCTTAGTGAAAGTGAGTGTTTAGCCCTAACAAAACTGTAATGGAGAACTAAAATGACTTATGACTTACAACAATAAATTAACAGATAATGCCTAATGCACTTGATATATCTGAAAGTAATTGGTTTAAAGTTTATGAACTTAATTTCAGGATAGAAGATGATAGCTACACGGTACTAAAAAATTACCTGACATTTCTGGCAGTAAATTTATCAGGATATTATTTGACGCTGACAGTGTACCCGTGTACTGGAAAATGGCAGGGTGGTTAAAATTTTACACATACAATGATGTGAAGCAGAATATGATGGTTAAACGTGAAATTATATGGCTTAATGAATATCAAATAATTGAATCACCGCCGTACAGCAATTTTTACGCTTCATTTTCTCCACTAGAAAGAATTAAATGGTTTACACTTCATTTTTGGAAATTAATATAAATGAACTTGGTAATAGTTGAATTAGGGTTAATTATTGTCGCGATTATTCTCAGTACGTTCATTACGCATACAGGAAACCTAATTATTGAGAATAGGTTAGACGGTATCCAAAATAGCCTAAATTATTTGATTAGATATGTTAATGATTCTATGGCATCAATAGTTGGTAAAAAACAGTTAGAAGATAAAAAGCAATCACCCCCTCTTCCAATTAACAGAGATGATATTGATGATGATGGTTGGCGTAAACCCTAAACCCTAACACCTAACAGCTACCCCAATAACTTAAATGGCCCCCTATGGTTTCTGACTGTAGGGGGTGTCTATGTATTTTTTGCCAATAGGCCTATTGCAATAGGCCTATTGGAAGTTTATATGAATGCTTGCCTCTAATTTACCCACAATAAACACCCTAAGCCAAAACCTTAACCCGTCTATTAGGGGTAATCATTCCCGGCGGAACCCAGTACCCCTATAAATTGGAGACTTGTCTAGCGGTATGTAGGTATCGGTTTCGATGGGGAATCAATTCTCTAGGATTATGTAGGTATCAGCGAGAGATGACGAAACAAGTCACCAGTTGAAAAGTTGTTTAGGGGTATCGCTTCAGTATGTCATAGCCAGGTTAGTCGTGATTATGCGATCGCATTTTGTTGGTAGTGAGTAGGCTCCTCAATATTTCACTAATAATCTGACTACCCCTATGGGTTTTGAAATTTGAGCCATACCCTCCCCCCATAACCGAAACAAACACTCTTAGGGGTGCGACCGATGTGATAGCAGTCAATGGTTCGTAACGAACCGATAGGCTTGCCATTGACGGGTATCACGAGAGAGTTACCCTATCGGTGTTTGGTTGGGGGGTGGTATGGGTATTTGACAGATTGATTAAGTTGTGCTTATTGACTGAGTAATCAACCTATTGACAGAATTATTTTCCTGTGCTAGGACTAGATTGTGAGTAGTATCTGAGTAACTCAATAGGATATAGGGGTTGAGTAATAACCCGCTATCGCTGTCAGGATAAGGGTTTAAAGGCAATGCAGGCGAAAGGAGAGTTTCCTAACCCATAAGCTGTAACCCCTATTCTACCGTTACTTAGGTGTTACTCAAAACCATAGCAGGATCTATCAATCTGTAGCCATAAAATAACCCCTAGGGGTTTAATCTAGGGGTGTTAATTTATGAAAGGTTGACGATTAGATTAATCTATCAGATAGATAACTCTAAGAAATAATTTAGCTTCAGAGCTATCAATATCAACCCCTAACGCTGTTAACCGTTCTATAGCCACGTTCAATGGTATAGGTAACTTAGAAACCCCTTTGAGAACTTCTAAGGTAGCGTCAATGCCTTCTGTCTTGTATTTACCCTCATTGACGATTGTGCTATGTCCCATAAGTCTAGCTCGCAACTCGATAGGTAGTCCATATTGTTCACCTAACAGGTTGTACAGTCTACGAAAAGCATATTTCTGGGTTACCGGGCATTTCATAGATTGAATTCTGTTACTAAACGTTGCGTCAAAGCCTCCAGCTATGGTTTTGGGTTGACTGCCTTTTTTCGGGCTATATTCTGGTAACAACGGCCGTTTCAATTCTAGGAAATCAAACATTTCGGGACTGGGAATTGGGGCTACAACCCTTCCCCCTGTTTTAATACTCACTTTCCGACCTTCTGCGTCAGTAAAGTAAGTGGTGCGAAACGTTCAGGCATGAAATAGGGTTGAAATACCCGAAGTAACCGCCTGGTGGGGACTTCAACCCCTTGGTTGAATATAAGGAACGCACTCGTGACCATCCTCATAACTGTTTATATGTCCCAACGTTCGGTATAGAGATATACCAAACAAGGCAGGGAACCCAAGGTCAAAACGAACTAACCCATACAAATTCCTTATAGTAAGCCCAGAAATGGATAAGTAAAGTTAGGAAATTAGGGTAACGGCGATAGCCACCCCCAATTTTGGGAATCACAACCTCAGGATTGAAGCGGGGAACGGAAAGCTCCTAGGTGTAACCCAACACCAGAACCGAGACCACTGCCAACCATCCATGATTAGGGAAACCGAATGTCCGGCTTGAACCATCGTCATTATTGAGCAGCGAAACAGGTTGATACGCTGCGCTCAAAAGAGTAAGGGGAAAAGTAGGGTAATCACTTCATCACCTACACAGACCTTTAAAAGTACCCCGGTGGATAGGACAAATCTAAAGATGGAATGCCCATATAAACGGAACGTTTTAACCCCTCTTAGGCTCTGATAATCTGGTCGAGAAAGTCAGTAGTGAAAGTGTAAGCGTAAGCCTATTAGGGGGTGAGATGTGACCAGAAGCCAACGCCCGACTGTAATGGTAGGGATATGCTAACGGGTCACGGTTTGATTGTAAAGAAATAGAGTCAAGTAGGTGTACAAATGGCGATAGCGAGTTTAAAGAAAGGATTTGGGAAATCAAAACCAATCAAGACTACGAACAACGCATGGAAGACCATCCCGTGGACTAAGGTTCAACGGAAAGTTTTCAAGCTCCAAAAGAGTATATTTCAAGCAGCTAAATCGGGACAGGACGCAAAGGTAAGAAGGTGGCAACGTCTATTGGTGAAATCATATTATGCCCGACTCTTAGCAGTGCGACTGTAGGGGCGGGTTCCACGGTCAGCCATGCTTCCCAACAGTCAGCTTAATAAACCCGCCCCCCCAAGCGGGTCAAGGCAAAAAGACGGCTGGAGTAGATGGTGTGATAGCAATATCCCCTAAACAAAGGCTAGAAATGACCGAGAAAATCAAAGAAAACCTCAAAGCAAAACCACTGCGACGGGTGTGGATTCCAAAACCTGGTAGGGATGAAAAAAGCTGGAATAGGAATACCCACAATCCAAGATAGAGCAAGGCAAGCCTTGGTTAAGTCGGCTCTCGAACCTGAATGGGAATCGAGATTTGAAAGCACAAGCTATGGGTTCCGTCCCGGACGGTCAGCCCAAGATGCAATAGCACGAATTTACTCAAGTATCAACAAGGGTGAATATTATGTACTCGATGCTGATATAGCAAAATGTTTTGACCGAATAAACCATGATTACCTACTGTCCAAAATTCATTGTCCAAGCTGCCTAAAAAGAGACCTGAAACAATGGCTCAAAGCAGGCGTGCTAGATAACGGCGTATTTGAGGATACAGAATCAGGGACACCCCAGGGAGGGGTAATAAGTCCACTCCTAGCTAACATCGCATTGGATGGCATGATTAGGTTCATAGAGACAATGTATCCAAAGAAAGCAAACAGAGCGCAGGCTACTGTTATAAGATACGCCGATGACTTTGTAGTGATATCCCCATCACTAGAAATCATTGAACAGTGCAAAACTGCTATTTCCGAACGGTTAAAACCTGTGGGATTAGAAATAAAACCTGAAAAGACTCGAATCTGCCATACGTTCAAACCTATTGAATATGAAGGCAGAACAGAGGAGCCAGGATTTGATTTTCTAGGATTCAATATCAGGCAATATCCAGCAGGAAAATATAAATCTGGGAAAACAGGGGGAATGGCAAGCCGATTAATCGGTCACAAGACCCACATTAAACCCAGCCAAAAAGCAGTTGCCCACACAGAAGTGATAAAAGGTGTAATTAAACAATTTAAAACAGCACCTCAATCAACCCTAATTAACAAACTAAACCCAATTATTATGGGATGGTCAAACTATTACTCAGGGGTAGTCTCAACAGAGACATTCACCAAACTAGATAAGACAATCTGGCAAATGTTACGGGCATGGACAGTATCAAGATGCGGAAAGGCAAGTCACGAAAAGCTAAGAAATTATTTCAGACATGGAACAATTAAACTTAGCAATGGGAAAGAAAGACACGAAAATTGGCTGTTCCAAACCAAAGATGGGTTACATCTATTCAAACACAACTGGACTCCAATTGTCAGACATACCTTAAGACGCCCTGACGCAACACTTTATGACGGAAATTAGACCTACTGGGCAAGCAGGAAAGGACGAGCAATCGATACGCCAAATAGGGTAGCAAAACTACTCAAAAAGCAAAAAGGTAGATGTACCTGGTGTGGGCAATTCTTTACCCCATCAGATTTAATTGAAATAGACCACATTGTACCTAGAAGCCAAGGCGGAAAGGATGACTATAAGAATATTCAATTATTACATCGCCATTGTCACGACGATAAAACAGCTCTTGATGAAGAGATGATGCTGTACTCTTAACAAGGAGACGGTCAAACTAGGAGCCGTATGAGGTGAAAGTCTCAAGTACGGTTTTGAATGGGAGGGGTAGACCGTGAGGTCTATCTCGACCCCTAATTAATCTCCTAATACAAGATAATTATCTTGATTATCGGGGTCTGATAGTGCTTTGATGATTACACCATCATCCGTTACATAACGTTTGGTTAGATTAACAGCAGCGGCTATTTCAGTTGGTCTCAGTCCGTACATTACTGTCATACCCGTTACCCATAACCAGCTATGTCGGGATGATTGATGTTGTGAGTTTCTGATGGTATAGGCTTCCTGTTTGGTGTTAAACCACCAATCTTTAAAGGCATTAATGCCTATACGCTGCTTAACGGTGAATCGTGTTTGTTTAGGGTTAATAGGCTCAAGCTGTTTAAGCAAATGGTCTTTGTTAGGTGATTTCTTAGCTATGGCTTTTAAGATGTAGTAACGTTCTTTAAATGTTTTGGAACCTACTAATTGTTCTCCGTTCTGTAGGGGAGTGTATAGCATAACCTTGAAACTCTCCCAGCTAGGGTAATCATCCCAGTTAGGGAACAACCTGAAATATGCCTCTTTAGTAGACTCGTAAGATGCTAAGTCGCTAGCGATATCGCGGGAGCGTGGTCTTCCTGTGTTGCGGTTGTAACCCGCAAAATACTCATCCTCTAGTTGTTGGAATATTTCCCGATAGGTTATCAGATTATCCTCAATCTGGTTCTTTCCTAAGATAGTCGCATCGTACCAGTTCCAAAATTCACTAGCGCTAGTAATGGTTCCCAAGGCTTCTGATACCAGTTTAGCTTTCTTAACCCCGTCTATCACCCCTTGAGGTGTACACTCAAGATTAGCTGTCTTGGGTAGCCGTTTCCCGGTAGGTGGTTGCTTAAACTGCAATAAGAGATTGTACCTAAGCCCTGACTTCTGGATTTTAAGGCTAACCCCCCTAGGACACTCACCCTTAAACTCCTGATAGGCTTTCAAGAATCTAGCATAGCCCCCGTCATAGTTACCCTTTCCCCCTACTGTAGGGGTATTGATATCGTTACTCATTTTTTACTCACTTGTTATCCTGCTATGGTTTTGAGTAACACCTAAGTAACGGTAGAATAGGGGTTATAGGCTATGTATTAGGTTCAAATCCCGCCAGAGCCATTTATTTGATTTGATCAGAAATCCCGCCCCCATCTAATATGGTTGGGCGTATTTTTTTCTGAACTCGTAGTCAATTCGAGTATGATAAATATGATGGTGCCAAACCTTCAGGCATGAAATAGGGTTGAAATACCTGAAATAACCGCCTGGTGGGGAATTCAACCCCTTGGTTGAATATAAGGAGCGCACTCCTGACCATCCTCATAACTGATTATATGTCCCAACGTTCGGTATAGAGATATACCAAACAAGGCAGGGAACCCAAGGTCAAAATGAACTAACTTATACAAATTCCTCATAGGAAGCCCAGAAATGGATAAGTAAAAGTTAGGAAATTAGGGTAACGGCGATAGCCACCCCCAGTTTTGGGAATCACAACCCCAGGATTGAAGCGGGGAACGGAAGGCGTGAAGTAGAACCTACTACCATACGCGACCACTGCCAACCATCCATGATTAGGGAAACCGAATGTCCGGCTTGAACCATCGTAATTATCAGGTAGCGAAACAGGTTGATACGCTGCGCTCAAAAGAGTATGGGGAAAAGTAGGAGTTTCTTCATAATACCTACACAGACCTTTAGAAGTACCCCGGTGGAAAGGACAAATCTAAAGATGGAATGCCCATATAAGCGGAACGTTTTTAACCCCTTCTAGGCTCTGACAATCTGGTCGAGAAAGTCAGTAGTAAAAAGTGTAAGCGCAAGCCTATTAGGGGGTGAGATGTGACCAAAAGCCAAAGCCCGGTTGTAATGACAGGGATATGTTAACAGGTCACGGTTTGATTGTAAAGAAATAGAGCCTAGTAGGTGTACAAATGGCGATAGCGAGTTTAAAGAAAGGGTTTGGGAAACCAAAACCAATCAAGACTACGAACAACGCATGGAAGGCCATCCCATGGACTAAGGTTCAACGGAAAGTTTTCAAGCTCCAAAAGAGTATATTTCGAGCAGCTAAATCGGGACAAAATGCTAAGGCACGAAGGTGGCAACGTCTATTGGTGAAATCATATTATGCCCGGCTCCTAGCAGTGAGACTGTAGGGGCGGGTTCCACGGTCAGCCATGCTTCCCAACAGTCAGCTTAATAAACCCGCCCCCCAAGATAACCAAGGCAAGAAGACAGCCGGTGTTGATGGAGTAAGAGTAATCTCTCCAAGACAAAGGTTTGAACTGGTCAAGAACATTAAGGGAAATCTCAAAGCAAAACCACTGCGACGGGTGTGGATTCCAAAACCTGGTAGGGATGAAAAAAGCTGGAATAGGAATACCCACAATCCAAGATAGAGCAAGGCAAGCCTTGGTTAAGTCGGCTCTCGAACCTGAATGGGAATCGAGATTTGAAGGCACAAGCTACGGGTTCCGTCCAGGACGGTCAGCCCATGACGCAATTAGCAGAATTTACACTGCCATAAATCAAGGACAATATTATGTTCTTGATGCCGATATAGCAAAATGCTCTTACCGTGAACCATGAATACCTACTGTCCAAAATTCATTGTCCAAGCCGCCTAAAAAGAGACCTGAAACAATGGCTAAAAGCGGGAGTGCTAGACAACGGTGTATTCGAGGATACAAAAACAGGGACACCCCAGGGAGGGGTAATAAGTCCAATACTCGCCAACATCGCACTGTTGGGAATGGGAAGGTTAATAGAAAAAATGTATCCCAAAAACAACAAACCATATACCATGGCAATAAGATATGCCGATGATTTTGTAGTCATATCCAAAGACTTAGGAATCATTGAACAGTGCAAAACTGCTATCTCTGAATGGCTAAAGCCTATTGGATTAGAGATTAAACCTGAAAAAACTCGAATCTGCAATACACTCAAATCTATTGAGTATAATGGCAAAACAGAGGAACCCGGATTTGATTTCTTAGGTTTCAAGATTAGGCAATATCCCGTAGGAAAATACAGAACTGGGATGACTCCACATGGGAAACCATTAGGACATAAAACTCATATAAAACCCAGTCAAAAAGCAGTTGCCCACACAGAAGCGATAAAAGGTGTAATCAAACAATATAAAACAGCACCTCAGTCAGCCCTGATTAACAAACTGAACCCAATTATTCGGGGATGGTCAAACTATTATTCAGCGGTAGTCTCAACAGAGACCTTCAACAAGCTAGACTTCATAATCTGGCAAATGTTAAGGGCATGGACAGTATCGAGATGCGGAAAGGCAAGTTACGAAAAGCTAAGTAATTATTTCAGACATGAAACAATTAAACTTAGCAATGGGAAAGAAAGACACGAAAATTGGATGTTCCAAACCAAAGATGGATTTCGACTGTGGAAACATAATTGGACTCCGATTGTCAGACACACCCTAATACGCCCTGACGCAACACCATACGACGGAAATTGGACTTACTGGGCAACCAGGAAAGGACAAGCAATCGATACGCCAAATAGGGTAGCAAAACTACTTAAAAAGCAAAAAGGCAAGTGTACCTGGTGCGGGCAATTCTTTACCCCATCAGATATAATTGAAATAGACCACATTGTACCTAGAAGCCAAGGCGGAAAGGATGAATACAAGAACCTTCAATTACTGCATCGCCATTGTCACGACGATAAAACAGCTCTTGATGAAGAGATGATGCTGTACTCTTAACAAGGAGACGGTCAAACTAGGAGCCGTATGAGGTGAAAGTATCAAGTACGGTTTTGAATGGGAGGGGTAGACCGTGAGGTCTATCTCGACCCCTAATTTATCGTAACAAATTGAAAACTCAGCCATTCTGAGTTTTCAAAGGAATTAGGAGATTTACCCATGACAAGTGAGTGTATTCGCGTTGGTTTAGCAGCCCCAGATTTTGCCGCTACAGCGGTGATTGACCAAGAGTTCAAAACTATTAAGTTATTGGAATATCGCGGTAAATACGTTGTCCTGTTCTTTTATCCCCTGGACTTTACTTTTGTCTGTCCGACGGAAATTACCGCATTTAGCGATCGCGCTGAAGAATTTTCAGCCATTAACACCCAAATCTTAGGGGTTTCTGTCGATAGTGAATTTTCTCACCTAGCTTGGATTCAAAGCGATCGCCAATCCGGTGGAGTTGGCGACCTCAACTATCCTCTGGTGTCTGACATTAAAAAAGAAATCAGCGCCGCCTACAACGTACTTGACCCAGAGGCCGGAATTGCACTGCGGGGTCTGTTCATTATCGACAAAGGCGGCATTATTCAACACGCCACTATCAATAACCTTGCCTTCGGTCGTAATGTAGACGAAACCCTACGCACCTTACAAGCGATCCAATATGTTCAAGCCAACCCCGACGAAGTTTGTCCCGCAGGTTGGCAGCCAGGAGACAAAACCATGAACCCCGACCCAGTGAAGTCTAAAGAGTTCTTCGCCGCTATCTAATCAACAATAGTGTATAGTTAGCACTTCACTCCCACAGGGGGCTAGGGGCTTAGTTCCTCAAGAAATGGGTCTAAAGCCTCCCCTGGTAGGGGATGAATCTGTAACCTAATCTTTGCACTGATCTTCTCAAAACAATTCTTCTGTTATCAAAGGAGAAGAAATGTAATAAACGCGCTTGCCAATGAGATTCACGATGATTCAACCCCTGACTCCGATTGCTGGCAGTTTGCTAGGGAGTTTCCTCTTGATCGGCGGTGAGACGCCAACCGGAGTAGAAACCCCACCAGAGAACCCAGTCAACTCTGCGAGCGGTGCTTTGCACAAATCCTATCTACCGACCTTGAATCTGGTGCATCTATCCCTCTCGATCGGGAGTGGGAACAAACGACAGTAGTTGAGAATTTGGAGCATCCCTGGGGATTAGCGTGGCTCCCTGACGGGACGATGCTGATTACTGAGCGACCAGGACGCTTACGGATAGTGCGCGATGGCATTCTCGACCCCACTCCTGTGGCCGGGTTGCCAGAGATTTTAGCCCTCAATCAGGGGGGTTTACTGGATATTGCCGTTCATCCCCGGTTTGAGGAAAATTCGTTGATTTATTTCACCTATTCCCAAGGAACCCAGGAAGCCAATGGCGTGGCAGTGGGTCGAGGGGAGTTGAGGGGAAGCAGCCTAGAGAATGTGGAAGTGATTTTCCAAGCTGCTCCTTTGAAACGGGGAGGACAACATTTTGGATCGCGCATGGTTTGGTTACCTGATGATACTCTGCTGGTGGCGATTGGTGATGGGGGGAATCCACCCGTGCAACTGGACGGGGAACTGATTCGCTTACAGGCTCAAAATCGAGGGAGTCATTTGGGTAAGATTGTACGCCTGAATGACGATGGCTCAATTCCGAGTGATAATCCTTGGCAGGGAGACCCTAATAGTGACCCGGCTATTTGGAGTTATGGTCATCGGAATATTCAGGGGTTGGCGATTGATTCCCAACGGGGTCACGTTTGGTCTACGGAACATGGTGCCCGTGGTGGGGATGAGTTGAATCGGATTGAAGGAGGAGAAAATTACGGCTGGCCTCTTGTTACCCATAGTCAGGAATATACAGGGGGGCGAATTTCCGATCGCCAATCCCATCCAGATATGGTTGACCCCGATATCGTCTGGACACCGGCGATCGCTCCGTCCGGGTTAGCCGTGCATGGGGGCGATTTGTTTGCTGGGGGTTTGGTATCCCAATCGGTGCATCATATCCAATTAAATGAGTCCGGTGAGGTGATAGACCAACGAGCGATCGCGATCGCGAGCGCGTGTGCGGGATGTTCGGGAAAGTCCTGATGGTCATCTCTATGTGTTGACTGATGCCGCCCCCGGGCGGTTAATTCGACTTCATTAACTCTAGCGGTGCGAGACGTTCAGGCATGAAATAGGGTTGAAATACCTGAAATAACCGCCTGGTGGGGACTTAAACCCCTTGGTTGAATATAAGGAGATCTCTCCTGACCATCCTCATAACTGTTTATATGTCCCAACATTCGGTATAGAAATATACCAAATAAGGCAGGGAACCCAAGGTCAAAACGAACTAACTCATACAAATTCCTATAGGAAGCCCAGAAATGGATAAGTAAAGTTAGGAAATTAGGGTAACGGCGATAGCCACCCCCAATTTTGGGAACCACAACCCCAGGATTGAAGCGGGGAACGGAAGGCTCCGAGGTGGAACCTAACACCAGAATCGAGACCACTGCCAACCATCCATGATTAGGGAAACCGAATGTCCGGCTTGAACCATCGTAAGAATTAAGTAGCGAAAAATAGGTTGATACGCTGCACTCAAAAGAGTAAGGGGAAAAGTAGGAGCTTCGTTAGACTACCTACACAGACCTTTAAAAGTACCCCGGTGGAAAGGACAAATCTAAAGATGGAATGCCCATATAAACGGAACGTTTTAACCCCTCTTAGGCTCTGATAATCTGGTCGAGAAAGTCAGTAGTGAAAGTGTAAGCGTAAGCCTATTAGGGGGTGAGATGTGACCAGAAGCCAACGCCCGACTGTAATGGTAGGGATATGCTAACGGGTCACGGTTTGATTGTAAAGAAATAGAGTCAAGTAGGTGTACAAATGGCGATAGCGAGTTTAAAGAAAGGATTTGGGAAATCAAAACCAATCAAGACTACGAACAACGCATGGAAGGCAATCCCATGGACTAAGGTTCAACGGAAAGTTTTCAAGCTCCAAAAGAGTATATTTCAAGCAGCTAAATCGGGACAAGATGCAAAAGCCAGAAGGTGGCAACGTCTATTGGTGAAATCATACTATGCCCGGCTCTTAGCAGTGCGGCTGTAGGGGCGGGTTCCACGGTCAGCCATGCTTCCCAACAGTCAGCTTAATAAACCCGCCCCCCAAGCGGGTCAAGGCAGGAAAACAGCCGGTGTTGATGGAGTAAGAGTAATCTCTCCAAGACAAAGGTTTGAACTGGTCAAGAACATTAAAGGAAATCTCAAAGCAAAACCACTGCGACGGGTTTGGATTCCAAAACCTGGTAGGGATGAAAAAAGCTGGAATAGGAATACCCACAATCCAAGATAGAGCAAGGCAAGCCTTGGTTAAGTCGGCTCTCGAACCTGAATGGGAATCGAGATTTGAAGGAACTAGCTATGGGTTCAGACCAGGCAGGTCAGCCCAAGATGCAATAAGCAGGATTTACAATGCCATTAAGATTGGACAATACTATGTCCTTGATGCAGATATAGCGAAATGTTTCGACCGAATAAACCATGATTACCTACTGTCCAAAATTAATTGTCCAAGCAGCCTAAAAAGAGACATGAAACAATTGCTCAAAGCGGGAGTGCTAGATAATGGTGTATTCGAGGATACAGAAACAGGGACACCCCAGGGAGGGGTAATTAGTCCAATACTCGCCAACATCGCACTGTTGGGGATGGGTAGGTTAATAGGAAAAATGTATCCAAATAATACCAACAGCAAACCATTTGCCACGGTCATACGATATGCCGATGATTTTGTAGTCATATCCAAAGACTTAGGAATCATTGAACAGTGCAAAACTGCTATTTATGAATGGCTAAAGCCTGTTGGATTAGAGATTAAACCTGAAAAAACTCGAGTCTGCCACACACTCAAATCTATTGAGTATAATGGCAAAGCAGAAAAACCCGGATTTGATTTCTTAGGATTCAATATTAGGCAATACCCAGTAGGAAAATACAAAACTGGAAAAACAGGGGGACATAAGAGCAGATTAATCGGACATAAAACTCTCATAAAACCCAGCCAAAAAGCAGTTGCCCACACTGAAGTGATTAAGGGTGTAATTAAACAACATAAAAATGCGCCCCAGGCAGCCCTGATTAGTAGACTAAACCCAATCATAAGAGGATGGGCAAACTATTATTCAGCGGTAGTCTCAAAAGAGACCTTCACTAAGCTAGACAATATAATCTGGCAAATGTTACGGGCATGGACAGGATCAAGATGCGGAAAGGCAAGTTACGAAAAGCTAAGTAATTATTTCAGACATGGAACAATTAAACTTAGCAATGGGAAAGAAAGACACGAAAATTGGCTGTTCCAAACCAAAGATGGGTTACATCTGTTCAATCACAATTGGACTCCAATTATCAGACATACCCTAATACGCCCTGACGCAACACTTTATGACGGAAATTGGACTTACTGGGCAACCAGAAAAGGACAAGCAATCGACACGCCAACTAGGGTAGCAAAACTACTCAAAAAACCAAAAGGTAGATGTACCTGGTGTGGGCAATTCTTTACTCCATCAGACTTAATTGAAGTAGACCACATTGTACCTAGAAGCCAAGGTGGAAAGGATGAATACAAAAATCTTCAATTATTACATCGCCATTGTCACGATGATAAAACAGCTCTTGATAAAGAGACAATGCTGTGCTCATAACAAAGAGACAGTCAGACTAGGAGTCGTATGAGGTGAAAGTCTCAAGTACGGTTTTGAATGGGAGGGGATGGAGGTGACTCCATTCTCGACCCCTTCTAGTTTTCTGGCTGTCTCCTGGATCCGGAAAAATTCAGTTTCTGCCTCAATTCTAACCCCTGGCGTGCAACTGACCGGATTTTCCAGAATTTGACCCTTCTCCCAGGTTAGGTAACTGGCGTCTTCTAGCTTGGTCTCACAGCGCAGCGGGGATTGGATTAGCCCCGTTGTATGCCCTCAATCATCAGGATTATCAACAAATCCGCCAGAAAATTGATACAGATCTGGACGACTGACGATATCAGTGACGAGTTCGGCGTTAGGGTAGAGTTAGAGTTTCCCCTAAGCAACTGTTAATCCAGTCGAAAATTTCCCGGTTCACCCGTTCGGGACATTCATCATGGGGGCAGTGACCCGCGCCCTCCAGTTCTACTAACTTGATGTGGGGATTATATTTTAGGTAGAGGTGAGGTTTAGCCAGTTTCAGGGGAATCAGTCGATCCTGTTTTCCCCAGAGTAGTAATATGGGAACCTGCACCTGGGGGAATAGACTGCGTACAGATGGGCCGAGTTTAGAACTCCCCATAATCTGAAACAGAATAATAAAAGCCCTAGCCGCCCCTCGGTCTTGGGGTGGAGTAGATAGAATATGTATCAGTTCCTCTGTAACCGAGTCTTGATTGTGATAGGCTAATTTAACCCAACGACTGATGACAGATGGCTGTCTCACTAGATAGAATATGGGACGTAATATAATAGGGGAAGCAACCAAACTTTGGATAAACTCGACTGGGGGAACCATCCACCCAGCTAATAAGTCCGCTAAAGCGGCCGGATCGGGTAGACTGAGCATAACCAAACTTTGGATAAACTCGACTGGGGGAACCATGCACCCAGCTAATAAGTCCGCTAAAGCGGCCGGATCGGGTAGACTGAGCATAACCAAACCCTTAGCGGTTTTGGGATATTGAGCAACAGTTGCTAGGGCGATCAGAGAACCAATAGAGTTTCCCACCCAGATGGTCGGACGGCGGATAAAAGTTTGCCAAAAGTCATGCACCAATTCTGTCCACAGGGAAACATTATATGGGGCGATCGCCTTTTCAGAACAACCAAACCCCAATAAGTCCAAAGCATAAACTGGGTGGGAATGACTGAATGCCGACAAATTGTGTCTCCAGTGGCCGATAGATGCGCCAAAACCGTGAAGGAAAATTAAAGGAACAGGAGAGTTGCTCCCTAGTGGGTCTTGAACCTCAAAAATAGGCGACTTAGCCCCTTGAGGGTGTCCGCAACGCCGAAAAGTATAGCGAACTCTCCACCCCCGCCAAATCCAATCACGCTGAAAGCCCATTTGTTTGTGCCAGTCTGGTGAATCCATCTAACCGTCGTCCTGAGTACAACATAACTTGAAAGTTACCCCTAAAATACTAGGGTTCCTAAAGTTTAGATTAAATGTCAAGCCTATTGATATGGGAAATCAGTACAATGTCCTGTTAGGGGGACCCACAATTGTCGAGACATTCGTTGACCTCATTAACTTAAAATTCCTGTAATGCCTGTGATAGAATCAAAAAGAAATCGCAACTTACCTCAAATCAACGACAATATCCGCTTTCCTAAGATTCGCCTGATCGATACCGAAGGCGGTCAGCTAGGGATCATGACTCCCAGGGAGGCCATGAAACTAGCTCAGGAAAAGGAACTAGACCTAGTTCTGGTTAGCGATAAAGCTGACCCTCCCGTATGCCGGATTATGGACTATGGGAAGTTCAAATATGAACAGGAAAAGAAAGTTCGGGAAGCTCGTAAAAAGCAGCATACCGCCGATGTCAAAGAAGTTAAGATGCGTTACAAAATTGATGATCACGACTATCAGGTGCGTGTGAATCAAGCCAAGCGCTTCCTTAAATCCGGCGATAAGGTCAAAGCCACAATTATGTTCCGGGGTCGAGAAATTCAGCATAGCAACCTAGCCAGGGAACTGCTCAAACGTATGGCCGAAGACCTGGAAGAACACGCCGAAGTTCAACAGTCCCCCAAACAAGAGGGACGGAGTATGATGATGCTGTTGGCTCCCAAAAAAACAACAACTAGCTGAGACTCAGGAATTGTGGGTCATTGTGATTTGTCAAACCTGTTGCTGCTACGGTTATGATAAACCAGTAACCCCAGTTCCGCCCCATAACTGATAATTTAGAGAAGAGATAAAATTGAGGGGTCTCAATACGGGATGGAAAAGCGAATTGGTGAACCCGCAGGAGTGGGACAGGGTGTGCTACGCGGTCTAAATCTCCGCCCAGAAGAAGTAGAGCGAACTTTATTAATGTTCGCAGTATATACTTTTTCATCCATCGGACTGATTTGGTTAGAACTAAGTACCGTCGGCCTGTTTATTGATCAATATGGGGCAGAGAAACTGCCTTGGATTTATATTGCTAGTGCTGGTATCGGGTCTAGTTTGGGTGTAGTTTACTCTCGGTTACAGACATTTTTACCCCTGCGCCGGGTGATTGTTCTGATTTTACTACTCATGGCAATCCCCCTGTTTCTATTTCGTTTTGGTTTGGGAATAGAAGATGTAAGGGTATTGGGATTAAGCCTTCAATTTGTTACCCTATTTGTCATGTGGCTGTGGGTTGAGGCTTGTTATCTCCTCAACGATCTCAATACCTCCATTACCTCCAATCAACTTTTTAACATTCGGGAGATCAAGCGCACCTATCCCATTATCAGTAGTGGTTATCTCGTCGCTGGGGTGGTTAGCGGTTTCTCCCTGCCTCTATTGCTCAGATTTGTAGGCTTAAATAATGTCACCCTAGTATCTGGGGCTATGGTGATTGTGGGAGCAGGTGTTTTATTTTATCTGTCCCAAAGATATGAACAGTCTTTCCCTGATTCTTCCCGGTGGACCCCGGAAGACGAACTACCAGAATTTAGTACCCGTAGCCTCAAAGGTCCCCTACAAGGCTATGTCATTCCCTTGGTGCTATTTTTCGTCATGGCTGAAGTCGTCTATGTCATGGTCGATTTCCAGTTTTTCAGTCAGTTAGAATACCGTAGTGGTATCGGTGGCGCTAGTTGGATTGTTAGCTTCCTGGGACTATTTGAGGGGATTTTAAGTACCTTCCAAGTAGCAACTCAGTGGTTTGCTTCCAGTCGCTTGGTCGAAAAAATAGGCGTGTTTGGTACAGCATCTATCCTTCCTGTGGGGGTAGTCGCCTTGGGCCTGTTTTCCTTGATAGGGGGGGCTACGGGTTTATTTACCATATTTATAGGGTTTTTGATTCTCAGATTTTTAGATGAACTGTTCCACTACACTCTCATCGAAACTACCGGGACGGTTCTATTTCAACCCCTACCAGAAAATATTAGGAGTGATATTCAGACCCTGGTTAATGGTGTATTTGAACCCCTGTCAACGGGTTTGAGTGGTATCGGGATTTTGCTGTTGCTGTGGCTGATTAACCTATTTTTACCCGATGGTGTCCCAGAAGGTATTTTCCAGCAAGACCAAAGTCTGATTTTTGTCGTAACTATTATTTTGTTGGCTTTTGTCTGGTTGTGGGTGGTCTGGAAAATTCGCTCCCAATATGTAAGACTTCTAGTTCGTAGTGCTGAACGCGGTCGCCTGGGAACTACAGATATTGATATGCGTAGCCTCAAGCGATCGGTGGTCGATGAGTTGAAACAGCCAACCCCAGAAGCTGATAAGCGTTCCTGTATGGAATTACTCAGCCAACTTGATCCTAAAAATGTCGGGGAGACTCTGGTTCCACTACTGGAGATTATGTCCCCGAATCTTCAGCGTCAAGCCCTAGAACTGATGCTAGATTATCCTAATCCCGCTCATTTAGAGGCGATTAGATCCCTATCTCGTAGCAGTCTACCTCCTGAAGTTTTGGCTTTGGCACTACGCTATATCTGGTTAACTGAATCTAACCCAGATATTAATCAGTTGAAACCTTACCTACAACCAAGGGTCGATCCGGTGGTACGGGGAACAGCCGCGGCCTTGATTATGCGTCGTGGCGATCGCGAACAAAAAGCGGCAGCCACTAATACTATCCGGCGCATGATCGTCTCTAATCAAGAACCTGAAAGGGTGATGGGAGTCCGGGCTCTGGGTGATGCTGATTATATGCAAGGGTTGCGAGTTTATCTTAATGACCTCCTCGCTGATGAATCTCTCAGAGTCCGCTGTTCGGTCTTGGAAGTCATTGCGGCTACTAAGATGGAGGAATACTATGGCTCCCTATTAAAAGCTATTTCCTACCGTTCTACCAGAGAAGCAGCCAGAATGGCTTTAGTCCGCTTGGGAAATGAGGCTATTCCTCTGTTAATCAGAATAGCCACGGATATCTATAAATCCGATTTAGTCAGACTTCAGGCTTGGTCTGCTTTAGGAGACATTGGTACGCCATCCGCCTTAGATACTCTCATCGATAACCTGTTAATTTCCTGGGGAACCACCCGACGTAATATTCTCCGCATTCTCCTGAAAATTCCCGATGATGCGGGGATTGAAAGAACTTTAGACCGCATTGGACGTAATGGGGTGGAAACGTTAATTGAACAGGAGTTGATGTTTATTGGTCAAATCTATAGCACTCTTTTAGACCTCGAACCTGAAAAACCTACAGCTCCTATCTTACCTTATACTGTCTCCCTTGAGGTCGCTTCCCCCCTAGAAATGCTCTGTCGCGCGCTCCGTAATCTTGAATCTGATGCTATAGACCGCTGTTTTCTGCTGATGAAGTTCCTTTACTCCCTCGGATCTATTCAGGCGGCGGCTTTCAATATTCGCTCTGGACAACAGGGAAATATTGCTCGTGGGTTGGAAATCTTGGATAATACTGTTGATATTTCCCGTAAACGAGCCTTGATTGGCATTTTGGATAATCACTCTATTGTCCAAAAAATTGAGGATCTCTCCCCTTTGATTTCCTATAAACCAATGACACCTAGCGATCGCCTCCGTCGTTTACTGGAGTTTCGCCATTTCCTCTCAGATTGGTCTTTGGCTTGTTGCTTCCACCAAGCGCGGTCCGCCAGTTGGAGTCTCACCGCTGAACAGACTTTAATGTGTCTGAGACACCCCACAGGTTTTGTGCGGGAAGCTGTTTTGGCTTACCTCAAGATGGGAGCGCGTCAGGCTTTGGTAGAATTATTGCCAATGCTACAAACTGATCGGGATCCTCTGGTGGCTCACCAAGTACAACAATTAATCTCGGAATTAGCTGTACACAGAAAAACCGAAATGCCTTGATCAATAGGGAGTCCGTCTGGATTCAAGTTCACTAACTCGCCTTGACCTATTATGTTAACTAGCGTCCAACGCCTATTGTTTGTGCGAAAAGTCCCCATTTTTCAAGAACTTAGGGATGATTTCTTGGTGCGTCTTGCTTCTGTTATGGATGAATTGTCTTTTCCCGCTAATCAGAGTATTTTTACTGAGGGACAAGAAGGCCGATCGCTTTATATTGTCGTTTCTGGTCAGGTCAAGGTTCATCATGGCGATCGCGAATTGGCTCGTTTGGGTAAAGAAGACTGTTTTGGCGAAATGTCTCTATTTGATGCTGAACCGCGATCGGCTTCTGTCACTACCCTAGAACCCTGTGAATGTCTCATGCTCACACAGATGCAGCTTTATGATGCTATTGATGAGACCCCTGGTATTGCGGTTAATATTATTCGCTTACTATCTCGCCGCATTCGAGAATTGAATCAAAAAGCCAACGCTCAAAACCCTAAATCTTCTATCTCCGAAGTCAAAGTCCCACCCGATCGCTCTTGACATCGGATTTAATGTTGATTTTTTCTTCAAAAAAAAATTTGAGGGTCGCTTTTTTTGCCTCGCGGGGATTGACAGCCCAGAGCATTGCTGCTACTATATTGACAGTAGCCTTAATAATGGAACATTTGCCAAAATAAAAAAATTACAACCATCCCATTATGATAAAAGTATAGCGCAAGCGCCCGCGAAAAGCAACCCCCCTCCCCCAAAAAAATTCGCATTTTGCCAGTTGATTTTTTCTTCAAAAAAAAATTTGAGGGTCGCTTTTTTTGCCTCGCGGGGATTGACAGCCCAGAGCATTGCTGCTACTATATTGACAGTAGCCTTAATAATGGAACATTTGCCAAAATAAAAAAATTACAACCATCCCATTATGATAAAAGTATAGCGCAAGCGCCCGCGAAAAGCAACCCCCTCCCCCCAAAAAAAATTTTTTGCAACATTTCTTAAAATTTTGTAACAAAAGTTAACAAAGTCATAGTTTGGTACGAGGGGATGGTCTGATAGATGGTCTGAATGTATATATAATAGACAAAAGTTAAGTCGGAGATGGCAAAATCTACCAAGGCCCTATGTCAACAGAAATTAAGGACGAATTACAGCTAGAAGTGCAACGCCGCCGTAATTTCGCCATTATCTCCCACCCAGACGCGGGAAAAACCACATTAACAGAAAAACTGCTGCTGTACGGAGGGGCGATTCATGAAGCCGGGGCGGTAAAAGTCCGCAGGTCGCAGCGTCACGCGACATCAGACTGGATGGCGATGGAACAACAACGGGGTATTTCTATCACTTCAACAGTTTTGCAGTTTGAATATCGTAACACTCAGATTAACTTACTCGATACCCCCGGACACCAAGATTTCAGTGAAGATACCTATAGGACCTTGGCGGCGGCGGATAATGCGGTGATGCTGGAAGATGCAGCTAAGGGGTTAGAACCTCAAACGCGGAAGCTGTTTGAAGTGTGTAAGATGCGGGGCTTACCTATCTTTACGTTTATTAATAAAATGGATCGCCCGGGTCGGGAACCTTTGGAACTTCTTGATGAAATTGAGCAGGAGTTGGGTTTACAACCTTACCCGGTAAATTGGCCTATTGGTATGGGCGATCGCTTTAAAGGGGTTTTTGACCGCCATAAGCGACAAATTCATCTATTTGAAAGGACGGCCCACGGTTCTCGGGAAGCGGTAGATACAGTGATAGATTTGGGAGATCCGCGTATTGAGGATTTATTAGACCAGGATCTGTATTATCAACTCAAGGAAGAATTGGAACTATTAGACGCTTTAGGATCAGATTTAGATCTCGAGGCGGTACATGGTGGGAAAATGACCCCAGTATTTTTTGGTAGCGCCATGACTAACTTTGGGGTACAACTGTTTCTGGATGCTTTCCTAGAATATTCGTTAAAACCAGGTCACCACAGTAGCACGATTGGGGATATTCCCCCAGATTATCCAGAGTTTACTGGGTTTGTGTTTAAGTTACAGGCGAATATGGACCCGAAACATCGCGATCGCGTAGCTTTTGTGCGGGTATGTACGGGAAGATTTGAGAAGGACATGACTGTTAGCCATGCTAGAACCGGAAAAACGGTGCGTCTGTCACGTCCCCAAAAACTGTTCGCTCAGGATCGCGAGTCAATTGATGCGGCTTATCCTGGGGATGTAATTGGCTTGAATAATCCGGGGGTATTTGCGATCGGTGATACGATATACAACGGCCAAAAACTGGAATATGAGGGGATTCCCTGTTTTTCCCCGGAACTTTTCGCCTATCTGAAAAATCCTAACCCCTCTAAATTTAAACAGTTCAATAAGGGTATTACAGAACTGAGGGAAGAGGGAGCCATTCAGATCATGTATTCTCAGGATGATTCTAAACGCGATCCAATTTTGGCGGCGGTGGGTCAACTTCAGTTTGAGGTAGTTCAGTTTCGGATGCAGAATGAATATGGGGCGGAAACTCGCCTAGAATTGTTACCCTATAGTGTGGCTAGATGGGTAGCAGGGGGATGGGAAGCCTTAAACAAGGCGGGAAGACTGTTTAATACTGTGACTGTTAAAGACAGTTGGGGTCGCCCAGTTTTGTTATTTAAGAATGAGTGGAATTGTCAACAGGTACAGTCGGAACATCCCGAACTGGATTTAAGAAGTTCGGCTCCGGTGGTTTCTGGTCAGCAACCGAAATAGTCGGAAAGGCGGGAAAGGCGGGAAAGGTCGGAAAAGTCCAGGCGATCGCGTAGCGTGTGCGTAGCACGTATCGCGCAGCGACTAGGCGGTAGTATCGCCTGTTTTTGGGTCAAAAAGATGCACTTTTTCAGGAGCGATCGCCAAGGCAATTTTATCTCCCAAACTAACATCAACAGCGGCTGGAATCCTGACCTGTAAAGAATCTTCTGGGGGGTGAGTAAACCTGACAAATAACAATGTTTCATGTCCCAAGGCTTCCACCCGTTCGACCCGGACATTAAGATGATTAGGGCTAGGTTCTGCGAGGGTTAAATGTTCTGAACGCACCCCCAAAACCACAGACTGATCAGCCCAATTAGTGAGACCAGCTATCCTTTGGTGAGATAAACAGAGGCGAAAATGGGGATGAATTAACTCACCGGAATTAGATAATTTAACGGTGATAAAATTCATAGGAACCGAGCCAATAAACTCGGCTACAAAACGGTTAGCGGGGGAATTATACAAAACCATGGGACTGTCAATTTGCTGAATTTGTCCGCCATTCATGACAGCAATTCGGGTCCCCATAGTCATAGCTTCGGTTTGGTCATGGGTAACATAAATAGTAGTAGTTCCCAACTTTCGCTGAAGTTCAACGATTTGCGATCGCATTTCGGTGCGTAACCTAGCATCCAAATTAGATAAAGGTTCATCCATGAGAAAAACCTGGGGATTTCGAGCCATAGCCCGTCCTAAAGCCACCCGTTGTTTTTGACCGCCAGAAAGTTGTTTAGGGAAGCGATCTAGTAGGGGTTCAATCTGCAAAATCTCGGCAATTTCTTGTACTCGCAGCGCAATGGAGCGTTCCCGAGTAGATTGATGACGGAAGGACTGAGGAAAAGGGAGCGATCGCGTTATAGTCCCCGCCAGTTTTGGGAGGAATTTTTCAGGTTTACCAGTACGTCGCAATCCAAAAGCCAAATTATCATAAACTTTAATATGGGGATATAGGGCGTAATTTTGAAAGACCATAGCGACATCGCGGTTTTTGGGAGGACAATCATTAACTAAGCGATCGCCAATCCAAATCTTTCCAGCGGTGGGAGTTTCCAACCCAGCAATTAAGCGTAACAGGGTACTTTTTCCACAACCAGAAGGTCCGACAAATACCATAAATTCACCATCACCGACGGTGAGGTTAATATTACGAAGTACGGCTCTATCTGGGTCTGTTGAGGTGGGGGTGGGTTCTTTCTGTGTGGCTGTAAGGGGGCTGACGGTTGAGGCGACCCTTACAGTATTTGCTGGGGAAAAACGCTTATAAATATTCTCCAAAACGACGATCGCCATAGTGATTAACCCTCGATGGTTGTATCATAAATGGGGCTAACCACGGACAAAATCGGTTCCCAAAAATTCAATTCGACCATGCGATCGCCATAACCATCTTTACCCCAAACGGGAATCACATCAGGAACTAAAGTTACCATAGGATTTTCACTGGTTAAACAATATACAGGCTCACGGGGAGTAGTCGTGGCTAACCCCCGACAAGCATATCATAATGACTGATACTTTAACATCTGAGTACCAAGGACTAACTGGAGCATGGAGGTTTAAGCGATCGCAATTCCTTTTTGAGGGATTTTCATAACTCCGAGGGCTCTCGAAACTAAACCTTGTAGGTTGGGTGAAACCCAACAGAGATGATAGTAGGTTGGGTGAAACCCAACAGTAAACCTTGTAGGTTGGGTGAAACCCAACAGTAAACCTTGTAGGTTGGGTGAAACCCAACAGTAAACCTTGTAGGGTTAAAGATGGTAAAGTTGGGTTTCGTTCCTCCACCCAACCTACTAAACCTTGTAGGTTGGGTGAAACCCAACAGAGATGATAGTAGGTTGGGTGAAACCCAACAGGGTTTAGAGATGGTAGGGTTAGAGATGGTGGTGTTGGGTTTCGTTCCTCCACCCAACCTACTAAAGTGGAGTGTGGGGGTTTAAGCGATCGCAATTCCTTTTTGAGGGATTTTCATAACTCCGAGGGCTCTCGAAACTAAACCTTGTAGGTTGGGTGAAACCCAACAGTAAACCTTGTAGTAGTAGGTTGGGTGAAACCCAACAGGGTTAGAGATGGTAGGGTTAGAGGTGGTGGTGTTGGGTTTCGTTCCTCCACCCAACCTACTAAAGTGGAGTGTGGGGGTTTAAGCGATCGCAATTCCTTTTTGAGGGATTTTCATAACTCCGAGGGCTCTCGAAACTAAACCTTGTAGGTTGGGTGAAACCCAACAGTAAACCTTGTAGTAGTAGGTTGGGTGAAACCCAACAGGGTTAGAGATGGTAGGGTTAGAGGTGGTGGTGTTGGGTTTCGTTCCTCCACCCAACCTACTAAAGTGGAGTGTGGGGGTTTAAGCGATCGCAATTCCTTTTTGAGGGATTTTCATAACTCCGAGGGCTCTCGAAACTAAACCTTGTAGGTTGGGTGAAACCCAACAGTAAACCTTGTAGTAGTAGGTTGGGTGAAACCCAACAGGGTTAGAGATGGTAGGGTTAGAGGTGGTGGTGTTGGGTTTCGTTCCTCCACCCAACCTACTAAAGTGGAGTGTGGGGGTTTAAGCGATCGCAATTCCTTTTTGAGGGATTTTCATAACTCCGAGGGCTCTCGAAACTAAACCTTGTAGGTTGGGTGAAACCCAACAGTAAACCTTGTAGTAGTAGGTTGGGTGAAACCCAACAGGGTTAGAGATGGTAGGGTTAGAGATGGTGGTGTTGGGTTTCGTTCCTCCACCCAACCTACTAAAGTGGAGTGTGGGGGTTTAAGCGATCGCTCTACGGCTTGGCGAAACTGCACATATATTCACTATCAAAGCAACCAGAAACCATAGTACAATAAACCCAATTGTTTAGATCTCTCTTTATTGAAAAAAAAGGAGTTGTTATGGCTTTAATAAATCTAAATTTATTGTCGGTGATAGCAAAAACGGCAAAAGCTTCGTTGCCTGTGGTTGCAGATATTGCAGAAAAAGCTGCGGTAAAAGTTGTGTTGCCTGTGGTTGCAGATATTGCAGTAGGATCGGTAAAATCTGTGTTGGCCGTTGCAGATATTGCAGCGGGAGCGGCAGAAGCTTCGTTCCCTGTGGTTGTAGATATTGCAGCGGGAGCGGCAGAAGCTTCGTTGGTCGTTGCAGATATCGCAGTAGGAGCGGCAAAAGCTTCGTTCCCTGTGGTTGTAGATATTGCAGTAGGAGCGGCAGAAGCTTCGTTCCCTGTGGTTGTAGATATTGCAGTAGGAGCGGCAGAAGCTTCGTTCCCTGTGGTTGCCACAATTGCAGGCGTAGCGGTAGAAGCGTTGCCTGTGGTTGCCGCAATTGCAGTAGAAGCGGCAGAAGTTTCGTTGCCTGTGGTGACCGGAATTGCAGTGGGAGCGGCAGAAGCTTCCTTGCCTGTGGTTGCCGGAATTGGAGTGGGAGCGGCGGTAGAAGCTTCCTTGCCTGTGGTTGTGCCTGTCGTTATAGGAGCTATGATAATTAACTTGACAGTTCAGATTATTAACTCTCCCGCTACAGTGGAAGCATTATGTTAAAGAAAAAACAACCTCCCCAATAGAAAGACTAAACTAACCTACTACTAAACCTTGTAGGTTGGGTGAAACCCAACAGTAAACCTTGTAGGTTGGATGAAACCCAACAGTAAACCTTGTAGGTTGGGTGAAACCCAACAGTAAACCTTGTAGGTTGGGTGAAACCCAACAGTAAACCTTGTAGGTTGGGTGAAACCCAACAGTAAACCTTGTAGGGTTAGAGATGGTAGGGTTGGGTTTCGTTCCTCCACCCAACCTACTAACTTGTAGGTTGGGTGAAACCCAACAGTAAACCTTGTAGGGTTAGAGATGGTAAAGTTGGGTTTCGTTCCTCCACCCAACCTACTAAACTAAACGATCGCTCCCAGTGATTAACCCTCGATTGTTGTACCATAAATGGGGCTAACTACCGACAAAATCCGTTCCCCAGACCTCAATTCCACCATGCGATCGCCATGACCATCCTTACCCCAAACCGGAACCACATCAGGAACTAAAGTTACCATACGATTTTCACTGGTTAAACAATAGATAGCCTCACCGGGAGTAGTCGCCACCAACCCCCGACAAGCATCATTGCGGGAGTGAAACTGTAACATCTGAGTACCAATTCCCCCTCGACGAGAACGTTGGAGACTTTGTAGAGAAATCCGTTTAAAATACCCTTGTTCTGAAACCAACAGAATAAACTTGTTGTTCAACTCACCAGTTGATGACAGAGTAATACAGCCCACCAACTGTTCATTTTTTCGGAGTCGGGTAGCCACAGAACCCTGAGCCGTGCGTCCCATGACGGGGATCTGGTCAGCATTAATATCCAAACGCAACAGCCGCCCCCCAGAGGTCGCCAAAACCACTTGATCGCCTGTAGCAGCCAGATTAGCATAACTTAACTCATCATTATCCTTGAGTTTCATTACGGTAATTCCCCTAGCGCTCAAATCCATGAAATCAGTCCCGGATAAGCGCTTAATCTTTCCCTCTGCGGATAGCATGATTAAATCAGTCTGATCGGAAAAAGCGCGCTCACGCTGGTCAGCATCAGTTTTTGGTCGCACCGGAGAGCTTTGTAAACCCGCCCCCAAAAACGCAGCCACAATCAAATCTTGAGGGCGGGTACTGGCATCTTTGGTGGCGGAGGGAGATAATAAGGTAATTAAGGGGACACCACGGGACTTGAGAGAAACACTGGGGATATCAGCCACATTCAAGGGGTAAGCCTTACCCATGCGGTTAATAATAACCAGAGTTTCCGCAGTGGTAGTTAGATAAGAGGTGACGGGAAAATCATCGATCGCCTCAATCGTAATATCCTCACGGGACTGGGGACGAGACAAGTTGTGGGGAGTCACTCGTCGCACATATCCTCTCAGGGTCATTTCGACCAAAGTCTCTTCTACCGCCGGTAATTGGGGGCGTAAAATCTTGGATTCAGTAGCTTTTGAGGGGGGATGCACCCCCTTAGAAGACCGGGCGGACACAGACTGAGATTCCTGGGACTCTGAAGAAACAATGCGAGTCCGACGTGGATCTGAGTATCGACGTTTAAGCGATCGCAATTCCTTTTTGAGGGATTTTAATAACTCCGATCGCTCTGATAATAAACGGCGCAGGCGCTGAATTTGCGCCGCCAACTCCGTGGCTTCCTCCTGCAACTTTTTCCCCTCCAACCCCGTCAATCGTCTCAGCGGCATAGCTAGAATTGCGTCAGCTTGCTCGGTACTGAAATCTAAACGAGTTTCTAGGGACATTTTAGCAGAACTACCATCGGGAGCATTTCGCAAAATATCGATCACCTCATCCAAAGCTGATAAAGCCTTGAGTAAGCCTCCCACCAAATGCTCCCGACGTTCGGCTATTTCTAACTCCGATCTATAGCGACGCAGGAGAGTTTGTTCACGAAACCCTAAAAATTCCTCCAGGATTTGTTTCAGGCTCAGTTGTCGAGGTTGACTGTTGACCAAAGCCAGGAAAATCGCCCCAAATTTCGACATCAAATCCGTGTGCTGATAGAGATTATGCAGCACCACTTCTGGGGTGGCTTCCCGTTTCAGTTCGATCACAACTCTAATTCCTTCGCGATCGCTTTCGTCTCGGATATCAGAAATCCCCTCCAATTTACCCGCATTCACCAAAGCAGCCACCTTTTCAATCCATCCCGCCTTATTTACCTGAAAAGGTAATTCCGTGACCACAATGGCATTTTTAGTGCGTTTACGACCCGATGTAGGTACCTGCTCAATTTTCGCCACCCCCCGCATCACAATACTACCTCGCCCGGAGGTGTAGGCTTCTTTAATGCCTTCTGTGGCGATAATTTCCCCCCCAGTGGGAAAGTCCGGTCCCGGAATCAGTTGCATTAACTTCTGATCGCAAAGGTCGGGATTATCAATTAAGGCGATTAAGCCATCGACCACCTCCCCTAAATTGTGGGGAGGAATATTAGTCGCCATACCTACTGCTATCCCAGAGCTACCATTGAGGATTAAAAACGGTAGCTGCGCCGGGAGAACTGTGGGTTCTTGTTGGGAATTGTCAAAGTTACTGGTAAAGTCAACCGTGGCTTCTCCTACCTGGGTCAGCAGTCCCTCATTACCGATAGTAGCTAACCGGGTTTCTGTATACCTCATGGCGGCGGGAGGGTCGTTATCTACCGAACCAAAGTTACCGTGACCCGCCAATAACGGATAACGACTAGAAAACTCTTGCACTAACCGCACTAGAGCATCATATACCGACTGGTCGCCGTGGGGGTGGTATTTTCCTAATACGTCCCCAACTACCCGCGCACACTTACGATAAGGGCGATCGGGTGTTAGCCCTAGTTCGTGCATCGCATATAATATGCGACGGTGTACTGGTTTTAAGCCGTCTCGGACATCTGGTAGCGCTCGCCCCACAATTACACTCATGGCGTATTCGAGGTACGATTGCTGCATTTCATTGGTTAATGATGTGGGTATCACTTCCCCGCAAAGAAAATTTAACTGTTTAGCCATGAGTTGGATCGATTTTAGGGTTTAGCAATTTTAATATTTGGGACACTCTAGGGATTTCAACACCTGAGTTAAAGACGATTTCGGAGCCTACTATTTTAGGTTAACTGCAATGTTGCCCGGTTTGGAGCAAAATTTGGCGATGCAATTGGGCATTTAATCAAGTTCAAGTTCCTGTTTTGCGGTCATAATGAGATCAGACGGGGATTTTTTGGGTTCGCCCAATACTATCAACCTCGTGTTATGATTGCACATCGTAACTGGAGAGTATGTCCAGCGGAGACTCTGAATGAAGACCGTTCTGATTGTAGAAGACGATCCGGTTAATGCCCGCGTTTTTGCCAAAATTTTGAGCAAACGAGGGGGATTAGCGGTTAAGCACACTGAAAACGTAGACGAAGTAATGCAGATAGCTCGCACTAAAGAGGCTGACCTGATTTTGATGGATGTGTCATTGGCTCGCAGTGTGTATCTGGGTAAAGCAGTCGATGGGATTAAAATTACCCAGTTGCTCAAGGCTGATCCAGATACAGCTAAGTTACCAATTATTCTAGTGACCGCCCACGCTATGGCGGGCGATCGCGAAGATTTTTTGGCCGAAAGTGGGGCTGACGACTATATTTCCAAACCTGTCATTGATCATCAAGAATTTGTCAATAAAATTAAGTCGCTCCTCCCCAAGGATTAGCTATGCTATCCTTAGAGTCGGCTGATGGTTTGTCGCATCCGAGGTGTGGAAAGAAAAGTCCGAGCATCCTCCATAAGGCGATCGCCCCAGAGGTTTTCTCGGAGAAATTCAAGCTCTGCATAACGACTATCTAGTTGCAGGGCTTGTTCTCCCAAGGTTAGAGCCCTCTCGGTGTCACCTTGTTGATAAAGGGCGACAGCAATGGCTAACAGCGGCTCGGCGGCGGTTTCATCAATGGCAAAAGCCTCTTCCCAACGCTGCACTGCTGAATCGGTTTTACCGAGTTCGTATTCCACTAAACCAATATTATTAATTGCTGGCCAGAGGAGTCTCTCCTGTTTATAGGCTTCTTCGTATTGGGCGATCGCTTGCTCAAATTGTCCCAGTTGAAAATAGGCATTACCTAAATCAAACAAGGCTCCGGGAACATTAGGATTGATTCTTAAACCCTGTTGGATTTGCTCGACAGACCTCTGATACTCTCCTTTGCGAAAATAAGCCTCCCCTAAAACAAACCTAATTGCTGGGTTGTCAGGGGCTAAGGCTTGGGCTCTGTTTAGGGCTTCAATTCCGGCTTCTGTGCGATCGACCTGGATATACAGACTACCTAATAAAGCCCAGGTTTGGTAGTTGTTGGGTGCTAATTGGGTGGCTAATTCAGCACGGGGTAGGGCGAGTTGGTATTGCTGAAATCGCGTGAGTTGGGCGGCTTCTTCAATTAAACCCTCTCCGGTTTGTTGTAAATGTTCTGAGTCTACTTGCAGGGTGTAAGGTAATAGGGCTTGGGCGAATGCAGGTTGACGCACACCCGTCAGACTCACCAACATGGGGAGGGTCAGTAGTAATCCACCTAATGGCCTGATTAGGCGTTTAGGGCGACTTGTGAAATGGCTAAAAATTGATGTCCAGAGCATGATGATTACAGGTGATCAAAGGGGATTTAATTTAGATTTAGGTTAGGGGAAGCCAAATTTCAAATTCTGTGCCTACACCCAGTTGCGATCGCAGATTCAGCTTGCCTCCGTGTTTGGCGGTGACAATTTGATAGCTTAACCCTAAACTGGTTTCTTTGTCAGCGCGACGATGGGCTGAGAAGGACTCCAGAATTTTCTTCGACTGCGACAATGACATCCCCGGACCATTATCACTTATTTTAATTAAAACCCAGGACTCCTGATTGAACTGACCCCTAGGGGGATTTTCTGGGTCGTCCTTCATGGCACTAACTTTGATAGTAATTTCAATGCGGGGGCGATCGCTTCTTTGAATCCGAAGGGCTGGCCCGAACTCGTCTACCCAGTCCTGTCTCACCGCCCGATCAATCAGAGCATTAACAGCATTGGTCAGAATATTCATAAACACCTGATTTAACTGTCCAATATAGCAGGAAACGGGCGGAACTTGCCCATAGTGGCGAATAATTTCGATTTCTCCTTTGATTTTGCTTTGGATTAACAAGACAATACTATCCAAAGACCCTTGCAAATCTGCTGGCTTGGGGTGGACATTATCAATATGACAGAAGTTCTGTAAGCTGGTTGCTAATCGATTTAGGCGATCGGCTCCCCCATTAATACTAGCAACTACTCGCGGTAAATCCGATCGCACAAAGTCTAATTCTATCTCCTCCTGTTTAGCTTCAATCTCTGGCGGCACTTGGGGAAAATGCTGTTCATAGGCAGATAATAACTCCATTAACCCTTGGGCGTATTCATTTAAATGGGTAAGATTACCCCAAATAAATCCCACCGGATCTAAGATTTCGTGGGCGACACCATCTACTAAGCGCCCTAGGTTACTCATTTTTTCACTCTGAATCATTTGGATCTGGCTGCGTTCATAACGCACTTGGGTTTCAATACCTCTAATTTGCCAATGGGCAATATTGAGATCATCAATATTTAAAATAGAGTAGGGAATGGCTGGATTTCCTGGATGAGCTACCACAATGGGTTCGGCAATTAGTTCTGGCGATCGCCTTCTAGCATAGCGCGCCGCCTCTAAAATGGTCATGGTTTCCGGTAAGACTAGCATCGGGAAACCCCCATAACTATAACAAACTCCCAAGGATTGACTTGCCAACATTTCTCCCCCTTGAGGTCGGATGAAAAACTCTAATAATTGTCGTCGGGAAAGCAGACCCACTAATTGAGGTTCCTCTGATTCTATGTCTTCCCAAATCAATACCCCAGGTAGTAAAGCGTGACGCTGAAATTGTCGGACTACTTCTGACACCGAGCTATCTGATTTTACACCAAAATGATAAGTTGGTAAATCCGTCAAGGTGCCTTCCCAGTCTAGGTCTGGGCTATTTCCCTCTAATAGTTTGGGGAAGGATAAGTAAGTTTTAAATTGCTCTGACACTGGATGCTATAGAGTTCGGAATTTTGATGCCGATTCGATTATAAATTATTCCGAGCCTTGAGTCGCTTAAATTTGACTATCCTTGTGTAAATCCATTAGGACCAATAGTGCGATCGCATTGTTCAGGAGATAGATTAACTCCCTTAGCCCGAAACAGGTTACAACCAATAAATATAGTATTTTCTATCTGCGCCCCTTCCAGATTAGCACCCTGTAGATCAACATTGACTAGGTAAGCATTTCGTAAATCCGCATTATACAGGTCTGCCGCTTGTAAATTCACATCAGACAATTGAGCCCTCTGTAAGTTACTATAGCGTAGATTAGCGCGATAAAAATTACTATGGGATAGGCAAGCATCAGATAAATTCACCTGGTTCAGTTTCACATCCCCAAATTCACTCTCCAGAATCTCCGTATTGCTCAAATTAGCATGACTTAAATTCCCATAAGGCATATATACTTTAATTAATCGACTGGCTACCAGATTAATATTCCGCAAATCCACTTCAAATAAGTTGGCTTTGACTATTTCAATTTTGAAAAAATCTCGTTGACCATTAACATAATTTATCCATAAGTCCTGCTCAGTTAAATTCTGCATTTTGGAATCATTTAAGATATCATTTGTTTTCCGGAATCTCTACCCACAAAGTCGATGGCAGTTTCACACTGTAGGACACCTAGACACCACAACTGATAAGTTTTAATCTTTTTTTTATAGTTAGCGATTTATGGGACTGAATAGCCAGTAGTTTTATAGATATAATCTTGAATTCTTTGATAAGTACCGGGGTTGCTGTGGCGATTAATCACTACCTGTTCATGGGTATTCGCCAACCAAAATACAATCCGCTGAGTACCATCACAGCTAAATACTTGGATACGACTTAAATCAATTATATATTCATTGCGGTCATAATTAAACTTAATCCAAAACCCGGTGGCTGGACTTTCTGCTGTTTGTTTTTTGATGTAATCGAGAATAATTTGATAGGTTTCTGGGTGAGTTTTTGGATGAATGACAATAGGATAGTTACCATCTTTTAACCAGAAGGTTAGGCGATTATTTAAGCCAAAACAAAATGCACCGATGCTATGGAGATCGATAATATAGGTTTCTCTTTCATAGATCAGTTTAATCCAGTGCGCCACAAGATTACCTCAAACCTGTGATTCTTGCCATAATTAGTATTCGGAAAAATGCAGGCAGCATGATAGATTACCAAAAATCCGCCCTAACCAACTGATAAATTCAATTGGCGGGCGTTAATTTCTAGGACTTATCAGCGGAATTATTGACTACCGCTGGGGGTTTACTCTCTGACCCCAAGGTGGTTTTCTTGTCTTTCTCTAAGAGATGACAAGCGGCTTTAATTAACCCTTTAAACAGGGGGTGGGGAGTATTAGGTCGAGACTGGAACTCAGGATGAAATTGGGTAGCAATGAAAAATGGATGCTGGGGAAATTCAATAATTTCTACCAAGCGACCATCTGGAGATGTACCACTAATCATATAACCGGTTTCCAAAAATAGACTCCGATAGGCATTATTAAACTCATAGCGATGGCGGTGGCGTTCATAAACCACTTCCTGATCGTACAGTTTAGAGGCGAGGGTATCAGGCTGTAACCTACAAGGATATAACCCTAAACGCATAGTTCCACCGAGATCGACAACATCCTGCTGTTCTGGTAATAAGTTAATTACCGGGTTAGGGGTGTTTGGATCAAATTCGGCACTATCTGCATTCGGTAATCCGGCACAATAACGCGCCCATTCGATAATAGAACATTGCATCCCTAAGCATAGACCTAAAAACGGGATTTGATGTTCTCTGGCATAACGAATCGCTGCAATTTTACCATCAATTCCCCTGACCCCAAAGCCCCCAGGGACAATAATACCGTGAACTTCTTTCAGGGCTAATTCTACATCATCAGTTTGTAGGTCTTCTGAATTGACCCATCTGAGATTGACTTCAGTTCCCACATCAATTGCTGCATGGCGCGCCGCTTCTACTACCGACAGGTAAGCATCGCTTAACTGGATGTATTTACCGACGATCGCAATTTCTACCGTAGTCGGTTCCATGCCCGGAAATCCACCTCTTTGGGTATGATAGAGGCGATCGACAAGAGTTTGCCAAGAACTCAGATCTGGCTGTCGCTGTTCCAATTTCAGAAGTTCCAAGGTTTGCTGGGCGAGTCCTTCTTTTTCCAAAATTAGGGGTACTTCGTAAATGCTATCAGCATCTTGGGCTGTAATCACACTCTCTACCTCTACATCACAAAACTCCGAGACCTTCTCCTTTATCCCCATAGGTAAAGGGCGATCGCACCTACAAACCAGAATATCTGGTTGAATACCAATTGATCGCAATTCCTTCACAGAATGTTGAGTCGGTTTAGTTTTCATCTCCCCCGCCGCACTAATAAAAGGCATTAAGGTAACATGGAGATACACCACATTTTTGCGGCCCACATCCTTCCGAAATTGTCGGATCGCCTCTAAAAACGGTAAAGACTCGATATCCCCCACGGTTCCACCAACTTCTGTAATGACCACATCTGAGTGTGTATTTTTGGCTACCCTATGGATACGTTCCTTACACTCATTGGTAATATGGGGGATCACCTGGACTGTTCCCCCATGATAGTCCCCCCGTCTCTCTTTATTGATTACAGCTTGATAAATCGCCCCCGCTGTCACACTATTTAGGCGGGACATAGAAGTGTCAGTAAATCTTTCATAATGTCCCAAGTCTAAATCAGTTTCTGCCCCATCTTGGGTAACAAACACCTCCCCATGCTGAAACGGACTCATGGTTCCCGGATCAACGTTAATATAGGGATCTAACTTGAGGATGGATACAGAATAGTTACGCGATTTTAGCAAACGCCCTAAACTCGCGGCCACAATTCCCTTACCGATACTGGAGACGACCCCACCTGTAATAAAAACAAACTTAGCCATAAAAATGATCCAACGCTAACCCATTGGGACTACACTTATTCTGCCATAAAACTGAACCTTTGCCAGTTAAATCTTGAGACTGAATACTTAATTTGTGTTAATGTTTGTTAATGTGTTTCCCCCTGGGCTAGACATAACTGAACTCCCTGCTAGATTAGGGTATGAGTGATTAACCGCCGTTAATATCACTATATTTAACATTCGAGCGACTGGGAGATAATTGCTCAAATATAGGATCGGCTTTTCCAGCTAAATACTCCCCATAGCGTTGGGCTAACGGTGGCACAAATACTAAGGGATTACTAAAGCCTGAAAATACATGGATTCCTGACCAATTTGGTATCGCACCTATCATGGGTAAACCATCCCCGGTAAATGCTACTAAACAGTGATACCAAGTGGCTGGCAAATCTGCTAAACTTGGTAAAATTTTGGCGATCGCCTCTCGGATAGTCGCCTCACTTTCCCCCTGATTAATCACCGCCTTCGGATTACTCAAAGTTCGCGAAGGTTGCCCGATTCTCAAACGACCATCTAACAATTGTACAGCACTAGGGTCTATAATAAATGGTGCTAATTCCTGATGGGGTTCATCCCACAACTCTTCTAGTTCCGGCTGAGTAGCGATCGCCTCCAGCCCAAATCGTGGCATAGTCGCCGACATCACCACAGTTCTGAGTTTTGGGGGCAATTTTGGGGTTTCTAAAACTTCCGTATGTGTAAAATGTATTTTAACTTTAATTCCCGCTGCTTTTAACAGTTCCCGACTCATCCCTCCCGCACAAACAACCACATTAGCAGCCGATAAATTTTCCCCATCTGCAATCACACCAGTTATCCGATTTCCCACTCTGATTAAATCAGAAACTATGCCAATTTTGACAGTCCCCCCTAACCGTTGTAAACCATTTACATATCCTTGGTTTAAAGCCTCTGGTAAAATGTGACCATGGCGCACCGTAAACGCACCAGCTATTTCCTCCGGGTTGAGCAGCGGTTCTAATTCGCAAGCCGTTGGAGTATCCACCCACCTAGGAGGAGTCACAAAGGGGGGATAATTAGCTGCTATGGTTTCCGGGTCAGTATCTCTGGGGACTGTTAACACTAGATCCACTTCCCGCAACTGCGTATCAACCCCTAACTCCTCTGATAAAACCTGATGGCGTTCTCGTCCCTGTTGACACAATTGATAGGTTAGATCATTATAACCCGCCCAATAAGCGAGTCCTCCATAACTGTAGCGCGTAGCATTTTCTGGAGTCGGAAACTGATCTATTAACATCACCGAAAATCCGGTTTTGGCTAATTCATAACTCAGGGAAGCACCAGCAATTCCCGCACCAATTACAATCCAATCAAAAGTTTTCATGGTCTACTTCTTAGATATATTACCTAACATTTTCCCATAAATAAGGTTAACGCCATGGTTACTATAGGCGATCGCCTGGGATATTGCTAGAGCAGCTTCTCTGGAAGTGGGCTGTACCCCATGAGTAGGGAAAACCCTATATTGCTGTGGCGGTTTTGATTGATGACGAAAATGCGATCGCCAATAATTTATGCCTCTTATATTCCCTCTAACTCCATCTCCCTAAACTAATCTCCTCCCGATATGGAGACCAGAACCCGCCCCAATGAGCATGGGGAAATTGCGGCTAAAATTCCATCGATATTCTGGGGGAAAATTAAGGCGGCGATACCGGTTCATATAAGATAGTTTTTCCTCGTCTTTGACCAGAATCTTGCCATCCCCGTTTATGTAGTTCTCCTAGGCGGTTTAAAGTGGTAATATAAGGCGCAGAAACTCCCAAAATCTCGGCTAATTCCTTGCCAGTTTTTAAGCGAGAATCAACTTCTTTTGCTGATGGTTTTGGTGGTGATGGTAGGGAAGGTTTTGATAACTTATTGGATAACTTACTAGCCGGGGACGCTGACGGCGGGGGTGCAGAGGGGCGATCGCTCGGTTTTGAGTCTATATAATTCTGCAATATATCCTGAATTTGGGGTTCCAGATTTTGTTGCAAATAATCTTCAATAATTTGTGTGATATTGAGATCCATTCTTCCCTCTAAACCCGGGGAAAAGGCGATCGCCACCTGATGATCCAGAGGTGCCAGATAAATTTTGATGAACCCAACTAACACCTGTTCAGGGGACATTTGATAGGTCGCACAACGTTGCTGGAAATCCTGCCACAGCTTAGGATTAACCTTCAAATTAATCGAAACTTCATGGTCTGAGAAAACCACAGAATCTACCCTATTGTAATAGCCTTTCTCATTATAGATTACTGCTTTTCCTGCCCAAATCACACAGATAGCAAAGGATAATTATACCCATTGCCCAACTCATCTTAAAACCTTACTATACTATTGATAAAGAAACTCAAAAAGTTATGAGCGATTCCAAACCCTACCAACCCTTCCTATTTCGCCTGTTACACGGCTTAAATAGCCTTTTAGTATGTGGATGTATTATCACTGGCTATCTCGTTTACCAAAGCTACGATCGCCGTTTCGGGACTCTCTGGTTAATCCCCGAAGATAGCAACCTAATCGACATTCATGGAACCTGGGGATTTTTCCTATTCTTTATGGCCTTAGCCTTCACCTACTACAGCCTACGCCAGGGGAAAAAACGCCTCATCCAACCTGACACCCTAGCCCAACTCAAACGCACCCCACAGCCTATCTGGTGGTACACCCTCCATCGTATCACCAACACCATAGCCCTATTAGCCCTAGCCCTAGCCGTCATTTCTGGCAAATTCCAGGACGAAAACTGGCTGAGGGTAGGAGAAACACATCATTTGTGGTATAATATCCACCTGGTAGCTTGGGGAATTATGATTGTGGCGATCGCCCTTCATGTTCTCATGGCGGCGCGGGTTGGGGGTGTTCCCCTGCTCTTGTCTATGGCTAATTCTCAAATACGACCCAGCGACCATCCTCGTCTCTGGTGGGATAACTTGCGAAACTGGCTAAAACGTCCTCGGTTTTAATCCTTAAAAACGGAAAAGGCACTTGGGAGTCTGGCCGAGTTTCGACCCCAAGTACCTCTTCCTTCAAACCTTACTCCTCACACTTGACAACCAATATATACTATTTTCCGAGATTGTCAAGGGCATTCCCCAATTACGCCACCGCTGGCTGAGGCTGAAACTGGAACATCGAGTAAATCACATTCCGGCGAATATCCGTCATCATATCCAGGAAAAGTTCGTAACCCTCCCGCTTGTACTCCACCAGCGGGTCTTTTTGACCATAGCCCCGCAGACCCACAGACTCCCGCAAAGCATCCATTTGTTGCAAATGCTCCCGCCACAGACTATCAATTTGTTGGAGAATAAAAAACCTTTCCGCATCCCGCATCAGTCCAGGGCGAATCTGATTTACCTGAGCCTCCTTAATATCATAAGCATTACGCAGTTGTTCATATAAGAAAGTCTTAATCTCCTCAACCGTCATATCAAACAACTGTTCAGCAGCCAGATCCTTCAGTAAATAAACAAACTCCTTCACCTTAGCCACCAAAGTCTCAAGATCCCACTCTTCCGAAGGCAGATCCGGGTTAATATAAGCCTCGACGATATCATCCATCGTCTTTTCCCCATACTTAATCACCTGTTCCTTGAGATCCTGACCCTCCAATACCCGGCGGCGTTCCGCATAAATAGCCCGACGCTGATTATTCATCACCTCGTCGTACTCGAATACCTGCTTACGGATATCATAATAATAAGTCTCTACCTTTTTCTGGGCATTTTCCAGCGATCGCGTCAACAACTTCGACTCAATAGGTAAATCCTCCTCCACCTGAAAAGCCGTCATCATCGCCGCCACCCGTTCACCACCAAAAATCCGCAGCAAATTATCTTCCAGACTCAAAAAGAAGCGAGTCGAACCCGGGTCTCCCTGACGACCAGCCCTTCCCCGCAACTGGTTATCCACCCGACGGGACTCATGGCGTTCTGTACCGATAACGTGCAATCCTCCCAGGGACACCACCTCATTATGTTCCTCATGAGTAAACACCTCATACTCAGCCACAATAGCCTGATAAACCTCCCGTATCCGCTGAACCACCACATCAGTAGTGGGAGCTTTTTCCGAGGCTACAGCTAGGATATCCTCAGCCTGGAGTTCAGGAACACTACGTTCCCCATACACCGACACCGCAAAATCTACCGCCGATCGCAGTTTCTCCTGAGTATCTACCGACAACTCCGTGGGAAAAATTCCCGCCGCCACCTTCCAAACCTTCGGCTTATCAGCAGCAGCAAAACCCTGGGGCTTATTACGACGGGGACCCCCTCCGATTTGAGGGATAGCCAATTCTCGCTCATCTTGCGGTTTCACAATTCGGGGCATAAAATACTCCCGTAACTTCAACCGCGCCATATAATCAGCATTACCCCCCAGGATAATATCAGTTCCTCGCCCCGCCATATTAGTAGCAATAGTCACAGCCCCTTTGCGACCAGCTTGCGCCACAATTTCCGATTCCCTTTCCACATTCTCCGGCTTCGCATTCAAAAGGTTATGGGGAACCTCCTGCTGTGATAACAAACCAGAAAGCAACTCCGATTTTTCTACGCTCGTAGTTCCCACCAATACAGGTCTACCCATATTGTGCATTTGGGCGCATTCAGTAGCGATCGCCAGCCATTTACCCTGCTCAGTTTTATAAACCATATCCGACAAATCCGCACGAGCCGTCGGTCGGTTAGTCGGAACCACCGTCACCTGCAAACTATAAATCTTCTCAATTTCCGCCTCCTCAGTTTTCGCCGTCCCCGTCATCCCCGACAACTTAGGATATAGCAAAAAGAAATTTTGATAAGTAATCGTCGCCAGAGTTTGAGTTTCCGGCTGAATTTCCACAGCTTCCTTAGCCTCAATCGCCTGGTGTAAGCCATCACTCCAACGGCGACCCTGCATTACCCGTCCCGTGAACTCGTCTACAATAACGACTTCATCATCCCGAACAATATAATTAACATCCTTGATAAACAATTCTTTTGCTTTCAACGCATTAAACACAAAATGCGCCCAAGGGTCATTAGGATCATACAAATCCTTAACCCCCAAAAACTCTTCCGCCGCCGCAAAACCCTCATCCGTCAGCAGAACATTACGCGCCTTCTCGTCCACCTCATAATGATCTTTATCCTTCTGTAGCCCCTTCGCCACCTCCGCCGCCCTCATATACTTCTCACTGGGACGTTCTACCTGACCAGAGATAATCAACGGAGTCCGCGCCTCATCAATTAGCACCGAGTCCACTTCGTCAATAATGCAATAGTTGAAAGGACGCTGCACCACCTCTTCCATAGAGGTCGCCATATTATCGCGCAAATAGTCAAACCCCACCTCACTGTTAGTCGCGTAGGTGATATCACAGCTATAGTTCTTTTTCCGTTCCTCTGGACCCATCCCCTGCTGGATTAATCCCACACTCAACCCCAGAAAACGGTGTACCTGTCCCATCCACTCAGCATCACGACGGGCTAGATAATCATTAACCGTGATAATATGCACCCCGTGACCTGATAAACCATTCAGATAAGCCGGGAGGGTCGAAACCAGGGTTTTTCCTTCCCCCGTTTTCATCTCCGCAATTTCACCCTTATGTAAAATCATACCCCCCAGCACCTGAACATCAAAGTGCCGCATCCCTAACACCCGTCGGGAAGCCTCCCTGACTACAGCAAAGGCTAACGGTAAAATTTCATCCAGGATTTGTTCCCTTTCCCCCCGGTTTTGGGCTTTCGCCAACATCTCCTTAAACTCCCCAGTCTTCGCCTTTAGACCTTCATCCGAGAGCGATCGCACATCTTCCTCTAGGATATTAACATCCGTCACTACAGGCTGATATTTTTTGATTTTGCGGGCATTAGGATCGCCCAGCAGAGCTTTAAGCATAGCAATAACAGGATAATCTCAACACTACTTTCCTATCTAGTATAGGGTTTATTCTTTACCATGAAACTCCCATACCCAGATATTTTGTCGGGCGATCGTATCCCCGTTGGTTTAGATTAGAATTACTGATTGCCATCGCTTTTTATGTTTCCTGAGTATTTACCCCCACTGGCTGAACCACTCACCGAATTAACTTCTATCTCCCTCGCTCAAGCAATTATTGCTCAACCCGTAACCCTCCCTGCTGTCCCTCAACCCATCCTCACTACCTATGTCCGCCAAGGAAACCGACAGCCTCTGCCTCCCATTCTACTCCTACACGGTTTCGATAGTTCCGTCCTAGAGTTTCGCCGACTCTTACCACTATTAGCTAATTCCACCGAAACCTGGGCCGTCGATCTATTCGGCTTTGGCTTTACACAGCGATCGCCTTATTTAACCGTTAATCCTACTCATATCTTAGCCCATCTCTACGCCTTCTGGCAATCTACCATCAATCAACCAGTTATCTTAGTTGGCGCTTCTATGGGAGGCGCTACCGCCATCGACTTTACCCTCAATCATCCCCAAGCCGTACAATCTCTAGTCCTTATTGATAGTGCCGGAATCAATAAAGGTCCTATCGCTGGCAAGTTTTTATTTCCACCCTTCGACTATCTCGCCACCGAATTTCTGCGACAACCTAAAGTTCGCCAAAGTATCAGCGAAAACGCCTATTTTGACAAAAGCCTCGCCTCCCGTGATGCTCAGTTATGCGCGGCGTGGCATCTACAATCACCATTATGGAATCGCGGTTTAATTGAGTTTACCAAAAGTGGCGGTTATGGTGCTTTTGGCGATCGCTTAAATACTATTCAACAACCCACCTTAATTTTATGGGGCAAAAATGACAAAATCTTGGGAACCAAAGATGCCCATAAATTCCGAACCGCTATCCCTAACAGTCAACTTATCTGGATTGACAAATGCGGTCATGTTCCCCACCTCGAACAACCACAAATTACCGCCAATCAAATACTCGAATTTGTCAATTAGCCACCCTCTCCCCCGCCCCCGCCTCATTCCCCCCAACCCTTGACAACTACCCTCCCCATCAGTTACCATATTATTTTGGGGGTTACATCGCTATACACTTGATTTTTTATTCAACACTTGCGGCCGCGCCTCATTTCCCCCAACCCTTGACAATTCCCCTCCCCATCAGTTACCCTATTCTTATAGGCTTTACACGGATATACACTTGATTTTTTATTCAACACTCCGTCCGCGCCTCATTTCCGCCCAACCCTTGACAATTCCCCTCCCCATCAGTTACCCTATTCTTATAGGCCTTACACGGATATACACTTGATTTTTTATTCAACACTCCGTCCGCGCCTCATTTCCGCCCAACCCTTGACAATTCCCCTCCCTATCAGTTATCATGTTCTTGTGGGGGTTACATGGCTATACGCTTGATTTTTTATTCAACATGATGAGCGATCGCCTCATTTCCGCCAACCCTTGACAATTCCCCTCCCCATCAGTTACCCTATTCTTATAGGCTTTACACGGATATACACTTGATTTTTTATTCAACACTCCGTCCGCGCCTCATTTCCCCCAACCCTTGACAATTCCCCTCCCTATCAGTTATCATGTTCTTGTGGGGGTTACATGGCTATACGCTTGATTTTTTATTCAACATGATGAGCGATCGCCTCTATTCAATAAGATGTCCTAGCAGTTTTGGTAGAAAATACAGCCGGAGGGAAAGGACTCTGAGGAGAACACCGGCTTTCTATTCTAGTGGAATTAGAATTTTATTCTAAATCGGAGGTATAACTATCATTCTGGGCGAACGCATCGGCATCTAGTTCTAATACTTCGATCGCCTTCGTTTTCACTCCGATTCCATATTCTATCAGCAGATCCAGCAGTTTTTCTCCGTTGATTAACGTGATCGGCGGCGCACCCGGGGCGAACGCCACCTCCACCGTCCCCTTGGAAAAATCGCTCGTGGTGATAATCGTACCCCGCACCGCTTGAAACCGATACAAACACCCCCGCAAAGCATCCAAAACCGGCCTTTGAATGTTCCCCTGTTGCCTCTTCACCTGCACCACTTCCCGCACCGAAGTGATCCCCAGTTCAATATCCGCGACCACATCGACCCCCTTATCATTCGTCGGTGATGTCACCTCCACATTTTGATAATTCATCGCCTCCAACAATTGTTTGATCAAATATTCAAACGCCGTCGGAGCCATCGTTGAGAGGATTTCTTGAATGCTTGATCTGACCGAGGCTTTCTGCTCTTTAACCAGGGTCAAAATTTCCTGTACCGTCCCTCCGCCGTCGAGTTCTTCATCGCCTCCCGAATCTTTTAAATAATTCAAACCCGCGTCGGTAATGCTGTAGGTCGTCCCCGTTTTGATCAATAATTCGCGATCGGCCAAATTGTAAAGCCGCCGCCACAGCGTATCTTTGATGGTGCTGTCCGTGCCGAATTGGGAGCAACGCTTGAGATAGTCCGACCAATCGGGTACAAAATCTCCGCGACGACCTCCCCCTTTTTCAGCCACCACACTTAGTAATTTTAATAAGCCTTCCCCCTCGTCAATTTGTTTTTCAACCTCTCCCAAGGGATGGCAGATAAAATCCTGTCCCGCATCAGTTAATAAAACTTTCCCCCCTGAATCTTCTTCCAGCAACTGATAGGTTCGAGATAGGAGCCAGTGTCCGTAAACGTGACGAGGGTTAAGCTGGCGATCGCTTCCCGTCCAAATCGCCTCCGCCAGTTCTCGATTTTCCCCTTCCAAGCGTTCCGATATCCAGCGTTCTGGATTCGTCCAATCTACCGGATTTTGCAGGGTTCCCGACAGACTCATGATCGCCGATCGCACTCCCGTGATTTGCGCGCGATCGCGTCCGTTCCAAATCGGTAAAATCAATCTCAATTCCGAATAGGTCGGAAAGTGGGAAACTTTGACCCGGGTTTCGTTTCGCGGGTCTAATGTCGCCGAATTAGATTCGGAATCTATCGAGGTTACATCCCATTTTCTCAACCCAAAAACCCCGCGATTGACCCTCACGAAGCGGCTGAGATCCCCCTTCTGTTTGATTTCCACCGCAATGATGGCGTTGAGCGTGGCTTCCGGACTTTTGCCGTTCGTTTGAATTAAATTCCGTGCGATCGCAATTTGAGCAATTTTGCGATAGTGCAGGGGAGAGCCAACATCTTCTAAAACTTGAATGGCAGCATCGGCGAAGGACATAGGAATAGTTAAAAATCAGAAATCATCAATTTTGTCACATCTAAAACAACCCGATTAGGCGAGATCTCCAATTAAAAGGACAACTCGATCCGCAATGGGGAGATGTTGTCGCCCCGTCTCAAGTATAATATGAAAGGGGCACCCACCACCCTTGCCCCCCACTTCAATCATTCCTTAGATCGCCAAATATTCCCAGATGGGATAAAGTATAGATGTTTAGCCTGTTTGTGAAACCTAATGAAAGATACATGGGTCTATCTGAGCCGTACCATAAGCTGCCAACCACAAACAAAAATAAAGCAACCAGTACCGTCGGACGTAGCAAATCCGTTCAACTTGACCAACCACTCACCTTTTCAAGCTGGAGTAACAACACTGTCAGTTTAAATCTTGGTGATAGTGCCGAATATTATCAGTCTTGGGACAATCCCACAGTCATTGTATCAGATGGAGCCTACGGTATTTTAGGCTTTCAAGGTGATACATCCGATCATCTCGATTTGCCCCAATGGTATGAACCCCATATCGCAGCTTGGTCAAAGTTCGCATTGCCCAGTACAACCCTCTGGTTTTGGAATTCCGAAATTGGATGGGCTGTCGTACATCCAATCCTTGAGAAATTTGGTTGGCGCTATGTCAACTGCAATATATGGAATAAGGGAAAAGCTCATATTGCCGGGAATGTCAATACAGAAAAAATCAGACGTTTTCCTGTGGTAACAGAAGTTTGTGTTCAATATGTCAGAGAAGTTAAATTCGATGACTTAACCTTGAAAGAATGGTTACGAAAAGAATGGTTGCGATCGGGTTTACCTTTACGCAAAGCCAATCTGGCCTGTGGTGTGGCAGATGCAGCAACGAGAAAGTATTTCGACCAAGGGCATTTATGGTATTTTCCCCCACCCGATATGTTTGAGAAATTAGTTCGCTATGCCAACCAATATGGGAAACCCGAGGGAAAGCCTTATTTTTCTGTAGATGGCCTACATCCTTTGACCGCTCAAGAATGGGGGAAAATGCGTTCCCAATTTCGATGTCCTCACGGTTTTACCAATGTTTGGCAGCGATCGGCTTTACGGAATAACGAACGAATAAAAACCCCCAACGGTAAAGCCGTCCATTTGAATCAAAAGCCCCTCGACCTCATGCAGCTAATTATTCAAGCTTCCAGTCAGGAACAGGATGTAATTTGGGAACCATTTGGCGGACTGTTTAGTGCATCTTTGGCTGCTAACATACTTAACCGCAAAGCTTTCGCTTGTGAAATTGACGAAACTTATTTCTATTATGGAGTGAAACGATTTAGTCAAGTATTTTATCAATCTTCTCTTCTGTAATTCCCAGATATCTGATCAAGGCAGATTTCATCGACTCATCTCGCCGACTCGACAAAAGTTTTTTCCATTGATAAATTTCCACTCCAAAACATTCAGTTTTATAAACACGCTCCTTAAAACTTTCAATTTCTGGATGCACGATTCTGTCCATTTTGGCAAAGTTCGTGTCCAAACTGCCGAAAAACATCATATTCTCGACTAAACGTAGACTTCATCGTGCATTATTTAGCATGGTATTCACACAAATCAGAATAAACCCATCATAGGATAATCCCAAAATAGGATTTTCCGAATCCGCCCATCATTCATTCTCAGATGTAATAATCCCGCCTTTGAGTCACTCGACTTGACTACCTAAGTGTCAAACTACGGCAAGTTGATTTTTTGTTCAACACTTGCGGCCGCGCCTCATTTCCCCCAACCCTTGACAATTCCCCTCCCTATCAGTTATCATGTTCTTGTGGGGGTTACATGGCTATACGCTTGATTTTTTATTCAACATGATGAGCGATCACCTCTATTAAATACATATCCTGCCAGAGGAAATATGATTCAACAACTTACCATTACAGTTTTGGTAGAAAATACAGCCGGCGGGAAAGGACTCTTAGGAGAACACGGGCTTTCTATTCTAGTGGAAGCCGACACCTACAAACTGTTATTTGATACCGGACAGGGAAACACTCTCAACCACAATGCGCGCCAACTAGGAATCAACCTACATGATATAGATGCGATCGCTCTGAGTCATGGTCACTATGACCATACCGGCGGCTTACCATCAATACTCAAAATAACCCAGAATCCAGTTTTATACCTACATCCAGCCGCCATTACCCCCAAATATAGCCCCAGAGGCGAAATTGGTTCCCCCATTCAAGATGAAAATATCCTCACAACCCATACCAGCAAAATAGTGTGGACAGAAACCCCCACGGAAATCATACCCGGAATGGGACTAACCGGAACCATCCCCCGCCACCATCCCCTCGAAGATACAGGGGGAGACTTTTGGATCGATGCTAACCACCAGACCATAGACACTCTACCTGATGATCAGGCTCTATTTATCCAAACCCCTCCAGGATTAGTTGTAATCTTAGGTTGCGCCCATTCTGGAACTATTAACACCCTAGACTATATTGCCCAAATCTGCCCACAGGATAAAATTTATGCCGTCATAGGAGGTATGCACCTGTTAAAGGCTAACCCAGAGCGCCTCGAAGCTACCGCCGCCCAATTAAAGCATTATCAAGTCCAACTACTAGGCGCTAATCACTGTACAGGCATTAATGCGATCGCCCATCTTTGGCATCATCTTGGATGTAGCATTGATGTTCGCGTAGGAACCCGCCTGCAATTCGGAACCAACACCCCATAACCTCCCACGCCGAAAAATTGATTTTTTATTCAACAATCTCGGCCGCGCCTCATTTCCCGCCAACCCTTGACAATTCCCCTCCCTATCAGTTATCATATTCTTGTGGGGGTTGCATGGCTATACGCTTGATTTTTTATTCAACAATCTCGGCCGCGCCTCATTTCCCCCAACCGTTGACAATTACCCTCCCCATCAGTTACCATATTCTTGTGGGGGTTACATGGCTATATGCTTGATTTTTTATTCAACATAATGAGCGATCGCCTCTATTCAGGGGATGATCAACAACTTTTGAGCGGGAATTTTTCATTCTCCCCCTAACAACCAAAAACCCGTATAAGTTACCCCAGAATCATCAGGTTGAACCAAGAGAAAATGTAATCCCTTAGCCAAGCGTTTACGAGTCTCAAACATCCGCGCCGCCTGAGCCACATCATCATCATCAAAAGTAGCAACTACCCAACGATCGCTCAATCCCGCCTCTAAAATCAAGCCATCAGGCTGTCCGGGGATATAATTAAAACCGACAGGTTTAACCGACTGTAACCATCTAGCCAAGCCCATAGACTGGCGACCGCCATCAATAACCACCCCAGAAATAGCAACAGTAGAAGCCAGACCCAAATTCAGGGGTAGTAAAATTGATGGCATATCCAAAATAGGAATAGGGCGATCGCCAAAGACCTCCTGAAGGTCTCCCGCTGGAAGAGTCGCAAACCGCCAGCGATCGCCCCAGAGATTTTCCGGTAGAGGTAAAGGGGGTAATTTATCAATAGCCAAAGGATCATAATTCTGGCCAGTATAACCCGTCATTTGGGGATAAATTAACATCATCTCAGCCAGCAATTTTTTTAAACCCAGCGTCCGACGAGTCGCCTGGACAGTCACCCCCAACTGTTTACCCACCACCTCAAAGAGACTCAAACAAGCAGGTCGAAACACCTGAATAATATCAGGTTGATCAGTCACAAACATCTCTTTTAACTGGTTAAGTAACCAAGTCGAGTTAGCCTCCGACTGAGGACAAGTCGCCACCAATAGGCGATCGCCTAATTGATCACAGACTAACAGTTCCCACAAAGGCTGTCCCCTCTCATCCTCAAGAGGACGGCGATAAAAATCAGCTTGCCATATTCGCATAACAAATCAAGCCATTAGTGAATCATTTAATAAATCTTAAAGTCAAAGGATAGCGATATCTGATACCCTCATTAGCTTTGCTGGCCGCCACAATAGTAAAAATTAAATCAAACAACAACACCGCAAATAGCAGAGGAATCCCAAGTGAACTACCCCACCCTGCCGCCCTAGAGGATGGGGCTTCCTAATTCAACGGGAACTGCATCTAACAAAACCGATGTTTTGCCAGGTTGTCTTACACTCCCGACCCAGGCAGTATCGCTGGTTCCCAACGACAATATCCGCAAGGCTTCATTTCTGATATTTTGTGCCGCGTTGACATCTCGATCATGGCAAGTCCCACAATGTTGACATTGCCATTGACGAATATCTAACGACAAACTATCTACTCGGTTGAGGCAAACGTGACAGGTTTTAGAGGATGCAAAGAAACGGTCAACCTCAATATAGGTTTTTCCTTCCCACTCCGCTTTATATTTAAGCATTGTGGTAAACATTCCCCAGCCTACATCACTAATTGCCTTGGCTAGTTTGTGGTTTCGTACCATCCCTTTTACATTCAGATTCTCTACAGCAATAACTTGGTTTTCGTTGACTATCTGGCGGGATAGTTTGTGTAGAAAGTCCTCACGGCAACGGGCAGTCTTGCCATGAACCTTAGCTACTTTTTGTTGGGCTTTAGTTCTATTCTGACTACCCTTTTGCTTGCGGGATAGTTTTTGTTGTTGGCGTTTAAGGTTACGGTGATGTTTGTCGCCATGACGGGGATTATCATACTTTAACCCATCACTGGTAATGGCGAAATGAGTCAATCCAACGTCAATGCCAACCGCTTTACCTTCGGTAGACTGACTCGGAGTTTCTTTCCCATCATCCACCAATACCTAAGCATAGTATTGTCCATCAGAATTTTGGGAGACCGTCACAGTTTTGATTGTCCCTTCAAATTCTCGATGACGATGGCAGTAGACTAGCCCAATCTTCCCAGGTAGTTTGATATAGTCTCCCTCAAACTTAACGTTGGCGGGATAACTTAATGACTGCCGACCATGCTTTGACTTGAAACGGGGCAATTGCGCCCGCTTCTCAAAGAAGTTTTTGTAGGCAGTGGAAAGATTGAGAGCAACAACTTGCAAAGACTGGGAATAGGCATCCGTTAGCCAAGGGTATTCCTTTTTTAACCCTGGCAACAGACCCTGGATATATCCACGAGATAATCCTTTGCCTGTCTTGAGATATGTTTCTTGGCATAGGTTGAGTGCCAAATTCCAATACCAACGACAGCATCCAAACGCCTTGGCGAGAGACGCTTTTTGGTCGTCGGTTGGGTAGATGCGATACTTGTACGCCTTATACATTATCGTTATTTGCTGTTGCTGATAACATTGTAGTTGATCATCCGAGGATTCGCTATCGCTCAGTTTGTTTATTGGTTGCTATTCATCCCCTCCCTGCAAGCGAGGAAGGGGAATTCCGCCACATTTTGTTAAAAACAAAATCAATACAATCGATACACACAGATATATCAAGATGCTGATTTGAAAATTCAACGCTTCTTTAGCTTGATCTTCAACAAATGGCATCTCATCCTTTTTGAGTAGCCAAATCACCAAAGGTCCAACGATATTAGCAACAGGTATGACATAACCCACAAAAGAGCTGAGGTGTGCGATCATGCCCCAAGTTCTGCTTTCTTGATCTATTTGGTTCCGTCGATTAGTCATGTTGCCTCCATCGCTGAGTATCATGCCACTGTTGATCTATGTTAATATCATTTTCAGCAGATAGCACCTGAGCGCCTCCCCCAGAACCATCAACTATGATAAGTTAAGTACAGAAAAAGCCTACTAATTAGGGTATCAACTAGCTAATTATACAAATGCGAACCGAAACAATCGTACTGCTATCGAGCCGAGAAATTGAAAAGATGCGCCAAGCCGGAAAGTTAGCCGCGCAATTACTGAACTACCTAGAACCCATGGTCAAACCAGGAGTCAGTACCCTAGAACTCAACGATGAAGCCGAACGCTGGACTCAAGCTCATGGTGCCCGTAGCGCTCCCCTAGGTTATAATGGGTTCCCTAAGTCTATTTGTACCAGTGTTAACGAAGTTATCTGTCACGGTATCCCCAGCGCCAAGCAGATTCTTCAAGATGGAGATATCATCAATATTGATGTCACCCCTATAGTTGATGGCTACCACGGCGACACCTCAAAAACCTTTTTTGTCGGTAATCCTTCCCCCACAGCTAAAAAATTGGTTGAAGTCACCGAGGAATGTCTGCGGCGGGCTATTGAGACGGTGAAACCAGGTAGCCGCATAGGGGATATTGGGGCTGCTATTCAAGAATACGCGGAAAGTTATGGGTTTTCTGTAGTGCGGGATTTTGTCGGTCACGGGGTTAATACCGTCTTCCATACAGCACCGCAAATTCCCCATTATGGGACCCGTGGAAAGGGTAAAAAACTGCGCTCAGGAATGGTTTTTACGATTGAACCGATGATTAATGAGGGAACCTGGGAAGCAGAGGTACTCGATGATGGTTGGACAGCGATTACCACAGATGGTAAGCTGTCTGCTCAATTTGAACACACGATCGCTGTAACCGACCAGGGAGTGGATATTTTAACTCTGCCATAGCGCTCTTAGTGAAACCAGCGAGGTAGGGACAATTGATGAATTGCCCCTACTCTCGGAATTGCTAAGATTAATCCCAGGCTAGGATATGGTATTAGGGGTCGAGATAGACCTCACGGTCTACCCCTCCCATTCAGCAGCAGAACCGTACATGAGACTTTCACCTCATACGGCTCCTAGTTTGACCGTCTCCTTGTTAAGAGTACAGCATTATCTCTTCATCAAGAGCTGTTTTATCATCGTGACAATGGCGATGTAATAGTTGAAGATTTTTGTATTCATCCTTTCCGCCATGGCTTCTAGGTACAATGTGGTCTACTTCAATTAAATCTGATGGGGTAAAGAATTGCCCACACCAGGTACATCTACCTTTTGGTTTTTTGAGTAGTTTTGCTACCCTAATTGGCGTGTCGATTGCTTGTCCTTTCCTGGTTGCCCAGTAAGTCCAATTTCCGTCATAAAGTGTTGCGTCGGGGCGTATTAGGGTGTGTCTGACAATTGGAGTCCAGTTGTGTTTGAATAGATGTATCCCATCTTTGGTTTGGAATAGCCAATTTTCGTGTCTTTCTTTCCCATTGCTAAGTTTAATTGTTCCATGTCTGAAATAATTACTTAGCTTTTCGTAACTTGCCTTTCCGCATCTTGATGCTGTCCATGCCCGTAACATTTGCCAGATTATTTTGTCTAGCTTAGTGAAGGTCTCTTTTGAGACTACCGCTGAATAATAGTTTGCCCATCCTCTTATGATTGGGTTTAGTCTACTAATCAGGGTTGATTGGGGTGCTGTCTTATGTTGTTTGATTACACCTTTAATCACTTCTGTATGGGCTTTAACTGCTTTATGGCTGGGTTTTATGTGAGTTTTGTGTCCTAATGGTTTTCCATGTGGAGTTTTCCCAGTTTTATATTTTCCTACAGGATATTGCCTAATATTGAAACCTAAGAAATCAAATCCGGGTTCCTCTGCTTTGCCGTTATACTCAATGTGATTGAGCGTGTGGCAGATTCGAGTTTTTTCAGGTTTAATCTCTAATCCAATAGGCTTTAGCCATTTGGAAATAGCAGTTTGGCACTGTTCAATGATTTCTAAGTCTTTTGAGATGACCACGAAATCATCAGCGTATCTTATGACTCTCGCAAAAGGGCGATTGTCTGATTTCCTAGGATACAGTTTTTCAATTAACCTAATCATACCCAACAGTGCGATGTTGGCGAGTATTGGACTTATTACCCCTCCTTGAGGTGTCCCTGCTTCTGTATTCTCGAATACACCGTTATCTAGCACTCCCGCTTTGAGCCATTGTTTCAGGTCTCTTTTTAGGCGGCTTGGACAATGAATTTTGGACAGTAGGTATTCATGGTTCACGGTAAGAGCATTTTGCTATATCCGCGTCAAGAACATAGTACTGTCCTTGATTTATGGCAGTATAAATTCTGCTAATTGCGTCATGGGCTGACCGTCCTGGACGGAACCCATAGCTTGTGCCTTCAAATCTCGATTCCCATTCAGGTTCGAGAGCCGATTTAACCAAGGCTTGCCTTGCTCTATCTTGGATTGTGGGTATTCCTATTCCAGCTTTTTTCATCCCTACCAGGTTTTGGAATCCAAACCCGTCGCAGTGGTTTTGCTTTGAGGTTTCCCTTAATGTTCTTAACAAGCTCAAACCTTTGTCTTGAAGAGATTGCTCTTACTCCATCAACTCCGGCTGTTTTCTTGCCTTGACCCGCTTGGGGGGGCGGGTTTATTAAGCTGACTGTTGGGAAGCATGGCTGACCGTGGAACCCGCCCCTACAGTCGCACTGCTAAGAGCCGAGCATAGTATGATTTCACCAATAGACGTTGCCACCTTCTGGCTTTTGCATCTTGTCCCGATTTAGCTGCTTGAAATATACTCTTTTGGAGCTTGAAAACTTTCCGTTGAACCTTAGTCCATGGGATTGCCTTCCATGCGTTGTTCGTAGTCTTGATTGGTTTTGATTTCCCAAATCCTTTCTTTAAACTCGCTATCGCCATTTGTACACCTACTTGACTCTATTTCTTTACAATCAAACCGTGACCCGTTAGCATATCCCTACCATTACAGTTGGGCGTTGGCTTCTGGTCACATCTCGCATCCTCAAAGACTTGCGGTTACACTTATCCCTACTGATATCTCGACCAGATAATCAGAGTCTAGGAGGACTTAAAACGTTCCGTTTATATGGGCATTCCATCTTTAGATTTGTCCTATCCACCGGGGTACTTTAAAGGTCTGTGTAGGTAGTGCTAAGATTATCCTACTTTTCCCCTTGCTCTTTTGAGCGCAGCGTGTCAACCTCTTTCGCTACTTAATTCTTACGATGGTTCAAGCCGGACATTCGGTTTCCCTAATCATGGATGGTTGGCAGTGGTCTCGTTTCTGGTGTTGGGTTACACCTCGGAGCCTTCCGTTCCCCGCTTCAGTCCTGGGTTTGTGATTCCCAAAACTGGGGGTGGCTATCGCCGTTACCCTCAACTCTGTTTCGTAATTTCTCGTTATGTTAAGGATGGTTACGAATTGTTACAGAGTATATTGACCTTGGGTTTCCTGCCTTGATTTGGTATCTTATTGATACAAATCGTTGGGACATATAAGCAGTTATGGGGATGGTCAGAGGCGAGCCTCTTGTATTCATTCAAGGGGCTGAAATCCCCATCAGGCAGTTATTTCGGGTATTGCAACCCTATTTCATGCCTGAACGTCTCGCACCTCAGAACTAATTATACTAAACTGGGGCGGAAGGATTCGAATCGCCTATATAGCCTACAACCCCTATTCTACCGTTACTTAGGTGTTACTCAAAGCCATAACAGAGTAACAAGTGAGTAAAAAATGAGTAACGATATCAATACCCCTACTGTAGGGGGAAAGGGTAATTATGACGATGGCTATAGTAGATTCCTGAAAGCCTATCAAGACTTTAAAGGGGAATGTCCCAAAGGAGTGACACTCAAGTTACAAAAGACCGGGACTAGGTACAACCTACTATTGCAGTTTAAACAGCCACCAACCGGAAAACGACTACCCAAAACGGCTAACCTTGAATGTACACCTCAAGGGGTGATAGACGGCGTTAGGAAAGCTAAACTGGTATCAGAAGCCTTGGGAACCATTACTAGCGCTAGTGAATTTTGGAACTGGTACGATGCGACTATCTCAGGAAAGAACCAGATTGAGGATAATCTGATAACCTATCGGGAAATATTCCAACAACTAGAGGATGAGTATTTTGCGGGTTACAACCGCAACACAGGAAGGAAACGTTCTCGCGATATCGTAAGCGACTTAGCGTCTTACCATCAAAGCAAGGGAGTATTTTTTGAGGACTTCCCTAACTGGGATGAATATCCTAGCTGGGAGAGTTTCAAGGCTATGTTATACACTCCCTTGCAGAATGGAGAACAATTAATAGGCTCCCAAACCTTCAGGGAACGTTACTACATCTTAAAAACCATAGCTAAGAAATCACCTAACAAAGAACACTTGCTTAAACAGCTTGAGCCTATTAACGCCAAACAAACGCAATTCAAAAAGAAACAACGGATAGCTGTTGATGTGTTTAAAGATTGGTGGTTTAAAACCCAACAAGAAGCCTATACTATTAAAAATCACCAACATCAATCATCCCGACATAGCTGGTTATGGGTAACGGGTATGACAGTAATGTATGGACTGAGACCAACTGAAATAGCCGCTTCTGTTAATCTAACTAAGCCATTTGTAACTGAAGATGGCGTAATCATCAAAGCACTATCAGACCCTGATAATCAAGACAATTACTTGGTATTAGGAGATTACACTTACTTTACTGACTCAGAAGGTCGGAAAGTGAGTATAAAAACAGGGGGAAGGATTGTAGCTCCAATTCCCAGCCTTGAAATGTTTGAGTTCCTGAAATTGAAACAACCGTTGTTACCAGAATATAGCCCTAAAAAAGGCAGTAAACCTAAAACCATAGTTACAGGCTTTGAAGCTGCGTTTAGTAACAGACTTCAATCTATGAAATGCCCGGTAACTCAGAAATATGCTTTTCGTAGGCTGTACAACCTGTTAGGTGAAAAGTATGGACTACCTATCGAGTTACGAGCTAGACTTATGGGTCATAGCACAATCGTTAATGAAGGTAAGTACAAGACAGAAGGCATTGACGCTACCTTAGAAGTTCTCAAAGGGGTTTCTAAGTTACCTATACCATTGAACGTAGCCATAGAACGGTTAACAGCGTTAGGGGTTGATATTGATGCTCCAGAAGCTAAATTATTTCTCAGAGTTATCTATCAGATAGATTAATCTAATCGTCAACCTTTCATAAATTAACACCCCTAGATTAAACCCTAGGGGTTATTTTATGGCTACAAATTGATGGATCCTGTTATGGCTTTGAGTAACACCTAAGTAACGGTAGAATAGGGGTTGTAGGCTATATAGGCGATTCGAATCCTTCCGCCCCAGTTTAGTATAAACCCTTATCCTAACAGCGATAGCGGGTTATTACTCAACCCCTATATCCTATTGAGTTACTCAGATATTACTCACAATCTAGTCCTAGCACAGGAAAATAATTCTGTCAATAGGTTGATTACTCAGTCAATAAGCACAACTTAATCAATCTGTCAAATACCCATACCACCCCCCTAACCAAACACCGATAAGGTAACTCTCTCGTGATAGCAGTCAATGGCAAGCCTATCGGTTCGTTACGAACCATTGACTGCTATCACATCGGTCGCACCCCTAAGAGTGTTTGTTTCGGTTAGGGGGGGGATATGCTTCCAAGTCAACACGATAGCCGTAGGGGGAACCCACTAGGTTATCAATGTACAACGATACTCCTATCAATGTACAAAGATATCAGACCGCCTACCTGGTTCCCTATGGGAGTCAGATTATTGGTGAAATATTGAGGAGCCTACTCACTACCAACAAAATGCGATCGCATAATCACGACTAACCTGGCTATGACATACTGAAGCGATACCCCCAAACAACTTTTCAACTGGTAACTTGTTTCGTCATCTCTCGCTGATACCTACATAATCCTAGAGAATTGATTCCCCATCGAAACCGATACCTACATACCGCTAGACAAGTCTCCAATTTATAGGGGTACTGAGTTCCGCACAGGATGATTACCCCTAATAGACGGGTTAAGGTTTTGGCTTAGGGTGTTTATTGTGGGTAAACTAGGGGTGGGTTCATATAAACTTCCAATAGACTACTGGCAATAGACTACTGGCAAAAAATACAAACAACCCCTATCATGATAGGACACGATAAGGGTTAAGGTTGTTATTGAGTTAGGGTTAGCTGTTAGGTGTTAGGTGTTAGGGTTTAGGGTTTAGCTGTTACTCATTCTGCACTTAGTAATCATAGCTAACGCTACGTCTGTTAGCTTGTCTACAATGAGTTGGTCAGATTTCCCTATGTAGATGTGATGATTGACGCTACCATCCCACCCTTTGAGGTTCCAGTAGGTAAAACCATTAATTGAGAGTTTTTTGCAAGCTGTAAATCGTTTACCATTAACCTCTACTGAAAAAGATTTATGGGTTTCTAGGTATTTAAACCATTCTAAAGAACCTACTTCGATACAGATATTACCATGACCTACCAGAAACCCTTTGTAAGACCCTGTTAGTGTGACTACTGGGAGTAGCTTAGGCATGAAAATCACCTCCCAGTAGGATATCGCTGTTATAACCATTAAGGTTACATTCAGGTGATATTACGTCTGAATCGAATCGAGTAATAATTGGATACTGAGATTCTACCCATTTCTCGTGTACTGCCAGAAAGTCAATAGCGTAATTATGAGCAATTTCTGCTATCGTGATTCTATCCTCACGAGTTGCTGTTAAATTATTGCCAGCTAATCTGACAAAAATCTCCCTAGCCATTTCTGCAATAACCATCATTTTTTCTTGTTCAAACTCATTCATGGCTTTATTTCCTATTGATTAATTGAACTTGTGATCATCATTATCGGGGTGATTTTGATTATTGTTGTGTTCTGTAATTTTTGCATCAAGCAAGGCTTCAATACCTTTGAGTAACTCGATTTCCGTGTTTAAAAAATGCCTGTGGATTTGAATAAATTCGACAATTTCGTCGAATTGTTCAGATGTGATAGCAAGTTCTACTAAGTCAAGTAATCCTACAACGTTAGGATTTAATCGATTACTCATGTAGCTATATTCTACTACGTTTAATCCGGGTGTACTTAATTTGATTGACATGGATTTATCCTTTGATAGTGGTTAATTTGTGATAGTTTAACGTCATTTCGGAAGGGTTTAAATTATTCGATTTTGGTTAGTAAATGCTTAATATAATTAAGCTGTTTTAGGAGTAATTGTTCCTTTGCGACTGCCAGGGAATACTCGGTTTGACAATCATTCATTATTGTTATCAAAGTATCCTTAGCGTCTTGTTTGGTAGCATTGTAAATCGTGGTGTCTACCATTTGTTTAAACGTTTTAAACCTTGTTTGAGTAATAGCGTCAATGTTATTTTGAGTCATTTTAATTCCCTCCTTAAATAATTTGTTTCCAAACGTTTTTGCCGTTTTGATTAATCATTGAATAGCCCCTGCTTTTCATTAGATTAGTCAACTCTGAAACATTAACGCGACTATCAAGATATCCATCTGTTTTAGCTCTCTCAATGGCTTCTTTTAACGCTTTCGGGTCGATATCAGTTACAACCTCGGTTAACTCAGGACATCCCGCGTTAATTGCCTGGTTGTTTTGTTTCATTTTTGCCTCAATACTTTGGCTTATAAAGCTGTCTAAAAATTGTTCAGTACCCGATGATATTGTCAAAACCTTTTCATTTATTAACTCCCAGTAATCATTAAATTGTTTAATTGACTCTATCAAAGGTGATTCATATATTAATGAATGTGTCGCGATAATCTCTAATGACAACCTACAATTGGTGATATCTTTTTTATGTTTCTGTAACAGTTTCTTAGCTTTACTGTATTGATTGCAGTTATCGAGATTTCGCCAGAAAATCTCTAATTGAGATGATAGCTTGTCTAGCGTTATATCCTCAATATCGCTTAATTCGTTTAATTCAAAATGATTCCCTCTATATTCCTCTGATGTCATAGTCTCTCGTTTTTTAAACCATATAGGAAACATCCGTCTTTTGAGTTCGTTTAACTCCCAAAATGTCCACAATGGATGTATTGAATTAATCACCTTTAAAGCGAAAGCATTAAAAATCATGTTAGTTCCCGGTGTCTGACTACTGATGGTTATTCGGCTATTTTTGCGGTTTAACACCTTGAAAAGCGATAACATATTCTCATTTTCAATTAATAAGCTAGGGGTGATATCTTCCCATACCAATATAAAATTTTTCTCAAATTCACATTGAAGGGGGTCATAAAATCGTTCATGTTGTATCTTGTTTCTCAGTGAAGCGAAAGTGCTATTAGCAAGCACCGAGGTTGTCTTGTATAGTTCAGATGCTACGGTAGCTATCTGTGACTTTCCAGTACCGCTAGACCCCCAAAGGAACAGGATGCCAGCTGTACTCATAAGGGTTACTGGAGACGCTATAAACGAGGCGATAATTGGAAACTGAATATCAGGATATGGTAGAACACAGACAGCCCGTAAAACAGACTCTAATTGCTCACCCAGGTTGCCTTCTGTGATTATTTCTTCTAGTTCAGATGACATTTGGCTTCTGATTAGCCTATAATCGATATAGTCGTCGGACATGGTACACTCCTATCGCTCTTGACTTGTTGACATGGTATGGTAGTTATTCCCCCCTAAATATTTAGGGGGGATTTATTTGTGACTACATTAATCGCAGTAATTCAATTAATGCAATTAATACATTAGAATCAAGTTGTTTAACCTTGTTATAAAGACTCTCAAAGCTAGGGTCACAATCCAAAACCTTAGCCCCTTCTGTTAACCTTTCCTCGAAGGTTTTGTATTTTGCCTTTCCATTAAATCCTGCTTTATTTTTAGTTTTGGATTCAATGAAAGCGTCAATATCTCCGATTGAGTAAGTAGCGAAAGATTGATTGAATGGATTAATACATTCAATTTCTAAGATATTAGAAATATCAGAGTTTAAATTATCGTCTCCGATATTTCCCTCTAATATCCTGTCAGAAGGTCTGACTGATGATTGACTTAGATTTATTGTTGCTGTAAACATCACAGAACCGTCTGTAAGCATTGAGTCACTTTCGACTATTTTAAGCAATGCGAGTTCTGGAGATGTAGGGGTGTATTCTCGTTTTTTGCCGTTATATTCAGTCTCGTATTTTTCAATATAAAACCGTACAGCAATTAATTCTTTATCACCTTGGGAATAACTCCAATCCCTATCATTGAAGTTAGAAAAATCCCCTGATACACCTTTCCCGAATATCCATAAATGAGGTGACTTAATTCGGAATTATGCATAATCAACAATTAGAAAGGTTGCCGTTTCACCGGGCTTAACTGCACTGCAATAACTAAATTTATCGTCCTGTTTTTTGCCGTAATATCCGATACTCATGATTAATTATCCTTTGATGATTGATTATGACGTTTGAAATTTTTTTGCATACCTCCCAAAATTGAGGGTTACCAACAATTGATACTCGTAGGCTGCCTTCATTTGTCAACCTTGCTGTAGCGTGACCTCTGTAGTCCCCCCTAGGGCTATAACAACCCATATAGGAATAAGCTAAATCAAGGATTTCCTGGGTTTTATGTTCCTTTATAGGGGTTAGTATCCGGTAGGCTATTTGAGTGGTTTCTGACTCAAATAGGTGTGGGTTATAGGTGGTGTTTATTAACTCACCGTCAATGGAAAATAACCCTGTAGTTTATTCATTGTTTGCCCTTGGAATTTCTAAGTTGTTTAAAATCTCCTGAAACTCGTCGATATTGATAAATGAGATGCCTTGCCATCGGTAGGATGTCCCCCTTATAACAAACCAACACTGATTGACTAAGCCAGGATTAAGGTACTGCAATAACTGCATTTTTAGCTTAAATGAATCAGTTAATACTCCCTTAACTTCGATGTAACGATTAAAGAACGGACTATAAAAATCTGGAATCCAGGTGATATTTTTCCAAGGTTTTTTGTTTTCAATTAACGTTAGTTTAGGATGCACAATTAATTGATTTATCGTATTTTTGTAGAAGGTGATAAACCCGACAATCAAATACACTTGGAAAATAATAGCCGTCTATTTTTTTTCCTCTGGCATTGTATTTATTTTTCATTTTTTGGGTACACTCCGAAAGATGTATTAGGATTATCAGGTTCTCTATCCCCGCCGTTTTCGGCTTGATATATATTCCATTCATCCCTGTAGAACTCTAGGGCTTCTGTACAAATTTCCTCAAGTTTTTCAGGATGTAATGGGATTAATTTTTTAAGAATTTCGCCTATAAAATAAGCAATAAAATCCTTATCAAACTTAACTAAAGTTGATGGCCACGTTATTCCTGACTTTCCACTGGAAATTGGAACTTTGATATATAGGGAATGACCGATATACATCAAGGGGGTTAACGCGATGTTTCGTAGGTTAAGCCTAACCTCGGACCAATGACGTGGTATCATGCTATAATTTCCTGATGCTTGTTGACTGCCACCTGGGTATTATTCATTTTCAGGACTGTATTTTCAGTCCTGAAAACAGATAATATATGGGTGGTTTTATTTTGGACTAGCCTTAATCTAACCAACTAGAAAATGGGTTGACTTCATTATCTTCATCCTCTAAATCACTCTCAGAGCCCAATAGATGGTCTTCTAGTGCATTAATATCATCCTGTATGGCTCCCGTAACCTTACGAGGTAGCTTTACTCCACCTGCTTTTAATAGCGTCAGGATTGCGTTGGTGACTCGTTTAAGTGTGGCAATCTCTGAATATGTCAGATAAAAGGTATTTGAGTTGATAATCTCCGACGTTTGGAGTTTGTTGGTCAATGATTGAATTAATGAAGTTTTGGGGTAAGGAAGGTAAGTATTAACCAACTCCAAAAACGCAGTAAATTGTTTAAACCGACTCAACGTCTCTTGGTATTCTGTAGGAGTCAATACTTTATTAGTATTGACATTAGTTACATTTTCTACAGTTACGCTACCTTCAATTGATTCTGTAACTGTATAGTTACCTTGCTCTTTTGAATTCACTGTATTTAATTAAAATTATCTTATCTAATTAATTTATTAAAAATAAACATAAATTATACAATTTATACTTATTTATAAAATAATCAAATATCACATTAAGTATATATAGAATGTACAAATAATAACAAATACAAAAAACCCGTTAATCCTATTTTGTGAGTTAACGGGTATATACTTAGTAACAAGTAGTCGATTATTTACCTTTACTGTTTTTGCCTTTACTTGGAGGGTTAGCAGGTGGGTCTCCTGATGCTAGATTAGACGCTTTAGTTTTTCCGGCCGTTAGTTCACCCAAACCAGTTAATGGATAATTAGCCTTATCAGGTATTTGATACCATTTATTGTGCGTTCTGAGTGATAATGGTTTTATAGTCCAATAATGCGCAAAAACATATAGCAAGCAGTTAATCGAGAAAATGTTAGGAACTTTTAAACTAATAAACCGCAACTTTTTTTCACCTGCGTTAGTTCCTGACGTTGTATAGGTACGCCAAATTCCTGGAGTTTGTTCGCCAGCAGGCCCTTCTACAAATACACGATAAAATCCTGTCTTTTTACCAACGCTATGACCTAATCCTGCTGGTACTTTTCGTCTATTAGCATTACTTGATGTATTACCACCTCTAGATGCGGGTCTCCAGATAGGTAACGCCCTGACTTCTGCGGGTTCATTACTCACTGTGTCTGAGCCTAAATTGTAAAGTAACAACATAGGCATAGGGATGACGTGTTTACAGGTTTTATCTACTGGAGCCTCAACCATCAGTGATATCCCTAGTTTAGTGCCTTTCGGTTCCGCTAGTTTAGCAAGAAATTTTTCTTTATATTTATCGAACGCATCACTTAACGGCATAATTTACCTCATTAATTACTGAATAAAGACTTAGGTAGACAACAATAGTGTTAATGTCTACCTAGTTAATGAACCCTAGTCAACAAAAACAGCAATGGCTTCTACATCGATAGAGCCATTAGTAGCATCCAAAACATCATCAGTAGGGATTGTTAGGGATACTGTCACAGCTCCAGTTGCCATGTTGCGGGTATAAGCTGTAACTACCGTTACACCATTAGGGTTTCTAGTTGCGTTTATTTGCGCTCTCTGAACCTGTTCAATAACTTCTAGCAATTGGTGTTCGAGAGTGGCACCATTAAGAGTTACGGGGCTTGCCATAGTCATTACCTCTAATAAATCAATAGTAATAAGATCACACCTATATCAGTTTGGTGTTAGTTATATTTTCGTTAAGGAAATGCTACATATATGTAGCTTCTATTTAATGAAAACTACATTAGACTGTAGTTGGTGGTTGGTTCCCGGTTTTCATCTCTAACGATGTCCTCGTAGCTGTTCTGATTACATCATCTACCCAGCTAGGTTTCTTCTCAAAATGTAAAGGAATTTTTACTTTAGACTTCCTAGGGTCTTTATACATTGCTAAAGCGGAACTTTCTCCCATATCGATTTTGGCTTGTTCAAACTTATCAATTAATTCCCAGTTAAGTATTTTGACCTCCGATATATACATTTTTGTTTCCTTTATTCGTTTCGCATTTTCCCTACCGCCAAAACCTTTCCTTTCCTCAAATATCAAAGGGTAAACAATACTAGAATCTGTTAATTGTACTAAATCCTTACAAATACGTTCAGCATCTGACTTGCTAGATTCATTCACAAAAAATGAAAATTTCCTACCATTTCGCATATTGCAGGTTACTTTGATATTGCCTTTTGTGAACGCTGATTTACTAGGTTGAGTAAATATCCTTTGTAATTTATCCCAGGTTATTTTACTTCTTTCTACTGATGGGAGTTCTATTTGAGTTTTTGGTAATGTACTCCTACGTTCTTTAGTCCAATATGGAGGTTTTTTGTAGTTATATAAAATAAAGGTTAATTGAATTTTTAAATTACTACTATTCGGAACTTCAGAGATATCTCCAGACCCTACAAATTGCCCCATATCACGATTACCTAGTATTTCAGTTTGAGCTAACACATTTGCTACATTTTCTTGAAGGTTTCTTAATGATGATACTAGTCTAAATCGCTCTCCACCATTTTCTACAACCGCGTTAACTAATTGTTGTTGTCTATTTTCCTCAATGCGTTGTAATGCAATATATTCATCTAATCCTTGAGCAACTAAAATAATTGCTTCTTTACAGTTATCTGAGAATTCCTCCCAAAATTCTTCACTACTATCTTGATTCCAAATAGTGTTAATATTTCCATCATATTTTTCTGGTAATTTCTCCCTAGCTTCCCTTCTCTGTTTACCGAAACTCCATTCTTCACCTTTTTCGTCACCCCACTTTTCAATCGTTCCTTTACCACCAGGAACCATTGAAACAATAGCCGTTGCAAGTGTTGAAGGACTTTTATCTAAAAACATTTTAACAACCCGTCTACCATGTTTAAACAGTTGCCATGCTATGGCTTTCATAGCCATGTTAAATGACTGTTTAACGTATGAGCCGAAAGCTGTAGATACTTCCATAAGCATTTCAGGTCCCTTGCTTAAGGCAATGTGCATAGCAGCGGCTTTGTTGATAAATGCAATACCAATGGTAGGCAATACTCCACAAACTAATTTACCTGCCATATTACCCAAAAAACCGGCGGTAGTACTAATAAATTGATTAGCAATATTCATCATATTTTTGTCTATCTGTTCATCTGATATATTCCAGTTGAAATTCCAGAAACTATCCCAATTAGACGTGATAAATCGTGCTACTTTCTCAAAACTAAAGTTAGATAAAAACTTAGTAATTCCTTCCCATAACCAACCTCCAAAACTTTTGCCCCATTCAACTACTTTACCAGTTATTTTTGCCCATAGCTTGCCAAACCAACCCATCTCTTGAGTAGATGTTCTCTGAGCTAAATTAACTTGTCTAACGCCATTCCTACCTATACTGCTACGGGTTTGACGGCTAGACAAGCTACGAGTACTCCTTAGCATTCTTGCACTTCTGGCAACCATTACAAAGTCCCTCTTAGTGGGTTATCGCCGTCAATCAATTCGGTTTCTATCTTGATATCAGGAAAGTCTTTTTTCAATAATTCTTGTACTTTATTAGTCTCTTGCTCTCTAATCTCGTCTTGTTTTTTCATTGAATCATATAACCTAGTTAAATCGGCTAATATGTCTTTTGACGGGTCATTACCATTAACTTGTAAAGTACCTTGCGCTCTAACTATTGAGAATATTTCCTTTATTTGATTTAAGGCTGTCTGTAGTGTTTCTTTCGCGTTCTTTTGATTAGTGATTTTAACTTTACTTTCATTAGGTTCTAGTAGTTCCTCAAAATTATCAGCCTCTGGAGTAAACGCTGTTTTTAGTTTCTCGTATTTTTCCTCGGTTTCAAATCCTAAATAGTCTAATATTTCCGAGACTTCCCTACCAGCTTTAAAGGCTGCTGAATGCGCCAAACCTGCTTCATGTAAACAGGTTAAAACAGCGTTTTGTGTAACCTGATGAGAGATGGCAATTTCCATTACCATCCCGAATATTTCAGCAATTGATTCAGCTAAGTTAGGTAATTTGATTTCCGCGTGTTCCTGTTCTTTGGTCATCAAATTTACGTCATCAATCTCGACTTTAACTTCAAATTCACCCCATCTTTCGTCATCGATGTCAAATCGATACATTAACCATTCTGGCAATGTGTTTATTCGTTTAATTCTGTTCTCTGGATTATCAGCATTAACCGTGATTTTTTCCGGCATTTCAGCCGGAAAGGATTCAGGGTCTAGGAACTCGTAAATCCTTCTAATCATTCCACAGCATTCTTCGTTCATATCTGGTATTGTTATCGTTCGTATATTTTCAGGTTCTTCTCCTTCGATGCATTGCGGGATATCTTTTGTGCTCGCGGAAAATCTAGGAATTACATAATCAAATTCTGTGCATTCCATCCACCAATCACAAAATACACCTATACTTTCAAACATTAAATCAGGGTCGCCGTATGCCCACTCAGACTCCCACTGTCCTTGCGTATAAAAAAACCTCTCACTTCCTGTTGGTTGAGGAGTTTCTCCCCACCTCCAATCCATATGACTAAAAAAAGTGATGCTACTTCCACTTGGTGGAGGATTACAGCATCCCCCGCTACCCATTTGTCTGTCGAACTCTTCAACGCTGTACTTTTCATTAGCTTTTATGGTACAACCGATATTGCCATTTCCGCCATTTCCATTGTCTGAATCATCATCTGAATCATCATCTGAACTATCGCCTGGTCGCCTTCCTTTATCATCATCTACCTCGTCACCGCTATTAGGACCGCCAAAACCTCTACCAGCGCCACCCTTTCCCCTAGGTTTTTTTCCTCCCTTTGGTTCATCTCTGTTTGGTGGTTCCTTGACAGTTGCCTCTTTTTTAATATCCTCTCTTTTTTCCCTTTCTTCAGCTTCTCTTTTTTTGTGATATTCATCTGCATCCCAGTATTCAGGAGCTACATATTTAGAATCACTTATAAATTTGTTTCGAGTATCTAATTCCCTCCCGTATGGGTCTCCAGTCCAACCTCGAAACGGGTCTCCTAGTTTACCGGGGTCATCGTTTAATCTAAAGGGAGCTGTGTCATATCTAACTCCCGAGCGAGGTCTAACCTTTGGTTTGTCTCTAATCGTCCGTCTGTCTCTAACCATATTAACGTTTTGTACTAAGTTTAATAGTATTATATGATAGTATAATTATGTTACTAAATCCATTAAATAAGGGAAATCATGAGAGGTGTTAAAAATATCGCGGCTCATATAAACGCTGCTAACTGGAGTAACGCCATAGAGTTATTTAACGGGACTATTTTAGAATCATTAATAACAGAAAGATATAAATATGATATCGGTATTTACAGCTATATATCATCGTTAAACGCTAGATGTTACACTCCCAGTATTGCACAATCACAAATCCCCACAATTTACCCGGAAGATAGCTATTACCAACGGTGGGAAAAAAACAGGAAGTGTTGCAGGGAGCGGTAGATTTACAGATATTTTATGGGAATATGGCAACAGAAAACGGGTTAAATTTAGGGATTGTCAAATTGCCATATTATGGAGGCATTCACACCGAAAACCTGTTAATTGAATTAATCACTAATCAAAACGAAGGTTTAGCAATTGATAGCAACTCAATAGTTAAAGCTAGGTGTTTAACTCAGTTACATAACAATGATTCTATTAATATTTTGGGCATGGCTGAATATCAACTCGATACAGTTCCTCAAACCCCTACATTGACACAACCCGAAAATTTTGGGGTGACAATAGGCAATACCCCCACGTTAGTTAGACCCTCAAATATTAATCGGTATAGGTTGCACTTACAAAACGTAGGTTCTGTAGGGGTATGGTTTTGTCACGGCGATATCAGTAACTGTGTACCTTATCAATGCCTATATTTACCTCCTAACGCTGGGTGGGATGATGAACTAAAATCAACAGCTTCTATCTATGCTATAACTGAGGATAGCGTAACCAATATTGTTGGATTAGAACAAATAATAAATTGGTAAATTTTACTTTGATTTAGGAGTTTATTATGAGTTTCTCAGTTTACAGTTCTATTGTCAATTTAGACACTCTAAATATGAGCAGTAAAATACCGGGAACTCCCGAAACTACCGCGATAAGTTTGACTGCTAACACTATCACGGAAGTTGTGCCTATCAATGCTACCAGTAACGGTAGAACGGTGTTTGTAAAGAATCGGTCAAATACCAATGTACATCTAATATTTGACCCTACAGGTGATAGCGTGTCAGACGCTGCATTTTCGGTTAAGCCAGGTGATACCATCTCAATAACGTGGGGTAGAACTGAGTTACAGGCGATAGCAGAATCTAGCGCTAGTATCAGCGTTACAATTATCGAATATATCAATATGTAATCATCAAATGAATGGCTAGTATTAAGTTATTAGCCATTTATTTGATTACTCAATATAGAGGCAGTTATGACTAATTTCAACATTTACTCTAGTAAGTTTGGGCAATCAACCGATGACTTGCCAGAAGGTGAAGTTAATCTGTATTTAACTAATGAACGGATACAAGCAGTTATTGACTCCAATACTAATTTAGTCAAATTAACTGAGTTAATTTGGAATAATATTATTAATAAACCTGGCACTTTCCCCCCATCTACTCATTCCCATAGCTGGACTGAAATAACGTCCAAACCGTCTACGTTTACTCCATCAGAACATACACATACTATTGCTAATGTTACAGGACTTCAAAGTACATTAGACGGTAAAGAGCCTACTTTTACCAAAAGTACAGCATTTAACAAAAATTTTGGAACAACTATTGGAACTGTTACAGAAGGTAACGATGTCAGATTATCAAATGCTAGAACACCAACTAGCCATACACATACCTTATCTCAAATAACAAATTCAGGTAATGTTGCTGCCATTGATACAAATGGCAGTACATCTAACTATTTACGCGGCGATGGTGTTTGGGTAACACCTCCTAATACAACCTATTCTGCGGGAACTGGCTTAACTTTAGTAGGAACTGAGTTTAGAAACACCGCCCCAAACGTATCCACCAACCTCTCTACAAGCACTACAAGCAATACGTTAACCGTTAACAGTTCTGATGGTACTAATGCTGTATTACCTGGTGCCACGACTGCGCTTGCGGGTCTAATGACGGGGGCAGATAAAACCAAGCTGGATGGGATTGCGGCAGGCGCACAAGTAAATGTAGCAACTAATTTAGGAGTAACAGCAGGAACAACAGCAGGTCCTGTAGTTACATCATCAACAGGAACTAATGTTACTTTACCTACAGCTAGTGCAACTAATTCAGGGATAATTACAACTGGGAATCAGACATGGACAGGAGTTAAAACATTTAATTCATTAATTACCGGGTCAATAAGTGGAAACGCCGGAACAGCAACAGCACTTCAAACTGCTAGAACAATTAATGGGACTTCGTTTAATGGTAGTGCCAATATAACAATAACTGCCAATACTCCTAATACATTAACAAATGGTACGGGATTAACTGGAAATAATTTTAATGGGAGTACTGCCACAACATGGGCGGTTGCTTATGGCACTACAGCAAACACAGCCTGTCAAGGTAATGATAGTAGATTATCTGACGCTAGGACTCCCACAACGCACACACATTCAAATATTACATTAACTGCAGGTGATGGTTGATCCGGAGGAGGAACTTTAGCAGCTAATAGAACAATTAATGTAGATTCAACTGTAGTTAGAACTACAGGTAATCAAACTTTAACAGGAATTAAAACATTTAACATAACAAATAATCCAGTAACTTTTGCAACTAATGAAAGTTTTCCTGATGGAAATATGCTTATTGATTTTAATGTTTGGAGGGGGTTTGACATCCGCCGGATAGGCTCTACTGCTGGTTCGGCAAGTTTAGTACTAAATAGTAGAGTTGGAGGAAATAGCTGGGCGTTTTCTCATCAAGGGAATTATTCTATGCAATTAGAAGCAGATAATAATCCTAGAGTATTTATATATCATGGTATTAATTTTCATCAAAGCGATTGGCGAGCTGTTCCTAACGATAGATGTTCAATACAAGTATACAACGGACAGACATATTTTACAAAGAGCTCAACTCTTTCTTCATCATCTGGAGTACATACTAGATTTAGAGTAGGAGACACAAATGTATCTTATATTAACGATAATGGAGACTACGTTAAAGGTAGCTCTGATCTTAAATTCAAAACACTTTTATCAAAACCAACTCTAGGGTTAAGCGAAATTAACGCATTGACAGTCACGTGGTTTAAGTATAATGAACTTGCAGCATTTCATGGCTTTAATCCAAGTACAGAACAATTTGGGTTAATTGCTCAAGAAGTACAAAATATATACCCTAACGCAGTTGAAGTGGTTAAAAATGACCATACAGATAGTCCTGAAGTTGACGACAAAAAAATAGATTACTTAACAATCATGTATGATAAACTGATACCATTAGTGATTGCGGCAATTCAGGAATTATCAGAAAAAATCGACAAATTGGAAAATATGCTAAACACTCAACAATAAATTAACAGATAATGCCTAATGCACTTGATATATCTGAAAGTAATTGGTTTAAAGTTTATGAACTTAATTTCAGGATAGAAGATGATAGCTACACGGTACTAAAAAATTACCTGACATTTCTGGCAGTAAATTTATCAGGATATTATTTGACGCTGACAGTGTACCCGTGTACTGGAAAATGGCAGGGTGGTTAAAATTTTACACATACAATGATGTGAAGCAGAATATGATGGTTAAACGTGAAATTATATGGCTTAATGAATATCAAATAATTGAATCACCGCCGTACAGCAATTTTTACGCTTCATTTTCTCCACTAGAAAGAATTAAATGGTTTACACTTCATTTTTGGAAATTAATATAAATGAACTTGGTAATAGTTGAATTAGGGTTAATTATTGTCGCGATTATTATCAGTATGTTCATTACGCATACAGGAAACCTAATTATTGAGAATAGGTTAGACGGTATCCAAAATAGCCTAAATTATTTGATTAGATATGTTAATGATTTTATGCCATCAACAGTTTGTAAAAAACAGTTAGAAGATAAAAAGCAATCACCCCCTCTTCCAATTAACAGAGATGATATTGATGATGATGGTTGGAGAAAACCCTAACACCTAACACCTAACCCAATAACTTAAATGGCCCCCTATGGTTTCTAACTGTAGGGGGTGCTTGCATATTTTTTGTTAACAGGAGTGCTGCAACAGGAGTGCTGGAAGTTTATATGAATGCTTGCCTCTAATTTACCCACAATAAACACCCTAAGCCAAAACCTTAACCCGTCTATTAGGGGTAATCATCCTGTGCGGAACCCAGTACCCCTATAAATTGGAGACTTGTCTAGCGGTATGTAGGTATCGGTTTCGATGGGGAATCAATTCCCTAGGATTATGTAGGTATCAGCGAGAGATGACGAAACAAGTTACCAGGTGAAAAGTTGTTTGGGGGTATCGGGTTGGTTCCGGTAGGAGATAGTTTAGATTATGCGATCGCATTTTGTTGGTAGTGAGTAGGCTCCTCAAGATTTCACCAATAATCTGGTTCCCTATGGGAGTCAGGTAGGCGGTCTGATATCGTTGTACATTGATAGGGGTATCGTTGTACATTGATAACCTAGTAGGTTCCCCTATGGGTTGTTTTTGAGCCATATCCTCCCCCTAACCGAAACAAGCACTATTGGGGAAACGAACGATGTGATAGCAGTCAATGGTTCGTTACGAACCGATAGGCTTGCCATTGACGGGTATCACGAGAGAGTTACCCTATCGGTGTTTGGTTAGGGGGGTGGTATGGGTATTTGACAGATTGATTAAGTTGTGCTTGTTGACTGAGTAATCATCCTATTGACAGAATTATTTTCCTATGCTAGGACTAGATTGTGAGTAACATTTGAGTAACTAGGCATAGTTATCGGGTTGAGTAATAACCCGCTATCGCTGTTAGGATAAGGGTTTATACTAAACTGGGGCGGAAGGATTCGAACCTCCGAATGGCGGGACCAAAACCCGCTGCCTTACCGCTTGGCGACGCCCCAATAATCTCTCAGCTTTATTATCATATCAATACTCACCCCGGTTTTGTCAAGTGTTTTGGGAAATTTTTTTTCAGCCCCTGATATCTACCAGACATCCAAAGCAATCAGAGGCTTTCCACTTTAATGAGTTTGCTTGAGTTCCGGGGGTGGTTCAATGGGAATCTGAATGGCAAAAGTGCAGCCCTCGCCTGGCTGTGAGATACATTTCAGGCTTCCTCCGTGCTTTTCAACAATAATCCGGTAACTAATTGATAGTCCCAGTCCGGTCCCCTTCCCAACGGGTTTAGTGGTAAAAAATGGATCAAACAGTCGATTTTTTAAATCATCGGGAATACCTGAGCCATTGTCATGAACCTGAATCAACACCTGTTTACTTTTGGATTCGGGAGGTTTGATGATCCCTTCTGAGGTGGTTTTGATTACATCAGAAGCGGGAAGGGGAAATAAGTTAGACCCAGAGCTAATGGATACGACTTCGGTGGTAATGGTGATTATACGGGGGTCTGTTTGGTTATCTAAAGCATCGATCGCATTGCTGAGAATATTCATAAACACCTGGTTAAGCTGTCCCGCATAACATTCCACCCTAGGAAGTTGACCATATTTTTTAACCACTTCAATACCAGAACTACTACCTTTTGCTTTCAGGCGGTTTTGCAGAATCAATAAAGTGCTATCAATACCCTCGTGAATATCCACCGGCTTCATGTCCGCCTCATCTAAACGGGAGAAGTTCCGCAGAGATACAACAATTTGGCGAATGCGATCGGCTCCCATTTCCATGGAAGACAGGATTTTCGGTAAATCCTCTACCAAAAAGTCTAGGTCAATCTCCTCTATGCGTTCTTGGATAACTTCCAGAGGTTCAGGATATTGTTCTTGATACAGTTCGACTAATTCCAGCATATCCTTAGTATAATCGCGGGCATAGGTGAGGTTGCCATAAATAAAATTCACCGGGTTATTAATTTCGTGGGCTACCCCCGCCACCATTTGTCCTAAACTAGACATTTTTTCACTTTGAATTAATTGTGACTCTTTTTGTTGCAAGTCCTGGAGAGCCTCGCTTAGGTGGAAGGCTTGAGTTTGGGCGGCTAAGGCGGCGGCTCTAGTTTGGGCGTAAAGTTCCGCTTGGTCAATGGCGATCGCTAATTGATCTACTACGGCTCGCAATAGTTCTACATCACTATCTATCCAATCGCGAGGATTATTATATTGATTACAGACCACAGCCCCCCGCTGTCCCGATCGCGTCTCCAGGGGTAGTAAAATTTCCGAAGCAATTCCCGCCTCCTCCAGTAACCCCCTGGTAGTTGCATCTAAAACGGTTGTATCTTGTAAATTATTAACCTGTACTGTTTCCCGCTTACAGATTTTATTAGCCAACCAGCCAATTTTATCCGAGGGGTAATCTTCTAAAACCTTTGATAAAGAAGGCGATCGCGATTCGTGAGTAATGGCAAAATTATGTCTGTTCGGTTGAGTGGGTAAATACCACAAAAAATGGCATTGGTCGATTTGTAGAACACTGCGGATCTCCTGAACTGCTGTTCCCAAAATTGTGTCAATATCTAGGGAATTGCGGATTTGACTAGCCAAGCGAAATAGTAAGGCTTCCCTACGGCTTTGCAATTCTTCGCGGGCTTTTACCCGGTCAATTCCCACAGCGATCGCATTAGCAATCCAACCTAGCACATCCTGAACTTGCGGAGATAATGGATTAGAACTACAAATAGCCATCATTCCCATTAACCGCCCTTCTACCACCAGTGGGACTTCTAAGGTTTGGTGAGAAACCTGTATTATTTGTTGAGACACTTGGGATAGTTCATGGTTCAATAGCTGCGGTGTGGGTGCTTTCAGGGTAACAATTCCCGCCCCGGCTTGTCTTTCGAGTTGATTAGTTTGATTGTTTATGGTCCATATCGATACCCCGGCGACCTGTAAATATTGATCCATTGCTTTCGCGCAACGATTCAGAATAGTTGGTATTGTGCCACCTTGTCCTAGGGCTTTCCCAACTTCGGCTTCTAGTAGAGAAAGGTGCGATCGCTCCCGCAGGATTTCTTCTGCTTGTTTGCGTTCAGTAATATCACGAGATATAGATACGATTTCTTGGATATCATTATTGTCATGATTGCGGATAGCGTGAGAAGTCGTTTCAAACCATATAAAACTACCATCAGAACGCCGAACTCGATAACTTACCGTATCCACATCAGAATCACTTAATAAGGTCTGGTGAGATTTCTGGATGCGCTCTATATCATCAGAGTGGAAAAATTTATAAGCCGAAATTCCTATTAATTCTTCAGGTTCATAACCTAGTAAATCTCGACAAGCTGGCGAGGCATAAAGATAAATCCCCTCAGCATCATGTCGGGAGATTAAGTCCGTAGCATGATCTGCTAACAGACGGTAGCGAGCTTCACTTTCTCGCAAAGCATCTTCCGACTGCTTCCGTTCGGTAATATCAGTTTGAATACCAATAAAATGGGTGAGTTTTCCTTGATGGTCTCGTACCGGAGAAATAGCTAGTTCATTCCAGAAGCAGCTACCATCTTTCCGATAATTTTTTAAGTTCACTTTACATCCTTTTTCTTGCTTGATGGCTCGTCTAATAATAGCAATTGAATCTCGATTAGTGTCTGGGCCTTGGAGAAACCTACAGTTTTGACCAACTACCTCTTCTTTAGTATACCCAGTTAGCTTTTCAAAACCTGCATTACAGTAAATAATTTGCAGATCATTGTTGCTGCTTTCCGAAATCACAATACCATTAGGACTAGCTTCGATCGCCCGCTGCAATAAATGCAACATTTCTTCCGACTGTTTCCGATTAGTAATATCAATCCCACAGCCTAATATATATTTGAGAGAGCCATCTGGATGCAGAATTGCACTATTTGACCAAGACACTAAATAGGCTTCTCCATCAGCTCCTTTCCACTGGTTCTCACACTGTCTAGGAAAATGACCCATCCTCATACTATTCGATTGCACATGATGAGATGATTGGGGCGGTTCGTCCAACTCAATGGCTGCTAAACCCCAATCAAATCCCTCCCACTCTTGATCAAAAATTGATAATCCTAAATCCTGAATCAATAAGCCCTCAACATCTCCGGCTTTATATCCCGTCAATTGTTCACAACTTTTATTAAAACGGACAATCTGACCCTGCGGATCAATCACCACTACTAGGGCGCTAATAGTATCTAAAACTCCATTGACAAAATCCCGTTCTTGGCGGACAATATCCCATACTTTTCGGCGTTCAGTGATGATAGTTTCCAGATGACTTAATTTCCCGTGCAGGTCGATTAATTGTCGGTGTAAATTAACTTGGTTAGCTACTTGACGACTGAGGGATTCTAGTGCTATAATCTGCTCAGGTGAAGGTTCCCAGTAATCATAATTCATTACTGATATCATCCCCAATTGATAGCCCTCTAGGGTAGTAATTGGAACACCCAGATAAGATTTTATAGGTTGGTCATTTTTGGCTATCGGGTGACTAGCGAGTTGGGGGTGAGTGCTGATATCTTCAATAATAATGGGTTCTGAGGTAGGACTTGCGGGCTCGGCACTGAGACTTCCACCACGATGATAGGCGATCGCATATCCGCAAAAATCTAAATAAATACTTATATCATCGGACAAGCCTATTTGAGCCTTCAGCCACTGATGAGTTTGGTCGATAAAGCTGATAAAAGCGATCGGTGCATTGGTAATGTGAATAGTTAGGCGAGTTATATCCTCAAAGGAAATGTCAGGGCTAATGCCGATCTGACGCAATACCCCACTTCCTAGGTCGAAAACTCGGCCGTTTAATCTGGACATAGTTTTACCTTAAATTTTACTGTCATATAATTATTCCCACTTCAGGGAAGAGACTGGCACAAAGCACGGATCAGTCTATAACAACGAGTCTGACTATCACAGACCTTAATTGAGAGGGGTAATACCAAACATCCGTATTTATTTTTTAACTCGCAACTGGCTTTAAATGGCTTGTCCAAAGTCTTAATGCCACACCGCAATTACCTTTAATTTAATCTTAACAAAAAAACAGCCTGTTCTTAGAAATTTGTCACTTGACTTAACAGGATGAATCACCCAAGGGTGAACATAACCATACGGTCATACTTAGAGTCACCCCCTCACCTCTATTAGGCATGATACCTAGGATGTAGGACTACTATCCCCACCTAAATCTACAAAAAATTGTTCAGATCAGGAACATCAACCCAAGTCCCTGTAACATTAGATTCATGGGTGAGATCCATTAGTAATTGAGAATAGACCCCCTCGCGCAAAGAAGGCACCAGGGACTCATGGCGTGAAATAGCTTCCATCCAGCGATCGACAACGCGCAAAAAGGCACAGATGCGACCATCATCATGAGTTTTGGGAAACTGCAAATTATCGGGAATGGCAATTTCTGCCAAATCTTCCCCGGCTTTACTTCCCCACAATTTGAAACCGTGGATATAGTCTTTTTGGTTGTCGCTACCGAGAATTAATGTTCCATCACTACCATAGACTTCTACCCAGTGTCCCCGTCCCCAGAATGTGCAAGAACTCAAACATACCTGACAGGGGGTTCCGTCGGCTAACTCCAAGATTAAATTACAGGTATCATCGGCATCTACAGCCTTGAGTTTGCCTCCTTCAGCCGGCTCAGGGCGTTGGGCTATGGTTGTGCTTAACTGTCCGCACAGGCGGCTTATCGGACCAAATAGCCAGTGTATATAGTCGAAACTGTGGGAACCGATCGCCCCTAAAGCACCGCCGCCCTTTTGTTTCTGAGCATACCAGTTCCAGGCCCTTGACGCATCGGCGCGACTGGACACTAACCAATCAATCTTGACTAGCCTGGGTTGTCCGACATATCCCTGTCGCAGTAGTTTTTCTAATTGCAGCCATTGCGGGACAAAGCGAAATTCAAAATCCATGGTGGTGACACAGTTTTTGTCTTTAGCCAGTTGATAAAGGTATTTTGCCTCCTCAACATTAAGAGTGGTGGGTTTTTCTAATAACAGATGTTTCCCAGCGTGGAGGACTTCTTTGGCCATCTCAAAGTGTAGGAATGGGGGGGTGGCGATGGTCACAGCCCCGACTTCTGGTATAGTGACCATTTGACTAACCTGATCGCTGGCGTGGGGGATGTTATGTTCAGATGCGATCGCCTTGGCTTTGTCTATGTCTCGATGGTAAACTGCTATAATCTCCGTGCGGGGGTGTTCCTTGAAGGCGGGAATGTGGACTTTTTGACCAAATCCCGTCCCGATTACGGCAATACCAATTTTATTTGCGGTCATAACTTACTCGTTCCGATCATCTATCCTAACTGCGATCGTAGCACTGTTAGTTAACTATTGTTACCCGGTGGACTGCTAATCATGGTCAACAACTATTGTTAACAGGCGATCGCCGAGGGTGAATTGATCAAGGTCGTTGCTACTAGCCAAAAAGCTAACCTAATTTCACCAAAGTTAATTATAACCATGGTCAAAAATCTCCAAGTGTGTTATAATAGGAATGGCGGCGAAAAATAGTTTTTTCCCGTGCATTAAATCAATTAATTTTCCCAACTCCAATCAACAATGGGTCTTGTGTTTAACCAAGGCTTTGCTTGTCGTTTTCCTTTAACATTGGTGATAAGGCTATACTGTTGTAAAATCTGTTCAGCGATCAGGCAGTTTGAGAAGGTGAAATTGGGCAATAAATCGATTCCCGATCCGGGTAATATTAATGGGGTATATCGGATTAGGTGCGATCGCGCCACTTTGGCTTTATTATGGTTCTTAGGTGGGCTGCTGTTGTGGTTATGTCCATCTGCGGCGTGGGCGGGTTCATTAAGCGATCGCTTAGGTGAGTTTCCCCACTGGAAAGGAAAACCCGCCTTGAGTGAGGCGAGGGGAGATTTAGTTTACCCAGAGTGGATGGCCGGACAATGGGATGTCACCAGTACCCTAGTGGAAGCGATCGCCCCCCTAGCACCGGATCTGGTAACTCCTGGTTTCCAGGGAAATCTTGGCTATCTCAATCAACCCATAAGTTTTCGAGTCCGGTTTAGGGAGATGAAATCAGCGCCTATATCCTCCGTGTTATCTCCGGTTCCCCGGTTGAAGTTAGAGGAAAAACTCTATCCTGAGATAGTAGCCGATCGCTCTGGTAATGGGTTAAATATTGCTAAGGCTATATTAGGCGATCGGGGGGTGATATCCGTACAGGTTGACCCCAATAATCCCAACCGCCAAATTACTAAATTTCCAGGCGATCGTAGCTTGATATCTGTGGTAACCAGTCGCGGAACAGAAACACCATCACCAGGAGAATTTATCGCCTCAGAAATCGCCCAGCAGATATTTGAGGGAGAATTTACCCTATATCTAAATGAGGTAGAAACAACCACCGCTTATCGACAGGAGAAACACGGGATAGTAGCTGATCAGATTACAGCAATTTACCTATCCCCACAAGATCCTAATTACTTTCAAGCCGCCGGACATTCCGTCGCCCTTTATCGCTATCAACTAATGTTACAACCACTTACCAATCAGGGGGATTAATTATCTATGAAATTTAATTTGGGCTGTCAGCTAAATTATGAGATTTATAGCGATAGCACCTTGATTTTCAATATTGCCGTTTGCAATAACCGATTTCAACAGATCCTCCAAGAAGACCTACACATTGCACCTGATGTCGATATAGATGAATATATTTCCCCAGAACTAGAAAACCGATACATTAGGGTTAATTCACCTCCCGGAAATTTGGAAGTATCTTATCAAGCTACAGTGGAATTCAAACCCTTTGAAGAACACCCACAGGATATTCCCGAAGTTCCTCCAGCTAAATTGCCTTTAGATGTGTTACCCTATTTATATCCTAGCCGCTATTGCGAGTCCGATCGCTTGATGCGGTTCGCCCAGACTGAGTTTGGTGATTTAGTTCCTGACTATTCGCGGGTGACAGCTATGTGTAATTGGATTTATGAAAATGTCACTTATTTATCAGGGAGTACCAACGCCCATACCTCCGCTTTTGATACCGCCACCGAAAGGGCGGGAGTTTGTCGGGATTTTGCCCATTTAGGTATTGCTTTCTGTCGGTCTTTGAATATTCCGGCGCGGTTTGTGACTGGCTATGCTTATGATTTGCAACCGCCAGATTTTCATGCCTATTTTGAGGCTTATTTAGGCGATCGCTGGTATTTGTTTGATGCGACTCGTTTAGTTCCCCGGACGGGGTTGATCCGCATTGGGACCGGAAGAGATGCAGCCGATGTTTCTTTTGCTACCATTTTCGGGTCAGTCTTTATGTCGAAAATGGAGTTATTTGTTGATTGTATCAGTCCCGGCGAATGTCCTATATATACTGAGGAGGCGATCGCCTTTTTGGAGTAGTCAACATCAGATTACGCTAATATGAGAGCATGGTGCGAAACGTTCAGGCATCAAATAGGATTGCAATGCCCGAAATAACTGCCTGGTGAGGACTTCAACCCCCTGGTTGAATATAAGGAGCGCACTCCTGACCATCCTCATAACTGTTATATGTCCCGACGTTTGGAAAATACAAACAAGGCAGGGAACTCAAGGTCATAAACAAACTGAGAAATCAGGGAGTAGAGAGTAACGGCGATAGCCACCCCCAGTTTTGGGAATCACAACCCCAGGATTGAAGCGGGGAACGGAAGGCGTGAGGGAAAACCTATTCCCAAAAATCTGACCACTGCCAACCATCCATGACTAAGGAAATCTGAATGCTCCGAATTGAACCATCGTCAACACTAAGCAGCGAAATAGGTTGATACGCTGCGTTCAAAAGAACAAGGGGAAAGTAGGGTAATCATGACATCACCTACACAGACCTTTTTAAGTACCCCGGTGGATAGGACAAGTCTAAAGATGGAATGCCCATATAAATGGAACGTTATAACCCCTTTTAGGCTCTGATAATCTGGTCGAGAGAGTCAGTAGTAAAAAGTGTAAGCGTAAGCCTATTAGGGGGTGAGATGTGACCAGAAGCCAACGCCAGACTGTAATAGTAGGGATATGCTAACGGGTCACGGTTTGACTGTAAAGAATAGAGTCTAGTAGGAGTTACTATGACGAAAGCGAGTTTAAAGAAAGGATTTGAGAAATCAAAGCCAATCAAGACGTGCGTTTGTATGGAAATAAACTCCATGGGCAAAAGTTCAGAGAAAAGTTTTCAAGCTCCAAAAGAGGATATTTCAAGCAGCTAAATCGGGACAGGACGCAAAGGCACGAAGGTGGCAACGTCTATTGGTGAAGTCATATTATGCCCGGCTCCTAGCAGTGCGGCGAGTGACCCAGGATAATCAAGGCAAGAAAACGGCTGGAGTTGATGGAATGAGAGCAATCTCTCCAAGACAAAGGTTTGAACTTGTGGAGAATATTAAGGGAAACCTCAAAGCAAAACCACTACGACGGGTGTGGATTCCAAAACCCGGCAGGGATGAAAAAAGCGGGAATGGGAATACCCACAATCCAAGACAGAGCGAGGCAAGCCTTGGTCAATTCGGCTCTTGAACCTGAATGGGAATCAAGATTTGAAAACAATAGCTATGGGTTCCGTCCTGGTCGGTCTACCCACGATGCAATATCCAGAATCTTTCAGAGTATCAACAAAGGAGGTTATTATATTCTGGATGCAGATATAGCAAAATGTTTTGACCGAATAAACCATGATTATCTACTATCCAAAATTCATTGTCCAAGCAGCCTAAAGAGAGACCTGAAACAATGGCTCAAAGCAGGTGTGCTAGATAACGGTGTATTTGAGGATACAGAAACAGGGACACCCCAAGGAGGGGTAATAAGTCCAATACTCGCCAACATCGCACTGTTGGGCATGGTTAGGTTCATAGAAAAACTGTACCCTAAGAAAGCAAACGTAGTACAAGCTACTGTTATAAGATACGCCGATGATTTCGTAGTGATATCTCCATCACTAGAGATTATTGAACAGTGCAAAATTGCTATTTCCGAATGGTTAAAACCTGTAGGATTAGAAATAAAACCTGAAAAGACTCGAATATGCCACACGCTCAATCCTATTGAGTACAACGGCAAAGCAGAGGAACCAGGGTTCGATTTTCTGGGATTCAATATTAGGCAATATCCAGTCGGCAAATATAAAGCTGGAAAACATGGGGGAAGAAGAAAAGGAGGCTTCTTATGCAACAAAACCCCCCACAAAAAGTTAAGATTCAAAACTCACATAAAACCCAGCAACAAAGCAGTTAAAGCCCACATTGAAGTGATTAAGGGTGTAATAAAACAATATAAAACAGCACCCCAATCAGCCTTGATAAGTAGACTAAACCCGATTATTCGGGGATGGTCAAATTATTATTCATCAGTAGTCTCAACAGAGACCTTCAATAAGCTAGACCAAACAATCTGGCTAATGTTAAGGGCATGGACAGTATCAAGATGCGGAAAGGCAAGTTATGAAAAGCTAAGAAACTATTTCCAACAAGGGAAGGTTAAACTTAGTAATGGGAAAGAAAGACATGAAACTTGGTTATTCAAATCCAAAGACGGAATTACCCTATGGAAGCATAGCTACACTCCGATTGTCAGACATACCCTAATAAGCTCTGACGCAACACCATACGACGGAAACTGGACTTACTGGGCAACCAGGAAAGGACAAGCAATTGGAACACCAAACAGGGTAGCAAAACTACTCAAAAAGCAAAAAGGCAGGTGTACTTGGTGTGGACAGTATTTCGCACCATCAGATTTAGTTGAAGTAGACCACATTGTACCTCGAAGTTTAGGCGGAAAGGATGAATACAAGAACCTTCAACTATTACATCGCCACACCCGCGATGATAAGACGGCATTAGACAACGCTAAAGCTGTATCCTTAACAATGGAACAATCAGACTAGGAGCCGTGTGAGGTGAAAGTCTCACGCACGATTCTGAATGGGAGGGAATGGAGGCGACTCCATTCTCGACCCCTAATATTTCATCTCAAATTAGGTTAACATTTTACGGCAATACGGTATAAGAAGCGAGAATAGGTGCGAGACGTTTAGGAATCAAATAAGGCTGCAATGCCTGAAATAACCTCCTAGTGGGATTTTCACCCCTTGATGAAATATAAGGGACTCGTACTCTGACCATCCCATAACTGTTTATATGTCCCAACGTTTGTATAGAAATATACAAAACAAGGCAGGGAACCCAAGGTCAAAACGAACTTACTCATACAAATTCCTTATAGGAAGCCCAGAAATGGATAAGTAAAATCAGGAAATTAGGGTAACGGCGATAGCCACCCCCAGTTTTGGGAATCACAACCCCAGGATTGAAGCGGGGAACGGAAGGCTCCGAGGTGTAACCCAACACCAGAACCGAGACCACTGCCAACCATCCATGATTAGGGAAACCGAATGTCCGGCTTGAACCATCGTCATTGTTAAGTAGCGAAACAGGTTGATACGCTGCGCTCAAAAGAGTAAGGGGAAAAGTAGGGGCTTCTATTCACTACCTACACAGACCTTTAAAAGTACCCCGGTGGAAAGGACAAATCTAAAGATGGAATGCCCATATAAACGGAACGTTTTAAGTCCTCCTGGACTCTGATTATCTGGTCGAGATATCAGTAGGGATAAGTGTAACCGCAAGTCCTAGAGGATGTGAGATGTGACCAAAAGCCAACGCCCTACTGTAATGGAAGGGATATGCTAACAGGTCACGGTTTGATTGTAAAGAAATAGAGCCTAGTAGGTGTACAAATGGCGATAGCGAGTTTAAAGAAAGGGTTTGGGAAACCAAAACCAATCAAGACTACGAACAACGCATGGAAGGCAATCCCATGGACTAAGGTTCAACGGAAAGTTTTCAAGCTCCAAAAGAGTATATTTCAAGCAGCTAAATCGGGACAGGATGCAAAGGTAAGAAGGTGGCAACGTCTATTGGTGAAATCATATTATGCCCGGCTCCTAGCAGTGCGACGAGTAACCCAAGATAATCAAGGCAAGAAAACAGCCGGAATCGATGGAGTAAGAGCAATCTCTCCAAGACAAAGGTTAGAACTTGTCAAAAACATTAAGGGAAATCTCAAACCAAAACCACTGCGAAGGGTGTGGATTCCAAAACCTGGTAGGGATGAAAAAAGCTGGAATAGGCATACCCACAATCCAAGACAGAGCAAGGCAAGCCTTGGTTAAGTCGGCTCTCGAACCTGAATGGGAATCGAGATTTGAGGGCACGAGCTATGGGTTCCGACCCGGACGGTCAGCACAAGATGCAATAAGTAGAATATATATTGCCATAAATCAAGGACAATACTATGTTCTTGATGCTGATATAGCAAAATGCTCTTACCGTGAACCATGATTACCTATTGTCCAAAATTCATTGTCCAAGCAGCTTGAAGAGAGACCTGAAACAATGGCTCAAAGCTGGCGTGCTAGATAACGGTGTATTTGAGGATACAGAAGCAGGGACACCCCAAGGAGGGGTAATAAGTCCAATACTCGCCAACATCGCACTGTTGGGTATGATTAGGTTAATTGAAAAACTGTATCCCAAGAAAACAGACAATCGCCCTTATGCGAACGTTATAAGATATGCCGATGATTTTGTGGTCATATCCAAAGACCTAGGAATCATTGAACAGTGCAAGACTGCTATTTCTGAATGGCTAAAACCTGTAGGATTAGAAATAAAACCTGAAAAGACTCGAATCTGTCATACACTCAAAACTATTGAGTATGACGGTAAGACTGAGGAACCTGGGTTTGATTTTCTAGGATTCAATATCAGGCAATACCCAGCAGGAAAATATAAATCTGGGAAAACAGGTGGGAAAGTAAGCCGATTAATCGGTCACAAAACCCATATAAAACCCAGCCAAAAAGCAGTCAAAGCCCACACAGAAGCGATAAAAGGTGTAATCAAGCAACATAAAGCAACACCTCAGTCAGCCCTGATTAGTAAACTAAACCTGATTATTCGGGGATGGTCAAATTATTATTCAGCGGTAGTCTCAACAGAGACCTTCAATAAGCTAGACAAAACAGTCTGGCAAATGTTAAGGGCATGGACAGTATCAAGATGCGGAAAGGCAAGTTACGAAAAACTAAGTAATTATTTCAGACATGGAACAATTAAACTTAGCAATGGGAAAGAAAGACACGAAAATTGGCTGTTTCAAACCAAAGATGGGTTACATCTGTTTAAACACAACTGGACTCCAATTGTCAGACATACCCTAATACGCCCTGACGCAACACCTTATGACGGAAATTGGACTTACTGGGCAACCAGGAAAGGACAAGCAATCGACACGCCAATTAGGGTAGCAAAACTACTCAAAAAGCAAAAAGGTAGATGTACCTGGTGTGGACAATTCTTTACCCCATCAGATATAATTGAAGTAGACCACATTGTACCTAGAAGCCATGGCGGAAAGGATGAATACAAGAATATTCAATTATTACATCGCCATTGTCACGACAATAAAACAGCTCTTGATGAAGAGATGATGCTGTACTCTTAACAAGGAGACGGTCAAATTAGGAGCCGTATGAGGTGAAAGTCTCAAGTACGGTTCTGTATGGGAGGGGGAGATGGCGACATCTCTCTCGACCCCTACTTGCGAGACGTTTAGGAGTCAAATAAGGCTGCAATGCCTGAAATAACGTCCTAGTGGGACTTGCACCCCTTGGTGGAATATAAGGGATTCGCACCCCTGACCATCCCATAACTGTTTATATGTCCCGACGCTTGGAGAAATCTAAGCAAGGCAGGGGACTCAAGGTCATAAACCAACTGAGAAATCAGGGCGTTGAGAGTAACGGCGATGTGCGAGACGTTTAGGAGTGAAATAGGGCTGCAATGCCTTAAATAACCTCCTAGTGGGACTTCCACCCCTTGGTGGAATATAAGGGATTCGCACCCCTGACCATCCCATAACTATCTATGTGTCTCAACATCTGGCTTCGACAACCAGATAAGGCAGAGAGACTCAAGGTCAAGACTGAGCGAAAAAAAGAGGGGAGTTGTGAACCCCTTGAGTATAACGTAAGGTTGAGAGTAACGGCGATAGCCACCCCCAGTTTTGGGAATCATAACCCCAGGATTGAAGCGGGGAACGGAAGGCGTGAAGTAGAACCTACTACCAGAGGCGACCACTGCCAACCATCCATGATTAGGGAAACCGAATGTCCGGCTTGAACCATCGTAATACTCTAGTAGCGAAATAGGTTGATACGCTGCGCTCAAAAGAGCACGGGGAAAAGAAGGGGTATATTACCACCACCTTCACAGACCTTTAAAGTACCCCGGTGGATAGGACGAATCTAAAGATGGAATGCCCGCATAGATGGAACGTTTAAACCCCTCATTGGCTCTCAAGTGGCAGGATGTACTTGTGGAGTAGCGAAAAGTGTAAGCGTATGCCTTTAAGGGAAAAGGATGTGACTGAAAGCTAATGCCTAACTGTAATGGTTAGGATATGCCCACTAGTCACGGTGTGGATATAGAGACCACAACAACTAAGAGTGTTATGACGAAAACGAGTTAATGACTACGTGTGTATATAGCTCCGAAAGTTGAGGTCATAAAGCAGGGGGTTGTAGCCCTGTTCCCACTGACAAAGGGGTATTCACATCAGGAGCCGTATGAGATGAAAGTCTCAAGTACGGTTTTGAAGTGGAGTCGGGGAAGGTGACTTCCCTTTCGACCATAACAGCCACCCCCAGTTTGAGGAATCACAACCCGTCAGATTGAAGGGGGGAACGAAAGGCGTGAGGGAAACCTATTCCCAATAATCCGACCACTGCCAACCATCCATGACTAAGGAAATCTGAATGTTCCGGCTTGAACCATCGTAATTATTAAGTAGCGAAATAGGTTGATACGCTGCGCTCAAAAGAGCAAGGGGAAAAGTAGGAGTTTTCATCCACTACCTACACAGACCTTTAAAATTACCCCGGTGGACAGGACAAGTCTAAAGATGGAATGCCCGTATAAACGGAACGTTTAAACCCCTCATAGGTTCTCAGCAGGATGTAACTGCACAGTAGTGAAAAGTGTAAGCGTATGCCTTTAAGGGGAAAGGATGTGACTGAAAGCTAATGCCTAACTGTAATGGTTAGGATATGCCCACTAGTCACGGTGTGGATATAGAGACTGCGACAAATAAGAGTGTTTATGACGAGAGCGAGTTTAAAGACTACGATGTTGTATTTAGCTCCAAAAGTTGAAGTCACAAAGCAGGGAGTTGTTGCCCTGTTCCCGATGTCAAAAGGGGTATCTACATCAGGAGCCGTATGAGGTGAAAGTCTCAAGTACGGTTTGGAATTGGAGTTGGGGAAGGTGACTTCCCTTTCGACCATAACGTTGAGGATAAACCTATTGCCAGATATGTCAAACCCAAGGAAGCGGCCTAAATCCTTGGAGTCCATGAAAGAACACTCCGCAGATGGGACGAAAATGGCTCAATCGAGACCATCAGAACCCCCGCTGGGCAACGACGATACAACGTTGAGTCATATACTGCTGCCAAATCAGGCAGTGACAAACGCAAAGTCGTTATCTATGCCAGAGTTAGTAGCCGCGCCCAGCAGTCCGACCTCAACCGACAGGTGGCCGCACTGTCCAACCTCTACCCCGAAGCAGAAGTCGTCTCCGAAATCGGAGGCGGGCTCAACTTCAAGGGAAAGAAAATGCTGGCCTGACTGGGACAAGTCTTGTCAGGAGATGTCCGCATGGTTGTCGTTGCCCACCCAGACCGATTGGCCAGATTTGGATGGGACTTGTTTCGATGTCTCTGTGAGCAAAACAGGTGCTCACTCATGGTTCTCAACGAGACAAGTCTCAGTCGAGAACCAGAAATGGTTGAGGACATCCTCCACTGCTTCAGTTCCCGATTATACGGACGGAGTCAATATAAAACTCAGGTCAAAGAAGATCCGGATTTACCCCAGCCTAGAGCTAAATCAAGTCTGGCGCAAATGGCTGGCTGCTTGTCGGTATTGCTACAACCAAGCAATTGCATTATCCCGGAGTGCTAAACGACTAAGCAAGTTAAAGTTACGCTGCGGAAGTGATGCAGAGTGACTTACCCGAATGGGTCAAAGAAACACCCGGCCATATTCGGCAAAATGCCATCTTTGATGCCGATCAGGCTTTGACCGCCAGTCCTGATGCAAGGTTTAGAAGTTGTCGTGACAGCTCTCAAGGGATTAAGTTCAATAATACTAATTTCTCTTCAGGGAGTTGGTATCCAAGACTCACGAAAGGATTAACTTTCATGGTTTCCTAAGCTATCCCTAAAACTTGCGGGCAAGGGACTCAGTTGGTGTTTACCAAAGGTCGATGGTTGGCGATTTTCCCTGAACCAGTTGCCGTTACCCCAACTGAAGCGAATGGCGTGATTGCATTAGACCGGGGTGTCCGAACTTTCATAACTGGGTTTGATGGCTCTCGGTTTCTGGAATTGGGCTCCGGAGATATAGGACGCATTACTAGGTTATGTCAACATTTGGATGATTTGATGAGCCGAATCGCCAAGGAACTTAATCGTTCACGGCGACGCCGGATGAGGCAAGCGGCTCAACGAATGAGAACTAAAATCCGGAATTTAGTGGATGAGGCCCACAAGCAAATTGCTCATTACTTGACTAATGACTACAGCATAATTTTTCTGCCGACCTTCGAGACTTCCAACATGGTTGCCAAAGCCAAGCGGAAAATCAAATCCAAGACTGCCCGCGCCATGCTGACATGGGCGCATTATCGATTCAAACTAACCCTGAGACATCAAGGGGAAATAACTGGAACCACAGTTGTAGATGTGACGGAAGAATACACCAGCAAAACCTGTACTCACTGTGGTAATATGCATTCCCAGCTAGGTGGCTCAAAAGTGTTCCGATGTCCTGAGTGTGGGTTCACTCTACCCAGGGACTGGAACGGTGCTTTTGGAATCTTTCTAAAAGCTTTGCGGGATACCGCCTCTGTTACCTTAACGGGTAATAGTGCTATCGTCGCATTGTCAGGCAATAGCCGGATAAATGTCGCGTAAATGTATCAGCATCATTGGGGATAGGCAATGCGTAAAGTTCTATTTGTGATTGTAGCGGGGGTTTTATCACTCTGGCTAGGGGGTTGTGCTTCGGAGCCACCGGAGGAGGAAATTACATTGACTCCAACTCCCACAGAAGAAACAACCCCAGTTGACCCATCGGAAGAGGAAACTACAGCAGAAACACCATTTGAAGATCCTCTAGTTACTGAAACTCCTCCGCCAGAAGCAGGTTTGATTCAGTCTACCAAATCAGAGGAACGATTGAGACAGCTTCTGCCCGGCAGAAATGGAGTACCTGCTGCACCGGCAACTATTCCAATTCCTGGTCAACAACTTGACCCCTTTGGACCGATTCCACCGGTTATTGCAGATAGACCCCCAGACGTGCAAGCAGACAGTGAATCGATCGCCTTACCCAGTAAACAAGTGCCTGACCTACCCAGTCTTCCCGTAGCTATGCAACCGCCCCAATGGAGAACTCCTGTTGCCGTTACTACCGTGCCAGGACAGCCCGGAGCCCCCACAGCACAGCCAGGCGCAGCCAACGGACAGCCAGGGGTAGCCAACGGACGACCAGGAGCCCCTACCGCACAGCCAGGAGCTCCTACCACACAGCCAGTGGTAGCCAACGGACGACCAGGAGCCCCTACCGCACAGCCAGGCGTAGCCAACGGACAACCCGGTATTACTGAACCAGCAGCAGGATTACCAGATCTAGCTGTAGCTGGAGTGCCAGATCTGCCTCAACTTCCCCTCACTTCCAGACCACCCGCATGGGTTGACCCCAATGCTCCCCCTCCCGTTGCACCAGCAGCACCCCCTCCACCCCCTCCACCCCCTTCCACTGATTTAGCTCGTGCCATAGAAGTAACAGGAGTCCTCAGAACAGGAGATGACACCAGAATTATTGTTAAGGCTCCTAATGAACCCACCAGTCGTTATGTGAGTGTTGGTCAACGCATTGCCGGGGGAGAAGTTCTGATTAAGCGCGTCAAGTTTAGCCGAGACAGCGATCCGATTGTCATCTTTGAGCAGAACGGCATTGAAGTTGCTAGAATGGTAGGTGAGGTTAGCGGACCCCTTGGGGATGAAGCTAACATGATTGTAATGCCACAAACTATCAACAATTTTGTTCGTAATCAGTCCTAACTAACTGGGGGTTGTGGTTATCCTCTGGCTGCCTTGGAGCCATATCCCCGGTGGTTTAGGTTAGTCATTGAACTAAAAATCCTTGGGTTTGATAACCAGGGAATTATCAATGTCATGGGTTGAGTTTTATGTTCAATTTAGTTAAAAAATTTGGCTTTGTTACCCTAGGACCGTTCACCCAGTCTCTCCTCAGCACAATGGCTTTGAGTGGATCTGTTGCTTTGTTAGTCACACTGCCAGCCAACGCCCAAACAGAAGGCGGTCGCCCCCCTATCTGTGAAGGACAACTACCTACCGGCCAGGTGACGTGCAACTATGAAGGGGGAGATAATTTCACCGGTAGTTTTGTCAACGGTCGCCCAGAAGGACGCGGTATCTTTGTCTATGCTAACCGCGATCGCTTTGAGGGAGAATTTCGCAATGGTCTCCCTAATGGTCAAGGTGTGTTTATCTTTGCTGATGATTCCCGTGTCGTGGGAGTGTTTAGAGATGGCCAGATTACTAACGGAACGGTGATTTTTGCCAATGGCGATCGCTATATTGGTGAGTTTCAACTGGTCACAGAAGTCGGTAGCGGTACCACTAGCAGCCAACCCCACGGCAGAGGGCAGTTTGTTTATAGCAATGGCGATCGCTTTGAGGGAAGATTTTTTGCCGGGGGACCCTTTGGACAGGGAACCTTAACCCGCACAGATGGGACTACCTGCCAAGGAGAATTTTTTAATCAAGCCCTCGACGGAAAAGGCAATTGCACCTTCCCTAACGGTTTTCGCTATGAAGGGGAACTGCGCGGCGGTATCCCCCACGGCCAAGGCGTTCTCATTAACACCGCCGGACAACGTTTCCCCGGTACCTTCCGCGATGGTAGACGGCAGGATTGAACCCTCTAAGTCACCACAAATCAGCAGTTTTGGGGAAATCTCCCTCACGGAAGCCCCAACCCTGTGGGTAGGTTAGCAATAAAACTTAAAAAACTGAAGTGAATCAGATGGCTGATCCAGTAGTAGGCTGAAGATTAACGCATTTTAGACATAGAGGAAAATAAACCAATGGTTCAACGTGGTTCTAAAGTTCGCATTCTTCGCCAAGAGTCCTATTGGTTCCAAGAAGTGGGAACAGTTGTTTCCGTGGATAAAAGCGGGATTCGCTATCCTGTGATTGTTCGTTTTGATAAGGTCAACTACAACGCCTACTGCGGTGTTGATGGCGGCGTTAACACTAACAACTTTGCTGAAGCTGAGTTGATCGAAGTAGAAGCACCAGCTAAGGCAGCTAAGAAGTAAACTAGACTGATCTCGGCTAATCTCGTGGCGGCAGTGTCAGACAGTCCCTGCCGCCTGTCAATACCTTAATCGCAGCGACTGTATACCTGCTTATTTTTCCGTGCCAGAGTTACCCGAAGTTGAAACCGTTAGAAAGGGTCTGAATCAGACCACCCTCAATCAGCCTATAGTGGGTGCGGATGTCCTCTTAGATAGTGCGATCGCCCACCCCTGTCCTGTGGAATTTATCGCCCAAATCAACAACACTACCATTAACCACTGGTATAGGCGGGGAAAATATCTGTTAGCGCAACTACAAGCCCCATCACAGCCATCAAATCCTATCTTCACATCAAAAGACCCTATCGAGACCCAGACAAGCGACGGGGGCTGGCTGGGTGTGCATCTGCGGATGACCGGACAACTTTTGTGGTGTACTTCTGACCAGTCTCTGCCAAAACATACCAGAGTGAGACTGTTTTTGCCTGAAGAACGAGAATTGAGATTTGTTGACCAGCGGACTTTTGGTAAAATCTGGTTGGTTCCCCCCCATCTGGCGGTCATGGATGTGATTTCTGGTTTGCGGGAATTGGGACCAGAACCCCTTAGCGATGAATTCTCCCCTGAGTATTTAGCCACCAAACTACGGCGCAGCCAAAGACCCATTAAAACAGCTTTACTAGACCAATCTATATTAGCTGGTTTGGGCAATATTTACGCCGACGAAGCCTTATTTTTGGCCAGAATTCAACCCACAACTCCTAGCTGTCGTCTCAGTCCAGACCAACTTAATCGCCTCTATACCCACATTGTCGCAGTTTTGCAACAGGCGATCGCAGACGGTGGCACAACTATTCGTAATTTCCTCAACGTCCAAGGCGTTAACGGCAACTACGGTAGCCACGCCTGGGTTTATCAACGTGGCGGGAAACCCTGTCGAGTTTGTCAAACCCCCATCACTAAAATTAAACTATCGGGACGGGGAACCCATTTCTGTCCTATGTGTCAACCTCAACTCAATTGTGATCTTCCCTAAATCTCGATTGTTAAGATAGATGTTCATAAAGCTACGTCTATCATCTGTAACGGTAAAATGTAATTGGCCGTTCGTTAGATGGGAAGCCGGAACAAGTACAACAGAGAATGAATACCTTGTTTGTAAACATTCGCGTGGCTATCGCACAATCCTTGACATCAAATTAACTCACAAGCCCTTAAAATTTGGGATAGATTCATTTATTATCCTGCTCGCTATGACTATTAAACGCGGAGATTTTGTTCACGCCATTCGGGAAAAATTAGAAAATAGCCTAGAAGTGACCGCCAGCGACTCCCGATTACCTCCCTATTTGTTTGAAACTAAGGGGGAAGTCATGGAAACTAAGGGAGATTATGCCTTTGTCAAATTTGGTCGAGTCCCTACACCAGCTATATGGTTGCGGATTGACCAATTGGAACCCGCTAAATAGCCATGTGCGACTCCATGGGCGATCGGATCACCCGGTTAATCCTATATCCTGACATAACTAGGCTGGGGTACTACTAACACCCCCAGGGTAGGGCATCAATAGCCCATAATCCCTAGGGGCAGTAGGGGAGGCTTCAAATTAGCCCTACCCCTTACCAACCAGCCTTTACTTCCCGTCTGGCAGACCGTTAATCAAAATCTAATTGGTATATGCAGATGGCTTCTAGTATGTTTTTTCCTCCTTCATGTCACCCTACCCAGGTTTCCATCATTGGGGCAGGTAAAGTAGGTGGTACCCTAGCCCAGCGCATAGCAGAGAGTAATGTCGCCCATGTCGTCTTGCTTGATGTCGTCGAGGGTTTGCCCCAAGGGGTCGCCCTAGACTTGATGCAAGCCGGATCAGTCGAAGGTCACGATCGCAAAATTCTCGGAACTAATGATTATGCAGATACTGCTGGATCAGATGTTGTCGTAATTACAGCCGGTCGCCCTAGGACTCCCGGCATGAACCGCAACGACTTGATCGAAACTAATGCCCCTATTGTGGCTCGTGCTGTTACTAATGCGATCGCTAGTTCCCCTAATGCAGTCATTATCATAGTCACCAATCCTTTGGATGTAATGACTTATATAGCTTGGCAGGTCAGCCAAATCGAACCTTTTAGGATTATGGGAATGGCAGGAGTGTTAGACTCAGCTCGCTTCCAAGCCTTTATCGCCACAGAATTAAACGTTTCCGTTGCTGATGTTAATGCAACCGTTATGGGAAGCCATGGCGATTTAATGGTTCCCCTTCCCCGTTATTCTACAGTTAATGGCATTCCCATTACAGAGTTAATGGATACTGAAACCATTAATCGTCTGATTGCTCGCACTCGTAATGGGGGGGCAGAAATAGTCGGACTTCTGAAAACTGGCGGCGCTTATTATGCTCCCGCTTCCTCCGTGCGGACTATGGTAGAATCTATTTTACTCAACCGTCGTCGTCTATTGCCAACTTCTGCCTATCTCAAGGGAGAATATGGCATGAAGGATATTTTCCTAGGGGTTCCCTGTTGGTTGGGATGTCGAGGCGTAGAAGCGGTTCTGGAATTAAACCTGACAGACAATGAACGCGAAGCACTCAACAGTTGCGCTCAATCAGTTCGCGAAGGTATTGAAAAAGCCGATGCCGTTTTGGCTGCCACTGCTGCTGTTTAGCCGCCGGGGGCGGGTCTTAGTAGTGCCATGACGTACCCGCCCCGAAAAAACCCCTCCCCTTCCTTAACTCTTGCGGACCACAGACAGTTTCACCAAAGCCCTTGACAGTCTGGGATTTATCATTTATCATTATTTGTATACACGGGGCATTACTGGTTTCGACAGGACGATCAAACCGACCTTGTGATTCAGGCCGAGAGTGAGCCTCCTCTCGAAAATCAAAGGTTCACAAAAAATGTAAGTGCGAACAACGTCGTACCTTTCGCTCGCGTTAAAGCCGCTGTTGCTTAATAACGAATACCTCCTATAGGTTCGAGCACTCACGGTTTGACTCCGTTAAGGACTGTGGGTTAAACCCCAACGGATGCTTCGGTTAAGCGTTCTCTGGTAGCTTAACTGAAAAAGACTCTACTAGAGAATCCTACCGTCAGGGATAAGTGACGGTTCCCGCCCTAAGGATTAGAGGGGCTATGTCTGTGAACGAGCAGGGCGTAAATAGTCGTTTTGGACATGGGTTCGATTCCCATATGCTCCATTTTCTGTAAAACTTTATCCTGACTGCGATAACTGGGAAAGGCTTAACCCGGTTATCGCATTTTTAAAAACTATTTCACTATTTCCGGTTAACCTTAGCCAGAAGAGGCTTTTAGTGGACAATAGAGGGGTCGAACCCACCATAAAAGCTATAACCCTTACTCTACCGTCACACTGATGCACTCGAAAGCGATCGCATTATTAGGAGTGAGTGTAAAATGAGTACAAGTACAAACAGTACGCACAGCGGTATATATCAAGGTTTTCAAGATATCCTTGAGTTTTTCAACTTATCCCGCCAACAATGTCCCAAGGGTGTCAGGATTAAGCGCAATCGGGGGACAATCCAACTAGACATCACAAACGACCCAGAAACTGGGGGACGTAAGCAACGGGGCTGTAATTGCCAATTTACTCCAGAGGGTATCCGCAAGGCTGTAGACAAGGCTTGGTTAGTCCATAAATCCCTTGATGGACAATTTCAGTCAGTATCTGAATGGCTGGACTGGTACAAGGCTACTATCCTTGATGAATCCAAAGTTCCCATGGAAAACGACTTAATCACCTATCGTCAAGTGTTTAAAGAAATGGAGGATGATTACTTTAATGGGGTACACAAGAACACTAAGCGGAAACGTTCCCGTGATCTGGCTAGTGACCAAAGTTCATTTAAACGCTGTTTTCTTACTGTGTTTAACAAAGTCACAGACTGGGATGTTTATGTGAGCTGGGAGGGTATAAAAGAAGCGTTATATAGCCCGTTACAAGATGGCAGTAGTCCGGTAGGTCATAAAATATTCAAAGACAGATACTACCGACTAAGACAGGTAGCGGAACGTGCTCGATGCAAGAAAGCACTAGAGAAGATGGAAAAGATTGACCCTACCCAGACAGTATTTGCTGAATCCCAAAGTATAGACTTGGATACCTTGCTAGGCTTGCTAGACAAGGAACGTAACACTGATTATGGACGGTTGACAGACAATAATGCTCGTGATGGTTGGTGTTGGGTGTCAGCAATGTGTGCTTTATATGGATTGAGACCATCAGAGATTGCAGCAGGACAAAACTTAACCAAGGATATCACGGTTGACGGCATAACGTTCCCCGCGATAAGTGACTCCAATAACATTGAGTTAGTGTTAGTGATTGGTGAGTTTACTTGCTTTGGTAGTAGCACCAAAACAGGTCAAAGGTTAGCAATACCAATGTCAAAAGACAAGGCTTTGATTAACCGTCTAGGGATTCATAACGTCTGTTTACCTATTACTGAACCTAAGAACCCAGCGGGCTTTAATCGTAACCACAGACAATGGTTAACTAACCATAATTGGGGATTCACCCAAGCATTAGCTTTCCGATATCTAGCCAACCAACTGGGAGAGATGAACGGGATACCACAGGAAATCAGGGCGCGTTCGTTTGGTCACTCGGTAACGGTTAATGACAGCAAGTACAAAAAACGTCGCAACCTTGCCACAGAGTTAGGTATCCTGACACGACATCAAAAGCAGCCATTACCGCTAGATATGGCAAAGCAAGCACTAACCAATCATGGTATCAATCCAGACTTGCCACAGATTAAGGCAATTCTTAGGGTAATATATCAGCTTGATGATTAACCCTCAATAAATCGACAACACAATACCCTCTAGGCTAAATACTTAGGGGCCTTCATTTGGCACTCACTCCTAAATGTGCGATCGCTTTTGAGTGCATCAGTGTGAGGGTAGAATGGGGGTTATAGGTTGTAATTTTGCTTCAAGTCCCGGGTTCCGCATTGGCGAAACCAGGTTGGGCTGGGGGAAGTTGGGTTACGCTGCGCTTCACCCAACCTACATACTACATACTAAGGGCTAAGAGTCGGGGGGGCACAGGCTACCCGAAAACCGAGGCTGTTGACGAGGAAGTCCGGGACGAACCAGTCGCGGAAGGCACAACGGCAGATACCAGGATTGTTGTTCCACGAACCGCCGCGCAGCACCCTCCCCCTCCTGTTTGTGTTGCTCAAAAAGTTGACTAAATATTCAATATAGTTTTGATAACGATTATCGTTACCAGCATCCCACACACCACCATCAGAAGGCGCACCCTTGTAGCTGTCGTGCCAGGGGTCAGCGCACCACTCCCAAACATTCCCGTGGATATCATACAAGCCAAAGGCGTTGGCTTGTTGAAACTGACCGACGGGGGTAGTTTTTTGGCGGTAGGCTCCCTTGGGTCCTGAGCCATAGGTGTAGTCGCCATTATAGTTGGCGAGGTCGGTGGTCAGGGTATCACCGACGTGAAAGGGGCTAGTAGTTCCGGCGCGGGCTGCATATTCCCACTCCGCTTCACTGGGTAATCGGTAGGGTTTGCCGATTCTTTTCGATAGGCGGGCACACCACTCAACTACATCATACCATGAAACTTTTTCAACGGGAAGATTTAATCCTTTAAATCTTGAGGGGTCTGGGCTCAGGTCCCGTTGGAGTTTGGGGAAACTAACCACTTGTCGCCATTGTGCTTGGGTAACCGGATATTTCCCCATCAGGAAGGGTTTAATGGTGACTCGGTGTTGGGGTCTTTCATCATCATAACTTTGTACTTCACCACTCGGCGCACCCATAATAAAGGTTCCCCCCGGAATCATTACCATCTCCAGGGTTACACCGTTTCCCAGGTCTTCGATAATACATTCAGCCTGACCGCGACGGCGGTTAATTTGTTGTCCCTTTGAATTGACCGTAACGATATCAAATTCAAACTTCTGGGTGGGAGTTTTTGGAGTTATAAGGGGAGTCTTTTTACGACAAGAATATCCCTGTAAATCTGCCCACACTTCGGCTACAGATTGATAGCGTTTTTTAAAGACTGTCTCAGCCAAACGGTCTAAGATTTTGCCTAATTTATCACTCACCTGATTCCCATTTAAATGCTCACGCCACACCCATTCTGCTTCTAAGGGGTCATATAAATCAGACGGACTCGCTTGGGTTAGCAGATATAAACAAGTCACCCCTAAACTATATAAATCACTCCCATATTGAGGTTTTCCCATCGCCTGTTCCGGGGCGCAATATTCCGCCGAACCGATAACCGTTCCGGTGACGCTCTGAGATGTGCTATGCACCTGTTTAGCCGCCCCAAAATCCACTAGGACTAACTTTTTATCACTGGCGCGTCTAATGATATTTTCCGGTTTAATATCCCGGTGAATTACTTTATTTTGGTGAACGAAATCCAAAACTGGCAATAAATCCTCTAGCAGCGAACTGATTTGATTTTCCGTAAAAGCGCCTTGATTATCTAGCTCCTGTTGTAGGGTTTCCCCTTCGATAAATTCCTGAACTAAATATTGACGGTTATCAGCGGTAAAATAAGCCAAAAGTTCGGGGATTTGCGGATGTTTGCCGAGGAGTTCTAAACGTTGGGCTTCTTGGTCGAATAATTGGGCGGCTTTTTGGAGGGTAGCGGTTCCTTGCGCCTGGGGAAGGAATTGCTTAATCACACAGGGAGGTTTAGAAGGTTTGAAGTCATCGACAGCCAGAAATGTGCGTCCGAACCCTCTTTGTCCGAGGATGCTTTTAGCATAGTAGCGTTCAACCAGTCGGAGTTTACTACCACATTTTTGGCAGAACTGACAACCTTCGGGGTTGCTGTGGAGGCAGTCTGGGTTCAGACACTGGCTCATAATCAGGATGGTTATTGATATCTGATTTTACATTACCATAAATGCCGAAAATTAACCGGCTTTTTCACAGAAACCCGGTTTCGCCGGGGGAAGCTGGGTTTCGCTGCGCTTCACGCCAACCTACACTGGGAAGTTGGGTTTCGCTGCGCTTCACACAACCTACAATGGGAAAGTTGGGTTTCGCTGCGCTTCACACAACCTACAATGGGAAAGTTGGGTTTCGCTGCGCTTCACACAACCTACAATGGGAAAGTTGGGTTTCGCTGCGCTTCACACAACCTACAATGGTACACTGGGGAAGTTGGGTTTCGCTGCGCTTCACCCAACCTACAATGGGAAAGTTGGGTTTCGCTGCGCTTCACACCAACCTACATACCTGCGCTTCACACCAACCTACACTGGGAAGTTGGGTTTCGCTGCGCTTCACACAACCTACAATGGTACACTGGGGAAGTTGGGTTTCGCTGCGCTTCACCCAACCTACAATGGGAAAGTTGGGTTTCGCTGCGCTTCACACAACCTACAATGGGAAAGTTGGGTTTCGCTGCGCTTCACCCAACCTACAATGGTACACTGGGGAAGTTGGGTTTCGCTGCGCTTCACACCAACCTACATACCCGCGCTTCACACCAACCTACACTGGGAAGTTGGGTTTCGCTGCGCTTCACACAACCTACAATGGTACACTGGGGAAGTTGGGTTTCGCTGCGCTTCACACCAACCTACATACCCGCGCTTCACACCAACCTACACTGGGAAGTTGGGTTTCGCTGCGCTTCACACAACCTACAATGGTACACTGGGGAAGTTGGGTTTCGCTGCGCTTCACACAACCTACAATGGGAAAGTTGGGTTTCGCTGCGCTTCACACAACCTACAATGGGAAAGTTGGGTTTCGCTGCGCTTCACACAACCTACAATGGTACACTGGGGAAGTTGGGTTTCGCTGCGCTTCACTACAATGGTACACTGGGGAAGTTGGGTTTCGCTGCGCTTCACCCAACCTACAATGGGAAAGTTGGGTTTCGCTGCGCTTCACACAACCTACAATGGGAAAGTTGGGTTTCGCTGCGCTTCACACAACCTACAATGGGAAAGTTGGGTTTCGCTGCGCTTCACACAACCTACAATGGGAAGTTGGGTTTCGCTGCGCTTCACACAACCTACAATGGTACACTGGGGAAGTTGGGTTTCGCTGCGCTTCACCCAACCTACAATGGGAAAGTTGGGTTTCGCTGCGCTTCACACAACCTACAATGGGAAAGTTGGGTTTCGCTGCGCTTCACACAACCTACAATGGTACACTGGGGAAGTTGGGTTTCGCTGCGCTTCACTACAATGGTACACTGGGGAAGTTGGGTTTCGCTGCGCTTCACACAACCTACATATTCGCTACATATTCGCCTAACCTACAATGGGAATGGACGATTGACGACTAATTGGCGATAATCTAGTGGTGAACATTAATCCTCTGCTGGGAAAAGGCTTTTTATGCTTACCCTTGAAACTTTATTTGATGAAGGGTTTTATTTGGCACAAAATCAGGAGGTAGAAGAGGCGATCGCCGACGGTCTTTTCGAGACCGCCTTCGAGCATTTTTCTCGGTATGGACAATTTGAGGGCCGCAACCCTAACCCCATTTTTGATAGTGAATATTATCTCGCCCAAAATCCCCATATTCAGTCAGAAGTAGAGGAGGGAATTACCACTGCAGCCGCTCATTTTGTTAATATTGGACAAACAGACAACCGCAGCCCAAATCCCTTTTTTGACCCGGTTTTTTATCTACAGCAAAATCCCACCGTTTCTCAGGGAGTAGCTAAGGGGGAATTTACCGCCTTTGAGCATTTTTTGAAAATCGGACAATTTCAGGGTTTAGACCCTAGCGAGTCCTTTAATACCGAGTTTTATCGCGATCGCAATTTCGATGCGGTGGAGGGAATAGAGGATGAAATAATCGGCAGCCTTTTTGAGCATTTTTATCGGTTTGGTTTAGAGTTAGGTAGGTTAGGCGCACCCCCCCAGTTAATGGATGACCTCAGTAATGCGATCGCCTTAGATACTCTCTTAGGAAGTCGGACTATAGTTAACTCAGTTACCGATGATAACCCGGTCAATATTTATGAATTTATCATCCCCAATAATGGTAGTGAGTTTAGCCTATTTCTGCACGGTTTAAAAGCCGATGCTAATGTAGATTTAATCCAAGATATCAATCAAAATCAAGCCATTCAACCTGATGATATTATCGCCTCATCCAATAACCCCGCTTTAGCCACAGAATCCATTGATATTGACCTATTACCCACGGGAACCTACTTTGTGCGAGTTTCTCAGTTTCAGGGAGAAACCATTTATGCCTTGGAATTATCCGCCATTCCCCTGGATATTTGAAGGGGGTAGAGACAACCCTTGTCTATGGCATCCCTAGGTTATACCCATCTCCCCCCTAGATAGCAACCCCCAAAAAATTAGCTAGGAGGGTTGACATTTAGATTCCGGTGCTGGTATGATGTAAATCAATAAAGCAGCCCAGGGAAACTAATTTGTTTGGTCATTTCCCCAAGGAGGCTGCCATGACCAGACCTACAGCACGTCATGAAGACAAATACCAACCTTGTCCTAGGGGTTATAGGGTCGGTCGTCGCCGTCGCCGTCGCCGTCGTTCACCGAAATACCCTAGAGAATACACCATAGCCCTAATTAAAGCGATCGTCATTGCCTGCTGCGCCTGTACGACAATTACAGGGGAACCAGTGGTTAGCACTACGGTTAATGCTACTGCATGGCTAGGCATGGAAATTGCCAACGATCGCAATTCAAAAAACCACAAATAAATCCATTCCTAACAGTTGGGGCGGCTTGAGAGTCGTCCTAATTACTGTTGGAGGCGATCGATTAACTGTTGATACTCTTCTAGGGAAGCACTGCGAACCAATGGATGCTGTCCCAAGGTCCGATGATGATTCTGATTAATTCCCTGCATTTTTGATACCATTTTTGAGCAAGGGGGCAGTTATTCAATTGCAAATTTGCCTCAGCGATGCCTTTCATTGCATCAATTTCAGCCACTACCTCCCGGCATTTTTCAGCGATTTCTAAGCTCTGTTGATGATACTTTAGGGCTGATTCCGGTTGTTTTAAGGAATTGTAAATATCCCCCATTAAAACTAGGGCGCGGGCGATAAGGTAGGGATTGCCAAGGTTCCGAAATATTGCCAAAGCTGCCGTTGCTAAATGCAGGGATTCTTCGGGATTTTCTCGGCTTAAAATGCTGGCTAGATTACCCATCAGCATGGCACGCCCTTGGGGAGACTCGGCATCTGGGTGTTTTTCCAGGATATCTAAACTTTGTTGATAATAGGTCGCGGCTTGTTGCCACTGTCCCCGGTTTTTGGCGACGTTCCCTAATCCCATAATGGCTTTCCATTCTCCGGCTTTATCCCCCAATTTTCGGGCAACTTCCAGATGTTTTTGATGGTAGCTTTCAGATTCGTTTAACTCTCCCAGGGCATCGTAAATATTCCCCAAGCCGTTGTAACAAACCGCATCACAGCCCGGATTCAATTTTCCGAGGAGAGATTTATAGAGTTTTTCTTGTTGGTCATAATAACCCCAAACTCCCAATTGGTCGTGTAATTCTTGGTTGCTTTGGGGGTCAGGAATCACTGTCAAAATTTGGGTCGCCCGCCGCCAATCTTCCACCTCCCATAGGTGATAAAAAGACTCCAGGTAATGCTGCACCCGTTGCAGGGGGGTGGCTTCTTGGGGGGGGATGCTTTGATGACACAAAAAATATTCGACGGCAGTATAAGTAGCTAACTGCTCGATGGGAACTGTATTGATATCGATATCAAGTTCATCCCACAGCATTGGATGTCTCCTTTTGGGTATCCCATTGGCTCTGAAACAGTTTAGCACTACTTCCGTTCAAAAAGCGATCGCTTTTTGACATTTACAAAAAAGTAGTTGCCATACGTTCGACTTTCAAAGAAGTCTCAAGCATCATCTCGATGGCATGGGAGTGTTCTCAACTTGTTGCCATACGTTCGACTTTCAAAGAAGTCTCAAGCTGCCCAAGGCCTGCCGCCCCTTAAGTCCCTAAAACGTTGCCATACGTTCGACTTTCAAAGAAGTCTCAAGGTTACATCGTTACAGATGTCTACTTTGGCGGTCGCGAGTTGCCATACGTTCGACTTTCAAAGAAGTCTCAAGCAGTATAAGGTTGCATATGCACATGTCAACCAGTTGCCATACGTTCGACTTTCAAAGAAGTCTCAAGAGGAAGGGTGGATCGTGGTATTGACATGTAAACGAGGTCAAGTTGCCATACGTTCGACTTTCAAAGAAGTCTCAAGTGTTTCATGGTCTACAAGGTCTACAAGGGGGGGCGAGTTGCCATACGTTCGACTTTCAAAGAAGTCTCAAGATTGGTGTCCTGAGATATCATTGTGGTATCAAGACAAGTTGCCATACGTTCGACTTTCAAAGAAGTCTCAAGTGCTTCGTCCCCTTCGTCCTTGGGACTGGGAACTTGTTGCCATACGTTCGACTTTCAAAGAAGTCTCAAGCTTTGATGTCTTTATTCCCAACGGCTACGGCGGCTTCAAGGTTGCCATACGTTCGACTTTCAAAGAAGTCTCAAGGAAGGAAGAGGCTTTGTCGTGGAAGGAAGCGACAAGTTGCCATACGTTCGACTTTCAAAGAAGTCTCAAGCAGTGAACGATGTAAGCATCATACGGTCCATATCGTTGCCATACGTTCGACTTTCAAAGAAGTCTCAAGCGAAAGACAAAGTTTTTGTCCCCCACCTTCCAGTTGCCATACGTTCGACTTTCAAAGAAGTCTCAAGTACAAGGTCCTCCTCCACGGGGAACGACAAGTATTGTTGCCATACGTTCGACTTTCAAAGAAGTCTCAAGCGGAGGAATGTTTGTTGTTCGGGCAGCAACCTTTGTTGCCATACGTTCGACTTTCAAAGAAGTCTCAAGGAATAGGTCTAGACGCATTCAAGTACCCATCTGGTTGCCATACGTTCGACTTTCAAAGAAGTCTCAAGCAGTTCGCTCCTTAAAGTGCGAACTATTTGGGTTGTTGCCATACGTTCGACTTTCAAAGAAGTCTCAAGCAGGGGGGAAGCCAAGGTCTATCTCGGAAAAAGTTGCCATACGTTCGACTTTCAAAGAAGTCTCAAGACCAACAGCGGCTTCGTGCCGTTCGTAAACTTTCGTTGCCATACGTTCGACTTTCAAAGAAGTCTCAAGAAAGTTTCGGCAAAGGGGCTGACAAGCCCCTCCTTTTGTTGCCATACGTTCGACTTTCAAAGAAGTCTCAAGAATCGTAGAAATCGTAACTTACAGGTCACTCCATTGTTGCCATACGTTCGACTTTCAAAGAAGTCTCAAGTTCTTTGGGACGACGAGTGCAACTACTCCGAAGAAGAGTTGCCATACGTTCGACTTTCAAAGAAGTCTCAAGGTAATTACTTTACATTAATTTCAAAGATTGATCAAGTTGCCATACGTTCGACTTTCAAAGAAGTCTCAAGAGCATAAGAACGAAATCCTTGCTCTGAAGGGATTCTAACCCACCAATTCTATAGGGGTCAAGTCAGTACCCCAATTATTGACATAGATTAGCAATAATTGAGTTAACAAAATGACTGAAACCCGGTCGTAGCAGTCCACCTATAGGGGTCAACGAAAAAATCAGTGATTGGGCGGTTTGCCAGACCCCTGTAGGTGAATGGATGTTACAGGTCAGACCTGGGGCATCATTTGGAAAAAGCTAAATTTTCCACAACATCGGTCGATAGGTCTCCCGTTCTCCCATCAGACAGGAGATGTACTCCCACACCTGTAATTCCAGACAGCGATAGTAGCTGACCTTGTGACCTGTATGGGGATGGGTGGTGGAGAGGGATAGCTTGTCCTGCCAGTGCTTGAGATACTTTTTCAGAGCATCCGAATGTAGGTAAACTGATTCATTTAAGCTGAACAGTCCTGAACATTAATTGACAATGCTCGGACTGTAACTATAGCAATACCATCATTGCTGACAGTAAAGGAGGAATCCCTCAAAGCACGCAACATAATATTACGTGCGCCATTTGCATCTCTAGGTGTTTGACTGCCACAGTGAGGACACTTGTGTATTTTCGCACCACCTAGTTTGGCGTGGCGATGTCCACACACTCCACAGGTTTTAGATGTGTGACTTTCGCCCACATCAAGCACCACGCAACCACGCTTTGCTGCTTGATGTTTCAGAATTAACTTAAAGCGATAATGTGCCCAGGTCAGCATATTTCTGACTGTTTTCGACTGAATTTTTCTTCTTGACTTGGCTACCATAGAGGAAGACTCGAAGCGAGGCAGAAAAATTAATCCATAATTAGTAGTCAGATAATGTGCTGCTTTTTTATGCACTTCGTCAATTAAGTTCCGAATCTTTTCTCGAATCCGATTAGCTGCTTTTTTCAGAGAACGGCGTCGTTTGGCATTTACCTTGGTTGAGCGACTAATTAAATTATCTAGATGCGTACATAATCTTGTGATTCGCCCCATGTCGCCGTTGCCAATTTCAATTACTTTATCGCCGTCATATCCAGTTAAAAAAGTTCTGACCCCAGGATCTAAGGCAATTATTTTCCTTGAATATGTATGACTTTTAATTACAGGTTCAGGAAAAACAGCAAACCATTTACCACGCCGATAAATCAATTGAGTCCCATAATCACATTGATGTGGTATGGGCTCGCTTGCCTTAAACTTCAGCTTTTTCGTTAACTGACTGTACCATGTACCTTTGGTAAAGTTGGAATTATTAAATTTGATTGTTTGTTGTGGATTACGAATACTTCGGAAGCAGGCATCACGACTGGCTGTATAGGCTTGGTGGGCGTCAAATATGGCGTTCTGTCTGATATGACAAGGTGTTTCTTTCACCCATTGAGGTAAATCAGATTGCATGACCAGATTTCGCAATTTCAGCTTCCCAATCCGAGTCGTTGATTGACGCTGCATGGCTATGGCTTGGTTAAAACAATAACGACAAGCAGCCAGCCATTTTTTCCAAGTTTTTGCCAGTTCAGGACTGGGATAAATCCGGATCTTTTTTGATTGCAGATTTGTACTTTCTGAGTCCGTAAAGTCGGCAACTGTAGCTGGCTTCCCGGAAGCGGTAGATATGAACAATGGCAAGGATGTCTTCAACCAATTCTCGTTCTGGGGATAAACTGTCTTGGTTGAGAACCACGATTTTGGTTTTGTCGAGTTCACACAACCAGGAAATGAGGTCAAACCCGAAACGGGCAAGTCTGTCAAAGTGGGCAACCACAATAAATCCGACATCGCCTTGACGGAGGAGTTCCAAAACGGCTCTAAGTCCTGCTCTTTTGAAATTAAGACCACTGGCGATATCAGTGATGAGTTCGGCATTGGGGTATACTTCGAGTAGCTTTGCAGCTCCTCCGTCAAGGTCGGCTTTTTGTCCACGACTGGAAACGCGGGCATAAGCGATAATTGCTCTTTGCCGAATGCGATCGGATATTCCCTTGTAGGAGGCGATTTCATATCTTCTCTGTCCTTTGGGTGTCCTGATTGCTTGAATCTGGCCGTCTTTTTCCCATCTTCTTAGGGTATGTAAACATACACCAAAGTATTGAGATGTTTCACTTGGTGATGTATATTTCGGCATTTAACTCGCTTGCTGTGTAGTCGTCTAGCTTAACGCAATTGTTGAGCTGTGTCAATCGTTGTTCAGTGAATTGCCTAACAGGAAGAGACTCCTCCTCGCTCGTCGGGGGGAGTAAAATCGTCGAGGGTGAAAATTTTAGAGTTAATCAGGTACAACACCAAGGAGTCCACAACCATTTTCCCTTGGAGTTGATTTAATTGATGAATTTGCTGTGTTTTTGATGAGCTAATACTATTCATCTTGGTTAAGCAACTGTTGTACCCATTCCCTAATATCTGAATACAGGTAATAGGGCTGGCGGAAGGGGTGAAAATAATCGGTGATTTTATCCTGAAAAAATAGGGAGGGTGGCGGTTCGACTTCCATCAAAACGATCGCCTTTTCGCAAAGGATTTGCATAGCTGCCAAAATCGTTAATCCTGACTTATTAAAACCATCGGGAAAACTGGCAGAATCAATAGAGTTTTTTATGTCAAAATCTACCCAAAAATTTCGGGATTTTTGAGATTCTAAAATCATCTGCCTATCTTCCTCTAAAACCTCCATCATGCGTTCTTTAGAAATCCCCTTAGCACCATGAATTAATTTATTGCGTTTCACACACCAATAATCAAGGGATGCCATGGCTTTTACCAGCTCTTCCCAAGCGTCAAGCTGGGGCTTATTTCCCTGAGTTGCCAGCAAAGCATGAACAAAATTAAGTTTAGTGGGGCGACCGGGTAAAACAAAGCGATCGCCATATTTCCGGTCATCAAGAGGCTTAACCCATCGTTGATTGACGAGACATTTACCCCGATTAATAGCATTAACTAAATTCCAGTTTTCCGAGGCTGTTTCTAGTTCATAAAACTTTTGGGCTGCCCGTTGATTATCATCTAAAAGACTAGCGGTTTGCAGAATCCAATTGCCGCGCTTTTCGGGTCTATCAAAATATTTATCTCCCTGGAGGGCATAAATTAACTCGTGCAAGGTTTCCTCATAAAAAGAACCCATCCTGGTCAAAAAATCAGCAATGCGGTCAGTTTGCCAAAGTAAACAACATTGGGTATAGAGGTTGAGAAGTTTAGGAAAACGTCGATTTTCTTGGCCGGGGGGGTGGGGGTAATAATCCGATAATATTTTCAGGTCGTCCGACTGGTTAACCTGCTGTTTCGCATAGTCATTATCCAGGTTAAAATAGGCGATCGCTAAATTTAAACCCTGTTCCACCTTCTGTAAGCGACGATACATATTTCCAATGTTATCGATATCTTTCAAATCGTAGTTTTGCAGGGTTGCCAAACATTCCGACCAATTTTTAATCACCACCCGCACCCCATCAAAATCCCACCGTTGTAACAGTTGTTGAATCACTTGATATTTTTGTGTTTTCAGGTGATACCAGCGGGGAGTGAGAATACAGTCGGAATTTTCCCCTTTAAAGATATGCCGCACCGACAATTTCGGTTCGATAAAAATTTGTTTCTGAATAGCCGAAGAAAAAGCCTGCATTTGCAGTGCGGTTTGCATTTGTCCGGTTCCCCCTTTCAGGCTAATCAAAACCAGGTCATTAATGTGGGGATGGTTCACCGCAAAATGGGTTTGAAAAAACTCCCCATAAACTCGCATCAATTGGTTAATATCATTAACGGCAATATCAGCGGGAATTGTCCAGGGTATCAATTCAATATCCACCTGTTTTTGTGCCAACCACTTTGCCAAAATTGGGAACAAATAATAAGTATCTCGATGATGTCCTTGGGGTTGTTGAGGGGTAACTTGGTTAGTGACAAAAATATAGGCTTTTTCCACCTTAAAGATAGTTCTGGCTGTTTGAATAACCCCCAAAATCCGGCCAGGAGAAATGCGATCGCCCCAACCATTGGGGTCATCTTCTGGTTGATAATCTTCCCAAATTTTGCGGGTAATTTCCCGAAAAGAGAAGAAATATTTAGGATGCAAAGAAGCCTCGACTTGTAACTCTGGACAAAGGCACTCAGCAATCCTTTGATTTCGTGTCTGCCATAATTCCAACTCAGCATCAGTTAACTGACAACGGTCAATATTTTCTTCTTCCCGTTCAAAAATCGGCAGATAACCCGATTCAATTATATCATCAACTTTCAGCTTAACTGTCAAATCAGAAGTTCCCAGATTGGCGATTAAAATAGTCATAACTTAGCCCAAAAAAGTCGATAAAATCCGAATGCCATTAACTTGAGATAAAGACCTAGCAAAAGCAGCGCGATCGCTCTGTTTTGCCCCAAAAATCGTCACCGCCTGATAAGGAATCTTCCCCTCTGGAAAGTTAGACTTAATCACCACAAAAGAAGGTATTTCCAAATCACCGCCCACATAGGCATTGCCCCCACCTTGGCGGTTTCTCCCCTTAAAGCCGCTACTATAAAGCCAATCCAGAGCTTCCCCCCGCACATCAACCCCGCATCCTTCCACCGACCAATCTTTCACCTGTTCAGGATGCCTTAATCCCCTGTTGGGAACCAAAAACACACAAGCCTGTTGGTCGAGAACATCCTGATAGCGGTGTCTTCCCTTTCCCGGAGAGTGAGTTTCCGGCTTTCCTTGGGGGGAAGCCACCGCCCGGAGCCTTTCCCCTATCTCCTCAAAAAACCGCCGCCAGTCCTCCTGGTCACAGGGCAATTGCAACGATTCCACAGCCCAGTAACAGCCCCGCAGCCCCGGATAAGGGTGATTCCAGTGTAGAGGGCGGCGGGAACCATGTCCCACCCCCCCCAGATGAGTTGCCAGATACAGCAAATATTCCAATAGTCGCAGGTGGGTTGCATTTTGGGAAGCCAAAACAATCTCCCCCTCGTAAAAATCGGGATAAGTGCGACTTCCCACCTCTTCCAGCCAATCCACCGCAATGGTACAACTACCCTGGCGAGTTTGGGGGGCGATGGTTCCGAATAATTGCGCCTCCACTTCCCGACATTGCGCCAGGGGGTACAGACTCAACCCCAAAACTCGAAACCAATAACGCAGGACCCCCCGAATAGCCGTTGGGCGAAATTCCGGCTTTCCCCGCCTACCATTCTCTCTTGTGGGTGGGGTTGCTCCGTACATTCCCTCAGTCCACAGTTGAAAGTCGTGTTTGCAACTGTGGGGTAGGGCTGATTTAACTGTCGTGCATCCATAACCGGAACTCACCCGCGCCCCTAGTCCCCCTGTTAGGGCTGGTTTCACCCACTCCCGGACGACCGCCACATCTTCCGGGGTTCCCCTAGCGGTGGGGGCTAAACCAATTGTTAAGGTCGGTTTCAGCATTGATAACATTACATGGGGGGCCGGTTGATATACAATGCGATCGTCTTGCCAATTCCATTGGGGCGTGGTGATATCCAAATCCAGACAGGGTTGGGTGGGGAAAGCATCCAAAATCTGCACCCGACCTATACCGCCCTCTAGGGTACCGAGGAGGCGTTCTACTTCCCCTTGGGGTAGATTTTGTCTCCCGTAAGCGCGGATGACTCCCTTGAGGCTGCTGGCGGGAATATAGGGCACGCCATAAATGGGATGCAAGGCAGGTAACAACAATTCACGAAAACCTCGCAACCCCCCCACTCGTAACCGCCAAAGAAATGACACTTCTACCGTAGCCGTGGCCAGCAGTTGGGTTTTTTCGGTTAAACTTTTATAAAGGGCGGCGCACTTTTTTTCGGCATCGATCGCTTTTTGTAGGGCGGGAGTAATGCGATCGTCCAATGGTTCATGATTCAGGGCTTGCAGGGGACTCGAACCCGTTTTTTGCATCCCCCTCGGTTTTTTCCCATTCGACAACCCTGGGAGAGTATGGGAGGGGGCATTTCCCACTACGCAAGCAATCCGTTTTGACTGCCAGTGGGGGGGGAGATGCTTTTGCAATTTCGGCCACTTCTTTTGTGCCTTTTGTTGCGCTTCCTCCTCCTGAAAATAGAAAATAATTTTATCAGTCACCTCCGGGCTGGCATCTTTATACAAGTCATAAAGGGGGTTTTTATTCTTCTTGAGTGTCTCCAGAACCCCCTGCCATTCTCTCATGATTCCGTCGCCTCCCCAAGTACCGCCGCCGCCCAAAATGACCATTCCTTTGCTAGTTGCATCCCTAGGCGATTTAGTGCTGTATATTTAGCCAGGGGTAAATGAATCAAACTGCCTTCGTCGGTCGGGTCAAAGTCGATATCACTAAAAGCCCGCAACCGGACTAAGAAATGGCGATAAACTTCCCCTTTGTAAGTCGTATCTTCCGCCGTCCCCAATAAAAATTTTTCGGCATCCCCCGCCAGTCGGTGCAGTCCCCAGGTGGAAATATAAGCGCTTAATCCTTGAATCAGTCCGCTGGCTTTTGAATGGTAAGCGGGGGAAAGTTTGCCTTGGATTTCTGTTAGTGCTTGGTGGGCTTCTTGTGAGAAAATTCGACGATCTAAAAACATTACTCAATCCCCCCCAATTTCATTTATAATTGAGATGGTTTTGGCTTGAGTCCATCCCCGTCCGATTCCTTCGAGTCCTCCGAATTGAATCCGTCCATTCAGCAGGGCTCGCAGTTTCTCTCGCACCTTTTCCGTCGATTCTTCCCCCGATTCTGTCTGTTTGGCTGGCTTCATACCCCACGGGAAAAATAACATCGTTTCCGGCGGCACCGCTTCTTCCGCACGAAATGAACCCCCTTTCACCGTTTTACTTTCCTCGGACAAGGCGACTCTCACTTCCCGCTGTAAGCCGGTTTCTACCAGTGCCGCGCAATCTTGATCACTGAGAATTACTAACTTTTTCAGTAGCAGGCTAAGGCTATTGTCTCCCCAGGTGCTAGACAATAAACTGGTCAGGAATGAACCATCAAATTGACTTAAATTCTCTGGTTTGATTAAGGCGGTTTGCAAAAATAACGTTTCTGGTTTAAAACTGACTAGGGCCGGTTGTGTGGGACTCAGTTGCTGGCACTGTTTGATAATGTCGTTGATGCTGTTAATTTGTACCCACTGATGCCACCTTCGCAACCACAGAGGACAGGTTATCCAGATCAGATGATGACTCAAAGAAGCGATCGGAAAAAATAGCATCGAAGCATCAGCAAACCAGACTTCTCCTTCCGTTGGCTGTTTTCCTTTTTCGATTTTCTGCCCGAAAAATATCCCTGCATTATCTTCTGTTTCCAGGGAGGCGCGAATTTTACCACGCAATGAAGAGGCGGGTAGGTAGGGAAATTCTGTGTGGACTTCCCGCGCAATTCCCATTAAATTGCCTTCGTTAGCACTCCCTCCCGTGTGGAGGGGGGTTAGTAAGTGCAAATAGGTTAAAAATTCGCTCATCTCTCCCCCCACAGTAGTTTACCATAATTCAATTTGCGAAAGGTTTGCAGCCACGGTTTTCCTTCGGTATTGGGTAGGAGATGGTCAATGGTCGGGAATATCTCAGCCGTAGCCGGAGAGTTGCTATCAAATAGATACACCGTCCCCGGTGGGGCGAAGGCATATTGCGGTTGCAGGGCGAAGGTTTTTTCTGTTTTGGTTTCAACTACTCCGTTTTTGGTGCGGGTTTTCTGCCTCTGTTGATGACCAATTCCCCCCCACATCAATGGGCGATCGCCTACACAACCCCGCAAACAGTCCCGCCATAAATCTGGGTAAAGTCCATAGATAAGTTTCTGGGAAGTTTCCGCCAGTCCAGGAGTTAATAAATAAGCAAACATCCCCGGTTTGGGAGTGTCCGGTTTGGGATGTTTCCACAGCGATCGTAATTCTTCCAGTAGGGTCTGATTTTCAATTAAAGAGACTCTCACCCGGTGTCCTTTTCCTCCTAAACGCACTACAAAAGAAGATTTTTGCTCTCCCTCTAATTTCACCCCCGCCACCAAACTCCACCCTGGTTTTAAGCGGGTTGCTACCTCCACAAAAAAGCCATCGGAGTCCTTTACCTGTCGTGTTCCCGTCTGAATATGGGTATGAGGTAGCACCTGCACTCCCCAAGGATCTGAGCAAAAATCATCGGGGGTAAAATTGCGATCGCCTTCCAGATATTTCCGCAAAGCCTGCCCTTTCATCCAGGGTGGGGGAGACCCACAAATATACTCGCCCTTTTTTAACTGAGGGGGAACCATCGGAGACAACCAACCACTTTGACTATAGCAGATAAATTCCCAGGAATCAAGGGTATCAGCGGGAATTAATCTAGTCAAACTCTCCCAACTATTATCATGGTTTAAGTCCAGGTTCAAATCTTGGGAATTATCCGATTTTTCCCCGGCTTGCACCGTCAGCAAATCTTGAGGAGTCCGCAGCCAGAGAGTCCGGTTTTCATCCAACAAAAACGGCCCCAAAAATTCGGGATTAATTTGATGTTTAGTCCTGGGCGATCGTAAAGCCTGAAACACCACACTAGGTAAAGGGGGGAACTGTCCTTTAGCCATCGCCCCTTCCCCCGGTCTGAAAGGTTTAGCTTCTCGAAATAGTAGCACATCAAGGGGGGTAATAATATACCAATCCATCATTAAATATCCTCCTTCCTACCCTGCCATTCTTGCCGTTGTTGCATTTTATCCAACCAAAACGCCGAGAAACGCAACAGATAACTGAGAGATTTTAAATCAATTCCTAGGGGTAATTCCCCCTGGTTGTCTAGTTGAGAATTTTCCTGCCATTGCGCCTTTAAATATCCCGCCCAATTTTCCCAATCTTCTAGCCACCGGATTAAACCATCTCGATTAGTTTCAATCGCTTCTACTTCCTCACGGCGTTGAGAAATTGCCCAAGCTGCTTTGGCGATTAAATTAGAATTGGGAGTTAACGAAGCGTGAAGTGGTAACTCTTCCGCTAATCGATAAAGTAGGGAACTTAATATTTGGGGTTGATCAGTGTTTATCCACTGTCGCCAACTCTCCAATAACTCACCTTTTAGTAACGCTTCTAAACAATTACCAGAACTGTACATAACCCGGAAACACAGCCCACTTTTAGGCGGAATATATCCCGGTTCATCAGGCTTAATTCCCGGTGTCCCCAACATTTTTTTTGCCTGTTTTTCCGCCTCCCATAATCCTGATAAAGCGATCGGGAGCGGGACGCTTTTATGAGCTATAACAATTCCAAAACTCATAGTTGCATTTTCTCCCATTGTAAATAATGGTCGATTGGGCAATCCTTGAAAATCATGATTTTGAGATATCGGCATCCAGTAACCCCCCCGGCTTTCAAACCTCAAATCTGCCTCTCCTAACTGAGGTTTATAAGGGTCTTCAGCACCACACCAAGCCGCCCTCAAAGACAGCAGATAATCCGGCAAATCTTCCAGGGGTAGTAAAGCCATGACATCATCCCCCCCACTATAGACTACCTTACCACAAAACCGCTTTTCAGTAATCAAAGGAACCAGGCGATTAGAGAAATCCAGCAGAGCCCTATTAAGACCGATATGGGTAGCTGGTCCCATCCGTTTTCTGGTAGCCAACAAAGCCTCATCATCATCTCGAAAAGCCCTAATAAACTGTTCTAGCTTCCGATTATATTCCTCATCATTTAGATGCAAATAGCCCTCCCGTTGCATAAATCCATGAGGTTCAGTTTCAGTTAAATACTGCTGATAAGGATGTAGTTTTTTCCCCGAAACATATTTTCCCATCCCGTCTCCATCTCCTAATACAATTACCCACCAATCACTCGGAGAACCATCGCCAAATTTTGTCTGAATATGGGCGGCTTCCACTAGGGGACGCAAACGGCGAATTTCATCAGAATTTAAGCCCATGTCATCAGCCAGCCATTTACTCGAAAACATGATACCATTATAATTCTTCCCACCTAGATAATTAGGATTAATACAACTATCCGTTTTAGGAATATTAGTAAGGCGACCACGGCTGAGGGCTAAAAATCTTTGATATTCCTTGCTAGAATTGCCAAAATCTTGTTGAATTTGATGCTGTAAATATCGCCAATATTGAGTTAATTTGCCCTGATTACTATGTAGCTGCCAATCCTCATAAGCAAACCGTGCATAAGCTATACAACTGAGGTTAGGAAATCGAATAAATTCGCTATAATCAATTTCGGCATCATTCTCATTTTCTAAATCCCTAAAATTAATCCCCAACGACTCACCCACACCCCCATAAACCCAAGCCATGCGTTTAGTCATTTCTATCGCATTGAGCATTTCTGAACCATTAAACAATCCCGGATATACCTTAGCAATTAACCGCCAAAATAGTCTCATAGACTCAACAGGTAAACCGTATCCTTCCCGAAAATTTCCATGATATCGAAATTGAGGATGCAGGGCGCTGAGTTGACCAGATAGACTAGAACGTAATCCTGGGGAAACAGGAATAGACCAAGTTCTAGTATTTTTAATCCCTTGCATTGCTTGGGCGCATCTAGCTTGAATTGACCCCCACCATGTGCCATTATTTAGACTGCGATAAATAATGGTTTCCGCCACTGTAGGAGGTGCATTTTTTTCATGATTACCCGCTAATTCTTGTTGAGATTGAATCCAGTTATCATCAAACTCTTCTTGGTTATTTTTATCAATAATTAATGGCGTATTGGGGTCTCCCAAAGGAACCGCTGTCCAATAAGTTTGCCAGGTATTATTAATTTGATTTTCCCAAAGATTACGCCATTCCCAACAGCTTTTTTTCTGCCATTTTTCCAGATCATGTTCGTGGGATTCGCGGTCGGAACCCTCAGCCGCAAATTCCTTCAGTATCTGCTCAATTGTGTCTTGATTAGCTGGATTTTTAAGAAATTCTATAATGCGATCGCGTAGACCAATTTCTAATTGTTTAATTGGATGGTTAGTTATGCCTTCTCTCACATTATCAGCAATATTAATCCACTCTTGTCGGAGTTTTTGGCACAATGTATTCCCGACTTCCTTGGCTGTGGCGGCACTGTTAAATAACATAGCGATCGTATTCGGAAATCCAGCAGTTGCTAAGGAGGTACTTAAATTGAGGTTATAGCGTTCTAGGGGGTCATAACCATCAATATCTATCAGTTTGAAAGTCTCACTAAATGCCGGATATTTTTTTAACAGAAACGCATCGATAATTTCCTGACCCCACAAAGAAGGGGTAATCACTATATCTGCGCCGTAGTTTTCCGCTACAAACCAGCAAAGTTTAGCACTCAGATAATGTAATAAATATGACCCCGACCAGAAATCCAAGAATTTGCGAGAGGCTTTGATAAAGTCCTGAATTGGAGAGAATGTGAATAGTAACAAGTGGGGATATTCATTACTGGGATTTTGGGCTTCAATGGTGCTGGCTAATGCTGATACTGTGGCTCGATAGCTATGAACTGGGCAGTCTGGTAAAATACTATGTTGGGGATAAAGTAAAGCATCGGGGTATTGTTGTCTTTGGAGTTCCGGTTCAAATCGCCACAACCACCAAAATACTGTTTGGGGGTCCGGTTCATTTTTCAGCCAATCAGGAATAGCTATTGTTATGTGATTTGGCGGTTCAATTAACCTGGCTTGACCACTAATGGGATGCTTGATAATTGTGGGGGAGTCCCTAATTCGGTCGATTTCTAGGTTAATCCGATCAGAAGAACTAGCGATCGCTTCTATCTCCCCTTGATGAGTTAACCACCATGATAATGCTGTCTGTCCTTCCTCTGTCTGCAAACAAACCAGATGATTACATAAGTCACTATTTCCTAGTAATGCGTAAATTTTACGATGAAAAATAGACATTATTTTGAGTCATATTAACCGATAATTGATAATTCTTAATTTTCCTGGGAAGCACGCAGTTGACCGCAGGCTGCATCAGCATCTAAACCGCGAGAATAGCGAACGCTGACTGCTACCCGTCGCTCTTCCAATTCCTTCACAAAACCCTGTATTTGTGAGGGACTAGGGCGTTGATAATCCACCTCATTAATGGGGTTATAGGGAATCAGATTAACATGACTTTGAAAGCCACGCATAAGGCTGGCTAATTCCGCCGCGTGGGTGGGTAAATCATTAACCCCAGCTAACATCACATATTCAAAACTTACCCGCCGTCCGGTCAATTTCACATAATCTCGACATTCAGAGATTAGCGCTTCTAGGGGATAGGTTTTGGCGCTGGGAATCAGTTGTTCTCGGAGAGTTTGATTAGAAGCGTGTAAACTAACAGCCAGGGTAATTTGTAGCTGATATTCGGCTAATTGGCGGATACGGTTGGGAATGCCTACAGTGGAAAGGGTAATCATTCGCTGTCCGATACCAATATCTCTATTTAAGCAGGTAATAGCAGCGATCGCATTTTGAGTATTCAGTAAAGGTTCCCCCATACCCATAAAGACAATATGGCTGACACGGCGTTGGAAATCTTCCTGAACCGTCAGCACTTGATCTACAATTTCATGGGTTTCTAAGTTGCGGAAGAACCCCCCCTTTCCGGTAGCGCAAAAATCGCAAGCCATGGGACACCCCACCTGAGAAGAAACACAAACCGTTAAGCGGTCATGGGTAGGAATCCCGACAGTTTCAATAATTTGACCATCGGATAATTTCAGCAGATATTTAATTGTACCATCACTAGCAACCGCGCGATAATGAATAGTTGAACGACCAACGGGTATGGTCGCTAATTGCGATCGCCACTGTTTCGGAAACACAGTGATTTCCTCCAGGGATTTAGCCCCTTTCTGATAAATCCACTGATATAATTGCTTTCCCCGATAAGCTGGTTGTCCCTGTTGCTGAACCCAATCAGTAAGTTCAGGTAAAGATGTCCCCAGTAAAGGTTTAAAAGCTGGTTCAACTGCGATCATATAGCTACCCTGTGCTTTTGTAGATTAATCCGCTGATTGTGGCTTTTTCGATAACAGAAATCCCCGTAACTGATTGAGATTAACCGTTTGTCCCCAATTGAGAGGTAACACAGAAACACCTTCTAGGCGCGACTGTACCCAACCCTCTCCCCAATACCATTCATGAAAGCCATCAATCCCCCCACTGAGGAGAAACCGCAAACAGTTAGACTCAGCCACATCAACATAGTGTTCGATTGTCACCGGACCCAGTGAACTGGTGAACTTGAGACCCATATTAAACTGTTGGGGGAGTCCCGGGGAAAATTGCACAGGCCACAACCACTGTTGAACTTGGTGGGGATACAACAGACTTTCGCGAATAGTCGCCTCAGAGGCATCTACCTCAATCCTTAGACTGCTTTTTTGAAAACTACCCAGCATAAGTCACCATGATCAAACCAGTTAGCGATCGCACTTGTCGGATCACAACCACTCCTAATTATAGCAGTCAGCGATCGTTCTAGTAACCTGTAGGGTGCATCTCAAATCTACAACAAAACCGACAGACCCCACACCTAGTAGCTTGTATGGTGCGTGATCATAAGTAAACCCGCTTCGCCCCTCTAACTATCAGGGAACAGGGGGGCAGGCGGGAACTAAATGGATAATGGATTGCAGACCATTATAGGCTGTAAATTGTAAATTGTAAATTGTCAATCATCAATCATCAATTTTCCAGGAACTATGGCTGATCAACTGATACGTGCTACAGCAGCCGACGGCGGTATTCGCGCCGTGGGGGTAATTACCACTCGTCTAACCGAGGAAGCGAGAAAACGGCATAAACTGTCATATGTAGCCACAGCAGCCCTAGGACGGACAATAGCAGGGGGTCTGTTGCTGGTTTCTAGCATGAAGCGTCCCGAATCACGGATCAATATTCAAATTCAAGGGGACGGACCTTTAGGGGGCATTGTAGTCGATGCGGGGCTAGATGGCACTGTGCGGGGTTATGTTGGGAACCCAGAAATTGAGTTAGTCCCTAATGCTGATGACAAACTAGACGTTGGCAGGGCAGTGGGTAAAAACGGGTATGTTTACATAGTGCGGGATGTTGGCTATGGTTATCCTTACTCGAGTACCGTTCAACTGGTGTCAGGAGAAATCGGTGACGACCTGACCCATTATCTGGTATCATCAGAACAAACCCCGTCGGCTTTAGTCTTAGGCGTGTTTGTGGATAAAGAAGGGGTACAAGCGGCCGGGGGGCTGTTATTACAGATTCTCCCCAAAGCCGCCACTGATTTAGCACTGATAGAGTTATTAGAATCGAGAATCGGTGCTTTATCTGGTTTTACCCCTCTGTTGCGCGCCAGTCAAACCCTACCCAATATTTTTGAGCAATTGCTAGGAGATTTGGGGTTAAATATTCTACCGGAAACCCAATTGCTACAGTTTCATTGTGGCTGTTCTTTTGAACGGGTTTTAGGTGGTCTCAAGATGTTTGGACAAGCTGAACTGCGAGATATGATTCAAAAGGATAGCGGCGCAGAGGCTAAATGTGAATTTTGTGGCCAGACTTATCACGCCACCAAGGAAAATCTGCATGAGTTGATCCGAGACTTGAATCAGGATGAGGATCAGTTGTCCGAAAAGATTGGCAAGGTTTTCTAGAAAACTTCCCTAGGGGATTGGAAGCGAAGGCTAAAATAATTCCCTAGGTGGGGTGATTGCGATCGCTTTCCTAACAGTGCTATAAGAATCAAGCAGCACCTTACTTTTTCCCCGTGGATAGTTGGTAGGGGGTGAATGCAGCGTGAGGATGGCTTAACCTATGATTGACAGGAAACCGAAACAAAACCGTTGGCTAGAATTGCGTTCCCCAAAAGTGGCGACACCACCACCCGCAATATCTAACAGAGTAGGGTCGCCGCCAAAATTGGTGCGGGGAAGTTCTGAGTCCATACAGCCAGAACGTAAAAGCCGTAAAGAACGGTTAAAAGAACTGCGGATGCTGCTAGAATCGGAAAGCATGAATCAGCCACCCTCACCACCGCCAGAACCGGAAGTCGTGAAGCCAGAGCCTACTGTATCATCAGCTTTGGTGACAGTGGTTCCCCCAACTGTTGAACCGGAAACGCCTTCACCAAAGAGAAATAACCCCATTATGGCATCTCTACCTGTGTTGGGGTTGCTGTTGGTGTTGGCGACTCCCCCAGGGGTGGCTTATGTGGCTAGTACGTTACTGTTGCGATCGCCTTCTTTACCTAACTGTCCTAAGATTTTTTGGCCTCTGGCTTCTGCCTCTCTGCGTCTGTACTGTGCTGAAATGGCTGCCAGTAAGAAAACTTTAGATGATTTCCTCCTCGCCTTTGAGTTGGTTAGTGTCCTGTCAGAAGACCATCCCCTCCGCCCGGAAATTAACCGCCACATTGACCAATGGTCGATGGGTATTCTGAATTTGGCAGAGTCTAAGTTTCAAGCTGGGGAATTATCGGAGGCAATTCGGATAGCGAAAAAGACTCCCCCGCAAACTTCAGCATCAGCTACTGTAGAACAGCAGATTAAACAGTGGCAAGAAATTTGGAAAAGGGCTGAGGGTATTTACCGCAAGGTTGAAGATTTGATGCGCCAAGAAGACTTGAATGTGGCATTTAGGGAAGCTACCCAGTTATTGAATGTGGGGAATAATTACTGGGAAACGGTGCGGTATCAGAAATTAACCGATTTACTACATATCGCTAGGGAAGATAGTCAGAAATTGGCGGAAGCCCGAAGTTTAGCGAATCAAGGGGGGGTTAATAACCTATTACTGGCAATTAAAAAGCTAGAGGAAATTTCTGATGATAGCTATTTGCAAGATCAGGCGAAAAAAGAAGTTTCGGCTTTGAGTAAATCGATGATGACTATAGCCGAAGATATCCTGAATCAGGGTCAATGGCAAGAAGCGATCGCTACGGTTAATAAAATTCCCAGCAGTGCTAACCTGACTGAGGAAGTTAAGGATTTTATCGTTTTAGCCCGTGCCCATGTTCCGGCGCTCCTGGATACGCCAGAAGGACTCACAGATGCGATCGCTCAAGCAGGTACTATTGAACGTAATCGGCCGCTATACTGGAAGGCACAACAATATATTCGGGGCTGGCAGCAGGAAATTGCGGATCTGACAATTATGAATGAAGCCTCGCGATTAGCCCGTAGCCAAACTATACCGGATTTAAGGGCGGCGATCGCTAAATTGCAACTAATCCCGGTTTCTCATTCCCGTGGTAGTGAAGCTAGGAAAAATATTAGCCAATGGAATCAGAAAATTGAGGAAATCGAAGATCGGCCTAATTTGGATATGGCGGAAAAGTTGGCGAGTTTTGGAGATGTTGATTCTCTGAAGGCGGCGGTGGAAAGGGCTTCTCAAATTGGTCGCGGTAGGGCACTATATGATGAGGCTCAAGAAAGGATTAATGAGTGGCGTGTCAGAAGTGAGCGCCTAGAGTTTCAACCGGTTCTCGACCGCGCCCAAGAATTAGCCGCCCAGGGTGATTTTGCTAATGCTATTGCTGTGGCTGAACAAATTAGACCCGGTTTATTGATGTACGAACAAGCCCGGGCTGATATTAACCAATGGCGATCGCAATTACAAGATATCCAGAATTTACAAAATGCCGAAACTTCTGCCATTCCTGGCACTATAGATGGTTTAATTCGTGGCATTCAATTAGCCGACCGAGTTTCTCCTTCTGGTTCGTGGCGTTGGCGTGCAGATCAGCTCATTAATGATTGGAGTCAAACCTTATTTACTCGCGGATTAGATCAGGCGATTTATGATATACCTGGGGCTATAGAAACCCTAAAAATGATTCCCCCAGGTACTAGCGTTTATAATTCCGCTCAAGCTCAAATTTCCGATTGGCAATCTTGGTTAAACCCACCGACCCCAGTTCCCTATGAACAGCCCACTCCGACTAGGTCAGTATCTCCTACTATTGAATTTGATCAGCCACCAGATCTTAACAAACCAATTAGATCGGATAACTGAATTGATCACCCTCAACCACGCCTTTAAAAAATTCGCCCAAAAATTAACCACAATTGGGGTTGATTGACCTTATAATTGGGAGCAAAAGAACTACAGGCATGACCTACTGGGACAAACCATTACCCCATAAAATCCTAACCCCCGCCGAACTACTCCAGCTTTATGCTAGTGGTAAACGAGGGTTCATCGGCGTAGACCTACAAGAGGTAAACCTCGAAGGAGCCAATTTAAAAGAATTACTCCTCTGGCAGGCTAACCTCAAATCCATTAATCTCCGTCGCGCTAATCTTAGCAACACCCATCTATTTGCTAACCTCTGTCAAGCCAATTTGTCCGACACCGATTTAAGCAATGCTAAACTACTTTATTCTGACCTCAGAGAAGCCAATTTAACTAGGGCTAAATTGTTCAAAACCAATCTCAAAGGGGCAGATTTACGCGGTGCTAATTTCAGCTACGCTAAACTAGCATACGCTGACTTAACCGAAGCCGATTTACGCGGTGCCAACTTCTATAATTCGGTTCTATTTTCAGTCACCATAAATCGCGCTCATATTGAAGATGTTGATTGGAGTGAAACCACTTTAGTTAAAACCAATCTGCGAGATGCGCTATAATTAAATTAGCTTCTGTCTCTGTCTCTGTCTCTCCCCTAAGTAAGTGGGTCAGTTATGTTGGTAGCCGCTCACCATAGACCCCAAAACCTTCTAGTTAACACCTAAAACTTGTACATCACCTAACTCAGAAAACCTATATTTAATGAATATTGAACGGAATTGTTGTTGATATCTCTGTAAAGCTAAAATACTAGCTATAGTAGTTCCTCAGTAATTATGGCTTCCATTGCTCGCAAAAACCTCATCGAAGATATTCCCCGCTTCCTGGCGGCTCAGGCTGGGATTATGTTTGCGGTGAGTTTAGTTACCATTCAAAATGGCATTCTCAACGGATTTGTGCAATCCTCATCTCTGCTTATTGATAAATCTAGCGCCGATATTTGGATTACCTCCGAAGACATGGTGCATCTCAATCTCACCATGCCACTAGCCCTAGAACAACTCACCAAAGCCCAAAAAGTTCCGGGGGTAGAACTAGCAGAACCTCTAATTTTTCAAAGTGCGCGTTGGCGCGATCCGACTGGTCAAATTCAAGCTATTAATTTAGTCGGTTCTAACCCTGACGGTCAACTGTTTGCTCCCTGGAATATTATTGAGGGAGATTTGGAATCTCTCAAACAACCATATCGGGTAATAGTAGATGAGAGTAATTTAAACTCCCTACAGGTTAGCGGTGTAGGAGATACGGTTACTATTTCTGGCTTAGAAGCGAAGATTGTCGGATTAACCCAAGGTACTCAACCCATTGTTAATAGTATTTTCGTCTTTGCTTCCCTGAAAAATGCTAACGCCTATGTTACTGTACCTCTACAAACTCAGACCAGATGCACTTTTGAGAATGGCAATCTTAACTGTGTTAATGTTTTTGATGATTCTGGCGATCGCCAAACCCAAACCGATATTTCTCCTGAACCTAGACCCCTAACATTAACTGATCCAATTACTTATATTTTAGTGAAAGCGAAACCTAATCAAGACTTACAGCAACTACAAGCTGAATTAGAAGCGACTCTCCCTAATACACGCGCTTATACCAGACAAGAAATAGCCGAAAAAATCCAAGATTACTGGCAAAAACGCACCGGCGTAGGCTTCGTTTTGAGTTTGGGTGCTGTGGTCGGAATTTTGGTGGGTATGATTGTGGTAGCTCAAATTCTTTATGCTTCCGTTGCTGACCATATTAAAGAATTTGGTACTCTCAAGGCTATGGGCGCTCCCGATCGCCTGCTTTATTCTGTGATTTTAGAACAGGCTTTTTGGATGGCTGTTCTCGGCTATATCCCCGGAATGGCTCTCTGTTTGGGTGTGGCAAGTTGGGCTTCTGCTACCCAGGGTATTTTGATTTTGATTACTCCGGCTTCTGCTGTAGGGGTGTTTTTCTTGACTTTAGTAATGTGTGGAGGTTCGGCTTTCTTTGCTATCCAAAAAGTCACTCGCGTAGACCCGGCGATCGTCTTTAAGGCTTGAAAATTTCTCTATAAAAAGGTTGACAGATACAAGAAAATTATGCTATTTTGGCAAGGAATCCGCTTTCTCAATATCAAGTAGCGATCGCATTTCCGGTAACTCAAAGAAACCGGGTTTCTAGTTAGGCGATCGCATTTTGGGAAGAAGAAGGCGATCGCTCCAAGATTTGTTAAAGTTTAGGTATAATTATAATTAATGTTCCTGGTTGATTCACGGCTAATGCAAAAAACTCGACAGTTAACTGCAATTATTGAGAGAGAAGGCGACGGATATTTTTCTTTGTGTCCCGAACTCGATCTGGCGAGTCAAGGTGACACGGTGGAAGAAGCGCGATCGAATTTAATGGAAGCGATCGAACTTTTTTTAGAGATGGCTGATGCTTCGGAAATTGAACGTCGTTTAAATAATAATGAGGTTTTCGTTGAGTCGATGGAGATTACAGTTGGGTAAGTTGAGGGTTTTATCGGCGAAGGAAGTGTGCATAATTTTAGAAGAACAGGGTTTCATCGAGGTGAGGGTGCGTGGCAGCCATATTATCATGCAACGGCGCGAAGCCGAATCAACAATAACCATTCCCGTTCCCAATTATAAAGAATTAAAAATCGGAACTTTGTGATCGATTATTCGACAGTCCGGTTTGTCTCGTTCTTTATTTGAGATTGATGAATGAACCGGACGTTATATAAGAAGCCTGGTTGATAAATTGTGCGATCGCATTTCCGGTAACTCAAAGAAACCGGGTTTCTAGTTAGGCGATCGCATTTTGGGAAGAAGAAGGCGATCGCCCCAAGATTTGTTAAACTATTAGGTATAATCAATGTTCCCAGTTCATTTGGCGATCGAGGATGATATCTCATGCAAATTAAGGGAATCAAAAAAGGTCGAACTATCGAAATATTTGAAGATATAGACATTCCCGATGGTCAAGAAATCAGCTTATCAATTGAGGCGGGGGGAGGTTTTTGGCAACGTCTCCAGCATTTTAGACAAGAACTTGAGTCTGAGGAAATTTGGATCGAACCAGATGTTTTTGAGGGGGTGCGGGATTCATCGCCGGGTCGAGAAGTGACTTTATGAGTTTACGATTTTTATTGGATACTAATATCCTCTCGGAACCGACACGCCAAAATCCGCATCCCAATGTGATGGCAATGCTGGAACAACACGAACTAGAAGTAGCCACATCAACGACTGTGTGGCAGGAACTTCTTTTTGGATGTTCGCGCCTTCCGGATTCTCAGAGACGGAGATTTTTAGAAAGGTATTTGAATCAGATCGTTCGTCCGACTATTCCAATTCTGCCTTATGATGTGGAGGCGGCAACTTGGCACGGAATTGAAAGAGCCAGATTGACGAGTATTGGAAAGACACCTTCTTTCCCGGACGGTCAAATTGCTGCTGTGGCGAAAGTCAACAATTTAATTGTGGTGACCAACAATGTATCAGATTATCGAAATTTTTTAGATCTGGCAGTGGAAAACTGGTTTGAATAAAAGAGCGATCGCATTCCCGGTGACTCAAAGAAACCCAGTTTCTAGTTAGGCGATCGCATTTTGGGAAGAAGAAGGCGATCGACTTAGTTATGCTGGGCTTGGCTAATCAAAACGGTCTCACTGAAATTTCTCGGAAACTAGCAGAAAATCTGTCGGAATGTGACTATTTAAAAGCACTACAATCTCTGAGAAGACGCAGTTTAATTGAAACTAAAATCGAAAATTCTGTCTCGGTTTTGAAACTGGAACCCCCAATTCAGGAATATTTTAAAACCGTGGGGGTCAGCACTGCAAGTTTTACCCTTAATTAGTCTGAGAATTAGCCGCCGCTGGGTAATGGTCGTTATAGCGTTCCTGATTAAAGAAATACAACGTGCGGATAGGATAGGGGATATTAATATCAGCTTCATCACAAGCCTGTTTAAGTGCTATCATAACCTGGGTTGTCACCCGTCGCACCTGTTTCCGTTCTGGGAAAGTCCAATAGCGAATCATGAGGTCAATAGAACTGTCTCCAAAACCCACTACATCGACTTCTACTTCTGGTTCGGACAAAACACCCTCGACGGTTTTGGTGGCGTTTAATAGAGTTTCTACAGCCATTGGTAAGGGGGTATTATAGTCTACTCCAATGGCTAAATCAGTGCGACGATGACTTTCGGCTGTCTTGACCTGTACGGGACTGGTAAACAGTATGGAGTTAGGAATTACGACCCTTTCCCCATGATAAGTTAGCATTTGGGTAGACCGAATAGAAATATTTTCGATAGTCCCTTCATAATCATCTACGACTATCTGATCACCAATTTGGAAAGGTTCTTGTAACAGTAATAAAATCCCGGCTAAGAAATTTTTAAAGATATCCTGAAAAGCAAAACCAATGGCTACAGAACTAAGTCCTAATAAACCTATAATATCGCCTAAACGCAGGTCAGGAAAGGCAATTACACAGGCGATAATTACGCCTCCCACCCAAGTTAATACATAACCTGTGTGAATGAGAAGAACTTGTAAAGATTTACTGCGGACAAATCTCGGTGCTGTGGATTGTAAAAATTGTCGGACAAACTTGGATAAAAACCGAGTCATTAACAATACGATTATTGCAAAAATTAAGGCTGGAATTACTTGGATAGCTGAACCTACTAAACTTAATAGGCTAGACTGAATTTCTTGGACTAAGGCATTCATAAAGATTGAGTAGTAATAGGATTGATCCAGATTTTCAACAGGGGCATAATTGCTGTTAGCTGAATATGTGAGCTAATAGCTAAAAACCTATAATATGATAACTTTTTGGGTGGGATTTTGGCTTCTACCCGCAGATAGATACAGCGGCCAGGAGTGACGGCGGCAATTATTCCGTGTAATTAATAATTGATAATTAATAATTGATAATTGTAGGGGCGGGTTCTGGAGTTAATTAGACTTGTCACCAGTTAACCTGATCAACCCGCCCCAGAAACCAAGCGATCGCTGGAGTTAATTAGACTTAGCAGCAGTCAAGCTGATCAACCCGCCCCCGAAACCAGTGAGGTGGGTTCCTGTAGGGGCGGGTTCTGGAGTTAATTAGACTTAGCAGCAGTCAAGCTGATCAACCCGCCCCCGAAACCAGTGAGGTGGGTTCCTGTAGGGGCGGGTTCTGGAGTTAATTAGACTTAGCAGCAGTTAACCTGATCAACCCGCCCCCGAAACCAGTGAGGTGGGTTCCTGTAGGGGCGGGTTCTGGAGTTAATTAGACTTAGCAGCAGTCAAGCTGATCAACCCGCCCCCGAAACCAAGCGATCGCTGGAGTTAATTAGACTTAGCAGCAGTCAAGCTGATCAACCCGCCCCCGAAACCAAGCGATCGCTGGAGTTAATTAGACTTAGCAGCAGTCAAGCTGATCAACCCGCCCCCGAAACCAGTGAGGTGGGTTCCTGTAGGGGCGGGTTCTGGAGTTAATTAGACTTGTCACCAGTTAACCTGATCAACCCGCCCCAGAAACCAAGCGATCGCTGGAGTTAATTAGACTTAGCAGCAGTCAAGCTGATCAACCCGCCCCAGAAACCAGTGAGGTGGGTTCCTGTAGGGGCGGGTTCTGGAGTTAATTAGACTTAGCAGCAGTCAAGCTGATCAACCCGCCGCCGAAACCAAGCGATCGCTGGAGTTAATTAGACTTAGCAGCAGTCAAGCTGATCAACCCGCCCCAGAAACCAAGCGATCGCTGGAGTTAATTAGACTTAGCAGCAGTCAAGCTGATCAACCCGCCCCCGAAACCAAGCGATCGCTGGAGTTAATTAGACTTAGCAGCAGTCAAGCTGATCAACCCGCCCCCGAAACCAAGCGATCGCTGGAGTTAATTAGACTTAGCAGCAGTCAAGCTGATCAACCCGCCCCCGAAACCAGTGAGGTGGGTTCCTGTAGGGGCGGGTTCTGGAGTTAATTAGACTTGTCACCAGTTAACCTGATCAACCCGCCCCCGAAACCAAGCGATCGCTGGAGTTAATTAGACTTAGCAGCAGTCAAGCTGATCAACCCGCCCCCGAAACCAGTGAGGTGGGTTCCTGTAGGGGCGGGTTCTGGAGTTAATTAGACTTAGCAGCAGTCAAGCTGATCAACCCGCCCCCGAAACCAAGCGATCGCTGGAGTTAATTAGACTTAGCAGCAGTCAAGCTGATCAACCCGCCCCAGAAACCAAGCGATCGCTGGAGTTAATTAGACTTAGCAGCAGTCAAGCTGATCAACCCGCCGCCGAAACCAAGCGATCGCTGGAGTTAATTAGACTTAGCAGCAGTCAAGCTGATCAACCCGCCCCAGAAACCAGTGAGGTGGGTTCCTGTAGGGGCGGGTTCTGGAGTTAATTAGACTTAGCAGCAGTCAAGCTGATCAACCCGCCCCCGAAACCAAGCGATCGCTGGAGTTAATTAGACTTAGCAGCAGTCAAGCTGATCAACCCGCCCCAGAAACCAGTGAGGTGGGTTCCTGTAGGGGCGGGTTCTGGAGTTAATTAGACTTAGCAGCAGTTAACCTGATCAACCCGCCCCCGAAACCAAGCGATCGCACCTCGAATTTCCTCACTTGGTCTTTTTCGCCTCCAACAGTTTTTTGAATACCAAAGTTACGAAGGACAAACTTCCCAAAACTACGGCCGCCGAATAGGATGCAGTAGTCTGATATTGAACGTGCATTTCCTCGACAAATAGGGGCAAAGTCTGAGTTTTGCCGATAATATTTCCCGAAACTACCGCCACCGCGCCAAACTCTCCCATAGACCTGGCATTAGTGAGAAGAATGCCATATAATAAACTCCAGCGAATAGAAGGTAAAGTCACTCGCCAGAAGGTTTGCCAATCATTGGCTCCCATAGTTTTAGCGGCTTCTTCTTGTTCTGTGCCAATTTCTTCTAAGGCTGGGAGAACTTCCCGCGCGACAAAAGGCATACAGACAAAAGCGCTGGCTAAAACCATACCGGGGAAGGCAAATAATATTCTGATATTAGCAGACTCTAAGGCAGGACCAAACCAACCCTGTCGTCCGTAGAGTAATACTAGCATTAATCCGACTACTACGGGGGAAATAGAAAAGGGGAGGTCTATGATACTTAATAATAGTGTTCTTCCGGGGAATTGATGACGAGCGATCGCCAAAGCGGTCACAATTCCAAATATCACACTAACTGGTACTACAATAGCATCAATCATGAGGCTTAATTTGGCAGCGTGCAGAAATTCCGGTGAGGTCACAGCACGGGAAAAACCACTCCAGCCGTTTCTAAATGCACCCACAAAAATATTAGCAGCAGGTACAAATAAGACTAACCCCACAAACAGAATAACAGCGACCACTAAAGCCACCTCAAAATTGCTCACCTGGGTTTGAGAGTTTTGGGCGGGTTGGATTAATTTTTTGGGATGCAAATATCCGATATTTTTAGGGTTCATATATCATCCTTATTAAAATGAATTATTATCGAGAAATTTTACGGTCTTTGGTTAATGCGATTACCCCAACTTTGCAGACAGTTGATGATTAATAAGGATCCTAAAGAAACCAGTAACATAACGGTACCAATAACGGCAGCCCCGGCATAGTCAAACTGTTCGAGACGTTGGAAAATCAGCACGGGAGCAATCAAATCCTGAAAGGGTATATTACCAGCGATAATGACAATAGAACCATACTCTCCGACAGCCCGCGAAAATCCCAAAGCGACCCCGGTTAAAATAGCGGGAATTAAGGGAGGTAATATAACTCGGCGAAAGGTTTGCCAACGGGAAGCACCCATGCACCAAGCGACTTCTTCGAGTTCGGGTTCCAATTCCTGAAGGACGGGTTGGACAGTTCGGACGACAAAAGGAAGAGAAATAAACACCATGGCTAAACCGACCCCTAGACGGGTAAAAGCAATTTTAATACCCAGGGGAGCTAATAAACTTCCGAGCCATCCATTTTCAGCGTATACGGTAGCAAGGGTGAGTCCCGCAACGGCTGTGGGTAGGGCAAAAGGTAAATCTATGGCACCATCAATTATTTCTTTTCCGGGGAAACGATAGCGCACTAAAACCCAGGCGACTGCGACTCCGGCTATACCATTAATAGAGGTGGCATAAATAGCGGTAAAAAATGTAACTCTGTAGGCAGATAAAGCGACGGGATGGGTAGTAATTCGCCATATTTCTGCCCAAGTAAGATTGGCGGTAAATGAAATTAGGGCAAGAATGGGCAGTAACAGCATGATGCTGAGATAACCACCTATTCCCCACCAATACCAGGGAATTTTTGGTAAAAACCGGGTGAATGATGATAGAGATATTGATAAAGTTGTGACCATGATGGGTTGCGCCAATTAAAGGAAGTTGGAGAACAATTAAAATGGCTGGGCAACCTGATTAAAGCCTGTGAGAATTGAAACTAGCGACCGACTTGGGCTTGGATTTCATCGAACATAGCACCGTCAGCAAAAAATTGGTTTTGGACGGCATCCCATCCCCCTAAATCTTCTACTGTAAATAGATTGGAGATAGGAATAAAGCGATCGCTAAATTCCGCCTCAATTGTGGGGTCTACGGGACGAAAACCAGCCTGAGCAAATGCTCTTTGGGCTTGGGGAGTATATAGAAACTGTACAAAGGCTTCCGCAACTTCGCGGGTTCCGCGTCTGTCTACAGTGGCATCAACAACGGCAATGGGATTATCAATAGAAATATTAGTCTGGGGAACTACATAGGGCAAAGTTTGACCTTGCTGTTGAGCCAGTAGCACTTCATTTTCATAGTTAATTAAGGCATCCCCTTGTCCTTGTCGATAGAAAACTTCGGTAGCTTCTCGGGCATTTCTTGGCAAAACGGGAACGTTTCTAAAAACCTGTTGCACAAAGTCGAGGGCTTGGGCTTCGGTTTGACCTGTTTCGGTTTTAGCTCCCCACAGGACAAGGAAATTCCAACGAGCCCCCCCGGAGGTTTTAGGGTTGGCGGTGATGGTTTGAATATCATCGCGGGCTAGGTCTTGCCAGTCTTGGATATTTTTGGGGTTCCCAGGGCGGGTAATAATGGCGGCGACAGAACGGTGGACGATCGCATTATTGGGCGCTTCATTTTCCCATCCCGGTTCAATTAGTCCGGCTTCCTGAATGGCTTGGGTATCCAGGGCTAAGGCGAGGGCTACGATATCAGCCTCTAAACCATCAATTACCGCCCTAGCTTGGGAACCGGAACCCCCATAACTTTGGCGAATACGGACATCTTGACCATGTTGGGCTTTCCACTCCTCGGCGAATTGGGGAATGATTTGTTCGTAGGCGGCTTGGGTGACGGCGTAGGAGACTAGGGTCAATTCTACGGAATCGCCGGCTGTATCCCCAGTGCCACAGCCAGCCATCACCCCACTGGCGCTAATTCCCACCATAAACAGGGAAAGGCGCTGTCGCCAAGGCTGGGAATTGAGATATCGGCTTGAGAGGTTGGCTTTCATACCTGTACATCCTTAATCTGAGGTTCCCAGATGGGAGCCTGATTGGGCTTTGATTGCCATCGTAGCACATTTTAATTATATGTCAAGTATAAATGAAATATAAATGTTTTGCGATACACTTGCAAAATAAATACAGGTGGGGTATTATGAAAGTGGAGAACAACTAAGTGGCAATGGCCAAGCCAGCAGAACCAGGGGCAATCAAGGAGATTGCGGAAGAACTGAGTCAAAACAACTATCTGTTTCGGGGTTTAGATGTGGCTGAACTGTCGGAGGTACTAGCCACCGGAGAAGTCACGCCCCAAAAACTGTACTCGGGTCGTTCGGTGTATACGGCCTTCCGTCCTGATACGTCGATCGCATCCCTTTATGTGGTCAGCAATGGTGGTCCGGTAATCCTGCGGAGTGCGCCCTTAGACCGAATCATTGCTATCACCTATCCGGGTAGTTGTTTTGGGATGCGAAATCTGGCTTTAGGCTATGGGAGAGTGTCGCGGTCTTTTCCGAGTTTGGTGGAGGCTTACAAAACCACTGATGCGATCGAGATTGACCTGGACATTATTAAAACCCTCCACGCTGAGAATGAAACATTCCGCGATCGCTACGATTATTTATTTGAACTGCGGGAAAAATTCCAATATCACCTACTTAACTGTAGTACCCATCCCCCCCAAGCGGTGGCGGCATTATTAAGGGGACTCATCTACCAAGAGCGATCGCTTTTGAATCAACCCCAAGCCGATGGTATTTATGTTTTTGACCTACCCATTGATATCATCGCCCACGTCGCCCAACTTAACCACCGCACCGTTGAACAAGTCTTAAAAGGGATGCGTAAACAAGGGCTTTTACTACCCCCTCAAAATGACGATTCCTCCGACGATATTGTGAGAGTGTGCGACCCCGAAGGACTCAAAGAAGTCTACAGCGCTACCCGTGACAAAGTATCTTGGTGGCCTCTGCGCTAAGGTCAAATTATCAACTGTCAATTATTAACCGAATTTTAGCCATGACTATTCAAGTAGAAAACCTGGTAAAACGCTTTGGCAATTTTGTAGCTTTAGACAACATAAATTTAACAGTTAAAACCGGGTCGCTGGTGGCTCTGTTGGGGCCGTCTGGTTCCGGTAAATCTACTTTACTTAGAGCGATCGCCGGATTAGAAGAACCCGACTATGGGCGGATTTATTTAGAAAATGGTGATGTTACGAATGCCCAAGTACAAGATAGACAAGTAGGGTTTGTGTTTCAACATTATGCCCTATTTAAACACATGACCGTGCGCCAAAATATCGCTTTTCCGATGGAAATTGCCCGCCGTCCTAAGCCTTATATTCGCCAGCGAGTTGCCGAATTATTGGATTTAATCAAATTAGAAGGATTAGGCGATCGCTATCCCGTGCAACTATCCGGCGGACAGCGCCAGCGCATAGCCCTCGCCCGTGCTTTAGCAGTAGAACCCAAAGTGCTATTATTAGATGAACCCTTTGGCGCTTTAGATGCCAATGTGCGGCAAGATTTAAGGTCTTGGTTGCGCCGCCTCCATGATGAAGTTCATGTCACCACCTTAATTGTCACCCATGACCGGGAAGAAGCCATGGAAATTGCCGATGAAATTGTAGTCATGAATCAGGGTAGAATTGAACAGGTCGGCACTCCCCAAGAGATTTACGATCGCCCTTCAACTCCCTTTGTCATGGGTTTCATTGGCCCAGTTAATATCCTTCCAGAAAACAGTCTGAATAGTCCTTCTCCCGTGTTTGTCCGCCCGCACGATATCCGCATTAGTCATATAGCTAATCATAAAACTATCCCCGCAGTAATTCAACGGATAGTCTATAAAGGATGGGATGTACAGGTAGCCCTATCTTTAAGGGATGGCACTCAGATTAATGCTCAATTAACCCGGGATGAATGGGATATTCTAGGTGTGGATATCCAGAAAAAAGTCTACATTTTCTCAGATAAAGTTGTTGCCTTTGATGAAGCACTTCAAGCTGTTAGTTAGTCGTCAATCAACTCATCATTCTCAGGAGATAAAAAGCACGGTCTTAAATTCTTCTCGAGTCCGGGATCATCTCGCCAATGAGCGCACCTATCTAGCTTGGGTGCGAACCTCTCTAGGATTAGTCGGCATTGGACTTCTGATAGCTCGTCTATGTTATCTTCTCCCAGATATTTCTGCTAAAAATAATCAGATTTTGTTCCTGAGTTTAGGGTCCTTATGTTTAGGAATATTAACTATCGTGATGTCTACACATCAATACTTTTTAGTACGACAAAAAATTGATGGTCAAACCTATGAACCAACCGGAGGGTGGATTGTGGTTTTCAGCTCCGCTTTATTGGTACTAGCGATAATCCTAGTTTATGGAATCTTAAATATCACTGATATTTAGGATTAATCTCAATAGCCCAGAATTATTTTCATTATCTCTTGATAGACCATCAACATGAGCGATTTAACACACCGAATTAGCCAACAAGAAATCAGCCAAATTCCACAAAATGCTGCTAGTAGGTCTTTTAATCGGCGAGATTTGCTACCTGAAGAAAGTCAGTTTTTTTGGTTAATTAAAAAAGGAGTTGTCCGAAGTATAGCTTATACAGAAGACAATACAGTTGTCTGCACCGGAATTTGGTTAGTTGATGATATTGTGGGTAAACCTTTATCGCGAACTTCACCCTATATTATAGAAGCATTAACCCCAGTTAAAGTGATAGCAATTCCCACAAGTTATTGGCAACCTTCCTCTGAATTGATTTTCAACTACTGGCAAAATACCGAGACTTTACTGATGGCTCGTGCCAATCACAGCGCTTGGTTTATTTTGCTGAATGTTCTCAACTGGTTATCTCAGCGTTTTGGTAATCGTACCAGTGAGGGATATTTAATTGATGTGAGGTTGACACATCAAGATTTAGCCGAATTATGCGGATTGACTCGAGTCACAATTACTCGTTTACTCAAACAATTTGAATCGGAAGGATTAATTTATAGAAATTCTAGTAGAATTATCCTCAACGATGAGTACAGCACTTGGTACTATCAAATTTGATGGGTATAACCTCAAGTTGGGTTGAAGATTTGATCTAAGCACTTTATTTCAAGAAGAAGAGTTTTTGATACTACCTCCCCTCCCAATTCTCGGAGAGGGAGATTTTTTCCTGAGCAGAAGTTGACTCCCCTCGGCAGCGAGTAGCTGAAACCCTTTGATAGCAAAGAATCTAGCAGTTACACAAGCGATTGCCTCTAAAATCAAAAAAAATTATAAATGTATTGCAAATGTTTTTGAGTTCATGTATATTATAGTTACGGATTGAAAAGCAAGTTGTCGCCCTATTAGACCGGGCACAACATCAGTCCCGAAATACATAACCAGGAGTCTTAAATATGGTAAAATGGTTTTCAGATAACAGTCTCGCCATCGGTAGGACTCCCCTAGTCCGTTTAAATCGCGTGGTTGGTGATAGTAGCGCGACTGTTCTGGCTAAAATTGAAGGTCGTAATCCAGCCTATTCGGTTAAATGCCGTATTGGTGCGGCGATGATTTGGGATGCAGAACAACGAGGCTTATTAGGACCCGGTAAAGAAATAGTTGAACCCACCAGTGGTAATACAGGAATTGCCTTAGCCTTTGTAGCTGCTGCCAAAGGCATTCCCCTCACTTTAACCATGCCTGAAACGATGAGTTTGGAACGACGGAAACTGTTGCGGGCTTATGGAGCAAATCTAATTTTAACCGAAGGCTCAAAAGGCATGGTAGGCGCAGTAGCAAAAGCTGAGGAAATTGCAACTTCTAATCCCGATCGCTATGTTTTATTGCAACAGTTTCGTAACCCAGCAAATCCCCATATCCATGAGCAGACCACCGGGCCAGAAATCTGGGAAGAAACCGAAGGAGCGATCGATATTTTGGTTTCAGGAGTGGGTACAGGCGGAACAATTACCGGAGTATCCCGATATATTAAACACACTCAAGGTAAAGCCATATTATCAGTGGCAGTAGAACCCGAAGCCAGTCCAGTTATATCCCAAACCATTGCCGGAGATCCCGTGAAATCAGGCCCCCATAAAATCCAGGGCATTGGTGCAGGCTTTGTCCCAGAAGTGCTGGATTTATCAATAGTTGATGCCGTAGAAACTGTCACAAATGAAGAAGCAATTTTCTACGCTCAACGGTTAGCCAGAGAAGAAGGAATTTTATCAGGTATTTCCTGCGGAGCCGCGACAGCAGTGGCAGTCAGACTAGCCCATAGACCAGAAAATAAGGACAAAAATATTGTGGTTATTTTGCCAGACTCTGGTGAACGTTATCTCAGCTCTATTCTTTTTCAAGGAGTATTTAACGAGCAAGGTTTAGCCGTTTAATTGTGCCTTAGATATCCCAATATTTCCCCGGTATTAGCTGATAGTAAACCATGACCAATGATAGCTATATTGCCCTAACTTATAGCCCCGTTAGCAAAACCCCATGGGATATTGAGTCTGTGATTACAGCTTTATCCCAGCCTCGCAAGCAGGCTTTTAGGAGTTGTTCACAAGAGCGAAATTATGTCCCATTGCCATCCCGTAAAATCTTATTTAAGATGGTGGATAAACTCAGGGGGGCTTTATTTCCTTTCCACTTTGGCAATCCCGATCTCCGAGAAACTTCTACCCATTATTTTATAGGTCATACCCTTAATGAATCTCTGCAATTACTCGAACATCAAATCCAACGAGAGCAGTCGTTGATTGCTTCAGAAAATCAGGTACAAGAATCTAAAATTCGGGAAAAAGCTAGGTCAATAGTGCAGGCTTTTGCCGAGCAACTACCTGAAATCAAAAACCTGCTAGAAACTGATGTTGTTGCCGCTTATAATGGCGATCCAGCCGCGAAAGATTTAGACGAAGTGCTGTTTTGCTATCCGGGGATTACGGCAATTACTTATCATCGAATTGCTCATGCTTTGTATCGGCTTGAATCGCCTTTATTAGCTAGAATTATTGCTGAAATAGGTCATTCAGAAACGGGAATAGATATTCATCCTGGGGCTACTATTGGCAATAGTTTCTTTATCGATCACGGTACAGGAGTAGTAATTGGTGAAACGACTATAATTGGAGATCGCGTCAGGATTTACCAAGCCGTTACCTTGGGAGCAAAAAGTTTTCCTCGCGACGAATCTGGCAGTTTAATCAAAGGCAATCCCCGTCATCCAATTATCGAAGACGATGTAGTGATTTATTCCGGGGCAACAATTCTCGGCCCTTGCACCATAGGTCAAGGATCAACTATAGGCGGCAATGTTTGGTTAACCCGTAGTGTACCAGCCGGAGCTTTTGTCTCCCAAGCTCAAGTACGGGAGGAAATTTTTGATGCAGGGGCAGGCATTTAACTTGCCTCTCTAATTCCCAGCCAGATCATATAGCTATAAAGAGGGAATAAGATATCCCCGCCTATCAACCCGCTGATAAATCACTGCCCAAAGAAGAGCGAAATCTTCAGGTTTTTATTTAGATCCGAAGACAGCATAAACCCAGTTTATGGAAAATAAGCGACAGTGATTTTAGCGATAGATTTTAACCTCATTCCTTGAATAAATCGGAGTTACAATCGATGACTAGCACCAATAACCCTGAACTGCAATTAGCGGTTAATGATGTGGCAGCGCGTCAGTTGGCTAATGCCACAAAAACCGTTCCTCAATTAGACACAATTAGTCCCCGTTGGTTTGTGCGTCTGCTGCACTGGACACCTGTTGAAGCCGGGATCTATCGTCTCAACAAAGTCAAAAATCCTTCTCAAGTCGAAGTGGCTTGCTCAGAACGAGATGAGCGAGAGTTACCTGAAACCTTTGTGGATTATCAAGAACAGCCGCGAGAATATTTTCTCAGCGCTGTTAATACGGTTGTGGATGTTCACACTCGTGTTTCTGATCTTTATAGCAGTCCCCACGATCAGATTCATGAACAGTTGCGCTTGACGATTGAAATTTTGAAAGAACGTCAAGAAAGTGAACTGATTAATAATCCTGAATACGGGTTGCTCAATAACATTGTTGACAGTCAAAAAGTACAGCCCCGAGGTCTGGCTCCTACTCCAGACGATCTTGATGAGTTATTGGCGAAAGTTTGGAAAGAACCCGCCTTTTTCCTGGCTCATCCTAAAGCTATCGCTGCCTTTGGTCGCGAAGCCACCCGCCGTGGCGTTCCCCCTGCTACCGTTTCTTTATTTGGTTCTCAATTCATCACCTGGCGCGGAGTGCCCTTAATTCCTTCCGATAAACTCGCGGTGAATAATGAGGGCAAAACCAATATTTTACTGCTGCGGGTCGGCGACAGTCGTCAAGGGGTAGTTGGCTTGTATCAACCGAATTTGCCCGGTCAACAGGGACCCGGACTGTCCGTGCGCTTTATGGGAATTAGCCGCAAAGCGATCGCCTCTTATCTCGTCTCCCTGTACTGCTCTTTAGCCGTCCTGACCGACGATGCGGCTGCCGTTCTTCAGAACGTTGATGTCAACCAGTACCACACCTACTAATGACTACCCCCAAACTTTACCCGGAAAATTCCCTGACAGAAGGGCAGGCGAAACCCAACCCTAGTCCCTCTGTCACTGATTTGGGGGGAGATGGCATCAACCCCTTATTTAAAGCGGACACCTTCGATCAACTGGCGAATGCTTTTATTCAAGAAGTGAAGCGCAGCGGCATTGATGTGCCATTACCCGACTCCCTAAATATCCCTCAATCGGCTCAGGATATTAGTAGTCCGGGCTCCAATATTCATCAACAAAATCTCGATGGGAAATCACTGCCAGTATCCACACCTCACTTACCTGTTGGGGAGCCGCAATTCTATTTTAGCGATCCCGGTGTTGATCTGCCCCACCCCCCCCATTCCGTAGCGGAAGTAGGAGCCGGTGCATCCCATATTCCCAAAGAAATTCCCCAGGCGATCGCGACTCCCGCAACTCCTACAGTTCCGAATCTATCCTTAGCATCGGTTCCCACACCATCTATCCCAACTGTCACCCCCAACTTCTATTTTTTAGAACATTTAAGTCAAAGGGTAGAAAGACAAAAACCAGATCAAAGCATCCCTAAAACTGTTGAGGATTATTCCCCACAGAATTACAGGCAAAATGCACCGATTGACCCATTTTTTGTGCCTCTGGCGGCGGTGACAAAACAGGATATTTTCGATGTCGAAACCATCCGCCGTGATTTTCCCATTTTGCAAGAAAAAGTTAACGGCAAACCCCTGATCTGGTTTGATAATGCGGCAACGACTCAAAAACCTCAAGCCGTCATCGATCGCCTAGTTCATTATTACTCCCATGAAAACTCCAACATTCACCGCGCCGCCCATGAATTAGCAGCCCGGTCAACAGATGCCTACGAAGCCGCCAGAGAGACAGTTCGTCATTTTATCAATGCCTCCTCCGTCAACGAAATCATCTTTGTACGAGGAACCACAGAAGCCATAAACTTAGTGGCGAAAAGTTGGGGAGAACAAAACATCAAAGCTGGGGATGAGATTGTTCTAACTCATTTAGAACACCATGCTAATATTGTGCCTTGGCAACAGTTAGCAACTCGGACCGGAGCAAAGTTGCGGATTGCCCCCGTAGACGATCGCGGACAAATTTTGTTGGAAGAGTATCAACAACTGCTCAATCCTCGGACAAAATTGGTAGCTTTTTCCCAAGTTTCTAATGCTTTGGGAACCATTACTCCGGCGGCAAAAATGATTGCCCTGGCTCACCAAGTTGGTGCCAAAGTGTTATTAGATGGCGCTCAGTCCGTGTCTCATATTCCTGTTGATGTGCAACAACTCGGTTGCGACTGGTTTGTTTTTTCCGGTCATAAAATCTTCGGACCCACTGGCATTGGGGTGGTTTATGGTCAAGAAGACCTATTAAACGCCAGTCCCCCCTGGCAGGGTGGCGGCAATATGATTGTTGATGTCACTTTCGAGCGCACTGTTTATCAAAATAGTCCAGCCCGATTTGAAGCGGGGACGGGAAATATTGCTGATGCGGTGGGATTAGCCACAGCCCTTGATTATGTTCAACAGATTGGTTTAGCAAATATTGCCCGTTATGAGCATGAATTGCTCGAATATGCGACCACGGGTTTAAATACTATTCCCGGTCTGCATTTAATTGGTACTGCCCCAGAAAAAGCTGCTGTCCTTTCCTTTGTTTTGGATGGTTTCTCTGCCGAAGCTGTAGGACAAGCACTTAACCAAGAAGGCATCGCCGTGCGTGCGGGTCATCATTGCGCCCAACCAATTTTGCGACGGTTTGGTTTAGAGGCAACTGTGCGTCCGTCCTTGGCTTTTTATAATACTAAATCTGAGGTAGATGCGCTGGTTCATGCTTTGGAACGAATCCGACAAAAACAATTAGGCTAATTAGCAAAGATCCCAGGTTTCTTGATTAGTCAATTTTTTTGATAGAAACCTGGTTTCTTTTCTCCGGTTTTTTTTGAAGCTGCTTAAATTATATCAAGTCCGTGGATTTTTTGACGCTCCACACAGCGCTGTCATTCTCGCGAAAGCGGGAATCCATCTTAACGAAATAGGATTGTTTTTATAACCGATCGCACGGCGTTGATATCAGACAATAATTTGCTTTAAACAGGGGGGTCAGGATGATTTCAGATGCTTCTCTTACCGTGGCTATTGTCGGCGCGGGATTTAGTGGAACAATGGTGGCTGTCCACTTGTTAAAAAATACTCAAAGACCTCTGACAATAAAGCTAATAGATTCTAACGATATTGGCAAAGGAGTTGCGTATAGTACCACAAGCAATAGTCATTTACTCAATGTTCCGGCAGCAGGAATGAGTGCTTTTCCTGATGATTCAAGTCATCTACTCCGTTGGCTCAAGTTTAATTATCATACCCTAAAAAATTGGCTGCCCAATGAACCAGATCCGAGTCTTTTTATTCCTCGTCTAGTTTATGGACTATATATTCAGTCGATTTTACAAGAAGCCGAAGCCACCGCCCCAACTTATGTCAAACTCGAACGGATCATTGATGAAGTTGTCGGGATACAGCCTCAAAATAGGGGGGCAATTGTTTGCCTCAAAAATCAAGATAATTTTGCCGCTGATAAAATAGTTTTAGCGATTGGTAATGGGGCAAGTCCTCCTCCTCTTTCGTTAGGTAAGTTTCAGCCTGATGCCACCAATATTTCACTACAACCATCCTATATACACAATGCTTGGTCAAAGGATGCCTTAACCGGGCTAGAGGTTGATGATTCTGTATTATTAATTGGTACAGGATTAACAATGGTGGATATGGTGATGTCTTTGCGCGATCGCCATCACCAGGGTAAAATTTATGCCGTTTCTCGTCATGGTTTAATGCCTTTGTCTCATCAGCCTAGCCAACCCTACCCAGCTTTTTTAACCAAAAATACAGCACCCAAAACGATTAGGGGCTTATTAAAGTCTATTCGTGCGGAGATTAAAACAGCCACACAATTGGGTTATAATTGGCAGTCTGTCATTGATTCGCTTCGTCCTGTAACTCAAGAATTGTGGCAAGAATTATCCGCCGTTGAACAGAAAAGATTTCTGCGTCATGTCAACCGTTACTGGGATATTCATCGCCATCGATTGGCTTCAGAAATTTGCGAAATTATCGAAGATTTAATTCTCACAAAAAAACTCATTATTAAATCTGGAAGAATTAGCCATTGTGCAGAAATAGATAGTGGGATACTTGTAAATATTTATAAGGATAATTATCATTCAAATATACAGGTTAAAAAGTTTATTAATTGTACGGGAATACAAGTAGATTATCGAACCTCAACACAGTCTTTAATTGCTAATTTAAGAACCCAAGGATTAATCTGTCCTAACCCTTTGGGTTTGGGACTATATACTTTACCTAATGGGGCGATATTAGATGCCCAGGGTCAAGGCTCTAGTTTACTTTATACCCTTGGGCCTCCCCGGAAAGGTGATCTATGGGAAACTACAGCTATCAGAGAAATCCGGGAACAAGCAAAATTATTAGCAACAACTATATTAAATGATCTACCTTTATGGGTGCGTCCTGTAGCGCCTTTATCTACATATAATCATAACAATAGCAGTGCATTAAATTTATTATTTCGTCAGTTATTTGATCAACAGTCAAACACTTATACTTATTTAATTGCTGACCTGGAGACTAAACAAGCCGTTTTAGTAGATACAGTGTTGGCAAAAATAGACCGTGATTTACAATTAATAAATGATTGGGGATTAAATCTTTGTTACTGTTTAGAAACTCATCTCCATGCTGACCATATTACTGGTGCTGGTCAATTGAAAAAGCTAACAGGTTGTCAAATTTTAGTTCCTAAAAATGACCAAATCAAAGGTGCAAATCGACAGTTAGATGATGGTGATATTGTCAATTTGGGAAGTGTAAATATTCAGGCGATCGCTACTCCTGGTCATACTAATAGTCATCTAGCTTATTTAATTAACCATCGTTATCTGTTAACCGGAGATGCTTTATTTATTCGTGGTTGTGGACGCACTGACCTACAATCAGGAGATGCCGGAACTCTTTATGATACTGTGACACAAAAGTTATTTACCCTATCGGATGATATTTGGGTCTATCCTGCCCATGATTATCAGGGTCGCACGGTTTCTACCATTGGTGAAGAAAAAAGGTGTAATCCTCGATTAAGTCAACGCAGTAGAGAAGAATTTATTACCTTAATGGAAAACCTTGATCTAATTTATCCCAGCCAAATGGCAGAGGCGATCGCTGCCAACGAATGGTGTGGCGATCGACCCTAAAATCACTCGATTATATCGCTAGATCACCTATCTATAATCATAGCAAATACTGGCATATTGCCGCAAATTTAATCAAGAGCAATACAACTTCAAAAGCGATCGCCTTTCTGGGTTGCTATCACAGAGAGGAGACGGCTGTGACGAGGGAGGACAGGGTTGGGAATAGGGAATTGATAGTCGGTTATAACCCATCCTAATTTTACTAAAATTTAACCGGCAATTAACCCCAAAATGATAAAAAATTGAGCAGCCACTCAAAAACGGAGGTCAATCAGCCCCAGGTGTCTCAACACTCACTCAGTAGTGAAAGTTACCAAACTGAGGAAAAATCAATAGATCGAAGTTAATGGAATGAATCGGGTCTATAATAGTAACATCTACTCACCAACCAACCAGAGCAAAACTCCCATCAACAGAGAGGCATGGTTTATGCAAGCCACCAGATCTATAAGCACCGATCCAGCCCATGACGTTTTACGCTACGACCACCAACCCCTCAATGCCATATTTGCACCCAAAACAGTAGCCGTCATAGGTGCCACCGAAAAACCCAACAGTGTAGGGCGAACCCTCCTGTGGAACCTAATTCGTAACCCCTTCGGTGGTACAGTATTTCCCATAAACCCCAAACGTAGCAATGTTTTAGGAATCAAAGCCTATCCCAGTATAGGGGAAGTCCCAGAGACAGTAGATTTAGCAATTATTATCACCCCTGCGCCCACAGTCCCGGATATAGTGCGGCAATGCGTGGAAGCCGGAGTCAAAGGGGCAATTATTCTCTCGGCTGGGTTCAAAGAAATCGGACCCAAGGGAGTCGAATTAGAACAGCAAATCCTGGAATATGCCCGCCAAAGCCGGATGCGGATTATTGGTCCTAACTGTTTGGGACTAATGAACCCCCTAACCGGACTCAATGCCACTTTTGCGAGTGCCATGGCAATTCCCGGTAGTGTAGGCTTTATTAGTCAAAGTGGGGCTTTGTGTACCTCCATTTTAGACTGGAGTTTTCAGGAAAATGTGGGCTTTAGTGCCTTCGTCTCCGTAGGATCAATGTTAGATGTGGGCTGGGGAGATCTAATTTATCACCTCGGTAATGACCCCAACACCAAAAGCATTGTCATCTATATGGAATCTATAGGAGATGCGCGGTCATTCCTATCAGCAGCGCGGGAAGTAGCCCTCACTAAACCGATTATTGTCATCAAAGCCGGACGCACAGAAGCCGCAGCGAAAGCCGCAGCCTCCCATACGGGGGCTTTAGCGGGGAGTGATGATGTCCTTGATGCCGCTTTTCGGCGCTGTGGAGTTTTGCGGGTGTATCATATCGCCCATTTATTCTCTCTGTCGGAATTGCTGGGAAAACAACCGCGCCCGAAAGGTCCTCGCCTAACTATTTTAACTAATGCAGGGGGACCGGGAGTGCTAACTACGGATACTTTACTGATTGAAGGGGGAACCCTAGCACAACTATCCTCTGAAACTACTAACGCCCTTAACCAGGTTTTACCGCCCCAATGGAGTCACAGCAACCCGATTGATATTTTAGGGGATGCAGACCCGGAACGTTACGCGAAAGCCTTTGAAATAGCAGTTAAAGACCCTAATGGGGATGGGTTGTTAGTGATTTTGACTCCCCAAGCTATGACCGACCCGACTCAAACGGCGGAACAGTTGAAGTTTTTGGCAATGCAGGATCACAAAAAACCGATTTTGGCTAGTTGGATGGGTGGCGCAGAGGTGGCAGCAGGGGCTAAGATTCTTAATCAAGCCAATATCGCCACTTTCTCTTATCCTGATACGGCGGTGCGGATGTTTAACTATATGTGGCGCTATACCTACAATTTGCGTGGCTTGTATGAAACACCGACTTTCGCAGCTTCTGAGGATAATTTATCGACGCTGGAAACGGCTAAACATCTGATTGAGAAGGTTCGCCACCAAGGACGAAGTTTGCTAACTGAGTTTGAGTCTAAGGAACTTCTCGCACTTTATGGCATCCCTGTGGTTGATACTCGCATGGCTTCTACGGTTGATGCGGCTTTGGCGGCGGCGGAAGCTATTGGCTATCCGGTAGCGCTGAAATTGTTGTCGGAAACTATTACCCACAAAACTGATGTGGGTGGGGTTAAACTGAATTTAACTAGCGCTGAAGAAGTCCAGGCGGCTTATGAGGCGATCGCTTCTTCGGTTGCGGAAAAGGTCGGACCTGAACATTTCCAAGGTGTCACGGTTCAGGAAATGCTTAAATTAGATGGCTATGAATTAATTATTGGCAGTAGCCTTGACCCTCAATTCGGACCAGTGTTGCTATTTGGTACGGGTGGGCAACTGGTGGAAGTATTTAAAGACCGTACCCTGGCTCTACCGCCCCTTAACACCACTTTAGCGCGGCGGATGATGGAACAGACCAAAATCTATAAAGCCCTGTTAGGAGTGCGGGGACGGCCTCCTGTGGATATGGATGCCTTGGAACAGCTTATGGTCAGGTTTTCCCATATCGTGGTCGAACAACCCTGGATTAAGGAAATTGATATTAACCCTCTGGTGGCTTCGGAAGACCGACTGGTGGCCCTCGATGCGCGGGTGGTACTCCATGACCCAGACACGCCGGAAGACCAATTATCTAAGCCAGCTATCCGACCCTATCCTCAGCAATATGTCAGCCATTGGGTTTCTCAGCAGGGAATGCCTATTACTATCCGTCCTATCCGTCCTGAAGATGAACCTATGGCGGTTAAATTCCATGAAAGTCTTTCGGAGGAAAGCGTTTATTTGCGCTATGCTCATCTGATGAAACTTAGTTCCCGGACAGGTCATGAACCTATGTCCCGACTCTGTTTTATCGATTACGATCGCGAAATGGCTCTAGTGGCAGAATACACCAATCCAGAAAGCCTAGAACGACAAATCATCGGCTTAGGACGACTCAGCAAGGTCTATGGTAGCAATGAAGCGGAATTTTCCCTATTGGTGGCTGATGCTTTCCAACGTCAAGGGGTAGGGACGCAGTTGCTTAAACAACTTCTGCATATTAGTCGCCAGGAAAAACTCACTTGTATTATGGCGGAAATCCTCACTGATAACCGGGTGATGCAGCATATCTGCGAAAAAATCGGATTTACCCTTAACCGGGTAATTGGGGAACCCATGGTCAGGGCGGAAATCCAACTTTCTGATTAGGAGTATTGTTTCCTGTGTGGTGGGGTAGCGATCGCGATCGCCTATCCCCGCCATTTTACAGGGGGGATAATTGGAGAACCCGCCCCTAGGTTTTAGTGGTGGTGATGATCATGATCATGGCTATGGCTATGGCTATGATGATGATGGCTATGGCTATGATGACCTGGATCTGATTGTACTGCCAGGCTAGGATTAATAGATAATGCTGTTTGGCTTAATAATGCCTCAATCTGAGGATTAGCCCAATTAGCAGCCATCTCCAGGAATTGGGGATGGTCATTGACACAAGCCATTTTAATATACCTTACCTGGGGATGTCGCCGCCGCAATGCCTCGATAATGTGTTCTACATCTAATAAGGTTTCGTGGTTTTCGGTAGCAAACCCTATAGGCATGAAGACAATAGCCGTCGCTCCCAATTCTATCAGATTATGGGCGGCTAGTTGCGCGTTGGGTTGAGTCCAGTCGATCAGGGGGGTATCATGGTTTAACCAGCCTACGGAAATTAAGGGATAACGGTTGATGAGTTGTTCCCGGACTTTTTCATATAAGGCTTGACTTTCATCAATTCCTGATGTAAAACCCTTGGCTTTATGGGGGCATCCATGATTCATTAATACGATGCCTATTTGGGATGGCAAATGTGCGATCGCCAATTCTTCGTCAATTTTTGCCTGCACTAATTCCGCCATTAAATTAATGTATTCAGGCTCATTATAAAAAGATGGGATATAACGCTGACCTGTAACCCAATGGCTGCTAGTATCGGCTAATTGTGCCAGAGCATTATTAACCTGTTCTACAGCGATACCACTGGTAAAAATTGAATCAACTACCAACAGTGGATAAATCAGGATTTTGTCAAATCCTTCGGTTTTAATTTGGCTTAAAACTGTTTCTGGTAGGAAGGGGGCACAGAAATTAAAGGCTTTAAATACTTGAACGCGATCGCCCCATTTTTGTTGTAAATGTGCTTCAATTCCGGCTCGTTGTTTCTCAAAAATTGCATTGTGGGGGGAAATAAAATTGCCGTGCTGATGACTCCATTCATGGAGGTCAAATATTGCCAAAAGTTTAGCTAGAGGCGGATAAATCCAAGTAGGAACTGGGGCGAATTTGGCGGTTAACAGATTTAAAGCCTGTTCATTATAATTGGCAAAGTCTTCATAGCTTTCTACTTCTCCATAACCCATCAATAAAACGGCTACCCGATCTGATTTAGGGCGATCGCTTAATTGGGTGCTAGGACTTGTAATTTTCTCAGGAGTTGTTACCACGTCTTAATCCTCTGATCTAACCAATGAGCTATTTCCCTATAGTTTAACATCCCCTATGGGGGGAGGGGGATAATATGTTGATAACTATGTCTTAGGGGGGGTTAGGGGGGCGATCGCCGCCATAGCTAAAGCTACCCCATGAAATATCGCAGGAGTAGAAAGCCTATAGCGGCCAAAAATGCAGCGGTGGGGACTGTAATTAACCAAGCCAAGGCGATCTTACCTACAGTCCCAAATTTAATAGACTTCCAGCCTTGAACAAGTCCCACGCCGACAACACCACCAACTAGCGCATGGGAGGTAGAAACAGGTATCCCTAAGTTAGAAGCAATTAGTACAGTGGTGGCGGTGGCGAGTTCAGCCGAAAATCCGGCACTAGGGGCTAAAGTGATAATATTTTCGCCGACAGTGGAGATGACTTTTTGACCCCAAACCGCCAAACCTGTAGCAATACCAGCGCCGCCAATAACTAATACCCATAGGGGGATATGAAACTCTCCGAGGGGGACAGAAGCGGTTTGTCGGATATAGACAATAATGGCAAGGGGTGCGACAGTGTTACCAACATCATTAGACCCATGAGCAAAAGCCACAAAGCAAGCACTGAAAACCTGAAACTGAGCGAGTTGTCTTTCAATGGAGGACTTGCTATCACCGGATCTAAAAGTAGGTTGCCAACTAAACCAGGTAAGGCCAACGACAGTTAGACCAGCGATCGCAATAGTCAAATCATGGGTAGGAAAATTAACACCCCATTGACTTTTAATCAAATGGGCGAGGGGTTGACTAATTTCTGGGACTACTAACGTGCCAAATACTGCAATCATGGCACAACTGAGCCAGGGGGTCCATTCGAGAATTTGTTGTTGTGGGTGTGGATGTTCCAGAATCCAATATTTAATTAGACTGTAGAGTGAGGCGGCGATCGCCGCACTAATGAGGGGGGTAATTAACCAAGCCAGAGAAATCAAACCCACAGTTTTCCAGGCTACAGCAGTCCACCCTACAGCCACAGCACTAAATCCCGAAATAGCACCGACCACAGCATGGGAAGAGGCGACGGGTAAACCCTTACGGGTGGCAATCTGTAACCATAACCCGGTCGAGACTAATACCGCTATCATACCCAATTGGAACAATTGAGGCGATCGGATAAATTCTTCCGGCTTGACTACCCCAGTGGCTAAGGTTTCCGAAACCCTACCCCCGAATAATACCGCCCCTAGAAATTCCAAAACCCCAGCGATGATAATAGCTTGTCGGAGAGTAATCGCCTTTGACCCTACAGAAGTCCCCATAGAGTTAGCCACATCATTGGCTCCGAGGGTGCAAGCCACATAAAAAGCTAACAGACAGACGAACCACAGCGGAATTAAGTTGATGGGGGAAATTTCCATTATCAAAGATGAAATTCAGATGAAATTAACCGGATAACTAGGGAGAGTCTTTGTTATATTAATGATGTCGGTGCGCGATGGTTTCCCGATTGTGGGTCAGACAGAACCCCCACTACCGCTAAATCCGCCACGTTACTGGTGGCAAGTGCCATCAACTAGGCGGTTTAACAGCTACCGAAAATATTGCAGGAATTGGCAACAGCAACAACAATAGAATTATGGCAACAGTTTACGTTAATCCATCTACTGGCAACGATCAGGGTGACGGGACCCAATCATCTCCCTACAAAACTCTGACGGCAGCCTGCGCTAAAGTTGAATCAGGAACTTTCATTCAATTAGAAACTGGAACCTATAATAGCGCTACTGGGGAACAGTTCCCAATTATGATTCCTAGCGGGGTCACTGTGGTGGGAAATGAATCAGGAACCGGAAGCGGCATTTTGATTGAAGGTAGTGGTCGCCATAGTAGCCCTAGTACAGGCGGCCAAGAAGTTACTATCGTGATGGCTACCAACGCTGAACTGCGGGGGGTGACAGTAACTAATAACCAAGTGAGGGGTACGGGAGTTTGGGTCGAGTCTACCTCGCCTAATATTGTACACTGCACATTTACCCGCTGTCGCCGCGAGGGAATTTACGCTACAGGCTCAGGGGCTCCTAATATCCTCAGTAATGCCTTTGTGGAAAATGAAGGCTATGGCCTCTCGCTGGAGGGTAATGTTAAGGGGGAAGTACGCAACAGTTCCTTCCAAAATACGGGCTATGGTATCTCGGTTAAGGGTGAAGTTCAGACGCGCATTAGTGATAACACGCTTTTTGAAAATCGCTCTGGTCTCCTAATTGCTGGCAACTCTCGCCCTATTTTGCGACGTAATTTGATTGAGCGCAACACTGGCGATGGTATTGTAATTACTAATGATGCGGCTCCAGATTTGGGTAGCGCCAGCGAATCGGGTGGTAATATGATTCGCAATAATGGCGGGTTTGATATTAATCATGCTGGCTCTGTGGCGATCGCCTCTTTTGGTAATTTGCTCAATGCTGGCAGAGTTCAGGGTAATATCAATGTGGTAGCGACTAGCGCTCCGACTTCCTCACCCACTACTATCCATGTTAATGGCTCGACAGGTAATGATTCGGCGGCGGGTACGGCTTCTGCTCCGTTCAAAACTATCACCCGTGGCTTACAACAGGCGACGGCGGGGACTGTGGTACAAGTGGCTCCAGGAAATTATACGGCGGCTACAGGGGAAACTTTCCCGTTGTATGTGATCTCTGGTGTGACGTTGATCGGTAATGAGTCTAGCCAAGGTAATGGCACTCAAATTACTGGAAGCGGTCGATTTGCTAGTCCTAGTGCGGCGGGACAAAATGTAACTATTGTGATGGAAAATAACTCGACCCTGCGCGGTGTGAGTGTGACTAATGAGGAAATTCGCGGCACTGCTGTTTGGATTGAGTCGGTTTATTGTGTGGTGGCTAATTGCCGGTTTTTTAACTCTAAACGGGAAGGGGTTTTTGTCACGGGAACTGCTATCCCTGAGATTTTGACTAGCCACTTTGAAAAAAATGCTGGTAATGGTATCGCTTTGGCGGGGAATGCTAAGGGAGAAATTCGCGGCAACAAGCTACAAGATACTGGATTTGCGATCGCTGTTCAAGCCTCTGCGGCTCCGCTGATTAGCGACAACCATATTTCTAACAACCGCACTGGTCTTGTACTTTCGGGTAGTTCTAAGCCTGTGTTGCGGAAAAATCTGATTGAGAACAATCTTCAGGATGGTTTGACTGTCATTGCAGATGCTTTTCCAGATTTGGGTAGCCCTCAAGATGCAGGGGGTAATATTTTCCGCAATAATGGTAAGTATGATGTCCAGAATGCTGGGAAGTTTACTTTGGTGTCTGTGGGAAATCAGATTAACCCCACTAACACGAAGGGAAATATTGATTTTAGTGCTAATGTGACTCCTACCCCGACTCCCACGCCGACTCCGACTCCGACTCCGACTCCCACGCCGACTCCGACTCCGACTCCGACTCCACCTCCGGGAAGCGATCGCTTTAGTGATATTACCGGACATTGGGCGCGAGAATTTATTGTGCGCTTGACTGATATGAATATTATCAGTGGGTTTCCTGATGGTACTTTCCGACCCAATGAGAATTTAACTCGCGCCCAACACGCGGCTTTGCTGGCTAAGGCGTTTAATATGGCTCCTATTCAGCAGGCGACTGCATTTAGGGATGTGGCTATTGATTTCTGGGGGAAAGTGGCTATTGAACAAGCGAACCGGGCCGGATTTTTGGCGGGTTTCCCCGATCGCACTTTCCGACCTAATGAGAATTTGAACCGGGCTCAGGCGGTGGTATCATTGATTAATGGTCTCAAGTTGACTGGTGGTAATCCTAATTCTTTGAATGGTTACACCGATCGCGCTCAGATTCCTAGTTATGCTACAGATGCGATCGCTACTGCTACAGAGCGAAGGATTATTGTCAACTATCCAACTCGGACTACCCTGGCTCCTCAGCGGGATATTACCCGTGCGGAAATTTCGGCAATTCTCTATCAAACTCTGGTAGCCACTGGGCGCGCTGAGGCGATCAACTCTCCTTACATTGTCTAGTCAAGGCTAGATTATTTGGTCCCCCGCAGTAGTCCAAACCGAATTAAACCCTGTTCATATCCTTGACTCATTAATCCTAGGGATAATGCGGCTCTGATGGTTGAAGGTCCGCTGATGAGTAAACCGAAAATGGCGGCGGGGTCAAAGGCGGAATCAATGACTATATCCCAGAAGGGGGCGACTGCTTTTGACCAGTCGGCGGTGTCAATGTTATTAAACCCTACCCGAGTGGCGATCGCTTGATATTCTGGCAATGAGATCACATAGGGTAGGGCATAAACTTGGTAAATTTGGGCGAGGTGGTGACGTTCTGCGTCTGTGAGTTGTCCTGGGTCTCCCCCTAGGGGACGATGACACCAAGTAGCCATTAAAAACGTGCCACCGGGTTTGAGGACTCGGTGGCATTCTTGCAAAAATTGGATTTTGTTGGGCATATGTTCGCCACTTTCCAGAGACCACACCAGGTCAAAGGATTCGTCCTCAAAGGGCATTGCTAGGGCGTTGGCAACCTGGAAATTCACATTTTGACTTAATCTAGCTTCGGCGGCGCGATCGCCTGCTCTTTGGGCTTGTACCGGGCTGAGAGTGATGCCTGTAACTCTGGCGTTAAACTTTTCGGCTAAATAAAGACTACTCCCCCCAATGCCACAACCTACGTCTAAAATCTTAGGGGTTGGGGTTGTCTGATCAAGTCCCCACTTTAGTAATTCTTCGATTAGGTCAATTTGCGCCTGTCGTCTTTCGGTTTTCAGATTCCCTTCGGGTCCATAATAGCCATGGTGCATATGTTCCCCCCAAATTTGTTCCCACAGGGCGGAGGAAGCATCATAAAACTGTTGAATCTGTTGATTGAGAGTTGATTTCATGGCTACTTTGTCTAATGGACAATCAATCATGGTAAATGGTAGGACTACGGACTTGTTATGCCATATGTCTCAGTCCCCAGTCTGGTCTGGGGGTTGCGATCGCATGATTGTAGTGCTATGATAGCGTAAATTGGAATGATACAATAAGCCATTGTTTTAGCCCAATCAAACATTAATTAAGAAGTCGCTTTTTGGTAGTTTCCTAAAATGTAAGGTTATGAGATAATAACATCAGGGCGAGAAGGGTAAAGCGACTATGACCGAGTTAATTAAAGCCATCAAAACAGGCAATCTTGAGGAATTATCAGCTTTAATAGCAGCGGAAAAAGATATCAATGCTGTGGGTGATGATGGCACAACCGCCATGGTGACAGCAGTGGGACAGGGACTAGAGGCGATCGCCCAAAACCTGATAGAGGCCGGGGCTGATGTTAACCTCGGAGATAATGATGGTTGGACTCCGCTGATGGAGGCGGCGGCACAGGGCCATTTAACTATAGCTGAAAGTTTACTACAAGCTGGGGCTGAAATTGATGCTCAGACCGATTTTGGCTTAACAGCATTGATGGCCGCCTCTGGTAGGGGTCATGTACAGATGGTTGAGATGTTACTGAATAAGGGTGCCAATTTTCGGGCTAAGGATAACAACAATTGGACGGCTTTAATTTGGGCATCTTCTGAGAATCATCCCGAAGTTGTAGCAGCAATTAAAAAATGGCGAGACGCTCATAATTAGCTGATAATTGCCTGTTGAAAAAGCCCGGATTGAATCAGGATTCATCTAATCAGAACCAGGATAAAATCCCCAATTTGACAATTGGCAAATTGGGCAGCATTTAAGACTCAGAATATCCTGGATATAACCACTTACTTTAATGGGTGAAAAGCCATGACAGAAACCTCATCAGAAAACCTCAATGATTCACAGGTGACAGGGGAAGACGATCGCACCGGATTAAGTATTGAAACCCTGCGGCGTGCCTTAGCAGATAACCTGTTTTATATCCAAGGAAAATACCCAGAAATTGCCACCTTAAATGACTTATATTTAGCCCTGGCTTATACAGTGCGCGATCGCCTTTTAACCAAATGGTTAAATACAGTTCGCACCTTCACTCAGCCATCAGATAACACCAGAGTAGTCTGTTACCTATCGGGAGAATTTCTAGTAAGTCCCCACTTAGTGAATCATCTAATTAATCTGGGAATTTATGACCAAGTGCGACAAGCCGTAGAAGAGTCGGGTTTAGACTTTTCCCAACTGGTGGCACAAGAATCAGAACCCGGACTAGGAAATGGGAGTAATGGTGGTGTTTCCGCCTGCTATATGGACTCCCTATCTACCCTGGAAATTCCAGCTATAGGTTATGGTATCCGCTATGAATTTGGGGTGTTTAAACAGGAAATACAGGATGGTTGGCAGGTAGAAATTACTGATAAATGGCTACAAAAAGGCAACCCCTGGGAAATAGTCCGCCCAGAGGCGGCAGTGGAGGTCAAATTTGGTGGCTATACGGAAGGCTACACGGACGAAGAAGGCAACTATCACGCCACTTGGGTTCCTCACCAAGTAGTTAAAGGTATCCCCTACGACACTCCTATTAGTGGCTACAAAGTCAATACTGTAAATACCTTGCGCCTGTGGAAAGCCGAAGCGCCAGAGTCTTTCAATTTCCAAGCATTTAATCTCGGAGACTATTACGGCGCAGTTGACCAAAAAGTATTATCTGAAAATATCACCAAAGTTCTCTATCCTAATGATGAACCCATACCGGGTAAACAACTGCGTTTAGAACAGCAATTTTTCTTGGTGTCCTGTGCTTTACAAGATATGATCCGCTGGCATCTAAAATCCGGTGGAAACCTGGAAAACTTCCCGGAAAAATTTGCCATTCAACTCAATGATACTTACCCGGCTATTGCTATAGTAGAATTGATGCGGTTGTTAATGGATGAACATGATATCGAGTGGCATGATGCTTGGGAAATTACTCAAAAAACTTTCTCTTACACCAACCATACTTTACTACCAGAGACTTTAGAAAAGTGGCCGGTAAGTTGGTGGGGTCGTCTGCTTCCTCGCCACCTAGAAATTATCTATGAAATTAACCGCCGCTTTTTAGAAGAAGTCCGTAATAGTAATGGTCGTGATGGTCATAAAATTGCCAGACTTTCATTAATTGATGAAACGGGAGAACGTTATGTAAGAATGGCTAACCTGGCTTGTTTGGGGAGTCATTCGATTAATGGTGTCACCGAATTACATACGGAATTGTTGACTAAAGATATTCTGGGAGATTTTTATGAATTGTTCCCCCACAAGTTCAGCAATAAAACTAATGGGGTAACGCCACGACGTTGGTTGGTGCAAAATAACCCGGGTCTGACTAAGTTGATTTCTGAAAAAATTGGGGAACATTGGATTACCCATTTAGATGATTTGCGCCAGTTAGAAGGCTTCGCACATGACGGGGATTTTCGCTATCGTTGGGGACAGGTTAAACTAGATCTAAAACGTTCCCTGGCTGGTCATATTCAACAGCGTTTGGGGGTGACGGTTAACCCAGAGTCTCTGTTTGATGTTCAGGTGAAACCTATTCATGAATACAAACGCCAGCATTTGAATATCCTGCACATTGTTACTCTTTATCATCGGATTAAGCAAGACCCGACTGTAAATATTGCCCCTCGCACGTTTATTTTCGCCGGGAAGGCTGCTCCGGGGTATTTTATGGCAAAATTAATGATTAAGTTGATTCACTCGGTGGCTGAGGTGATTAACCATGATCCAGATGTGGGCGATCGCCTGAAAGTTGTGTTTCTTCCAGACTATAATATTGCTAATAGCCAAATGCTCTATCCGGCGGCTGATGTGTCTGAACAGATTTCTACTGCTGGCAAGGAAGTCTCTGGTACTGGTAACATGAAGTTCTCCCTTAATGGCGCTTTGACCATAGGGACTTGGGATGGTGCTAATATTGAGATCTGCCAAGAGGTTGGTGAAGAGAATTTCTTTCGGTTTGGCTTGAGTGCTGATGAGGTTTACCAGCGCAAGGCTGAGGGTTATAATCCCTGGGATTATTACTATGGTAATTCTCAACTCAAGGAGATTATCGATCTAATCGGGTCGGGTCATTTTGCTGATGAAGACAGCACCCTATTTCAGCCTCTGATTGATTCCCTGCTACACCAAGACCAGTATATGCTATTTGCTGACTACCAGTCCTATATTGACTGTCAGGATACCATTTCTCAGGCTTGGTGCGATCGCGATCGTTGGTTGAAAATGTCCATTGTCAATACGGCGCGTTGTGGTAAATTCTCTTCTGACCGCGCTATCCGAGAATACTGCGATCAGATCTGGCATTCTTCGCCAGTTTCTATTCAACTCGCTGATTATGTCCAACCACAGACGGCGTTAAGAGTTGACAGTTGAGGGTTAATCATGATACAATGGGGGTGGGTTGGAAGGGAAGTTTTGATTAACCTTCCGCTCTCCTGATTGCTTCGATATGTAGGCGGTTTTTGGCGGGTAGACTTAACTTCCCTTTTGGGACTTGGTTTAATCGACCCGCCGCCCCTGTTAGGACTTCGCAGGTAAAGGGGGAGTTGGGGAAACTTCCCTGGCTGGGAGAATATGGCTAGTAGCCTGTCGGACAAAACTCTGTAATGTTGACAACTGCTGGTTATTTTGGAATACGGACTTGAGGGTATTTGAGAAGGACTCGATATTTAAGGAAAAGTTGTTTCCGGTTTCGCAGGTTTGGAAATACTCAATTAAACTCAAGCCAGCAATGCGAGTTAGATAAGCCGCCGTGACACCTTGAATAACTCCCCCAGCCACATAGGTGACGGTGTTAGTTTTGAGGAGGGTTGTTAAGGTTTTGGTGGATAACTCGACCAAGCCTAATTTTACCATTTGGGAACCGAGAGTTTTAGCGAGTTGCTGTGCTTGTTCGAGGGAAAATTGGCAATCATAGACTTTCCCTAAGTCTAGCACTAACTGAGAGGTAATGGCAGCGGTGGCGAGAAGGTCTAAGGCGGGGACTGGGTTAGCAAAAGCGGCAGCCGCAGCGATCCACTGATATTGTTCTATGGTGGGGAGGGCTTGCTGGCGGCGAATTGTGTTTAAATGGGTTTTGACGGTTTGCTGAAGTGCGATCGCTTGTCGGTAAGTGGTGGCGAAAACCAAAGCCTCGCCTTGATGGATAAAAAGGCGATCGAGATTTTCGGTAAGTATTTCGATTTGGGGTAATGGTGTTTCCATCCTTTCTTGGACGGAATTTTCATCCTGATATTGGCGGACTTTAATGGCACTAGGAGAAGCGGAAATACCAATGACATCACTCGCCGCCAATTGATTAGCCATAGTTTGGCGCAGTTTTTCTAAAACGACTACCTGATGCTCTAAAGGACATTGATCTTGTTTATTCCAGACCAAGAGGGTGGGTTGGCGATCGCACAAATCACTAAGGGTTTTATATTCAGGTTCAGTCAAATCACCATCTACTAAAAACATGACTAAATCAGAAGTTCCCAAATTGTCTGAGGAGTCGGGGTCAACTTCGGTAATAGTTAACTGTTTCTGAGTCCAGGTAGTAGTTTCTAAAACGGTTTTTAAGGAAGTTTTCCCAACCTGTGGTTTTCCGGTAATAGCCAGGTATAAATCTTGTCTATCAATAGCTGTGTGTAAGTCAGCAACCTGCGATCGCCAATCAGCGATAGTCGGTGAGAGGTCATTTCCCGAAAGGATAGTTTCCGCCTTGGTAGCTAAGTTATCAATTAAGGTTTCGGTTTCCTGAATAGCAGCTTCGGTAATTTCCCGATTAATAGGGGGGGAATTTTTGCTGCTCTGGTCAGACTGAGGAAATTTTCGCTGTAGCCACCAGAGACCACCGCCTAAAGCGATCGCCCCAAAAACTGCTGTTTCTCCGAATTCCACTGCCGAGTCGCCGACTGTATCCCACAGCCAGAGAACTACAGATAACCCAATGCCACCAACTAAGATGGGACGACGCAAGTTTACAACCATATCCGTTCATTTGCCATAACCCTGCTTCTAGTTTAGATCAAAACTGAGAGATCTGCATGATAGAGTATTAGATTATGGTTCTAAACTTTCGATTTGCGATCGCCAGCGACTTACATATTGCCCTTCCTGACACCATTTGGGATCATCCGAAACGCTTTCATTTAGTGGAAGTTAGCATTGCAGCCCTAGAACAGGTCTTTGAACATCTCGAAAGGCTGGATATAGACTTTCTGCTGCTACCTGGAGATCTCACCCAACACGGGGAACGGGATAATCACGCTTGGTTAAGCGATCGCCTAAAAAACCTACCCTATCCAGCTTATGTAGTTCCTGGAAACCATGATGTACCTTTAGCGGTAGGGGAAGGGTCCCTAATTGGTTTATCGGAGTTTCCCGAATACTATCCCCACTGCGGTTATCAAGACAGGAGTTGTCTGTACTACACCTGCGAATTAAGGTCGGGTGTGCGGTTAATTGGTCTCAATTCCAATGGGTTTGATGAACAGGGAAATCAAATCGGATATGTGGATGAAAAGCAGCTAGACTGGCTGAGAGATGTTTTGGCTAAATCCACTGATGAATTGGTGTTAGTGATGATTCACCACAATATCATTGAACACCTACCCGGACAGTCTACTAATCCCCTAGGTCGGCGTTATATGTTGTCGAATGCTCCTCAATTGTTAGAGGTGCTGGAGAGGGGGGGAGTTCAGTTAGTTTTTACAGGTCATCTCCATGTACAGGATATTGCTAAATGGCGGGGAGTTTATGATATCACTACGGGTTCTTTGGTTAGTTATCCTCACCCCTACCGTATCCTGAATTTTTCTAGGGATGATCAGGGTCAACAGAGGCTAGAAATTGAGTCGCACCGCATTGTCTCCGTGCCGGGTTTTCCTGACTTACCAAGTATTTCTAGGGAATGGATGGGCGATCGCTCCTTTCCGTTTATGATGCGGTTATTAATGGGACCTCCCCTAGGTCTTTCCCAATTAGAAGCTGAGGAGTTAGCCCCCAGTCTGCGCTATTTTTGGGCGGATATCGCTGGGGGTGATGCGAGGTTTGATTTTCCTGAGTTTCCCCCCCTAGTCCGACAGTATTTTGAGGGGTTCGGTGCCAGTGAGGCGATAGATAATCGGACAATTTTGCGGTTATCGCAAATGTAATCAGAATATGGGGATGTGGGTATTCTATACTGACCGACTACAAGGGAGTCTCAATCTATAGCAATGGGCGATCGTGTATTCATGACAAAATGAGGAAGAGGTTATAGGTGAGAAGGTAGCGGGTAGCAGGAAAGGGGATAGATTTCATGAACAATTGTCAATTATGGATTTTCCTGCCTATCTTTACCAGTGGCTGGTTACGACACCAACTTCGGCGCGCTATAGATTTACGCTTGATTGTTAAATAAATTGGAATTTGAGTTGCTGTTGACTGGCCTGCATGGGTCAGTAGATGGTGAGATACCCTACTCAAATATGATGGCTTGTTTGTATAAAAGAAGAATAGATTTGGGAATAAGCCTAAAGACTTACTGCTTACTGTGTTGATGATTAACTCGAAGGCCCTCGACTATGACCACCAAAGCTCATACACATCACTTACCAGTATCTTCTGGGTTCGCTGCCGGAAAGCACCCTGACTTCAAATTGTCCGGCTATATACGCGAGGATAGACTGCACAGGTTGTCTCAAAAAGGGATTATAATTACTCCCTCAGAACTTGATGAGTTTGATGCTTACACCCAGAAAATTCGTCGTCAGTTATTGATATTAAAAGCTACATCGGTATCTTCTATGGATTGAACAACTATCGGGTTTAATTGCGATCGCCTCTCAAAGGATAGCATTTGACTTGATGCTATCGTGATCGGAAAATGGCGGCTTTGACCATAAGCTACCCCAAGGGGGTTTTATATAAGTATTAGTTATTATTGGCGATATGTTTGATACAAATAAAAAAACAGTCAAAAAATTTTGGATGAAAATGATTATCATTTTCGCCCAAAAAAACCACGAAAATACGCCACTTGACAGCCCTCAAAAAGGATGATAGAGTAGAGTCTATAGGTTATAGTTCATCTTCGTGTGGGTATAAGCAGTTATTGGGTATCTGTGGCTACCGAGAAATAACCTCAAACAGCTATATTGCCGTATTGAATAGGGGGAAGTAGAGGGCGATCGCCTGAGTGAAATTTGCTGGCGATCCACGAATATTTTTTTGAACTCTAGAGGGGGGGAGTTGACAAAACAGCCAAAATGTGCATAGTGTCAGGATGCAAGTTTGATAGGTAAGGGATAATTGTTCAAGAACTCCCACCTGCTAATGCGAGGTGGGAGAGTGGGGAACGGGCCCTGCTGAAACCTTGAATAGCCCATTGAGCCGAATCATGCCACGCACTTCCGATTGCTTCTCTAGATCGGATTATCTGCAAGCCTCCTGGTTAGGGGCGTTGGGAAAGCCAAGCCATGTTTGATTCGGTGGGCGAAGAGACTCAAACTCGCAAGAGGTTTATCACCATGCTACGAGTTCCGGTTTTATCCCCCAGTGGGAAACCATTAATGCCAACCAAGCCCAGTCGAGCAAGACGTTGGATTCGAGATGGGGTAGCCGTGGGAAAATGGTCAGACCTGGGCGTGTTCTACGTTCAACTAACTCAGCAACCGTCTGGGGAAGAGACTCAACCGATTGCGGTTGGAGTTGACCCGGGGAAACTGTATAGCAGTGTTGGGGTGCAATCACCCAAGGCAACCCTATTTCTGGCTCACTTGGTTCTCCCATTCCCAGCCGTCAAAGACCGAATGAAACAACGTCGCATGATGCGGCGTGGAAGGCGTGGGAGACGGATTAACCGCAATTGGGCCTATTCCCAGCGTGCCCATCGGCAGAAGCGCTTTAACAACCGCAGACAAAACAAATTACCTCCCAGTATTCGAGCCAACCGACAACTTGAATTGAGGGTGGTGACTGAACTATGCCGCCTATTCCCTGTCAGTAATATCGTCTATGAGTATGTAAAGGCAAAAGGGTCCAAGTCCTTCTCGCCTGTAATGGTGGGGCAAAAAGTGATGCTGGGCTGGTTGTCAAAACTAGCCGAGGTTAAGACTCAATTTGGGTATGAAACGGCTAATCTCAGGACTGCGTTAAGGTTAGTCAAGTCAAAAGACAAGTCGGATCAAACTCCTGAAACTCATGCCGTGGATGGACTGACTCTGGCGTGTTCTGAGTTGGTCAAATATGAACCGTTTCACACTGCCAACACTCACGGTCATACCTGGAAGGGTTTGGTTCAGTTAACACCATCCATCTTTAAAGTGATTCGCAGACCTCCCATTTCTCGTAGACAACTGCACTTGATGGTTCCGGCCAAAGGTGGGGTGCGTCGTAAATATGGCGGTACCACCACACGGCATGGGGTCAGGAAGGGCGACATTGTGCGTGCTGAAATGGCAGGTCGGGTTATCGTCGGCTGGGTGAGTGGTGACACTCACAGACAGGTTTCTGTCAGCGACCTAAACTGGAAGCGGTTGGGTCAATTCACCGCTTCTAAGGTCTCTTTGATTGCGCGTAGTACAAACTTGGTGGTTTCGGGGGCATTGAACCCCACTCAACCACCGCTCCTATCCCTCCCCCACCTGCTACGCGAGGATGGGGGTTTCTCGGAGAATTTTTGATGAAACCAGTTGTTTTCTGTGACTTTGATGGGACAATTACAGCGGAAGAGACCTTTGTGGCGATGCTAAAGCAATTCGCGCCAGAGGCGGCGGAGGAGACTATCCCAAAACTATATACCCATGAGATCAGCTTACGTTCGGGGGTGCGAAGGATGCTAGAATCAATACCCTCGAAGGCTTATGAAGAGATTATGGAGTTTTCACGGACTAAAGAAATGCGTCCTGGACTGTTGGAATTAATGGACTTTCTCGATAGTGAGAAGGTGCCGTTTGTGGTGGTATCAGGGGGGATTCGGATTATGGTAGAAACAGTATTAGGAGAATTAGTTAATCGGGTGGCGGGGATTTATGCGGTGGATGTGGCGACGGACGGACCAAATTTGCGGGTACATTCAGAGTTTGAAGAGGGGACAGAATTAGTGGCAAAAGTGCGGGTAATGGAGTTATATGAGGGAGACCCGAAAATTGCGATCGGGGATTCGGTAACGGACTTAAATATGGCGATCGCAGCTCCGGTGGTATTTGCGCGCGATCGCTTATCTGGGTATTTAGATAAGCAGGAAAAGCCTTATATACCTTGGGGAGATTTCTTAGATATTCGCGATCGTCTCAGAGAAATCTGGAAGGTTTAATCAATCCCATAATTAACAGGAGTGTGACAAATGGCAGAGTTTACCAGGGTTCTCTCTATTGATGGTGGTGGCTTACGGGGATTAATCCCCGCCGAAATTTTGGTAAGTGTCGAGCATAAAATTCAGGAAAAAACTGGCAATCCTCAAGCTAGACTGGTGGAGTATTTTGATTTATTTGCTGGGACAAGTGCTGGGGGAATTCTGACTTGTCTTTACTTATCTCCCGACCTCCAAGACCCCCGGAAACCCCGATACTCTGCGGAAGAAGCTAGGAACTTTTTTTACCAAAATAGTCGTAATATCTTTTACCAACCTTGTAGCCACGCTCTCAAAAACTTTTGGGGACTGTTAAACGAAAAATACTCCCATGAAAAATTAGAGTTAACGATGCAAAACTTTTTTGGGGACTTAAAGTTAAGCGAGTTATTAAAACCCTCCTTAATTTGCTCCTATGAAATTTATCGGCGAAAAACCCACTTTTTTACTCAACATGATGCGGTAGTAACTCCTAGAAAAGACTATTATGTAAGAGATGTAATTCGCGCCACCTCAGCCGCTCCGACTTTTTTCGAGGTAGCTGCAATTAGGTCTTTAGGTGATGAAATGTATACCTGTGTTGATGGGGGAGTGTTCGCCAATAATCCAGCCTTGTGTGCTTATGCGGAAGCTCGTAGTAAACTCCCAGATAATCCCACGGCTAAAGATATGGTAATTTTGTCTTTGGGAACTGGGGACGTGAAAAAAGGATATCCTTATGAACAGGCTAGAAATTGGGGCCAGTTTCAATGGTTAATTCCCCTGTTCGATATTATTATGACGGGGGTGGCTGAAACCGTAGATTATCAAATGAAGCAAATTTATGATGCTACTAGGAGTCCTGAACAGTATCTGAGAATAAATACAACCCTGACGGATAAAAATATGTTACCCATAGATAAGTCATCTGACGAAAATCTGCACGCTATTCGCCGTGTCGGTCAGCAATTAGCCGAGGACTATAGCAAGGAATTGGATGCAATTGTTGATTTATTGCTAAGGTAATAATTGCGGGACGGCTAGTAGTGCCTTCATTTTAACCCTAAATGTTCCATAACTCCAGAGATAGCATTCATGCGTCTTGACTGATCATGTCTGACGCAGGACTTAGCATCTATGGAATATGGACAAATGGGAGGATGGGCTAAAGTTGTCTGCTCATAACTGCCATTGATTTTAAATGATTTGACTCTGGCTGAGAGGATAGCGTCCGTCCCCCTTTTTCTGCTGCGTAGTTCAGAGGCGTATAATTTGGGAAATTTGTCGCCGAAATAGGGACTCTGATTCCATAAATCTATGGCATTGATAAATCCTTCTAAGTGGGAGTTAGGATTAATGCCGAGTTCCCTAAATTTCTTTTCAATGACAAAGGACTGTGATCTGAGGTGTTGCAGACACCATTGGTTAGCCTCCTGTAGGGTTCCACCCCGTCCGTGGTTACTGCAAAAACCCTTATTTAAGATGCCAGTAGCGGGGTCGAAATGACCAGCAATTAGGGAAGTCCGTCTTCCATTGGTCTCGCAGTTTCCCTCGGCGGCACAAATTGATAAAGCGCCGGGACTATTGAGATTTGCAAATAGGCTATTCAGGGGAATATAAGCGCCAGAGGAATGACCAAGTAGCCAACGGTGACTAATTTGCTGAAACTTAGTTGCTTTGTGCTTTTCTTGAGTTTGATTAGACTGTGAATTAACCAAAGAAACCACGTTTTTTTCAATCTTAACCTTGGCTGAGTAGATAGCGAAAAATCCTAAAAAACCTACCATAAACCAAGTTAAACCTGTCAAGGTGGGGTAATAATTTATTCGATAATTAATCCTCCTATTGTGATGACGATTAAGCTGATGATGACGGTGGGTGTTGATGTATTTACCTGATGGAAGTTTATGCTTGAAAGCAGCACGATTTTTTGCCATAACTAAAAATCAAAAATTCCTAAATTTATGAAGCTGACAACTTGAGTATTTTCATAATCTATGGAGCCTTCAATATTGACAAGATGCACAATCAAATTTTAAATTGTTTTACATGGTTTTTATCCCCGTTTATAGTGAATTGAGTGGCTATGATGGTGGTTATCATCTAAGGGAAATAGGCTTAGGATAGGCTCTGAACACCACAACAGACTCAAAAAGCCTTCATAATATATCACCTGTTTTGAGTTATTGAAAGGCTAAGTTTCCTTGATCCCTGATGTTAAGTGTGGAAATTTTCCTATTATTTAAGGCTTCTAGCCGATCGCATTAGCTTTTGGGAACCGAGAAAATTTATGTCTTAGGGAAGAAACAGACCCGGGGGTTAGTGACGGCGGGATATTGGCAAAAATACTAAATTGCGGTTTGATAATATAACTCCCAATAACTCATAGATAATCAATATGGGAACTGAGCGCAGCTACAAAACCTTGCCCTTCTATTGGCATCGCGATACCTTGGAAAACGATCGCCGATGGTTAGAATCCATTGTTCGGAATACGGCTCCGTTTTCAGACGCTTGGACGAAAGCTCGCATTGTCCAGCTTGCTTACCCATATCCCCCCAAGACTAAACTCAAGACTGTGGAGGGACTGCCCGCCTATGGCGCTTACAGCTCGGAAGCAGAGATCGCCTCGGTGTTGCGATCGTCTTTTAATCTCCTGGAATACCCAGGCTTTGAGGCTCAGGTAAATGAGGATTATGTGATCCGCACTCTCAATAGTTGGCATAATCGAGAATTTACTCAGGCGATCAGTCGCAATTTTGAAGTTTATGTCGATCGCTACCACAGAAATATTTTTTTAGTGGTCAGTACCGCTCCGAGTTCCCTAAATATTGACCGCCAATTACCCCCAAGCGATCGCTTTCGTCCCCTGTTCAATATCGCTGAACTTGGTCCCATGATGCGCTTGGCGAATTTTAATCGCATTACCCTCCGTACCCACGGCTATGCCACCCCCCCAGAAAAGTTCTATCCGGCTTTTGTGAATGAGGCGGAGTCTATTTCCCTCAAAGGACCCATTAATCAGGTGGGGACTTTGGAAGAAAAAAGTGCCTATATCGGCTATCACTGGCCGGGAGAAAGACCGATTTTGAGTGCCGGTCTATGGACTGACCCTTTCCGCTATTGGGGGATTTCTTTAAAGTTTCTGGTAGGTGTGGCTCTGGTGGCTTTTGGGGGCGGCTCTGTGCTATATTTGCTCCTAGCCCTATTGATAGCCCCTCTGTTGCTAATATGGGGAATTCAGCCGGTTGTTGATTCTCTCTGGCAATGGATAACCTGGGATACTCTGGCTGGCTCAATCAGCCAATGGCTGTGGGTGGCTTTCAGCGTGTTTCTTCTGTGGCTATTCCTATTCCAGTTGCTGCGGATTGTCGTCTATCAGCGCGATCGCTATCGCACTATTCACTACGGTGCACCAGACCTAGCAGAGTTCTTCTGGCGACTTGATAAGGTGCTGGGAGATAATCCTTATGCTTCTATGCCTTTTTTACCGGGGGAACAACCCCCATTATCCCCCCTGCCTAGCCTGAAGGTGAACTTGATGGGTCACAGCATGGGCTGCCTCCTGGTGGTTAATGTTCTGCGAATTCTATCCGATCGCTTTGGGAAAGAGGATCGCTTAGTTCAACAAGGCAACGATATGGGGGAACACTTGCGCCTTGACCGCTTGATTTTATCTGCTCCAGATATCCCCTTGGAGTTTTTGCGGGAAGGACGCAATAACTATGTGCGATCGGCTATTCTCCGCTGTCGGGAAATTTATTTATTTTCTAGCGATCGTGATCTGGTTCTCCGTTACCTGTCTATTTTGGGTAATTGGTTTAGTGAACCCAGTGTGGCTATGTCTGGCTTGCGCCTGGGAAATGTTTACCTCAAAACAGTTAAAACACAGGAGGGACGAGAAGAATATAGACCATTTATTCGGGTTATGGTAACTTCTCAGGCGGCGGTTGAACCTACCTCGGCTTATGATTTGTTTGAAAAGTTTAACTATTTTGACTGTTCGGAAATGTCCAAGGTTAATGGGGTTAAATGGGGGTTAAATGCGGGGACGGCGTTACCGATAGATTTAGGAAATGCGATTTTATACTTGGCTCAAAAAATTGATGTTCACAGCGCCTACTACTGGGTTGATACTCCCAGTTTTGAGATTATGCAATTTCTGATTACCCGCGACGAACTCTCTCGCTCAGATACTTTGGCGGCTATTTACAAACTCATTGAAAATACTCCTATTCGTTTTCGTCCCAGTCAACCTTTTTCTAAGCCCAATTTATGACTGAGGTATCTGTTAGCCTATCAACAATAGGCTGATGCAGCCATTTAATAGGTTTTACTAATTTATCCAGCCAGATAGATTTAATTTTCCAAAGATTGTTAAGAATTAATACGATTTTATGGCAAATTGCTCGCCAAAACTTGACGAGATTATAGGGGTTGTGGTATTCTCAGAGAAATGGCTTCCAAGGGGTTACTCTGTCTATATGCAAAAATAAAGGCTACAACCCTGATTCTGTGGCGATTAAAAATATTCTCTGAGAAAAAGATTAAGCTGGCGATGCACGAGTTTTGGTAAGGAAAGCGGCTCCTTTTTTTATACCTATTGACAAAAACGACATTTTGTGCATAGGAAGGAATGAATCAAAGAATCCGAACCCAGGGATTATGGAACTAATTATTGATGGGCTGCTTAAATTGTAGCAAAAATTGAAACCACAATTGAGCAGGTTTATCGTAGAATGTGAAGATATCACCGTAGGCAATTCGGGAGTTGCGATGATGTTGCCAATGTATTTCTGGGGTGGTGATACAGAGAAGTTTACAGATGTAGATGATGGTGTTGGGTGTAGTCCATTTAGTGGGGGAAAGATGACGAAATTCGACATGAGACTGTGCGAGGACTAAACCCAGGATAGTACCGGTTGGAGAAAGCGACCAAAAGACAGGTAAAAAGACGAGATAGGGAAAGGCGGCGAAGAATCCAGTAATTAAAACGAGGGGATTTTTAGTAGCGATCGCATATCGGATAAAACTGCGATTATGGCTATGATGAACAGCGCCATGATATTTCCCGAAAATATGTTCAGGGACATGATAGAAAAAGGTTGAGATGAAATCCCCGGTCAATAGTAATACCACAGCTATTAGGATAATCTTGATGACGGTCATGGCTTTACCCTCGGCATTTGCGGCCAGTGTAACCAATAGAGATTAAATTTAATTAATAGTTAGGTTAAACTTGGGAATCATCTAGGATAGGAGAAATGTAGGGATGTTGTTACCAGGGAAGCAACGGAGTAAACTGGACGAAACTGAGGATAGATTATTTTATGAGTATCCGCGATTTGTGACCCATGTTGATGAGGGGTTTATTGATAGGTTAAGGGGGTTATATAGCGATCGCCTTTCCGTCAATAGCAGAGTGTTGGACTTGATGAGTAGTTGGGTGTCTCATCTCCCGGATGATCGGAAATTCTCCCATGTAGAGGGACACGGGATGAATGAGGAGGAGTTGGCGCGCAACCGACAACTGAACCATTATTTTATTCAGGATTTGAATAAGGACCCAAAATTACCGTTAGGCGATCGCGAATTTGATGCGGTGTTAATCTGTGTATCAGTACAGTATTTACAGTATCCTGAAGCCGTATTTAGTGAAATTCATCGTGTCTTGAAGCCGGGGGGAGTGGTGATTGTGAGTTTCTCTAACCGGATGTTTTTTCAAAAAGCGATCGCCGCCTGGCGAGACGCAACAGAAGCCCAGCGAGTCAAACTGGTAGAAAGCTACTTTAACTCAGTCCGTAGTGGGGAATTACCCGGCTTCAGTGTCCCTGAAGTAATTATTCATCAGTCATCTATCCCCCCGGTCTTGCAAATGTTAGGACTCGGTGGCGGCGACCCGTTTTATGCAGTGATCGCACATCGTCAAATCTGAGGAATCATCTTCGACTTCTTCTGGCTGTAGTTGCTGGAAAACCTCTAGGGTCAGATATACAGGCTTTTCGGCGGTATTCTGACCCCAAAATTGTCGGATAGGCTGATCCTGGTCCGATTGAATCCAGAGAAGTTTCCCAGAAGTGCAGGTATAGGTGTGTTGACCATCACCACAGGGAATAGCGACATCTCCAGGCTTTAGTATCCTGACAGTCATCTGGGTAACAGGGGGATCGAGTTTAATGCTCTGTCTGGACATCTCTGATAGGATGTTGAGGGAATAGGTTTTAAGGGGTTCTGCGGCTTGGGCTGGTATCACCCAAGCGCAGAAAACCACCAGCAGAGTTATGAGTAGAATCTTCAATTTCATATTGACAAATATTCACCTTTGGTTTACTTTACCGAAATCGGTTCAGTGTGGCAAATATATGATTTTGAAGATAGATGGGTTGATCGAATTAGAAGAAGGTAAAATCTTCTATATCTATGGTAGTGGCTTCAACTCCATTTAAGAAAGCTAAAACCTCTCCGGTGTCGGCGATGATGATTTGAGATCCGGTGTCAATTTGAGCGATCGCTAATTGTCGAGGATCTAGATCTGCGGTAATCCAGATTTGGTCAATACCCACTTCAAAATCAGCGATCGTATCTTGTCCGTAAGCGATCGCAAAAGTATCACGACCCGCGCCCCCAATCAGAACATCATCACCTTTATCACCACTGAGAAAATCATTTCCATCCCCTCCAATTAACGTATCATTTCCCTGACCGCCATAGAGAGTATCAGATGCAAAACCACCTACTAGCAAATCATTTCCGAGATTTCCAAACAGTAGATTATTACCCGCAATACCCAACAGCGTATCATTGTCTTGACCGCCATAAATCGTATCATTACCTTGATTTCCTTGTAGGTAATCATCACCTTGATTTCCGAAGATTAAATCATCACCCTCGCCGCCGTCAATAGTATCATTTCCTTGACCGCCATAAATGATATCATTTCCCAGTCCTCCCAGGATTAAATCATCACCCTCGCCGCCGAAGATTAAATCATCACCCTCGCCGCCGTCAATAGTATCATTTCCGATGTCTCCCCAAATTACATCATTCCCTTCTCCTCCCAACAGTAAATCATCATCTTGACCGCCATATAAAGTATCATTTCCCGGTCCTCCTAAGATGAAGTCATTACCTTCACCTCCTAACAACAGATTATTCCCAAATCCTCCTTCTAAATTATCGTTTCCTCCCATACCAAAAATCGTGTCATTTCCACCTCGTCCATATATGGATTCGGCTATGGATGTACCAATTTTTAATTCATCCGCTTCGGTTCCTTCTAAGGTCTCCTGAGTCACATTAATTAAGCGGCTTGAATCAATATTCAAACTGGGAATAGTTACCAATGGGATATTAATACTCCCAATGATTTCTAATGGTTGTATTAGTATTGGTGTCACCACTGGAGTTAATTCGGACTCTGTTTCAGGGTTGCTTTCTGGGGTTCCCTGCTCTACACCAACACCCGCACCAATAGGAGTCCCTTCCGCTTGCGGTTGCGGTTGCGGTTGCGGTTGCGGTTGCGGTTGCGGTTGCGGTTGCGGTTCAGGTTCGACTTCCGGTTCAGGAGTCGGTTCAACTTCCGGTTCCGGTTCGACTTCCGGTTCAGGAGTCGGTTCAACTTCCGGTTCCGGTTCGACTTCCGGTTCAGGTTCAACCTCCGGTTCAGGAGTCGGTTCAACTTCCGGTTCCGGTTCGACTTCAGGAGTCGGTTCAACCTCCGGTTCAGGAGTCGGTTCAACTTCCGGTTCCGGTTCAACTTCAGGAGTCGGTTCAACTTCCGGTTCCGGTTCAACTTCAGGAGTCGGTTCAACCTCCGGTTCCGGTTCAACCTCCGGTTCCGGTTCGACTTCCGGTTCCGGTTCGACTTCCGGTTCAGGAGTCGGTTCAACTTCCGGTTCCGGTTCGACTTCCGGTTCAGGTTCAACCTCCGGTTCAGGAGTCGGTTCAACTTCCGGTTCCGGTTCGACTTCAGGAGTCGGTTCAACCTCCGGTTCAGGAGTCGGTTCAACTTCCGGTTCCGGTTCAACTTCAGGAGTCGGTTCAACTTCCGGTTCCGGTTCAACTTCAGGAGTCGGTTCAACTTCCGGTTCCGGTTCAACCTCCGGTTCCGGTTCCGGTTCCGGTTCAGCTACAGTTGAAAATTCATAAGCGCCAATATCAAATTCAAGGGTTCCATTTCCATCACCATCAATAGGACGAGGTTCGCCGCGTTGGTCGGTGGATATTTCCGCATTGACACCACCATCGATCGCCGGACTTCCTTCTAATAACGGATAGAAATAGGTTTCGTTTTGATGTTGTAGGGGACCCAATAGAGGATCGGCGATAGTAATCGTAGCCGTGGCGTTATAATCATTAGCAAGGTTCGTGAGTTTTTCCAGCCATTGAATGTTACCACCACCATCAACTAATTCGCGGTTAGTGTGTTGTTGAATTCCCCAATTATTCGTACCGTTATCAGCAGTATTATTGTAGAAAATCGTATTTCGGACCGTAACCGTTTGGTCAGCAGAGGCGGCGATCGCTCCACCCACCCATCCCGCGTAGTTTTCCGCAATGGTAGTATTGATGATCTCAGTAGGACCATATAAAGCGATCGCACCACCATTTCCAGAGGTCGTCAAAGATTCGGCGCGGTTTCCCGAAAAGGTGTTATTAGTGATGACAGTCGGCGCATTCATCATCCAAATTCCACCCCCCTGATTAGCGGCGGTGTTGTTAAAAAAAGCCGTATTTATGACTTCAAATCCTTGATTTAAGCCATTGTTCATCTGAACGATCGCACCACCATTTCCGCCATTTCCACCGGGGAGGGGGAGAATTTGATTATCCTTAAAAACGCTCGCTTCAACGATGACATTATCTTGGGTTCCCGTGTACAGATAAGCCGCACCACCTTCACCTCGTCCGCTATTTCCTTCAAACAAACTATTCCTAATGGTAATAGTTCCTGATGTATCATTACTAGATGTACTGGCGCGATCGGTGTAAATTGCGCCACCATATCCCCGTAAAGAAGGGTTATCATTTCCGGTGTCGTAAAAGGCGGCGGTAGTCGTATTATTAATAAACCGGGAATTTTCAACCGTTAACCGACCATTTAAGCTGTTAATCGCCGCGCCATTAATGCCTTCATTTTCGACAAATTCGCTATGGGTGACGGTAATTTCATCGGGTCCCCGAAAGGCGATCGCACCCGCACCTCTTTCGTCATTCCCCGCGACCGCTTTATTCCGATTAAAATAACTTTGATTAACCGTCAATCTTCCCTCAAAGGCGCTAAAAATTGCGCCGCCACCCTGGTCAGCCACATTGTCGTTAAAAGTGACATTTTCGACTGTTAAAATTCCTTGGTGTGTGGTCGCAATACCCCCACCCCTTTCGGGAGTATATCCGTTGGCGATCGTCAGATTTTGAATGGTTAAACTGGTGGGATTTGCTGAGGTTGAATTAACATAAAATACTCGGGAACTGTTATTCCCACTGATGGTCAGATTAGGATTATTATTCCCGTCAATAATCAGGTTTTTACCCACCGGAATTTCTAACTGTCCTCCCGTCAGGGTAATAGTATTTCCCCCCGTGAGTTCAGATGCAAATGTAATGGTATCTCCTGATTGCGCGTTGGCGATCGCATCCCTTAATGAACCCTCACCCCCATCATTATTATTAGTAACAATTAAACTGGGTTCATTGATGGTCGGAATCATCTCATAAGCACCCACATCAAACTCTGCTGTACCACTATTATCTCCATCCACCGGACGACTTTCTCCCCGCTGGTCTGTGGTAACTGTATTAACAACAATTCCGCCATCAATCGCTGGACTTCCAGGTAAAAGGGGATGAATTAATACCCCATTAATTTCCTGTAAATCTCCCAGCAGTGGATCGGTTAATGTAACGTTACTGGTAATTAAAGTATCGTTAGGGTTCAATTCATTTGATTGAATGTTACCACCGCCATCATTATATGTAGTTCCTGTGTGATGGTTTATATTCCAATCATTGCCGCGATTATTGGCTACATTATAGGCGGAAATTGTGTTAGTTAAAGTTACGTTATCCCCACCACCCCAAAAGCCACCGCCTTGACCACCTGCGTAATTATTCGCAATAGTAGTATTGATAATATTGGTGGGATTAGTACCATTGGCGAAGGTAATTCCACCCCCCAAGCCATCACTTCCATCGGCTGATTCGGCGCGATTTTCGGAAATAGTAGTATTGGTAATTGTCACTGGAGATGTTTCTCCAATCCACAACCCACCACCTTGACTTTGGGAACGATTATTAGCAAAGGTTGTGTTGTTAATAGTTAACTCTGCATTACCATGTCGCAGTCCGCCACCTAACGCCTGTCCGCGAATACTTTCGACAACCTCATTATTAATAATTTGGCTATTTTCGATGATAACACGGTCAGGAGGATAAGCATATAAGAACAGTCCGCCACCCTGTCCCGCACCTGTATTTCCCTCAATTAAACTATTGCTAATCCGAATTTCTCCCCCCACTGGTCCGGGTCCAAAATTCTCGCCTGAAGCATTAGCACCATCGGTAAAAATTGCGCCGCCAAAACCAGATGGATCACCCCCTAAATCTCCAGGGGTGGAGTCATTATTGAGAAAAGTTGAACCCTCAATAGTTAAGTCCCCTAACAGGTGATTAATTGCGCCGCCATTGATGCCTTTATTGTTGGTAAATGTGCTGTCAATTACTGTCAGAGTTCCGGCGCTTTTGGTGGCGATCGCACCCCCTCCCCGTTCACTTCCTCCAGCGGTGCCATCATTACCATCAAATTGGCTATTAATGATGGTTGTATTACTTCTAAATCCGGTGAAAATCCCCCCCGCAAACTGGGCACGATTATTGTTAACTTGGCTATTTTCTAAGGTTAAAGATGTCCGACTCGCCATGCGAATACCTCCGCCAGCGCCATCTTCTCCTTCTCCTGTGGCTAAACCGTCGGCAATAATTAGATGTTTTAAGGTGACTGATGGAGGGATAAAATCAGGACTTATTTGGATTTCAATAACCCTAGTATTTCCGCCGCCACTCAGGGTTAATCCTGACGCAGATTCTCCGTCAACAGTGATGCTTTTGTCAATGACTAATTGTTGGCTAAGGTTAATGGTTTGACTTGACAAACTGCTATCGAATGTGATAACATCCCCATCACTGGCATTGGCGATCGCCTCCCGTAAAGAACCAAGCCCAAAATCGTTGGTATTGGTGACGGTAATAGTGCCGAAAGTTCCCCGATAAGAAGCGATCGCTTTTGAGGTAAAGGGTAAATTTAACTCAACGGTCGCGGTAGAATATTCTAAATGCCAATAGTCAGCACCGACGATTTCCTGTGAGGCGGCGACTGTTGCGCCGGTGATTTCTGCTAACTGCTCGATAAAATTAGTTCCGGTGGCGGCGGCGACCCGACAACCATAAAGGAATAAGGTAGCTGTTTCTGATAAAGCCTTGCGCCAACTGTGAAGGCGATCGCTTTTCAGGGTATCGCTATTAACAACCCCATTCCCCAAATATAAACAGCCTGGACTGCCATGGGATAAAATATGAACCTGGGCAATTTTTTCACCCAGACGGCTATAATCAGATAGTACAGCCGAAATCTGTGCTATCCCATCTTGATGGCGATCGAGAATAATTCCTTGGCCGTCTTTGACCCCATCTAGGAGTTGTTCGGGTGTTTCTACATTGCGATCGATAAAAACGAGGGTTTTAGGCTTACCGCTAGGGGCACACCTTGGACGTTTAAACATTTATGAGACTCCAAGAGGGTATATTTGGTATATTCAACCCTGGAGTTGTAAATTCAGGTTTAACTGGTTAATTTATCAAGTAAAAGAATTGGTACCCCCCTTCAGCCACCAGGAGGAAGCACCAATCCTATTGACTCACCGCCCAACCTAAAAGAGCGTTAATTGGAATCCTTAATTGAGTTTTAAGATGTTTCCTGTTGAGTCCTATTCTATAAATAGCAGATTTTGATGTAAATCGCCTCAGTATTTTTACTGAAATTTTGACGTATTTTGTGAGGGGGAGTAGGAGCAAAATTACGGAATTTACGGTTATATCAACTCTACCAAAGCCATGGGCTAATTAGGAGTAACCAATTTTTTACCCCTAGGAAGTGCAAAAAAACCGTAGCCTGGTAATAGTGGCTACGGCTGGTATTTCACAAGTAGTTATAATCGCTTAGATTAACGGTGGTTATCAACCTGGGACTTAATCGCGATTAAGAACAATCAGTAAGCGCAAAATAAAGATAAACAGGTTGATGTAGGTGAGGTACATGGACAAAGCGGCGGGAATAGGCTGGTCATCACGTAAACCTCTGGGGAGCGTGGAAGCCCCGTGTCTTTAGACCGGGGAGGAAACGGGACCGGGGGACTTTAGTCCCCGTGAATCTTTCAAGCATAGGCGTAACCATCCTTTCGGTGAATAGGTTGGCAGTATTTGTGGTTGATGCCTGTCACCCGTCCCGAGGCGGTGGTCATATCAAAACTGCCAGAGGCACGGCAGAGAACCCGTCCTACATAGGAGCCAATTTTCTTCCCGGCCGTGACCGTAGCCGTGACGATATCGCCAGTCTGAAAACCGTTGTGAATTTGCTTCCTGGAGCGGTGACGAGTGGGGAATCCGTACTTATTCGTCCCGCACATCCGACGAGTTCCATGCCCCTTCGCTAGAATCAGCAACGGTTTTGACGTGACAATATCGAGTGATTCGACGTCTCCAACACAGGCAGCATCAAGCCAATGAGCTTTAGGTAGGTTAAGCCGAAGTCGATTGAACTTCGTTTGTCCGCCGGTTCCTGTAGTTACTGGGACTCCTGTGGCTTTGAGAGCGTTGAACAAGGCCCATCGGGTTGAGTTAACGGCAGCCGCATCGTTAAGGGGTGATTTGGCCTGCCTCAGAAGACGACTCAGGACATCAGGCTGGCCCGATAAAAAATCCCGAATGTCCCCATTGCCTTTGGCTTGATTGCATGAGTGGCAAGCGATCGTCAGGTTAGACACCCGGTCAGAGCCCCCCTTAGACCGGGGCTGAATATGCTCAACTTCAAGGGGCACATGTTTAGCACCACAGTAAGCACAGGTTCGGCCCCACTTTTCCAACAGGTATTCCCGGACTTCGTAGCCTTGTAAGGCTCCCTGCTGATACTCAACACCTGAGATCTCAGGGTTTTCCATCAATTGTAGGTCGAACCGTACTAGCTCTTGAACAATGCGGCCCACTGGGGCAAGTCTACGGAATCGGTTAACCCAGGTCATCAGGGTATCGACTCGATGCTGCAAGCTCGGAGCCAACCAACCCTGGGGACGAGTCCGATTCAAGAACCGAGCCGGCCGATATTGGGTCTTGCGGTTTCGTCGAGAACGTCGCAGTTGCCGACGAGACCGCAAGGCTTCTACTATCTGCTGTCCTCGGTGCTGCAACTCGGCAGCAAAGATGATTCGATTCCCTTGCTTCAGGGCAATTCCAGTGACTTTAGAGCCTGGGTCTAATTTGAGTTCGATCGGTTCAGGATTCCCATGAACCTCCTTATTGAGAATAATGGTGAATGGGTAGCGTCGAAATACCGATGCTTTTCCGGCTTTGAGTAGGGACCGTGCGACCCCTGGCTGGCAGGGGGTCAGGGGCCTACGGTTGGTATCTAAAACGAAAACATGATTAGACATTGTTGCGTCTCTTCTGATTGCTCGTCACCTTAAAAATGTGGGGGTATGGTTGCCCCCAACTCTGCAAAGCAGGTAAAGTTTGCCTCGTCAATGTTATAAAAGCTTTTTGGGCTAACTACACTTCCTTACCCCTTGTAAAGATGTTTAATAGTTAACGATAGAGCGAGAGGCTGGCAAGCACCTCAAGGTATCATGGCTTAAATAACGTAGCCAGTTAAGGCTTAGACTGGTCAACTAACTGAGGAATCCGAGGCATGAAGCCCCGTTACTTCAGTACGGGGTGCTGACTGAGGGTATATCCGGTGATGAGGCTATAGGTTGCTAACAGGGGGAGGGCAACCTGGTTATTATCGTTAGCAAGAACCCTACTAGCGATAAAAAATAGGGCTAACTGAGCAATCAAGGCCACCCAGAAGGTGGTCATGAAGATTCCCGGGTTGGTGCTGATGACATTCAGGCCACCGAAGGAACCAACAGCAGTTAGAACTAAACCACCTCCCACAAAGGGGAGGGCATTGGCAATGACGTTAGGGCCTACAAGGGCTTGACCTTGGGCTTGAGCCATTGCTTGCCGAAAATTACTGGTATTTGCCATAGCAACTCCTGAAAGTTTCCGATTTATCTAGTGAGGCAAGAATACCCCCATCATCAGGCAATTGACGACGGGATGAATTGCCACCCAACACTAAGAATATTGTAATATAAACTACCAGGAAAACCAAGTGCTACATGAGATTATAGAGGGGTTGGGAAGCAGAGCTTCTGGCTTATGAAACCTACCTAAAATCCTGTTCAAACTGTTGTCGGGTAATGGGTTGAGGGATTTCTAAACCTTCTCCGCCGAGGACTTCTAAGGGTAAGCCATTGACGGAAATCCGTACTGGTGCGAGGGGGTCGAGGCTGGTGGCGGTGTAAACTACTTGCCCTAAACGGCCAATCATGGAGGCACTACCGCCGCCTGTGGTAAATTCGGTGGATAGGTCGATCGCGATCGCCCCGTCTTGGGTGGCGGTCAAATTTAGTAGTTGAGTACCTGGGGGAATTTCGCTATATTGGTTGGCTTCCTGGGGGCCTGAGAGTAGGCGATCGAAGGCGGCAGCTAGGACGGTATGGGGTTGGGAAGCACTGACGGTGAGGGTGACGGAGTTGGGAATCCAGACAATTTGGTTATCAGCTTCATCGACCCAGTAAATATTGACGGTTTTTTCGATCGCATCGGTTGTTTCTGGGGGTTGAGGAGAGGTGATCGCTGGCGGTTGTTCGGTGTCAACAGCGGCCCGCCACCAAGTCACACCGGCGGCGATAGCGGCAACGAATAGCGCTACCCCAGCAATCATAGCAATATTTTGATGGTGATCGGGTTGTGGATCTTTCATCACTATCCATTCACAACTGTATTTTTGAGTTTAACTGGCGATCGGGGGTTCTGACAAATTATCTGACAAATTAATTTTATCGGCGGCGAGATTGAGGATCTCAAGCCCACCGGACACCCACGGTTACCAGCGATCGATTTCACCAGCTACCAGTGATGAACCGGGGGGCGATCGCTGCCCATTTTTTAATCTTGATCTAAAGTCGGGGTTAGATTGGCTAGAAATTCAAACAATGGGAAACTGAAGCCAAGCGACGGCTTGAAGGAATCGAACAAACCGAAGCGGAGGAGGATATTATTACCGGGGAATGATGTATTCGGCATTTTCCACGGTGGAAATTGACCTGGTGTTTTCCGATGGTTGTGGCAGCCGATTAATGGTAATGAGTAGCAATGTTAAAACGGCTACAACTAAGAAAAAAATATCATTCCATTTTTCGGTATGATGAAAACGACGTCCACAGGTAGAACAAAACTGCTGCTGGGGGTGGTCTGGATGGGCGGTAATGTGGCATTTGGCTCGGCCGTGGTGATCCATTGGGCAGGTCATAATCTTCTCCTTAAAAAGGGATCATAATTGACAGTGGGGGGAATGTCTCAAGATAGACAATTTCCCCCAGTGCGATCGAGAGTTAAGCAGGATTAACCAGATCGCAACCATCATCACTGTCTTCAGAGGTATCCATTGTTGAGATCACAAAAAGTGGTGAAGTTTCCGCCCTAACTATCTGTCCGGGGAGGTGAGTTAGGTTCAGCGTAGACAGAGAGATCAATAAAACAACCGTGATTGTGCAATTCATTTTTCAGTGCCTCCCGAAGGTTGCAAGTGCTTTCAAAATAGTTATCTTTTGGAAACGCAACTTTTATGCAAATCGGAGGAAAAAACTGGTAGGGAGTGGTCTACTTGCTTAAATTCATCTGGTCTGGGGCTTTGGTTGTGGTCGCTTCGCACTTTCCTCACTGACTGCATAAAAACTGAAACTCCTCACGACAACATTCATAGGGCCTGAGAGAAACACCTCTGGCGTACTGCAACACTAATTAGGAAAACATCTGATGACTTCTGAAACACTCAAAACTACCAAAACCATCTCCGGCGGCTACGGTGTCACGGATTCTAAAAAGTAGTCAATTGTGGGCGGGGTATTGGTCTGACCTGAAACCGCCACCGCATAAAAATCAGAAGTCTGAACGATAACAGGATCATAACCATCAACAGGCTATCCCCATGACACAACAAGTAGATCTCAATGAAGTCCGTAACCGCGTCATCACTAACCGTCAGCAAGACGTTGACCTTCCCCGGTCTCCCCGTCAGGCTGTATATGTCGATAACGGAGGAAATATTGTCACGGACCCGGAACCCAGCGGGCACCGTCACCTCTCGCAAGTTCCGCAAAAAATCTTTGCCGCCAGCCTCATGCAAGATCGGCAGGTTGTGGTCCGCAAACTGCCTCCCAACGCCCAAGAAATGAACATCAGTGGTGTCACCGGGTGGGTGTACGAAATTACCAGCGAATTGGGGGACCACTACACCATGTTTATTTTCAATGACGGCAGCTTATATCAAGTGATGGTTTTGTTTCCCGAAGTAGCCGGGCGTTATAGCGTTACTGAGGGGCATTTGTTCCCCAACGGCTGCATTTGTCTCAACGAGGAACACGGCTATCGATCGCTCGAACAAGCCTACGCCAAATCTGTCCTTTGGGCAACCGGTTTTAGTATTTATGCCCGCACCGGAAATTTCCCGCTATAACAAACATTGAATCATCATGTACTTAATCTCAGAAAACGCACTGCGTCAAATCCATCAACACATCGCCCTTGATCCCCCCGAACGGGGTGGGGCATTGTTAGGGCCCATCGGCAAAAACGTGATCAGTCATTTTATCCTGGATCAGAACGGACAGACCAGCAGTGCCAGCTATTTGCCTTCACGCACCTTAACCTGTCGGGTGCAACAAATGGAACAGGAAATGAACCTCGAATTTAAAGGTGTCATTCACTCCCACCCCGGCGGGTTAGACCGTCCATCAGGACCCGATGAAGAAGCGATGCGGGAGGGTCTACAAATCAATCCTCACATTCCCTGTTTTGTAGCGCCAATTGTCACCTTACTCGCACCCCGTCAAGCCCTGCGTTCTCACGAACTCCCACTGGGTGAAGGAAAAATATCCTTTTATGCCGCCTATCGTCAAGGTAACGGCATTCGCGTCGAAACCCTACCCATGAAGTCAATTGAAGAATCGGAATTTACCCCTATGCACCAGGAATTACCCTCGGTCACTCATCTAATCGAAACGGACTTGGGGCGAGTGCAGCAGGCTTTCGGAAGCTATAAACCGCCGATGATTTTTGTCACGGAAATGGAAGGGCAAAATATACAGGCAGGATGCCTCAATTTAAAAGGGTTGGAACTGCTGTTTTTGTTCAGCAATACTTATCCGACAACCCCGCCAATTTTATTGGCAACTTTAACGGACAAAGATACCGAACAGGTGGAACTCCCTTGGTCGTTGCAGACACCGGCAGAAGAACGGTTGGTCGTCGCTCTCAAAAGTGTCATAACTGGTAGCGGATATTATCAAAAGGTGTACCGCCCTTTGGGAAAGCCAGGACTGACAAAAGACGAAAAAATCGCGGCTATAGCTGGTTGGAGTGGCTGCTATTCGGAAACTGACCCCCAGCGAGAAGCGAAACAGGTTCAACAAAGTTTATTCGCCCGCAGTACAGGACTTTTAAGCGAACAAATTAGTCAGAAGCGGGTGTTAGTTGCGGGGACTGGTTCGGTGGGTTCTTACTTGGCTGAACAGTTGGTTCGCAGTGGTGTAGGGGGGCTGACTTTAATTGACCCGGAAACGGTGGAAACGGCGAACCTTTGTCGCACCACCTATGAAATTATCGATATCGGACAGCCGAAGGTGAAAGCGTTGGGCCGACGGTTGCTGAATATTAATCCTTTGGTGCAGTTGAAATTGGAGGAAAAAAGTTTATTGGATTATCAGCCGTCGGAGTTTGATAAGTTGGTGCAGGAGGCGGATTTAATTGTTGCCACAACTGATGATGTAGCCGCCCAGCGCATTATCAACCGTTTCGCCTATTTTCGCAAGAAGCCAGCCCTATTTGTGGGGCTTTATCAAGGGGCTGAAGGGGGGGAGGTGATTATTACGATGCCTGACAAAACTCCCTGTTATGTCTGTGCGACTGCTAACCGCCATCAGTTTGAGGTGCAGGTGGGAAAGGTTAGCAATGATGGAGATTATGGCAGCAACGGAAGGGTAATGGGGGAAGTGGCACTGGGGACGGATATTCATCATGTCACGAGTGTGGCGGTGAAAATGGCTTTGTCTTTGTTGCTGCCAGAGACTGCACGGGTGAAATTGAAGGGTTTTTTAAATCCGGCTATTGAGGAGGGGTTCAATTATTTAACCATGTCAATGGTTCAGAATTATTGGTTTTATCCGGCTGTTTTTGGTGAGACGGCGGGACAGTATGCTTATCAGAGTGTTTGGTTGACTGCCCAAAGTCAAGAAAACTGTCCGGTGTGTGGAAAAGTTCACCACCGCACTAATCCGCTGACGGTGCCTTTGGCGGGGGTGAAAGCGGATGAAATTCGAGCGGTTTTAAATACGTCTCGTGTGTAGAATTTCGCCATAAATATGCTGGGAATGGTGCTAATTTTTTAAGGAAATTAACCATTCCCTATTGACTATTTAAAGGAAGTATAATTAATGCAAAAAAGAACGGATTTAGTGGCAAAATTTTCGACTTTTTTAGAGGTTGATGATGCTAAGGATAGTCTGGATTTGGGCTGGTATTATGTGCCTAAATTGAAGCATAATATGAGACAACGGCGGGAGTCCGATCGCACTGCTAAAGAGGAATATTGGGCTAAAGTTATCCTGCGGGAAGCCCTGGCATCTGCGCCCCTGGCTAAAGAACACCTGGCGGCTTATTTGGAGGAAACTGCCTATTGGACGGTGATGAAAATGCGTTATAAGTTGGAAGGTTATCAATTGCGAAAGGTGGATTTTTTCTGTATGGCTAGGGAGGCAACAAGTCAGCCTTTACAGTTGTTTGGTCGCTATGATGATGCCAAGTCTGGGGTGAAAACTTTTGCGGAGAAGACCCTGGAAGATTATCTGTCTGAACAGTTGTTTAAAGGTCGAGAACGAGATAAATATTCGCCTACTGGATTATTACGATCTCTCAGTTATTTGGAATTAGAAAAAACTTTGAAAAAACGGAGGTTTTCCCCGGAAAATATCCAAGCATATCGGCTGCTGCTCAAGTGTTTTAAGGAAAAATATGTGCCTACTAAAAAATCGGGAAGTCGGGCTTTACAACCGCCGGACAGTTGCCAATTACAAGCGATCGCACTCTATTATAATCAATGGCGATCGCCAGATTTTCCTGATTTGACCCCTGAGCAAGTTCAGGAATGTTTAAATAATTTTGTATCCTGGGTTCGCGGGGATGCTAAAGTTTATTTTTTGTCCCTAGAAGAATTACTTACCAAGGGGGAAGAAAAACCCTCGGACTCCCCAGATTTTTCCCAGGTATCGGAAGATGAACAGGAACGCGGACAAGAACAGGAACTTAATCAAATTCTCTCCCAGTTATTTGAGGAACTTACCCCCCAGATTAAAACCCTGTTGGAGTTGGTCTATGGTCTGAATATTAACCAAGGCGACCTCTGTAATTTTATGGGTTTTGAACAACAGCCTAAACTCTCACGATTCCTGACAAAAACTAAGCGAAATCTCTTGACAAAATTCGCTGAGTATGCTAAAAAAAATTGGGAAATAAACCTGTCTTCCCCTGAATTAAATAAACTGGTCAAACTGATAAATATTTGGCTAGAAAAACATGGATCTCTGCGGTTTCATGACTTGTTAAATGCCAAACTTGGGGCTTTAGATGCGGATGATTTCAGGCTGTTAAAATTAATCTACGGCTGTCAGCTATCTTTAGCTGATGTTTCTGAGAATAGCCAACTTTCTCAGGATGAAATTAAAGCCAGAATTAAGCAGATTGAAGTCACCCTACAAGATACCTTAAAATCGGAAGTAGAAACTCTCTGTTCCGGTGGCACTGAGGAAATGCGATCGCTTGATAAAAGAGTGGTCGATTTCGTGGAAGTGTATCTACAACAAGCCCCTTATGCGGTTTGGGAGTCGAAGTTAAAAAAACCGGATCTATGAGTCAGTTTCTCATCAGTCATCAGTCGCCGGAGGACGCTAAAACTCCACCGAATTTATCTCCTTTATTTGGAAAAAAACATCATGTTTACAATAGAAGATTTGACCGAATTACATCCCGATCGCTTATGGTTATCATTCTCGGAAGAACAACGGGAAATCGCTTGGCAATATTCCCGGCTTTTTTCCCATGCTTATTCCCAATGGAATGGCTATCTGAATCGATTAGCTATCAATGCAGTAATCCCCGGTTTGCAGGAGGAATTGGATTTAAACCCCACTATTTGGCAGCCCAATTCCTTACCATCTTTTTGGGAAAATGTCAACGGAACTAGACTATTAATTAATGATAATTATTCTGTGGTCATTATTCCCAGCGAGACAGTAGACACCGAAGAATTTCGGGTTCCCCAAGAGTGGGTGGATATTCCCAGTTGGGTGGCGAATTATTATTTAGCGGTTCAAGTTTACCCAGAGGCGGGTTACTTGCAAGTGTGGGGATATGCGACCCACCAACAGCTAAAAAATCAGGCAGTATATGATGAGTTTGAGCGAGTTTATGTTCTCCCGAAAGCGGATATAATTGATGATTTAAATGTGATGGTTGTCGCTCAGGAATTGTGCGACACAGAGATAGCGTTTGTCTCTCCGCTACCACCATTATATCAAAATCAAGCGGAACGTTGGTTAGAACAACTCAGTTCAAATACCGTGGAAAATCCCCGGTTAGCAATGCCTTTTTATCAGTGGGCGGCTTTGATCGCAAATGATAAATGGCGAGAGGAATTATATCAACGCCGTTGCGATCGCCTATCAACACAAATTCGACAAAGTTTTAACTATTTGTCTCAATGGTTAGCCGATCTCGCCCTACCGGAGTGGCAGGATTTTCGGGGATTATGGAGACCCAGACAGATGGAATATAGGGGAAAAAGGGTCGATTTACGAGGAGAAACTAATCGGGAAAGAGTCGCCTATTGGGTTGATGTAATTTTAGGTAAAAATAGTGAGGAATTATGGAAAACATCGGCTCAGTCTTTAAGGTATACTACCCCTGGCAATCCGAGGGTGATTGAAGCGTTGGTGAATTTATTAGCAAAAACTACTGAGGAAGAAACTCGCTGGGCGGCGGCGGAAACTCTGTGGTTATTAGACCCGGAAAATCCGGCGGCGGGTATCCGAAAAGTCAAAGATTTGGGAATGGAAATTACAGGAGAATTGCTGAGTTTGATGGTGGCAGTCTTGCCGAAAGGGGCAAATCGTTTTGCGGTATTTTTACGGTTGTATGCTATGGGGGAACGGGAGTTTTTATCCCCTGGGGTACAGTTGAGAGTGTGGCGGGAGTTTTTATCCCCTGGGGTACAGTTGAGAGTGTGGGATGAGATGGGTACGCTGTTCGATTCTGCCACGGCTAGAGAGAGAGATAATTATATTCAGATTAAGTTAAGCGGAAATCTTGGCGAATGGTTAAATGTGGAGGTAAAATGGGGGGAAAATAGCATTATGGAAGGGTTTTTAATCTGAGTAACCATCACGCCCTTCGGCTTGCTTAGGTGATTCCCCTTGATTAGGGAATAGGGAAGGGGGAATGCGTAATGGTAAATCGGTGAAGTTGAGGAGACGGACTGATGAAATTTTGGCAACTTACTTTTCTCGCCCTGGTGTCATTTTTCCTGACTTTTTATTGTGACACATCGATTTTGGCGCGGGTCAACAGTCCAGCCTTTAACGGCCAATTTCCCATTGATTTTGTATCCCCCGCCTTAGGGCCAACTACTGAGGACCAAAGGCAGGAAGCCGATCGCTTTTTTAATCGAGGAATACATCACTTGGATCTCAGTGAATTTTCGGAGGCGATTCAACCTTACCAAAAATCTTTACAACTCTACAAACAAATTGACGATCGCCCCGGTATGGCTAAATCTCTCCATCATCTGGGAATTGCTTATCGGAATTTGAAAGATTATGATCAGGCGATTAAATACTATCAGCAGTCTGGGCAGATTTTTGATCAAATAGGCGATCGCAATGGTCTCGCTAATTCTTTTATGGGTCTGGGACTTGTTTATCGGACACTAGAAGAGCATGAGAAGGCGATAGAATCCTATCAGCAATCTTTGCAGATTTTTGAGAAAATGGGCGATGATCAGGGTGTCCTAAATTCCCTCAATAATCTGGGAATTGTTTATCAGAATTTAGGAAAGTATCACCAAGCTATTCAACCCTATCAGCAGTCTTTGCAGATTTTTGAGAAAATGGGCGATCGCCAGAATATGGCTAAATCTCTCCATAGTCTGGGAATTATTTATGGGATTCTGGGAGAGTATTACAAAGCCATAGAATCCTATCAGCAGTCTTTGCAGATTTTTGAGAAAATGGGCGATCGCAATGGTGTTGCACATTCTCTCCTGGGTCTGGGAATTGTTTATGGGAATTTGGGAGATGGTCACAAAGCTATTGAATACTATCAGCAATCTTTGGAGATGTTTGATAAAATCAGCGATCGCAATGGTGTTGCCAATTCTCTTCTGGGTCTGGGAATTGTTTATGGGAATTTAGGAAAGTATGATCAAGCTATTGAATACTATCAGCAATCTTGGCAGATTTTTAAACAAATAAGCGATCGCAATGGTGTTGCCAAATCCCTCCTGGGTCTGGGAATTGTTTATGGGAAGTTAGAAAAGTATGATCAAGCTATTGAATCCTATCAGCAATCTTTGCAGCTTTTTAAACAAATAGGCGATCGCAATGGTATCGCCACATCCTTGGGTAATCTGGGAGTTGTTTATCGGAGTCTCGGAAAGTATCACAAAGCGATAGAATCCTATCAGCAATCTTTGCAGATATCTCAAGAAATAGGCGATCGCAATAGAGAACGTCAAATCCTCAGTAATATCGGTTTACTACTTTCCACACAAGACCAACCCCAATTAGCCATTGTCTTCTACAAACAATCAGTCAATGTTACCGAAGACATCCGCCAAGGTCTCAGGAGACTGCCGACGGAATTGCAACAATTGTATCTGGAAACCGTGGCTGATACCTATCGCCGTTTGGCGGATTTACTCCTGCAATTTGATCGGATTATCGAAGCCCAACAGGTGCTGGAGTTACTCAAAGTTCAAGAACTAGAAGACTACTTAATAAACGTCCGGGGAGACCCCCAAAATCTTCAAATGTTACCGGATGAACGGCAAGCATGGAGTCAATACCAAGCCTTACAGCAAGAGGCGATCGCCATCAGTCGGGAGTTAGCGGAACTCGAAAAAATCCCCGTTAATCAGCGCCTACCGGCACAACAGCAACGCCTCCAAGAAATCCGGGAACAACAAGGAAAAACTCGCGGCATTTTCGACCAATTTTTATCTAGTCCAGAAGTAGAAAACCTGATTAAAAATATCAGCCAAAACCAACATAACATCAATATCAGGAATTATCCAAATTTGCATAAACTCCTGGCAAATCTGCCAGAAAAATCTGTAATTCTCTATCCTTTAGTGCTAGATAATCGCCTAGAATTACTATTGGTCACTACCCAAACTGCTGCCCCCCTACGTCAGCCAGTCAATGTCACAGCCAAGCAGTTAAATCAAGCCATTAGAGATTATCGAACCGGACTCAAAAACCAAGATTCCGAAAGTTTTAAACATACGGCAAAAGTTCTCTATGATTACCTGATTAAACCCATTGAAAAAGATTTGGTTAACCTCCAGGTGAAAACCTTAATTTATGCCCCAGACCGGGCTTTACGTTATCTTCCTCTCGCGGGACTCTATGACGGTCAACAGTGGTTAGTGGAAAAATACCGAATCAACAATATTACTGTCGCTTCCCTAACCCAATTTATCGTTACTCCCTCCAAGCCTCCCTCGGTCTTAGCGGGTGCTTTTGCTGACGTTGACACGGGCTATCAATTCCAAGTCGCACAGAGGCAGTTCGATTTTTACGGGTTGAAATTTGCCTACGATGAAATCAACAATATTGCGGGGATAATTCCTAATACAAACCGACTCCTAGACCGGGACTTTAACCGTCAGCAAACCGAAGGTTATCTTGGAGATTATAATATCATTCATCTGGCTACCCATGCGGCTTTTATTCCGGGTCAGCCTATGGATTCCTTTATTTTATTTGGAGATGGCGATCGCGCTTCTATTAATGATATTAGAAGGTGGGATTTAAAGAATGTTGATTTAGCCGTCTTGAGTGCCTGTCAAACCGGACTGGGAGATTTATCGGGAAATGGGGAAGAAATCCTGGGTTTGGGATATATAATGCAGGAAGCTGGGGCTCAAGCCACCGTTGCCACTCTCTGGTTGATTGAGGATGCCAGCACTCAACAATTGATGAATGTCTTTTATCAAAAACTCTCGGAAGGTAACAGTAGGGCAGAGGCGCTGCGACAGGCGCAATTAGCTTTGATTAATCAACAAGTCCCCCACCCACAAAATCAAGATATTTCTGCACCCTATCACTGGGCAGGATTTATTATTATTGGAAATGGATTTTAATATCAGGAAATATTATGACTAAAATTATTACCCTAAAACTACATTCTGGTTCTCTCAAAATGGGATTTAATGTCAGTTTAGAAATTGCCGAAGAAGGTAAACCTGTATACCTGCAAAAATCAGGTGATTTACCGGCAAATAATCAATTATATGATGAGATCCGCCTCCTTGAGATGGCTTTAAATTCCGCACCGCACCGCACCCGCCTGGAAACCACAAAAAACCAGGTCAAAAATGTTTCCGAACCCGATAATTGCGCTAAAGCCACCCAAAGGGTGATTCAACTTTTCAACCAATGGCTAACCTATCCAACCTTTTCTTCTGTGCGCGATGAGCTTTTAACTGCTATTGCTAAAACCAGGAAATCTATTCGCCTTCTCATCGCCACTGATGATATTGTTACCCAACGTTTACCCTGGCATGACTGGAAAATCAGCACAGACAATTCCCACCTGGAAATAGGGTTTTGTGGTCACTCCTATAAGCAAATTCAGCCCGCAATTAAGTTTAACAAAAAAGTCAAAATCCTGGCAATTATTGGCGATGATAGCGGCATTAACCCCGCCGATGATTTAAAGGTTTTGGCAAAATATGGGGCGGCAATTACACCTTTAATTAACAGCACCAAGTCAGAAGTAATCGCCCATATTGGCAAACCAGAAGGATGGGATATTTTGTTTTTTGCGGGTCATAGCCATACTGAGGAAAGCCGGGGAGTTCTCAAGATAAATGATTCGGAATATTTGACCATTGACGATGTAAAAAATTCCTTAAAAACTGCCATATTTAAAGGTTTACAACTGGCAATTTTTAACTCCTGTGATGGCATCGGACTCGCCCGCGATTTGGCGAATTTAAATATTCCCCAGTCAATTTTTATGCGACAACCGATTCCCGACCTGGTAGCGACAATATTTTTGGAATACTTTTTAACAGATTATACAGGGGGAAATTCCTTATATTTATCGGTGCGAAATGCCAGGGAAAAATTAGAGGAATTCCAAGCAGATTTTCCGGGGGTTACTTCCTTCCCCGTCATCTATCAAAACCCGGCTGTTATCCCCCCAACTTGGCAACAACTGCGCTGGGGAAGGGGGAAACTACATCAGGTGATGCTGGCTATCGGGGTAATATTGGGGATTTTGCTAATGCGTTATTTGGGATTATTCGCAGGTTTGGAATTGCGAGCCTATGACCATTTTATGCTGATTAGCCCGCCGGAAAGCCAGGACGATCGCCTATTAATTATCACTGTTGATGAACCGGATATACAGTATCAAAACCAACAGGGAATGACCCGAAAAGGCTCCTTATCTGATGCGGCTTTCTCCCAAATTATCGCCAAAATTTTACCCCATCAACCCCGTGTTATTGGCTCTGATATTTATCACGATTTTCCGGTCGATCGCCATTATCCTGAAGTGGCGAGTTTTTTTAAAAATCACCCCAATTTTTTTGCCATTTGTCAAGATAGCGATCGCGATAATAATCATCTCGGTATCGCCCCGCCGCCGGAGGTTGCCCACACCCGCCTAGGATTCAGCAATGTCTTAGTAGATACAGATGGGATAATTCGCCGCCATCTTTGGTATATGAATCCCTCCCATGATACTCCTTGTCCTACTAACAAATCCTTCGCCCTACAAGTGGCTTTATCTTATTTAGAGGCGGAGGGAATCCAGCCGGAAGTGACACCCCAAGGGTATTTAAAATTAGGCGGGGTTTATTTAACTGCTTTGGAGCGGAATTTGGGAGGATACCACCAACTAGATACCCGTGGCTATCAAATGCTGTTAAATTATCGGTCTGGTGCAATTGCTGATACCATCAGTTTGACACAACTTTTAACCGAATCTATTGACCCCAATTTGGTGAGCGATCGCATTATTTTAATTGGCAATATCGCCCCCAGCTACAAAGACTTTCACCGGACTCCCATCACCCCCAGCTTTCAAATCCATCACCAAACAGCCGGGGTTTTCATTCAAGCCCAAATGGTCAGTCAAATTATCAGTGCCGTCCAGGATAACCGTCCCCTCATACAACCTATTCCTCGATCCCTTGAAATTATCTCGATCTTGGCTTGGTCATCCCTGGGTGGCGTGGTCGGGTGGCGCGTCCCTGGGGGGATGAGATTTTACTTTACAGTTGGAGGAATTATAGTTATTATATATAGTATCTGTTTTGTGAGCTTTCTGGCAGGGTATTGGATACCTCTGATTCCCTCTGGATTGGGTTTTGCCCTGACGGCAATCATCCTCACCAACCGGGACTCAGCCACCTGGAAGCATAACCACCATATTTTAACGGCGAGGGAATGGGCGTTTTTCGCTCTCCCCCCCCCGCCATTGACCGTTTTTATGATTTTTTTAAATAGGATTTTTGTGGGGATTTTCGCCCTGCCGTTGGCATTAAATACCTCCGACCTCCAGCTTTCCGATAGTCGGGAAACCCAGCCTTATAGAGCATTCCCTGACTCTGAGTATATCAGAGAACCTCTCAATTTTCGACTCCCAGATCGCGGTAGACCAGGCGATCGCACCAGTCAAGCTGGAGGTCGGGGAAACTGTACCAAAGACACCCAAATCACCGCTTTAGTTCCTTCCCAAAATTGGGGCTATACCCTATCCGATCGCCCCTCCTTTTGGTTTTACTTAACCGCGTCTAAAGATTCATCCTGGTCGGCGGAATTTGAACTACAAGACCATCAGAAAAACCGGCTGGTTGAATTGAGCTTAACTGTCAACCCCGGACTGATTGAAGTCACTCTCCCGGAAGATATCGCCTTGGAAACAGCGGAAACTAACTACTCTTGGCGGTTTTCACTTATTTGTGAACCGAGCGATCGCACGGGGGATTTAGTCGTCAGGGGTCAGGTTTTAAAACGGGAACTTGACCAGGATTTGCAAGCACAAATCCGAGACAAATTCGGTCGAGATTTGGCTCTAGTTTATGCAGCCAACAGTATCTGGTTCGACCTGTTAACTCTGGTGATGAAGTTCCGAGAAGAACAACCCCAAAATCCCCTATACAAAGAAGATTGGCAAGAATTATTGGAGGCGATCGGTTTGTCCCAATAGTCCCATGGAAATCTTGAGCGGTTAAATCTTCGTCGCAAATCCACAATAGGAATTGGGGTTATATTCGTGATACTCTTTTAATGCCGCTTCGCAGTCGTCTTGAGTCTCAAACCACTTGCTATAGACTTGGTAGGAATTATGGCTAGATAGGTTGCGATAGTTGGCGGACCAGAAAAAATCAGCTTGGTTGTAGCCGTCCTCCACCAGGGACTGACGCTTATTTTCCGCGTGGTGGGGAGTATAAAAAGCCGAATCTCCAATAAAATAAAATGATAGGGGGAGTTGATAGGTTTCCGCGATCGCTTCCGAGTTGTTCGGTTCTGACGGAGAGTGCCAAAATATGGTTAATCCTAAACCTGCCAGAATCCCTAAGATCACACCTACTATAGCCGGGATTTGCCAATCGGGTTGGCGTTGGGGTGGCCTCGGTGGGGTGGATTTGGGAAAAATTACCGTCGAAGGGGGAACAGAAATTTCCGTCGATGCTATGGGATGGGATAATCCTTCTAAGGCGGTGAGCATTTCTTGAGCATCAGAAAAGCGATCGCCAGGGTGAAACCGAATGGCGCGATCTAAAATATCCGCAAATTCCGCATTCACCGTTGGGACTAAGTGCCGCCATTGAATTTGCGCCGTGTTTGAGTCAATCGGTAACTCCTGGGGCGTTTTCCCCGTTAACATATAAATAGCAGTTACTCCCAGACTGAACAAATCACTGGCAAAAAATGGGTGTCCCGCCGCCTGCTCAGAAGCCATAAATCCCGGTGTCCCAATGACCAGCGACGGCGTAGGATTACCGCGAGAGTTTAACACAGTCCCCATAATCTCTTTAACCGCCCCAAAGTCAATCAAAACTGGTTTTTGGTCGGGAGATTGCAGGATGATATTGTCTGGTTTGATGTCTCGGTGAATTAGACCATGGCTGTGGATGGTGTGGAGGACTGGTAGCAGGTTTAGCAAAAGATCCCGGACTTCGGTTTCCGACATCGACCCCTGTTGCTGTATGCGACTGGTGAGAATTTCTCCTTCTATCCACTCCTGGACTAAGTAAAACTGTCCGTCTTCTTCAAAATAAGCATACAGGCTAGGAATGTGATCGCTAATTTCTCCTAATTTTTCTAAGACTGTCGCTTCCCGCCGAAAACGTTCGGTGATAAAATGATGAACATTGGGGTCATCAGCTTTCGGTTTTAAGCGTTTGATGGCACAACGGCGGCGAGAGGGCATTTGGTTGTCCTCCGCCAAAAACGTTTCCCCAAAGCCACCGCTGGCGATCGCCACTAGGATCTGGTAACGATTATTCAGGATCACAGTCGAGTTAGGTGGGGAGTCTGATGGATTTAGCATAGTCAAGACCAGGTAAAGTTGAATCACGCAACGCACCTATTGCATTAAATTCACTTTATGGGTATAATGGCTTTAGCACAGATGCCAAGGTGCAACTTTACTCAGCATCACAGGGTTTTTCCTCAAACCAACTGGCTGGCTGCGATCGTGCTGATTCTCTCAACGTGACGGCTTGTAATTCGTCATATTCCCGGGTCTGCTGATCATATCTTGTCTTAACCAAGACATTCTGCTACTATAGGTAGCTAAATTAGGTTTTTCTCCTTCAACCCACTATTTTGGGTGGGTGATGTCCTCCGACTTGCTTGTTAGAATCTTCGAGTAGCTCTCAACCACTGTGGAAAAAAAAGTTAGACATTTTTTGGAAAGTATGCTATCGTATAAAATCAGGAGGTGTCTTCCCCGAAAAAATGCAGCTCAATTAGGCATCGGTGCGACATAGCGTTAGGGGAAAACCCAAAAAGTTCTTTAAGATTTCAAAAATTGAAGAGGTATTATGAGCCAAAAGGTTATACACCCGATGGATAAGTTTCAGCGTCAGGTGCATTCCCTAGTGAAGTCTGACATTGTTAAACCTGAAGATAGCCTATGGAAAATAGCACTGCTATTTGGCGATAAATGGAAGTATTGGAAAGCGGAACTGATTGAATTCGGTTTTTCCATGCAAGATCCAATTAGTGAACTGTTGGCTGTTGATGTTTGGGATGAAGAATAAAACCCTGTGAAGCGTTAACATTTTGGTAAGCATTCTGCTAGTGCTGTAGCTAAGGCTGTAGCAGTCTGATAGCGATCGCGAGGGGTAAATCTAGTTACCCGTTTAATTACCTCGCGTAAGTCCGGGGTAATAGTAGGAATGCGATCGAGATCAAATCCGTATTCTTGGTCTTGTTTTCCGATATAATTTAGGGGACTCTCACCAGTCAATAAAAATATCAAAGTCGCACCGATCGCATATAAATCCGACTGAGTGAGTGGCTGTCCCCTATCTTGTTCTGGTGCGCTATAACCTTCCGCACCAATACGGGTTCCTGGGGGAGTACCAATTTCCTTAACCGCGCCAAAATCGAGAACAATAATCCGGCGATCGCGATGGCGCACCATCAGGTTAGCCGGTTTAATATCCCGGTGGATAATCGGGGGTTCTTGGTTATGGAGATAATCCAAAACTTCACAGGCTTGGATCATGTATTTAATGGCTATTTCCGGCCTGAGGGGTCCGCTTTGATAAACTTGTTTTTCCAGATCCTGACCGTGAATCATCTCCATAACTAAATACTTTTTACCCCCATGCACAAAAAAGTCATAAAACTTAGGGACTCCCTGATGATTAAGGGATTTAAGAGTTTTAGCCTCCCGCTCAAACAATTCTTGCGCCTTAGCGATCTTAGCCATATCTGCATTCATCTCCTTGACCACCACCAAAATTGGCATCGGCTTTCCGCCAAGAGTCTGAGGCGCATTAGCCTTGCTATTATTGCTATCCCAGGCTAAAGACGTGGTTCCCATACCTCCCTGACCAAGGGTTCGCAAAATCTGATAAGTTCGGATAGTCCGTTCTATCTTAATTGGCCAGCCGCAGTGAATACAGAATAGACTACCAGGGAGATTACCCTCATGATTACAATTAGGAGTATTAATAACCGGAGGGGGAGGCGGTGGCGGTTGTTCAATGGCGACCCGGAGTAAAGGTCCTCCCTTAGCCAATTCTAATAAAGCGCCATCAGCCAAGGGTCCCTGGCTGGCTAAAACACCATTAACAAAAGTCCCATTAGTTCCCCGGCTATTGAATATCCATCGAGAATTATGGGTAGTAGCAGACCTTTGTAAATCGAGATGGTATCGAGAAACCAGGGGATCGATAACCACAACGTGATTATCAGGGGCGCGACCAATTTTAACTAAAGACTCCGTTTCAAACCGCCATTTTTGAATGGGGTTGGTTCGAGTGCCATCAAGTAGGGTCAATGTCAAGATATCGGACATAATTAGAGTTTAGTCTCTGTGATGCACTAGGGCTCGCAGTGCGATCGCCGTAATATTGTCATGGCCGTTGTATTGGTTAGCTAAATCAATCAAGTCATCAACTCCCCGATCCAAATTAGTCTGGGAATCAATCAAAGGCTTCAGATGAGTTTGACAATAGGTTTCCACCAAATCATTATCTGTCAACCCATCAGAAGCCAGCAGTAGCAAAGTATCCTCAGTGATATCAAAAAATTCGATATCTGGTTTTAAATACTTGCCATCCCTAGGCCCCAAGGCTTGGGTAAGTTGATAAGCATCAGGACGGTTATAGGCAGTTTCCGGGTCTACACCTCTAGCAATTTCCCGCTGTCCGACTTCGTGATCAACAGTGATTTGTTCCAAACCTTGACTGCAGGTAAAACGGTAAAGGCGACTATCTCCCACATGAGCGATCGCCACCTGAGTATTAGCTACAATCACTAATACCAAAGTAGTACCCATGCGACCACTACCAGAACGAGTCCCCTGCATATTAACCCTATAGATAGCCTCATTAGCCTCAGCGATCGCATGGTAGATTAATTGTTCTGAGGGTAAACTATCACTATCAGCCCAGTGAGTCTGAAAATATTCTTTCAGGCTCTGTACAGCCATACGACTAGCCACCTCTCCCCCCGCGTGTCCACCCATACCATCACATAGGATATATAAACCACGAGCATAGAGAGTCTGACTACCCGGCATTTCCTGACGATCTAACAAAGTTTGCAGACCAAAGGAGTCCTGATTTTGCGATCGCTCTTTTCCCACATCTGTACGACCAGAAGCCTGTAAATCCAACAACTGAGGCAACCTAGGAACCGTTGGTGCATCTCCAATTTGTCCCGAAGAAGATCCCGTAGTCGGAACATCTGTCTGTAGACGAGTTACAGACGAGCGCTGAGGTGCTGTTGTCGGTTGCTGTGGTGGTGTCAGTTCTGCTATAATTTCATCTAACTTTAAGCGTAATTCTTCAACCCGCTGAAATTTGTCCTCCCGTAGATCCCGCAACATTTGCGTAATCGAACCCATCAAAGTGCGTCCAGATAATTTAAATAGACTTTGCCAAAGTTGTCCTAAATCCGCCACAGTCGGCATCTTTTCCGGGTCATCAGCGTACAACTGTTTAATAAATAAACTGCCAGGAGCAGTGCCAGAAATTGCCAAATTATCCAACCGCAATAAACTTTGGCGATAGTCAACAGGTTCCAGAACGTACCAGAGTTGCGTCATCTGTTGTAACCAAGCCACAATTTGTTGAAGTGGAGTCTGGATATCGTGCCACTTTTGTTCAAAATCCGGCAAATCCGAACAATCTTCCAACAACACGATCGCCTGATACTCGTCTTCCCAGGCATCATGTACCTTGGGAAAATGTTGTGGGTAGCTATAGTATAAATCCCAATACACTTGCGCCGCCGCCATTACCAAAGCCGACCTATTTTGGCGATCATCCCCAGTCAACTGCAAAGCCGCCAGCGGAGACATCTGCAAAGGTTGACAATCCAAAACCGGGACCCTTGCCATTTCCCCCACCGGCAAAGGTGGCAGGGGTTCTAGCAGTTTATATCGCCCTTGGGAATCCAAATAAACAGGTTTATCCACCACAGTAGCTTCTTCAGACGTATCAACTTCAGCTATATCAGCCAGAGAAGTCGAGGGGGGAAATAATTCCGTATCCGTCGAGAGCAAATCCCGATCGCCCACCTGTTCAACATTAGACATCTGGAATAATCCCACATCCTCCTCCTCCTCCTCCTCCTCCTCATCCTCATCAGAGAGTGACACAGCCAGAGAATCATCCCCTAGGGTCTCTAAAAGGGAATGGGTATCATAGTCATCAGCTAACATCAGATTAGAGTCTGTTGCTGTCACCTCAGCACCCGGTAAAGTAGTGATCACATCCCAATTCGAGGAAATCTGATCCTCAACCCCATCAACTCCACCCATGAGGTGATCAAAGTTATCTGTTGCCGCCAAGTTTGGGGGTATCTGTTGGGGGGCAGATTCCTGATATGGCTTATGGCACCATATAACCGCCTGCCACACCTTTCCAGTTTTAGCCCCACAGTTCCAACAATCGAGCTGATCAAGCGAAACTTGGCAGCTACACTGAGGACAAGACCTATAGGTTAAAGATGTGCCACAGCTTTGGCAAAATTTATGATGGTCTGGGTTTTCAAACTGACATTGGGGACAAACAAGCATTTTTGGGGTTCCCCGTAGCGATTGTTTCCATTTTGACATATTCCCGACCCTAACCAGAAAGTTAGCGCCGGATTTTTGATACCCGCCGCCTGATAGTTGGCAAGCAGCAACAGGCAATCAGGCCCCTTGATCAGATTCTAACTCAAACCAGGCTCTGAGAACTTCTGCAACCGTCCAGGCTTGAGCAAAACATCCCCGCGCAGATATGGGGGGATCGCCGTCAAAAATTTCGCTGAGGGTGCCGAGTCCATGATTATTGAGATGATCAGCCATCGGTTCTAAAAATGACTGTGCTTGAGAGCGATCGCCGTAGACATGAAAATGAGCCAATGCAAACGGACCTTGTAGCCATCCCCAAACAGTGCCCTGATGATAGGCTCCATCCCGTTGCAGCTGATCACCACCATAGACACCCTGATATTTCGCATCTTCTGGAGATAGACTGCGAAGACCATAAGATGTTAGCAGTTTCTGGCTACAGATATCTACTACCTGACGTTGCTGTGACGGCGTGAGTAGGCAACTATAGCCCATTTTCCCTAATTGAGGCAGAGAGATCGCGAAAATTTGATTAGGTCGCAGTGAGGGATCATCTCCCTCGGGAGTGTCCAGAACATCATAACAGTAGCCTGTCTGTGGATTCCAGAATCGCGAGAAGCCTTCGGCGGTTTTTTTTGCCCAGGTTTCATAGTCCTGACTGGGTTTATCCAATATTTTGGCAATACGGATCATGATCTGTAGGGCATGATACCACAGGGCATTAACTTCAATCGGTTTGCCAACTCTTGGGGTCACTACCCAATCCCCCACTTTGGCATCCATCCAGGTTAGTTGTGAACCCGGTTCTCCTGCATACAGTAGTCCGTCTTCTGGATCAACTTTGATATTATAGCGGGTTCCTTGATGATGCCAATGGATGATCGAATCTAAGACCGGGAAAAGTTCTGCTAATAAGTTAATATCTAGCGTATGGTCGAAATAGGCCCGGATGCTATCCCAATACCAGAGAGTCGCATCGACTGTGTTATAGTCGGGCGTGTCTCCTACTTCTGGGAATCGGTTGGGCAACATTCCGCGATCGACATAATGGGAAAAGGTTTGTAAAATCGTGCGAGCAATATCTGCGCGTCCGGTAGATAGGGTCAAACCGGGTAGGGATATCATCGTGTCTCGTCCCCAATCTCCAAACCAGGGATAACCTGCAATTATCGTTTTTCCTGGGGTTCCGTCTTTCAGGGTGCGATCGACTATAAACTGATCTGCAGCTAGTATCAGTTGACTTATCCAATCTGGTCGCTGTGCTGGGGGTGACTTATACTCCAATAATACCCGGTCTTTTTGGCGCTTCGCCTCCAACTCCGTCATAATATCCAGATTAGGATCCGCTTTCGTGCTGGCAATCACAGTTAGCGCGCTTCCCGGTGTCAGAGTTGTATGTAAAGTGCAAGCGTGGAGGTGGTCTTCCGTCCAGTCCATTCCTCGGTAACGTTCTATTGCCAAATCATATCCATAGTACCAAGGATTACCCGGCGTAGAAATCATTACCTCTTCTTCCCCACTTCCCTGGGTGAACAGATACAGAGGGTTAGTATCAGGGAATAATCGAATCTCTACCCCTTGTGATCTCGATTTAATATCAATCTGACAGTTATTGGCATTATTGGCATTAGTATTGTAGTGGTGATCCCGATGATTGACCATCGCTTTGATCGACAAACTTATGGCTCTTGTAGCCCGGAGTAAGGTATATTTGACATAGGTTGTATTTTCACCTGTTCTCATCCATATTCGTTTTTCTAGCAAAGCATCTCCACAAGCAAAGTCCCACACAGGAATAGTCCCCTCTAGTCGAAAGTGTTGAATATGCTTGAAACCTTCGGGATCTACTTTGCCGTCAGCCCACCTATTTGTATAAATTGGAAAAAATTGCTCATCATAGCTGACTGTTTCATCTAACTTGGTTAATAACAGGGTTCGATTGAGAGGAGGATTTAAAGCCGCTATCATTAATCCATGATAACGGCGGGTCAACATTCCGCTCACCGTCCCCGCACCATAACCCCCAATACCATTAGTGATTAACCACTCTCGACATTCACTGGAGTTCAGATAATTGCAAATTTCTCGACCAAATGCTAAAACCATGTTCTATCTTGAATTTCTGTGGTGTAGATTACTTAAATGTATTATAATCTATCTTTAAATAAAAATTAAATTAATTCAGATCCCCATGTCATGATCAATAATATAACTTACCTAAGCCAGATCTGGTTTAGTTGTTAGTATCCCCATCATGATCGGGATTGTTGATATTCCTACGGATGTAGGCAATGTATTATGTATAACCTCTGCTGTTTGTGCATTTAACCGTATCCTGAAAACTTAGGATTGTGCCTTGTTATACCTCTCAATATTTCATTGTTTAAGATTGTTGAATCATTAATTTCTTGGGAATATATGCCGGAGAATTCAGGTCTAAAAACACAAGAGATAAAATCATCAATTATCAATGGTTCTGCCCTTGGTTTACTGTTGATTAGTACAGTTATTGCCATCCTAAGTTTAGTCCCTCTATATAACCGCCTTAAAAATAATCAGGAAAAACAACTAATTTTTGAAGCTCAAAATAGTGCATCAATCATTAATAGCTTTATTGATAACTATGTGGATAAAGCCTTAAAAATTAGTCAACAACCCATCTGGATAACCAGTAATACTGAACTATTAACCGATAATCTTTCTAATATTTCTCCCCAAGCCCTAGAAAATACTCGCCAGATCTGGCAAGATTCCTTGAGTGATTCTCTGACCGGAATTGCCTATATAAATGCTCAAAAATCAGTTGTCTTAGAAGTAGGTGAATCCATACCCAGAGAAGTTTTAAATAAACCTAAAATGGTCACTTATCTAACCGGAGGAATTTCGGAGCTATTCACTATTGACAATATTCCTCATATTATGATTGAGAAGTATGGGGAATTGAACGGAAGTCATATATTCTTAGTTAATTTATCATATATACAAAACAAACTCCCAAATAACGCGCATTTTTATCAATCAGATTCCCTAGAATTGGCGATTTTACCCAGTCATCAATTTGCCAGTATTTTTATACTGAATTATCAACCTAGCCAGGTGATGGAGCAACTAGGTCAAGAAGCGGATATTTTGGAAATTATCCAAAGAAATTACCAACGAGGAACTAGAACCGGAGGTCTCTGGTGTATTTCCTGTGATGCTTTCATCGCCTATAGTCCGATTGGCAATCTGGAAGCATCATTAATTATGGGTGAAAAAAAACGGAACCTCTACAGCCCAGTTTATCGCCAGATTTTACTATTATCAGGAACCATGATGCTATTTATCATGGTAGGAACCACCTGTTTAGTGCTAACCATACGTCCCCTCACGAATCAAATTAGCCAAGAAATCTTAGAACGCCATAAAGCGGAGGCGGAATTAATTAAAGAAAAAAACTTTACCCAAACCTTGCTAGAAGCTAATCCGGCTTTTTTTATAGTCCTAGATGTGGAAGGAAAAGTCAAATTTATGAACCCTTCGATGCTCCATACTCTAGGTTATAAGCAAGAGGAAGTGGAAGGGATGAACTACAGCGCTACATTTGTTCCCAAGGAAGAGGGAAAATCAGCGCCCTGGGTGTTTGAATTAATGATTAATCGCCGCCTACCTATCCGCACGGAAGAAACTATGATCACGAAGGACGATCGCGAGATTATTGTGGAATGGTATGGTCGCGCGGTTTTTAATAAAGAAACAGATGAATATGAATATTTTGTGGGCGCTGGTTTGGATATTACCGATCGCAAACGCGCCGATGAGGAAATCCAGTTACTTCAACAAATTACCCACGCTGTCACGATCGCGGTAGATTTTGACTCAGCTTTAGCAGTGGCTTTAGATCTTCTTTGTCAAACCACCAACTGGGAATTTGGGGAAGCATGGATTCCTCACCCTGAACAAACCCATCTGGAATATAGTTTAGTTAGCTATCAAGAAAAGCCGGATTTCGCGGGTTTTTATGAAGAGAGTAAACAATTTTTACTGGGTGTAAATGATGGTTTAGCCGGTCGGGTATGGGCTAGTCAAGAACCGGAATGGGATCGAGATATTTCTGAGGAATCCCAGGCGAATTTCTCCCGCTATTCTCTGATTAAAAAATATGGGTTTAAAGCGGGGTTGGGTGTGCCTATTTTAGCAGATGATCGGGTGTTGGCGGTGTTAGTGTTTTTGATGTCAACCCCGAGGGAACAAGATAATCGCTTAGTTAAACTGGTGTCTTCGGTGGCTATGCAATTGGGTTCGGTATTTCAACGGAAGCAAGCGGAGGAGAAATATCGAGATATTTTTGAAAATGCCTTAGAGGGAATTTTTCAAATTGACCTACAAGGAAAGTATATTAGTGCTAACCCGGCTTTGGCTAAAATCTTTGGCTATGAGTCTCAACAACAACTGTTGGTTAGGGGGAAGCAAATTAAAAGTGTTTATGCTGATCCGGAAACCTATAATAGGTTTATTAATCTTCTGCAAACTAAGGGTTCAGTTTCTAATTTTGAAGCCCAAGTTTATCGGCGAGATGGTCAATCAATTTGGATCTGGCAAAATGCGCGGGCTCTTTATAGCGATCGCCATGACCGTGTGCTTTACTATGAAGGGTCAATTATGGAAATTACCCACCTGAAAGAAACGGAAGCTAAACTGCGTCATAGCGCCTCCCATGACTCTCTGACGGATTTATGGAATCGGGCATTTTTCCTAGATAAATTAAATGATTCTCTTAGGAAATGTAAGACCCTAGATAATTATCAATTTGCTATTCTGTTCTTAGACCTAGATGGCTTCCAATTTATTAATGATAGTCTCGGACACGCCATCGGCGACCAACTGCTAATCGAGATTAGTAAACGGCTTACAGATTGTGTGGATTCACATATCCTAGCACGATTGGGAGGGGATGAGTTCACGATTTTATTAGAAAATATTACGGATATTCAAGAGGCGATCGATGTGGCGGAGAGGATTCAGGAAGCCTTAAAATTGCCGATATTCCTAGGAGACAATCAGATTTTTACGGGTGCGAGTATTGGTATTGTTGAGGGTAACAACTCTAACTATGAAAGTTCTCCAGAGGTCTTGAGAGATGCAGATACGGCTATGTATCGCGCTAAAAGGCAAGGAAAAGGTTGTTATGTGGTTTTTGACTCAACGATGCGAACGAACGCCCTACGGCGCTTATACCTGCAAACCCAGCTACGTTTAGCGTTACAAGAACAACAGTTTGAACTGAACTATCAACCAATTATTGAACTATCGACGGGGACTATTGCAGGATTTGAGGCTTTATTGCGTTGGGACCACCCCCAAGAGGGTTTGATATCTCCGGCTGAGTTTATCCCGATAGCTGAGGAGGCGGGTTTAATTGTTGATATTGGGGAATGGGTATTGCGACAGGCTTGTTTTCAGTTAAGCGAATGGAAAGATAAGTTTGCGGTTTATTCTAATCTGATGATGAGTGTTAACCTGTCTTCTCAGCAATTTACGAATGATTTGGGGCGGCGTATTAGCAATATTTTAGTTGAGACGGGGGTGGCGGGTTCGGAGTTAAAATTAGAGATTACAGAAACGGCAATTATGAACGACCCAGAATTAGCGATCGCCACTTTACAACAACTCAAACAACAACAAATCAAAATTTGTATTGATGATTTTGGTACAGGTTACTGTTCGTTGGGTTATCTGCATAAATTCCCAGTAGATATCCTCAAAATTGACCGCTCATTTGTCAGTCAAATTCCCGAAGGCGAGGATAAGCGGGAAATTGTCCGGGTCATTGTGGCTTTGGCTGAAAGTCTGAAGATGGATGCGATCGCCGAAGGTATTGAAACCGCCGAACAACTCCACCATTTACAGAAGTTTAATTGCAAATATGGACAGGGTTATTTTTTCTTCCGTCCCCTCAACCGTCAAGCAGTAGAAGCATTATTACACCATGCTCAAATCGGATTACCACTACCCAGCCAATTTTAACCAAATTAAGAATTTGAGCGCCAATAGCGATCGCGTATCTGTTGCTGAATCTGATTTAACTGTGTTTCCGATAAAGCCATATTCTCAGCTTGTAACCAATTGATTAAATCCCCCACTAAAGGAACCCCCAAACCTAAATCTTGGAGTTGTTGACCTTGACTAAAAACGGCTTTTGGTGTACCTTGACAAGCCAGTTTTCCCCTATCAAGTACCAAAACCCAATCCGCCCATGCTTCCACAAAATCCAAATTATGAGTAGCGATAACTAGAGTAGTTCCTTGCTGTTGAATCTGATTTAATAAGCAGTGAAAGTTAGTAACTTGATAAGAGTCAAGATAAGCCGTAGGTTCATCCAAAAATAATAATTGTGGCTGCAACACCATTATATCAGCAATTGACACCCTTTTTTTCTGCCCCAAACTCAGATAATTAATCGGTAAATCCGCCAAACTGACTAAATCAAATTCAGCCAAAATTTGGCGCACCCTTTGAGCAATTTCTGAGGTAGATAAACCCAAGTTACACAAGCCATAGGAAATATCCTCTGACACGGTAGTGGCTACTAACTGCTGTTCAGGATTTTGGAATACTAAACCCACATTTTGGCGCAATTGATTCAACGATCGCCGTTTATATTGTAGCGGTTGACCTCGCCAACTAATCACCCCTGACTGGGGACGATATAACCCATTAGCTAATCGAAATAAGGTAGTTTTTCCGCAGCCATTACGTCCAATGACAGCATAACGCTGATATCTACCAAATTGACAAGTGATATTTTCCAGGGTTGGCTGCTGACTACCGGGGTAAGTATACTGAACATTCTCAAATTCTAGTAACTCAAATTCCGAGGACATAAAACCATCCAATACTCACCAACAATAGTAGACAACCACAACATCCTTCCCAGGTATATCGAGGGTTAGGTTGGTGGCGATAAACCGACCAAACCCGCAACTCTCCGTTAAACCCCCGCGCGGTTAATCCTAAACAAATTTGTCGATAATTTTCTAGGGTTTGTTGGAGTAATTGACTGGTGACAATTCCTAAACTGCGAATGGTAGTTTTCCAGTCACCATAACCGATGCGAACCTGTTGAGCGATTAATAATTGACTAGCGGTTTCAGTTAACATAAAAATAAACCGATACATTAACATTAATAATTCTGTGATTAAACTCGGACAGCCAATCTTACGGAAAATTCTAATGATTTCCACTAGGGGGGTAGTGAGTAAAATAAAATACATACAGGAGGTTAACACTAGGGAGCGAGTTAGCAAAAACCCAGCTTGTTGCATTCCTTGATTACTGAAATATATCAAGATATCCCCTAGGTTAAATCCCCAGATAATATCAGTTTTAATTAATTCGAGATTAGCTGAATTAACCACCCCCAATAGTAAGGCGGGAATGCTAGTTAACCAAAAACTAAAGGGGATGGCTTGCAATTTCAGATAAATTCCTAGGGGGATTTTAGCGTAAATCACAACCCAAATTGTCACCCAAATGGTGATCAATATTTGCAGGAGGGGGGGAGCCGCCAAACTGAGACAAAACAGGGTGGCGGCAAAGGTTAACTTATGTTCAGAGGGTAAATACCTTAACCGATTGGTATAGGCGATCGCATCAATTTGATGGTGCATTTAGGATGAGCGATTTTTGCCTTGTTGACGACCTTTATATAAGCCAATCACATAGCCCACGATACCCGCACCAATGGCGGCTTGAGAAACAAATAACAGGCTCTCAATTTCGCCACTGGGAACTTCTAAGATAGGTTCAAACCAGGGTTGATAATTGGGTTGAATTTCGCCGATGAGATTTTCGGCTTGTTCATCGGCTCCCTCATAATCTCCTCGGATAAAAATTAGTGGCGTTATGGATAAAATAACGACGGCTAAAATCATCCATAAATTGCGATTTTTGACGGGTTGATCAGAAGTTGGTGTCATGATTATTTTACTTAGCTATTAGCTTTCCCAATTTTCAAGGTTTGCAGTTCTTCTGAGGCGTAGGACTCTAGCCAATTCCAAACTACCAGCGTTAATAGTCCCTCACTAATTGATAGGGGAATTTGAGTGACTGCAAAAATCCCCGCAAATTTGATAAAGGAAGCGATAACCCCCCCAGAAGCAGCCGGAAAAGCTACGGCTAACTGTATGGAGGTAATTAAATAAGTGGCTAAACTTCCCAAGGCTGCTGCGAAGAAAATACCTAGTTTTTGTTGGTTAAATTGGCAGAATAGTTGGTAAATGCCATAGGCGACCCAAGGGCCGACAATTGCCATGGAAAATACATTGGCTCCCAGGGTAGTTAAACCGCCGTGAGCGAGTAATACGGCTTGGAAAAGTAGAACTAAACTGCCTAAAACTGTCATCACTGACGGTCCGAATAAAACAACTCCTAATCCGGTTCCGGTGGGGTGAGAACAACTCCCTGTCACTGAGGGTATTTTCAGGGCTGACAGGACAAAAGTAAAGGCTCCGGCTAGGGCAATTAATAGCTTTAATTCGGGGTTTTTTTGGGTGATTTTGGTGAGTTTTTGTAAACCAATTACCCAGAAAGGGATGATTAACACCCACCAAAAAACCGCCCAGGTAATAGGTAAAAAACCTTCCATAATGTGCATTGCTTGAGCTGGAGTGGCTGCACCTATTACCAAATAAAATGTTAACCCAATCATGGCGATTAGGTGTATCATTCGATGATTTTTGCTCATCTGTACCTCGCAGATTTGTGAGTGAGAAATAACTATAGGCGGGCATCCTGACTCACAGATTGGGTGGAAAAATTTGCCTTAAATCTGATTACAGTTGCGGGACAGTGCCGGATTTACACCGAACTTTCCCCATTACTCCTAGTGGCTGTTCCCCACTAGAACCTATAGTTTTGGCTATTATACCATGTGTAGGTCAATAGTGAACCAAGCTGGCAAATATTTAATTAAGTATGCTCTCGGGTGGCCCAATATTGTTGTACGGCTTGCACATTATACCAATTCAAAAAAATCCGAGAAATTTCTAAGGCTAATTGAGACTGACCACGATTAATTAACCACTGTAAAAAATGCGCCATTGTCCTTTCATTAAGTTGACCTCTGAGGGATAAAATCCCCCAGAGTATCCGATGCAAAATTGTCATTTGAATCATCATTTTTACTGACCATGTAGGATGTTTTTGGTAGAAAACTACCCCCATTCTGCCCCTTTGTTTTTCCTTTTCAATTAGGGCGGGTATTTGTTCTAAGCTAAAGGGTGGATGCCAATGATATCCGACGGCGGCGGGGCATTTGATTAATTTTAAACCTAATTTTTTTAGCCTAACTCCTAGTTCGAGGTCTTCCCAACCATAAAGCTGAAATTGAGGGTCAAATAATCCGGCTTCGATTAACCAATGGCGGGCGATCGCCACATTTCCAGTAGCAAAATAAGCGGCGGAAAAATCGGTAATTTTATAGGGTTCTGTGGTGGGATGTTCAAAATTGCAGGTATTGACAACTCGACCATAGGTAAAGATGCGATCGCTTTTTTGAGAGTTGGCAATTAATGCCCTAGCGTGAGCCTCCAGAAAGCTATCAGTTACCACCAAATCACTATCGATAAAAACAATAATCTCTCCCCTAGCCTGTTCAACTCCCAAATTTCGCGCCGCCGCCGGTCCCTGGTGGTCTTGCTGGTAAATGCGAAGATGGGGAAATGCGCCCTGATGAGTGGCCAACCATTCCACAGTCCCATCAGTGGAACCATCATCGACTAACACCACCTCTAAACCCGTCACGGCGGCGCTATAGGCTTGATTTTCTAATGCTCTCAGACACTTCTGTAAAATCGGTAAACGGTTATAGGTGGGGATAACAACGCTAAAAAACATAGATTTTGGGGGACAGTTGGCGATGCTCTGAAACTATAACCTAATTGTTACCCGTTCACTGTTAAATCGTGGCGATTGGGGTGATAATGAAATGTTTGTTGTCTAGGAGCTTTGGTAGATTATGGGTCGCGCTGAAAAAGCTGTACTTGCCTACTCTGGTGGTGTAGATACCTCCGTCTGTATTCCTTACCTCAAAAACGAGTTTGGGGTAGCTGAAGTAATTACTGTGGCGGTTGACTTGGGACAAGGTGATGAACTAGGACCAGTGAAACAAAAGGCCCTCGACTCTGGCGCGAGTGAGTCTTTAGTGATTGATGTACAACAGCGATTTGTCCAGGAATTTGCTTTTCCGGCTATTCAAGCCAATGCTTTGTATGAGAATCGCTATCCCCTGGCTACGGCTTTAGCACGTCCTTTGATTGCTCAGATTTTGGTGGAAGTTGCCGAAAAATACGGAGCAGACGCGATCGCTCACGGTTGCACGGGAAAAGGCAATGATCAGGTCCGCTTTGATGTGTCTATCGGCGCTCTCAACCCTAATATTAAGATTTTGGCTCCGGCTAGGGAGTGGGGTATGAGTCGGGAAGAGACGATCGCCTATGGGGAAAAATGTGGCATTTCCTTCCCGGTTAAAAAGTCTTCCCCCTACAGTCTCGATCGCAACTTGCTTGGTATGGCGATCGAAGCTGGACCACTCGAAGATCCCTGGGTTGAACCCCCAGAGGATATTTATGGGATGACTAAAGCGATCGCTGATACTCCTAACGAGCCCGAATATGTAGAAATTGGCTTCCAAGCTGGCATTCCTGTTAGCCTCAATGGGGAAGCACTCAACGGGGTTGACCTGATCTCTCGCTTAAATGCGATCGCCGGAAACCACGGTATCGGACGCATTGATATGATCGAGAATCGTTTGGTAGGCATTAAATCTCGGGAAGTTTACGAATCCCCTGCCATGGTTGTACTCATTCAGGCTCACCGAGATCTTGAAAGTCTGGTTCTCACTTCTGATGTCACCCGCTATAAACGCGGCATTGAGGAAACCTATAGCCAAATTGTCTATAATGGCCTCTGGTTTAGTCCCCTCAAAGGTGCGATCGATGCCTTTATCAAACAAACTCAAGAACGGGTCAGCGGCACTGTACGGGTAAAACTGTTTAAAGGCAATTGCAACATTGTCGGCCGCAAGTCTGACAAATCCCTCTACAGCCTTGACCTGGCTACTTACGGCTCTGAAGATGTATTTGACCACAAAGCCGCCGAAGGATTTATCTATGTTTGGGGTCTTCCCACTCGCGTTTGGTCTGAAAAAATGAGAGATTAACCCTTTAATTCTCAACTATCGGGGCGGGTTCTACCGTTAATGAACTGCCCCACCCCCTGCCCCTACTTGTCGAATTTTATATAAGTTTTGCTAATTAATACAACCAAATATATTTTTTTTTCCAAAGATTGTTAAGAATTAATACAATTTTATTGCCAATTCCTCGCAAAAAGTTGACGAGATTATAGGGGTTGTGGTAAGCTGGGAGAAATTGCACCCAAGGGCTTACTGTGCCTATATGCAAAAATACAGCCGGAAACCCTGATTATCTCGCGGTTAAAGTTATTCTGCCAGCAAAAAATAAAATTCACGATGCACGAGTTTTTGAGGAAAATGCCCCCACTATTTTTATCACCCTTGACAAAAACCATATTTTGTGCATTCCCCCCAAAAGCCACAAGTAATAATCAGATCCTCACCCGAAATTGCCAGATCAACAGAGTTTGAGAATAGCGGGTGAGGAGGGGGAAAGAATTATAACATCAGTGGCTTAAAACCATGTTTAATAGACATCCGACCAATCATATCCATTTTATCCAAAGTGATTTGATTTCGGCCCCAAGAAAAATTGGTATATATAGCCTCAAACTCCAATAACATAGATTCCGCAAAACAGGCGAATAGCTGGCGACCGGGAACATTCATATTGACAATTTTCATGATTTTCCAGTCAATATCTAAAGCGTGTTCCACAATGCCCCCAGACAGGACATGAACACCGGGACTTTGAAACTTAGTTGCCATATTTTTAGGATAGCCGCCATCAATCAACAAACAGGGTTTTTTCAAAACCTCCGGGTCAATTTCCACCCCCTGGGGCATACTAGCGACCCAAACCACAATATCAGCCTTGGGTAATGCTTCATCTAAGGCCATAATTTTACCCCGTCCCAATTCAGCTTGGAGGTTTTGGAGTCTTTGGCGATCGCGAGCAATCAATAGTATTTCAGCCACATCAAGTCTGCCATTTAGCCACCGACAAACCGCACTCCCAATATCTCCGGTAGCACCACAAACCGCCACAGTAGCCTTAGATAAATCTATTCCTAATTTCGGTGCGGCTTGTTCAACTTGACGGCAAATAATATAAGCCGTGTGTGTGTTTCCGGTAGTGAAGCGCTCAAACTCTAACTTAATGTTGCGAATTCTACCCAGTTGATCCAAATTAAATCTCTCCAAAATAATCGAAGAAAACCCCCCCAAAGCCGTAATATTAATGCCATTTTTTTGAGCATGAGCCATAGCATTAATAATTTTGCGAGTAGCAGCTTTCATGCGGTTAGTAGCCAACATTTCGGGTAAGAAGCAAGACTCTACATACCTACCCTCAATTACCTGACCCGTAATACTTGTTACCTTAAGATCCTCAACAATTACGGGTGGTGCGCTGCACCAAAAATCCAGACCTTGATCAGCATATTCTGCATAACCCAAATCCCGAGCCACAACCTGGGCGTGTTCCAAACTGGTAAGATGACCGATGAGACCAAACATGATTCGATTGAGTTATTTAGTTATTTTTAGTTAACATCCTCTTGGGGGAGGCTATTCTATTTACCGATCTCCCGGCAAAAATATGGGAGTCGATGCCGGATATAGAAATTAATTTTACCTGCAAAGGAGCAGGTTGGCTTGTGACTTTATCCTTAATCTCATCACCAACCTGCCCATAGTGCCAGCAATTCAGAATGAAGCCCTCCCCACCTGCGAGGGCGCGAGGTGGGAGTGTCTTATGGTAATCCCGGACTCGCCTGAGTCCAAATATCACACAAACAAGCCCAGCTTCTAGGCGAACCTCCAGAACATTTGCGCGAGCCCTCCTCACCGTCATTTCTGCGAGTGAGCTTCAGCATTCCTCTCGGCAATATCTTGACTTCCATTCAGGTCGCAGTTATAGCGCTTCCCATGGGAAAATACAGCCAGAGCATAGTTTTTTGAGTCTCGTTTCACCATCCTAGACCCATCGTAAGCCAGTTTTGATGCTGACCTGCCCAATGGCGCTGATGGCCGCTCTGCGGTAGTAGCTAGGGAACTTGTAGAATATCCTATCGATGGACGGGTATTTCACGACAGGACGTTTAGCTGTTGCGTGGATTAAACGCTCTAGGGCTGGGATTTGTTGCTCAGAGGATCAGGCTATGACGATTAAGACCGTGGCGATCGCAGACCGCCACCTGTTCAGCGGTTCGGCTGCGCTCACCGACAGCACCGACAGCACCGACCGTTTTTGTTCAAAATCTCAACCTGACTAAGTTAAACTCCTGCCAAGCCATAAGCAGACATCCGCATAATATCGCGGGTAGTGAAACCAATATTGCTCAGAGCTTCCCCATAGGCAATCATGAAGTCCTCAATTAAGGCTTCTTTCTCCATTCCCAGGATACTGGCATCTTTTTCCACCTGGTTAAGCATTTTCCAGACCAGGGGTAAGTTTTGGCGGTTAGCTTCTTCTAATTCAGCTTTGGACTCTTCAAAGTGAGCTTTCAGCCACTCCTCGCCAAAGTTCAGATGCTCGTACTCATCTTTAACCACGCCTTCGGTAATTTTGCGAGCAAAGGGATCAGCCACCGGGATATAGATGTTGTAAGCAGCGATCGCAAAACTTTCAATAATTAAAGATTGGATCAGCAAACAAGTGACCAACTTACCTTCAGCCGCCGCCTTTTGGAAGTTACCATGCAGTTGAGCAAAGAACTCACGGCCAAAGTCCATGTCGGGGCTAACTTCCAGGTTGCGACCACAAGCCTGAAACCCTTTCATGTGACGCTTTTCCATTTTCGACAGACGAATCAACTCTTCCCGTTCTTCCGGCAGCATTTCACCCAGTTTGATGTAATTATCATATGCTTCTTGCTCACCTTCAATTACGATCGCATTAATCCGGCTATAGGCATCTTTATAGGTTTCGTTCTGAAAGTCTAGTTCAGCAATTGTTTCAAGCTGTGGCATAAATTAAATTTCTCCTGGTAACAAACAAATGAGCTGTTCTTGACACTCCCACCCTTATTAGCAGTGGAATTCTTGGTTCACTGATATCACTTACACATCCAACTCGAAAGCCAGATATCCAGAGGTAGATATCTCCCCAAGCGTTTTGCTCTCATGTCCGAGAACCTGTTTCGATCTGCCTGACCGTACAGTGGGGGTCAAAATTCTGCTATTTTTATGGCTTGCTTCCCCCATCAATGGCCATTACACTGAGAATCCAGATACAGAATTATGGCATCTGACTCACTCAATGGCCTTTAGCATCAGCAAGCATTAGGATCTTTATAGTTTACTTTATCTATTTATTCCAGGAATTGACCAACTTTGTCGTATTTTCTAAGATTAGTTCCTGACACACCCAGTTAAACTTAATAATCATGGCATTTTTGATAAGTTTATCTTAATCCAATTTTCGATCGCTCTGTAACTCAACTTTATGAAAAAATCTGTAAACTGGAATACTTTTTTTCAGGTGCTAACCCTGTTGTTGTTACTGGTGGGGGCGGGAATTGTCCTGCTGCCCCTAGTGATCGTAGTGTTCACCTCCCTATCAGAACCTAGCGCCGCCGATAGTTCTCAGCTTACCCTGGCAAACTACCAACAGGCATGGCAGCGGGGTAGCTTTCTGTTAGCCTTCGCTAATTCCACCTTTGTCGCCTTATCTGTAACCGCCTTTCAGGTGATCACCTCAGCCCTAGCGGGTTATGCCCTAGCGCGACTCAAATTTCGCGGCCGACAGGCGATCGTCTTAGTAGTCTTGGCGACCTTGGTAATTCCCTTTCAATTGTTAGTAGTTCCCATTTTTCTCGTCCTCAAATGGGGTCATTTACTCAACTCCTACTGGGCCTTAATCCTACCCACAGCCGTCAATGGCTTCGGGATTTTTCTGTTACGCCAATATTTCATCACCATTCCCTTAGCCTTAGAGGAAGCGGCCACCATTGACGGGGCCAACCGCTGGCAAATTCTCACCCAGATCATGCTACCCCTAGCCCGTCCCGCCCTGGTAACCCTGTTTCTATTTACCTTCATTGGCGAATGGAATGATTTATTCAAGCCCTTAGTATTTACCACCCGACCCGAGTTAAGAACCGTACAACTAGCTTTAGCCGAATTTCAGGAACAGTTTACCAGCAGTTGGCAACTACTAATGGCCGCCGTAGTTATTGCCACTGTCCCCGTGGTGATCTTATTCCTGTTGGGTCAGCGACAGTTCATCCGAGGCATTGCTACCACAGGAATTAAAAATTAACCCCTCAGCAATTGACAATGGTTTGGCGATCGGGTTTGATGAGAAGAGGAGAAACAGATGAGCAGCCGATGTTCTGGTGAGGCAAATAGGGATGTTGAAACGATTGCGAGTTCTGATCATCATGGGTTTAGTTTCCCTGATGCTGGGGGGATGTGTTCACTCCGATATAGGGATTGAATTTTCTGATCAGACCCACGGCAAAATTGTCCAGCATATCCGGTTAGCCGAAGAAGTGACTAACTTAGGGTCAGACGCTTTAGATGAGTGGCTTCCGAGTCTACGTCGTCGCGCCAAACTTCTCAACGGTAAAGCTAAACAATTGTCCAATCAGGAGATTGAAGTTACTATCCCCTTTTACAATGGGGCAGATTTACAGAAAAAATTTAGCGCCTTTTTTAACCCCATCACTCCCCCCTCTAGCCGATCGCTTCCGGCTACAGAAGGGCAACTACCACAATTTGCCTCAGATTTGCGTTTAAAGCAAAATAACTTAATATTTGCTCTGCGTAATCGGATTAACCTAGAATTAGACCTAACATCCCTAGCCCTAGTAGCCAGCGAGGATAACGTTATTGTTGGGGCCGAAAACCTGATCGACCTAGAATTTAGGCTGATTACCCCTTGGGGAGCGCGGGTGATAGCTGACGGCAACCCCGACTCTGACTCCAACCCGACCACAGAAGAAAACGGCAAGTTGGTAGTATGGACTCTCCAACCTGGGGAGATTAACCGACTAGAAGCCATTTTCTGGGTTCCTAGTCCTGTCGGCATTGGCACAGCCATCATTGTCCTGTTCGCATATTTTGGCTTCCTGCTGAAGTATCGACTGTTATCACCCACTACCACACCAGCCGCCAACAATAATCAACCCGTTACCTCAGATAACTAAAAATGGGTTAATTATACACTGGTGATTACTTGAGTCGAAAAGACTGGTTTTTTTATGGTCTCTAAACCCTTCCAAAATATTTGACAAGCCGCGCTAACTTTTTATGAGAATCGCCCTTTTTACTGAAACATTTTTACCGAAAATAGATGGGATTGTCACCCGTTTATGTCATACCGCCGAACAACTAAATCGCCTAGGTGATGAGGTGCTAATAGTTTCTCCAGAAGGTGGATTAACCGAATATAAAGGCTGTCAAATCTACGGTGTAGAGGGATTTCCTCTCCCCATGTATCCTGAACTCAAAATCGGTCTTCCTCATCCGGGAATTGGGGCAAAATTAGCGGAATTTAAACCAGATATTATCCATGTAGCCAACCCAGCCGTATTGGGATTAAGTGGCCTGTATTATGGTAAAAAACTCAACGTCGGGTTAGTAGCCTCCTACCATACCCATCTACCCCAATACCTGCACCACTACGGCTTAGGAATGCTAGAGGAATTCCTGTGGGGGTTATTGCGTACAGCCCATAATCAGGCTATGTTAAACCTGTGTACCTCCACAGCAATGGTTGAGGAGTTACGCAATCATGGCATTGAACGGGTAGACCTATGGCAGAGGGGGGTGGATACAGAAATGTTCCAACCCCATAAAGCCACTAAAGAAATGCGCGATCGCCTCAGTATGGGAAACCCAGACGATACCCTACTGTTGTATGTAGGCAGACTAGGAGCCGAAAAAGAAATCGATCGCATTAAACCTATTCTAGCAGCAATACCCAACGCCCGTCTCGCCCTAGTCGGAGATGGTCCGAACCGGGAAAACCTAGAACAGCATTTTGCCGGAACTCCCACCAACTTCGTCGGTTATCTGCGGGGAGAGCAATTAGCGGCCGCTTACGCCTGCGCTGATGCCTTTATTTTCCCTTCCCGGACAGAAACCCTAGGTTTAGTCCTCCTCGAAGCTATGGCGGCAGGAACCCCCGTAGTTGCCGCGCGGTCTGGGGGAATTCCTGATATTGTCACTGACGGAGTAAATGGCTATCTGTTTGACCCCCAGGATGAACAAGGAGCCATCAAAGCCACCAGTAGACTATTATCCCATAGTGATGAGCGGGAACTGTTGCGACAAAATGCCCGATTAGAAGCCGAACGCTGGGGGTGGGCTGCTGCTACTAGCCAACTGAGGCGCTATTATCAAAATATTTTGGCTCGTGAATCACTGCCCTCTGTTGCTTAGTTGAAAGGAAACCCGTAGACTTGAGACAAGGAATAGATTATCGCTGTTCCTTGCTTCTTCCTTTTGAGGCTACTGAATCGGGGGATAAACCGTTCAGATGGAGTCCTTTGTCAATTTAACCCCGACCCATGACAGTTTCCCACGCAGGTAGCATTCTGGCTACATTGACTCAAGTTAATCGCATGGGCTTGTTGGCAGATCGTGTGAAAAATCTGCCAATGGGAGAGTTTATTTGTATTCTCGATTTCATTACCGCAGAATTTCAACAATTTCTCCGAGCTATCGAACTGATTAACAATGAAGCGATCGAAACCCTCCTCGAACAGCTTCTCGATGCCTTTACTCTCAAAATCGGACAAATCCTAGAAGCCGATCGCACTACCATTTTTTTAATTAATCGCAACAAGGGTCAGCTTTGGTACAAAACCTCTCCCGAAACCAACTCTACTGACGGCGAGGGTAACTCCGACGCTAAACATACCGAGGAAATTCGCCTACCCATGGATGTGGGTATTCTCGGCCATGTCGCCTGTACCGGAGAAGCCCTCAATATCACCGATGCTCAAACCCATGAACTATTCGACCCCGCTATTGACCAACCTCATGGGTACGAAGCGCGTAGCATTCTCTGTATGCCTATTTTTAGCACCCAAAATCCTCAAGAAGCGGTGGCGGTGGTGCGACTCCTCAATAAAGCAGGCGATCGCCCTTTTACCGAGGAAGACGAACAGCAATTTCGCTCCTTTGCTGATTCTATTGGTATTATCCTCGAAAGCTGCCAATCGTTTTTTGTCGCCGCCCGTAACCAGCGAGGTGTAGCAGCCCTCCTCAAAGCTACCACTACCCTCGGTCAGAGTTTAGATCTCGAAACTACTTTATTATCCGTAATGGAACAGGCCAGAGACCTAATGCAAGCCGATCGCAGTACCATTTTCCTACTCAAAAAAGAAACCGAGGAACTCTGGACTAAAGTGGCTAAGGCTGATGGTAAAACCATGATGGAAATTCGCATTCCGGCTAATAAGGGAATTGCGGGTTATGTGGCTTCCACAGGTCAAGTGCTAAATATTACCAATGCTTATGCAGACCCTCGCTTTGACCCGACCACCGATCGCAAAACTGGCTATCGCACTCGTAATATTCTCTGTATGCCAGTTTACAACGCTAAAGGTGAGCTGATCGGTGTCACTCAGTTAATCAATAAACATAAAGGCAGTTTCACTGATTCCGATGAGGAATTTCTGCGGGCTTTTAATGCTCAGGCGGGTATTGCTTTACAAAATGCCCAACTTTTTGAGAATGTCATGGTGGAGAAACAGTATCAAAAAGATATTCTCCAAAGTCTCTCAGATGTGGTTATTTCTACGGATTTACAAGGTCGCATTGTTACCATTAATGATGCTGCTTTGGAATTGCTCGGCTGTCCCCGTCACCGTCCCCGCCATCGACAAATTCGCGAATATTGGGAAGAGCAACTTAGCGGACAATATATCTGGGATGTTCTTCCTATTGAAAATTTGCAATTGCGTCTTGAGGATAGTCTCAAATTTGCCGCCCGCCATTTTGTCCCGGAACAAAGTTTAACTGTGGGATTAGTGGAAATGATAGTTAGGGAATTTGGAGATAAAACACCCATTCCTATTTTGGTGGTTCCTGATGCGAAAAAACCAGATATTTATCATGTTTGGGGTCAAGAATATAGGCTTTTAGACGGCAATGCTTTGGCTGATAATCAGGCGATCGCTTCCGAAATTCGACAGCTAGAACGTAGCATTAATTTAACTGTTAATCCTTTGACTAACCCAGAAGGTGGTGTCCGGGGTGGTTTGGTGGTTTTGGAAGATATTAGCCGCGAAAAACGTATGAAAACTACCATGTATCGCTATATGACTCCTGGGGTGGCTGAACGGGTTATGGCTTTGGGAGAAGATGCTTTGATGATTGGGGAAAGGAAAGAAGTAACTATTCTATTTTCTGATATTCGTGGCTATACCACCTTGACTGAAAATTTGGAAGCCTCTGATGTCGTGGCGTTGCTAAATCAATATTTTGAAACTATGGTGGAAGCCGTTTTTTCCCATGAAGGAACTTTGGATAAGTTTATCGGAGATGCACTTATGGCGGTGTTTGGTGCGCCTCTTCCTCTCAGAGATAATCATGCTTGGATGGCGGTTAAGTCCGCTTTGGATATGCGAAAACGGTTGAAAGATTTTAATGAGTCTCGACCTAATGAACCTCAAATTAAAATTGGTATTGGTATGAGTTCGGGAGAAGTAGTATCGGGAAATATTGGCTCTCAAAAACGGATGGATTATACTGTGATTGGCGATGGGGTTAATTTGAGTTCCCGCTTGGAACAGCTTACTAAATTGTATGGCTGTGATATTATTTTAAGTGAAATGACTTATAATTTGTGTGGCGATCGCATTTGGGTTAGGGAGTTGGATAAAGTCCGGGTTAAAGGTAAAAATAATGCCGTTAATATTTATGAGTTGATTGGCTCAAAAAATCAGGCTTTAGATGATGAATGGGTCGAGTTTTTGGGATATTATAATCTGGGACGACAGGCTTATTTAGCCAGGGATTTTGCCTTAGCTATTCAGCATTTTGAAGTGGCTAAAAAAATGCGATCGGATGATAGAGCCGTCGAAATTCATATCGGTCGCGCCCACAATTATCTACAAAATACCCCACCCTCCGACTGGGATGGTATCCATACTATGACAACTAAATAATTGATAATTGATAATTGATTACTAGGTGGCGTGGGGCGGGTTTAGTAATCTTATTTTTTGTCAATTTCATTGACCGTGGAACCCGCCCCTACCGGATAATCGATAATTGATGACTAGGTGGCTTGGGGCGGGTTTAGTAATCTTATTTTTTGTCAATTTCATTGACCGTGGAACCCGCCCCTACCGGATAATCGATAATTGATGACTAGGTGGCTTGGGGCGGGTTTAGTAATCTTATTTGTTGTCAATTTGATTGACCGTGGAACCCGCCCCTACCGGATAATCGATAATTGATGACTAGGTGGCTTGGGGCGGGTTTAGTAATCTTATTTGTTGTCAATTTGATTGACCGTGGAACCCGCCCCTACCGGATAATCGATAATTGATGACTAGGTGGCTTGGGGAATGTCGCAATTTGGATAGTTAATGGGAGGTTAAAATTTAGTTAATTCTTTAGGAAAGATGTATCATCGGATACACCATTTTACTATAATCAAGGGTAGAGGAGTCTCGCAAATTTGATGTTTTAGTAAGTCCTACCTACACAAATCAGGAACAAGCGCTATACTGTCTGGTAGTCAAAATCTTTGAGCAACTACTGTACTGCATGGGTCAGCCTAAGACCCTGTACATAGTTGGGCAATAGTCCTATCTGAGGTATTTTCATGGTTAACCGAGTGACCAATATCGAAGAATTAGAGAACTTGATTGCGCGGGTAAAAGCAGCCCAGCAAGAATTCTCTGGCTTCACTCAAGAACAGGTAGACTACATTTTTAAGAAAGCTGCCCTAGCGGCTAATGCGGCGCGTATACCTCTAGCTAAAATAGCAGTCGAAGAAACAGGTATGGGGGTGGTTGAGGATAAAGTGATTAAAAATCACTTCGCCTCAGAAATCATCTACAACAAGTATAAAAACACCAAAACCTGTGGTGTTATTGAATCCGATAAATCCTTCGGATTCCAAAAAATCGCCGAACCTGTGGGCATCTTAGCAGGTATTGTCCCCACTACTAATCCCACCTCTACAGCTATTTTTAAGGCCTTAATTGCCCTAAAAACTCGCAATGGGATTATATTTTCACCCCACCCCCGCGCCCAAAAATGTACTAATGAGGCGGCGCGTATTATTCTGGAAGCAGCCGTTGAAGCCGGTGCGCCGGAAGATATTATTGGTTGGATTGATGAACCAACAGTTCCCCTATCTCAAGCCTTGATGCAGCATCAGGATATTAAACTGATACTCGCTACAGGGGGTCCGGGAATGGTGCGGGCTGCTTACTCTTCCGGGCGGCCCTCTTTAGGTGTTGGAGCGGGGAATACTCCGGCTTTAATTGATGATTCTGCTCATATTAAAATGGCGGTATCTTCGATTATCCTGAGTAAGACTTTTGACAATGGCATGATTTGTGCTAGTGAACAGTCTGTAATTGTCGTTGATTCTATTTATGACCAGGTGCGGGAGGAATTTCTCAGCCGTGGTGCTTATTTCCTCACCCCAGAAGAAACCGATCGCATGGCTAACGTCATTTTTGTAGACGGTCATCTTAACCCCGAAATTGTCGGTCAAACTGTTAATAAATTGGGAGGAATGGCTGGGCTAAATCTTCCTGATAATACCCGTGTGATTATCGGGGAACGACCGGAAATTGATGATGATGACCCCTTCGCCCATGAAAAACTATCGCCGGTTTTGGTTATGTATCGGGCGAAAGATTTTGAGGATGCGGTTCTGAAGGCTGAACGTTTGGTACAGTTGGGAGGTCGTGGTCACACCGCTGCCTTGTATACTTCCCCTAATAATACTGCTCATATTAACGCCTTTGAGGGTAAGGTACAAACGGCGCGGGTGTTAATTAATACCCCTTCATCTCAAGGGGCGATCGGAGATTTGTATAATTTCCGTCTTGACCCTTCTTTAACTCTGGGTTGTGGAACTTGGGGCGGTAATTCCATTAGTGAAAACGTCGAACCTACTCACCTGTTAAATATTAAAACCGTCGCCGAACGACGGGAAAATATGCTGTGGTTCCGAGTCCCTCCCAAAATCTATTTCAAGTATGGTTCCCTACCCGTCGCTTTGCGAGAGTTGGCAGGTAAAAAACGGGCTTTTATTGTCACTGATAAGCCTTTGTTTAACTTAGGAATTACCGCATCTCTTGAGGAAGTCCTCGAAGAAATCGGGGTTAAATATGACGTTTTTTATGATGTTGAACCTGACCCGTCTTTGGATACCGTACAACGGGGTTTAACTCTCATGAATACCTTTGAACCCGATGTTATTATTGCCATTGGTGGTGGATCGCCTATGGATGCGGCTAAGATTATGTGGCTCATGTATGAACATCCAGATATTGAGTTTGAAGGTTTGGCGATGCGATTTATGGATATCCGTAAACGGGTCTATGATTTGCCGCCGCTGGGGGAAAAAGCACTAATGGTAGCAATTCCTACCACTTCGGGAACTGGTTCGGAAGTGACACCCTTTGCTGTGGTTACCGATCGCCGCAATAATATTAAGTATCCTTTGGCAGATTATGCCTTGACTCCTAATATTGCGATCGTTGACCCCGAATTGGTGTTAAATATGCCCAAAAGTTTAACATCTTTTGGCGGTATTGATGCCTTAACTCACGCCTTAGAAGCCTTTGTTTCCGTCTTGGCTTCCGAATACACTAATGGCATGGCTTTAGAAGCCATTCGGCTGATTTTCAAGTATCTGCCTAGTTCCTATAAAAATGGCGCGAATGACCCGAAAGCACGGGAAAAAATGCACTATGCCTCTACCATGGCTGGGATGGCTTTTGCTAATGGTTTCTTAGGCATTTGCCATTCCATTGCCCACCAATTAGGCGGGACTTTCCACATTCCCCACGGTTTAGCGAATGCCTTGATGATTAGCCATGTAATTCGCTACAATGCCACTGATGCACCCTTCAAACAAGCCACTTTCTCCCAATACAAATATCCTAACACTAAATGGCGTTATGCTCGGGTGGCCGATTATTTGCATTTGGGAGGGAATACTGATGATGAAAAAATCGATCGCCTAATTTTGGCTATTGAAGAACTCAAGCATCAGGTAGGCATTCCTAAAGCCATGAAAGAAGTCGTTAAAGAAAGCGAAGCCGAGTTTTTAGCTAAAGTTGATGAAGTCGCCGATCAAGCCTTTGATGATCAGTGTACAGGGGCCAATCCTCGCTATCCCTTAATTGAGGATCTCAAGCAACTGATTATTGATGCCTATTATGGTCATCCCGTGGTGGCGAGTGAAAATAATGGCAAAACTGTATTTCCGACCTTTGGCCCGGAACCAGTCATGATGGGTGAATAGGTTTTCAGTCACCTAATCAATAGAAGTTAATTTAAGAGGCGGGTTTCTGACTAGATCAGATCCCCTCTTTTTTTGATCACATGGGAGACAGCATACCCATAAATATTTTGGTGTCTGACTCATGTATAATCCAAATATTAGATTCTCACTAAGAACCTGATGTGAGTAATTATCTGGATGACCATAACAACCCATGACCTATATCACCATCGTCTTGATATTACTGCCAATTTTGGTAGGATTTTGCATTTATCTATTCCCCAAAATAGATCGCTATTCGGCTATGGCCGTTGTCCTGATGTCTTTTGCTTACGGGTTATGGGTTATTTTGGAACCCCCAAACCTGAATATACAACTACTGAATAACTTTGGTGTTCAACTATTCATTGACCAAACCAGTGGCTACTTGATATTGACCAACGCCCTAGTCACCATGGCGGTGATTTTATACTGTTGGTCGTCCCGGCTTTCTGGGTTGTTTTTTACTCAGATATTAATTGTTCATAGCAGCCTTAACTCCATTTTTATCTCCCAGGACTTTATCAGTCTATATGTGGCTTTAGAAGTCTTAGGAATAGGCGTTTTTTTATTAATTGCTTATCCTCGCAGCGATCGCTCTATTTGGGTAGGCTTACGCTATCTATTTGTCAGCAATACCGCCATGCTATTCTACCTGGTAGGAGTCGCCCTCGTCTACCAAGCCCATCATTCCTTTGCCTTTGCTGGCTTACGGGGTTCCTCCCCAGAGGCTATATCCCTTATCTTCATGGGTTTATTAGCCAAGGGTGGTATCTTCGTCTCAGGGTTATGGCTACCCATGACCTATGCTGAATCAGAAACCCCTGTTTCCGCCCTTCTCTCAGGAATTGTCACCAAAGCCGGAGTTTTTCCCTTAGTACGTTTAGCCTTAATTCTACCCGAATTTAGCCCAATTCTCAGCATCTTTGGGGTAGCTGCCGCCTTGTTAGGTGCAATTTATGCCATTTTTGAACAAGACACCAAACGCACCCTCGCTTTTAGCAGTATTTCCCAATTAGGTTTTATCATTGTCGCCCCCGTCGCCGGAAGTTTTTATGCCCTCAGTCACGGCTTAGTTAAATCCGCTTTATTCCTCATAGAAGGAAGCCTGCCCAGCCGCAACTTTAAACAACTGCATCAACAGCCCATTAATACTTTTCTCTGGCTAATTCTACTCCTGGCTAGTTTGTCTATATCTGGTTTCCCGCTGTTATCTATTTTTTCAGCCAAAGCTCTAGTTTTTAAAGACTTGTCAACTTGGGAAGATATCGCCCTCAATATTGCCTCAGTCGGAACCGTGATATATTTTGCCAAATTTATCTTTATTCCCCACCAACAATCCGCCGATTCCGAAAAATTTGACTCTCAAAAATTGGCATTACTTCCCGCTATAGGTATTCTGTTTATTGCCTTAATTTGTGCCAATAGTCTCTATTACGAGTCCACCTATTCCGTCGAGAAGATTACTAAGGCTTTAGCTACTATTGGGGTGGGTTGGTTAGCCTATTTTCTGATTTTCAAAAATTCCCTAATTAACCTGCCCAAAACTTGGGAAAAATTAGACCACCTGATGGGGGTCATGACCCTGAGTTTAACCGCTATATTTTGGCTAGTTGTGTGGTTGAAAATCTCCTAAATTTTGGACACAATAAAACACGAGATTTGGGCTAACTAAATTTTGCCAAAATCCCTAAAAAGATGTTTTGTTTTTTGCCGAAATCGTGTATGCTTTACATATAATTCATCAACTCCTTTAGCTGACAGATAATTGTGTTAGAGTCGTTAGTATTCGCCTCCGTGATGTTCGGATTTTTCGGCATCATTCTCAAAAAGAACCTGATGATGAAAATTATCTCCATGGATGTGATGAGTACAGGGGTAATCGCCTATTATGTACTCATCGCCTCACGGGATGGCTTTTTTACACCGATTATCGGTAATGCCGCAGATAATGGCACTTATGCCGACCCGGTGCCACAGGCGGTGATTTTGACGGCGATCGTAATTGGCTTTTCCGTCCAAGCATTAATGCTGGTTGGTGTCATAAAGTTAGCCCGCGATAACCCCACCCTAGAAACCGACGAGATCGAAAAGAACAATACCCCATGACCAATATTACGATCGCATTGATAGCATTACCAATGTGTATGGGGTTCAGTATCTATTTACTCCCCAAACTCGATCGCTATCTGGCCATTTTCACAGCCCTTTGTTCCCTAGCTTATGGGTTGCAGGTTCTGTTAAATGATACAGATTTATCAATCCAGCTACTAGATAACTTCGGTGTTCAACTATTAGTTGATCAACAAAGTGGCTACTTTATCTTGACCAACGCCCTAGTCACCATGGCAGTGGTTTTTTACTGTTGGAACCGGGGTAAATCCGCCTTTTTTTATGCCCAGGCTATCATTTTACATGGCAGTGTTAATGCCACATTTGTTTGTCAAGATTTTATTAGCATATATGTAGCCCTAGAGGTGTTAGGAATCGCAGTTTTCCTGTTAATTTCCTATCCTCGTAGCGATCGCTCCATTTGGATAGCCTTACGCTATCTATTTGTCAGCAACACCGCCATGCTATTCTATCTGATTGGGGTCGGTCTTGTCTACCAAGCCGCTCATTCCTTTGCCTTTAGTGGCTTACGGGTTTCCCCTCCAGAAGCCATAGCCCTTATCCTAATGGCACTATTAGTCAAAGGTGGCGTGTTTGTCTCTGGGTTATGGCTACCGCTAACCCACTCCGAATCAGAAACCCCCGTTTCCGCCCTCCTTTCAGGAGTCGTAGTCAAAGCCGGAGTATTTCCCCTAATTCGTTGCGCTCTCATTGTACCAGAGATTGACCCAGTGCTAAGAATCTTTGGTATTAGCACCGCCATTTTCGGCGTAGTTTATGCTGTTTTTCAAAAAGACACCAAGCTAACCCTAGCTTTTAGCACCATTTCCCAATTAGGATTTGTCCTCGCCGCCCCCGTAGTTGCTGGGTTTTATGCCCTCACCCACGGCTTGGTTAAATCAGCTTTATTCTTAATAGCTGGAAGCCTACCCAGTCGCAGCTTTAAGCAACTACAGTCCCAGCCCATTAATACCTCCGTTTGGATACCATTATTGATAGCTAGTTTATCCGTGTCTGGTTTCCCCTTACTGGCAGGTTTTGGGGCGAAAATGGTCACCTTTAAAAATCTGTTATCTTGGCAAGACATCATCCTAAATATAGCCGCCATAGGAACCACAATATACTTTGCCAAATTCATCTTTATTCCCCATACTCAACTACCAGAAACCCCAGAAACTGAGGCAAAGCAGCGGGGACTATTGCCAGCTATGGTAATTCTCCTGGGGGGGCTAATTTTGGCTAACTTTTTCTATTATCAATCAGCTTATACCATTGATAATATTGTCAAATCCCTGGTAACTATAGGTAGCGGATGGTTGGCTTATTTTCTGCTGTTTAAAAACTGGGAATTTCACCTATCCAGAACCTGGGAAAAGCTGGAACATATTATTGGTGGAATGACCATCATGTTAACAGTGCTGTTTTGGTTTGTTTTTGCGGTGAGTATAGCATGATTAAATATCTATCTCTCAACTTAATTCTGCGATTAGCTATTTGGTTTCTGATTACTGCTGACCTGAGTTTAGCTAATATCATTATCGGGGTGAGTGTGTGTTTACTATTACCTGGTCGTCGGCCCTCTAAGGCGGCTTTGAAAGACTGGTTAAGGGCTTTTGGGGAAGTGATTAAGTCAGTGCCTCAAGCCTACATAGAGGCTTTTGAGATTATCTTAAAACCCCATAATTACGAAGATATCACCATGGAAAGAGTTAAACCCCAAAGGACACCTGGTTTAATTTTTTTAGATATCTTTATCATTACCTTTACCCCCAAAACCATTGTTTTAAAATATCACCAAGAGGGCTGGTATGAAGTCCATTGGGTACGTCGCAGGAGGCCTGACTCATGAACACCATCTTAATGATGATGCTGGTAGCTTTAATGATTCCTATTTACGAAGCCTGCCAAGATGATAATATTTGGCAAAAGGTGTTAGCATTTTCTAGTATTGCTAGTAAAACATCCATCATGATTCTAGTTGTCTCGGTCTTAAGAGATGATTGGATGATTGGCGTAGTTGGGGTAATTATTCTCAGTGTTGGGAATGCGTCTTTAATGCTATTGGCTCAAATTCTTAGACGCATGAGTGATGTATTAACTAAGTGAATCATGATTAACTTATTCAGTGACCTTTTGATGTTACTTGGGGTGGTCTTTTGGTTTTGGGGAACCTTTCCCCTCGTGGGCGATCGCTCAGTATTATTCAAACTACATGGTTTATCAGTCTCTGATACCTTGGGTTCCATGACCATAGTTGTCGGACTATTACTGAGAATTCCCAGCGAATGGCCCCTGCTCATTCTCGCCATTATCTCTTTGGCAATTTGGAATACTGTTTTAGGATATGTATTAGCTTACTGTTCCAGTAGTGAAGGTGACGATGAACGATAATACTATCTATCTCATTACGGCATTAATGCCTCTAGCCACCGCCATGGTAGTTTTACAAGTTAACCCCTATCATGCCTTAGTAATTCGTGGTATATTGGGTGCTGTGGCTGCTTTGGTTTATGCCATCTTAGGGGCTGCAGATGTAGCCTTAACTGAAGCATTAGTGGGGACGATGCTGGCAATTACTCTGTATGGCGTGGCGGTGCGTTCTTCTTTGGTCATGCGTTTGGGTGTCTTAAAAGAGGAATTACAACTGCCGGAAAGCGATCGCCCTTTTGGTAAAATTGTCGATGAATTGCGCTTAATTTTTCGCCAACATTATATGCGGGTTGAATTAGTACCTTATAAGGACTTAGAAGAGTTACATCATGCCTTAGTCACCAAGGAAATTCATGCCACTTGTATTCAGCCTTTACATTCCCTATTTGCCAGTCCATACCCCACCCAATCTAATCAACCAAAACCTGGAGAAACTACAGAACCATCAGAACCGGAACCTTTACCCTATTATACCACAACTAGAATCAAACGGCTCCATGAGATTATGGAAGCCGAACTGACATCATCCATAACCATTTTAAACTATTTTAACTTAACAGAATCTGGGGAGAAACATTAATGAAATGGGTTTATATCGCTGTGGGTGTCATACTTTATATCAAGATGTTGTTGATATCCAACCCAATTGATGAATGGTTGGGTCCTTCCATTGTGGAAGTAGTAGTGCAAGATAGTGGTGTACCTAATGCGGTTTCTGGCATCATTTTCAGAAATCGCCTATATGATACCATCTTCGAGGTAGTGGTTTTTACTATCTCAATTATGGGCTGTAATTTTTTACTCGCCAACGAGAAACCCCTGAGTAAAGTATATCGATTTACTGATCAACCCTCCATTGTTTTAGCGCGACTAGGGGCAACTATTGCGGCTTTGGTGAGTATTGAATTAGCCATTAGGGGTCATCTTAGCCCTGGGGGTGGTTTTGCGGCCGGAGTAGCCGGAGGGACGGCGATCGGTCTAATTGCGATCACTTCTCCACCGGAGTTAATGCAGGGAATTTATCAGCGTTGGCAGGCATCTATTTGGGAGAAAATTTCCGTCCTCATCTTTATTTTATTGTCGGTAATTACTCTGTTTGGTATAGAATTCCCCCACGGGGAATTAGGGAGTTTAGTCAGTGGTGGCATTATGCCATTACTGAATATTTTAGTCGCCTTAAAGGTGGCTTTGGGGTCTTGGGCAGCGGTGTTAATTTTTATTCGCTATCGGGGCTTATTATAGGTTAATTTACCGTAAATTTCCCGATCGCAATACACTCACCAGCAGCCATAACCCCACCAGGGAAGCCGCCGCAAAGAGGATATTACTAATCAGAGACAACTGGGGAGTTTTTGCCCCAGTTGAAATCATCGCCGCCCCCATAATTAACGAACCGAGTACAATACTAAAAGACAGGCGGTTAGCTGCATCATTTAGGCTATTTTTCAGGCTAGTTAATTCGGGGATTATAATATTCCATTTGAGTGTTTCCGAAGTAACGCGGTCTAAAAACATTTCAATTTGACTAGGCGATCGCAATGATAAACTTTTGAGATCTAAAGCTGTCCTTAACAGAGTCTCTAGGGGGTTATTTCCTAACAACTGATTGCGAAATAACTCCGTCATCAATGGTTTAATTTCATTGAGTAAATTAACTTCCGGGTTGAAACTGCGGGTGACTCCCTCCAAATTCGCCAAAGTTTTAGCATATAATCCCATATTACTAGGGAGGCGAATTTTATTATTCCGAGAAATCTGCAAAATCTCATAGAATACCTGACTAAAATTAATTTCTGCCAGACTCAGATTATAATATCGTCTCAGCATACTATCATAATCATTAGTCAGGCGACCCAGTTGCACAGATTCCGATGATTCTGCTAATTCTAAGGTAAGTTGGGCGCAGCGTCTAGCATCTATATCCACCACTGCTAGTAACATTTCCGTTAAAATTTGCTGAGTCCGAGGGTCTAGCCGTCCCACCATTCCACAGTCTAAAATAGCTACCCGTCCATCATTAAGATAAAATAGATTTCCTGGGTGGGGGTCCGCATGAAAAAACCCATCTAAATAGATTTGCTGAAAAAAGGCACGAAATAATAAACTGGTAATTTCTCCCCGGCGTGGATCATCCTCATTTGTCTGTTTCTTAGAAGGTTCTGACAGCAATAAAGGCACACCATTTAACCATTCTAAAACCAGTAAATTAGGAGTTGTAAATTCCCAGTAAACCTTGGGAATGATTAACTTGGCGGGGTCAAACCATCGAGTTTTGGAGAGATTTTGCCGCAATTTGTCTGTATATTCAGCTTCTGAGGTAAAGTCTAATTCGGCTTTTAAGGCGCTAGTAAATTCCTCAGCGATCGCCACAATATCATAATCTTCTCCCCAGTCAGTAATCGCCACTAAATCCGCCAAGGACTTAATTAACTTAATATCCTGTTCAACAATAATAGAAATTCCTGGGCGCTGTACTTTCAAGGCAACTTCTTCGCCATTTTTCAACGTAGCGCGATGAATTTGTCCAATAGATGCCGCCGCCACCGCCTCAGTTTCAATCCGACTAAAAATCTGGTCTAAAGGTTGAGAAAACTGTTGTCTAAGTTGAGTTTCAATATCCCCCCAAGCTACAGCGGGAACATTAGCTTGTAAATCGGTTAAAGCATCAACATATCTTCCCGGTAGCAAATCAGGACGAGTCGATAAAAGTTGTCCTAACTTCACATAAACCGGACCCAATTCAATTAAAATATTCCGTAGGACATCAGGAGATGGTAGCCGAGGTTCTTCTGGTTTATCCCCCACTAGCAAACCCCGCATATAGTCCCAGCCGTTGCTGAAAACAATTTCCAAAATTTCGCGTTGTCGGGAGCTTTTTTTAGTAATGGAGAACATAAATTTATCGGCGATAAAACGGACTTAGTAATTCCTGAAAATATCAATAAACGCACTGGGGACTACAAAAAGCGATCGCACCCTATTTAACGGCGCAATGATAGTATCTACTGTATCCGAAATACTAGCGAGTGTCGATCGCCCCACAATCACCACATCATTATTTTGGAGAGGAGGATTATTAGGGGAATTACCTCCCTGAGTAAAATCTATTGGTAGGCGGCGCTGTTCCACAGTACCATCAGGGCGAAAGCGAATCAACTCCACCGAGGACTGATGGGCGCGAGAGGTAAACCCCCCGGCCGTCAGTATTGCCTCATTTAAGGGAGTATTAGGCGGAATTTGAACAACTCCAGACCTTTGCACTTCCCCCACTACATTAACACGGATATTGTTTGGGGAGAAACTAGCGTTAGCAATTGCCCCCATTTCCACCGGGTTAATCTCCGTAGCTGTAGGCACAAAAACCGTATCCCCTTCCTGTAATATTGTGTCCTGGGTAGCATCACCATTTTGCAGTAATTCCCAAAGATTAATAGTAATCACTTGGCGACTCCCACGACTATCAGATCGCCTAATTTCCACCTGTCGAATATCAGCCTCTGGTTTAACCCCTCCCGCCACCTGAATAGCGCGGGTAACTGTCGGGATGCTACCACCACCCGCCGCCCCAGGGACTCCAGCATCTCCCGTGCGAGCAGTGCCAGTAACAGTATAAGGTCCCGGTCGAAATACTTGCCCAATCACAGCAATATTTAAAGGTTCGCTTTGGTCTGCTGCAAAACTCGCCGCGCGGCGGTTAGATAATTGTTCCAGATTGGCAGTTTCTACCCCAGGGATGAAGATACTATCGCCATTTTGTAGAACTATATCCTGTTGCAGATTATCTCCGTCTAGGATGGGTTCTAGGTTGACTTCTAGTATTTGTTCTTGTCCCTGGCCCGTCAGGCGGCGAATTTGCACCCGACTGATATCAGCCATTAGCCGAATTCCTCCGGCTTGCTTAATGGCTTGGGTAATGGTAGCGACTCCCCCTGGTCCTCCCTGACTGGGGATGGTGTAGGGACCGGGGCGGCGCACTTCTCCAGATACAGCAATATCAATTAGGGTGGCTTCGTTGTTAGCAAAACTAGCCCTAGCAATTTGTCGCCCCATTTCTGGGTTAATTTCGGTGGCGGTGGGAATATAGATAACATCCCCATCCCTAAGCCGGATATCCGTGCTGAGATTACCTGTTTGCAGGAGTTCCATCAGATTTAGATTGATGATTTGGTCTGAGGTTCCCCGCTGGGGTCGTCGCAGTTGCACCTGTCGCAGGTCTGCGGCTTGGGTGATACCTCCGGCTAGTTGTAGGGCGCGGGTAATGGTGGGAAATTGGGAACCTTCCCTAATCATGGTATAGGAACCGGGGCGGTTGATTTCTCCAGAAATGCCTATTCTGAGGGGACGGGGAGTAATGAGGCTGATGGTTACTCTGGGGTTTCGTAAAATTCTGGCGCTTTCATAGCGATCGCCTATAGCCCTAGCCGCCTGTTCTAAGGTCATGCCACTTACGGAAATACTACCAGCTTGGGGAAGGTTAACCGTACCGTCAACTAATACTTCTTGTTGACTGCTATATTGTTCCACCGGAAAAATAAATACTTGGATCAGATCACCCGCCCCCAAGGTATATGGGGCTTCCTGAGTTGGTGGCGCTGAAAGCTGATTAAGCTCGGGAGAAGGGTTATCGGTGGGGTTTTGAGCCCAACTGGGGGAAGGTAAAGCGATCGCACCTAGGGCGAGTAGACCCAGACTGGTTAGGGAAATATATTGTTTGGGGGCATAATGGCATTTAATCATAGATATCACTAAGTAGCATAGGGAGGGAGGTTCCCTAGTTAGATATAGATTATATCCCCTAGTTTCCACCTCTCTCCCTACCAAAGAGCGATCGCGGTTATCTGTTTGTAGGTCAACTCATCCATTGACCTACTATGTGAGTTGTTTATGGGTTTTTTTGAGTCTCTTCCACTGTTGTTTGATTTTTTTATAAGACTCATAGGTGGACATTTTCCCGTTGGTTTGCAAAGCGGCAATATAACTAACCTGTTGAGCAAATTCTTGCAGGTTGGCGTTAAATAGCATATTTTCGGGTTGGTCAGATCCTCGATAAGGATAACGGGGGTTCAAAAAGTCGTTTAGTTCCATGATAGCCACCAGTCCTATCAAAATGTGTGATCAAGTTTTGAAATCGTGAGGGACAGCAACAGATATGCAGCCTGAAAACAGAAGATACATTCTCAGGGATGAACTTGTCAAAATCAACCCTGTTGTTTACTGTCCCCTACTTCAACCTAACATTAATTTCTGGGAATGCCTGTAGCATGAGTAGCAATTCAGCTATGATCTACAGGTTATTTCTGGGGCTGTTGGGGTACTAACAGGACACCTTGGCTATCTTTGAGTTCAAATTTCTTCAAGGAAGCTAGGTTATCATTTAATTCGACTCCCGGAGAGGCGATCGCCACTTTCCAATCCGATAAGTCTAATTCTAGCCAATCTCCCACCGTTACCGTCATTGGTTCCCCTCCCATGTGGGCCACCATCACCACTTGGTCTTCTTCCCGGTAAGGGTTTCCTCGGACTCCATAAAAAACGGTCTGAGTCTGATCACCAATTTTGTTAAACTGATCTGTACCCATCAAATTCTGACGCAACCAAATGCGATCGTGTCGGAAGCGACGCAACTGCAAATTAAAATTAGTTTGCACAGCATTTAGATCCTCACCATAGTGAGAGACATTACAGATTTCGTAGCAGTCCTCCATAAACTTGAGGGCAAATTCTTTGAGTTTCGGAATATTGAGATCCTTGAGAAACTCCACCATCTCCGGGTGATTCATCTTTTGCCAATATTCAACTTTACACTCTTGTGCTGAATCCCCCAAACAAGCCTGACAAGCCTCTACCACAGCGGGGAGACTATAATCATTATCAATCATCGCCTGTTGTAAAGCATTGCCAAACTGCTTAATTTCTTCTAAGTCCTCAAAGCCCAAACTTTTTAAACCAGAAAACACAAAATCTCGCTGATACAATTCCGGGGTAATTTGCCAATCTAAAAAGCCCATTTCTTCCGCGACAACTTTCACGCCATAGCGTTCATCAGTATTGCGGAAAAACATCCAGGGGGCTCTGGTGGTAGCATTAATAAAATCCATCGGTAAACCCGGACTAAAGCCATACACCCACAACGTCACCGCCGGATTATCATAACCATTATGCAAAACCTCCGACAAAGTTTTACCCAAATTCCAATTAATTTCTTGGTCTAACTCAACCTGATTTCCCCGTCGGACAGTATCATGGTTAGCACAACCCGTAATCCAATTTTCTCCCTGATACATAACCTCACAAACTCGTTTCCATTTCCTCTCCCAAAAACCCTTTAAAGTGGGGGTATTATGAGCAAAAATTAACGGCCCCCATTGGAAGGAGTCCGGGCGCAGTTCAATCAGATCTCGATAGGTAGAAATTTCCTCCCATCCTTCCTCCGGCCATGGTCTGCCATCTTCAAAAATAGTAAACAGTAACCGTTGATAGCCGCCAATATCTTGAACAACATCACTCATGGCTAACAAATAAGCATCATCCTGTTCGACCAAGCCAGTTAAGGGATTAAAGAACCGGAAATCTTGACCGCCATCAATGCGAATCCCATCAACTCCGGTATTCATTTTACGGCGCTGCATTTCTAGCAAGATAGCCCGCACCGTTGGCAGTTGGTGGTTTAAATCCTGACCATACATATTCTGCCCTTTTAGGAACTGACGATTCAGGAGTAATTCCGATTGGTTATCAGCATGACCATAAACAATGTCATAAATAACCTGAATGGGTCCGGTGGAGAAATTATGCAATGTGGCGATAAAATCCACTACCTCATCAGGGCGACGACTGCCCATAATTGCCGGATTTGTGGTAGAAGACCCTAAAATTGGCACATCATAGCCCCAATCCTGGGTATCGGGTTTGCTCAGATTAATCTCGAGAATGTCTTCATCTTCTGACATGAAGGCGAAAAACTCACTTTCGGGACTATATTCATCCCTAAACTCGATGGGGGGTTCTGTGGGTAGCAGTTGCACAGCACCATAGCCGATATAGTTTTCCTCCAGGGGGGTCAGGGGGATATTTTTGGCTAATTTATCGGAAATACGACTATAAAGGCTGGTTAATCCCTCAAAGGTACCAGCAGCGGTGGCGGTTCCTACATGGAGTTGCAGAATGTTTTTGGGAGCCCGAACCCTGGGAATTAATTTGGGGTTGGGTAGGGGGGAGAGATCATCATCATGTAGGTCAATGGTGGGGTGGCGGGAGGTTCCCCGACGGCTAAAATATTCTAGGTCGGGGCGTTGGGCTTGTAGGGTTTCGATGTCGTAGAGTTCAGCGGGTCCGAATACTCCATAGGGAAGGGAGTAAGCCAGGGGATCACGGATCGCTTGCAGTTTTTCGGCTTGGTCAATGTAGCGCAGCCAATAGAATGATCCGACTTGCTCTCGGCTTCCGGGTTGCATTCCGGCGACAACTCCCCAGTGATATTCTCCCTGTTGTTTGAGGTTTATTCGGGTACGGTGGAAACGGACTACTTGCTGATCTGCCCGCAGGTCTATTTCATCTATGGGGATGAGTACCTCTAGGAAAATCTCTAGCCTCCTCATGACTTGGGAGGTTAATTTGGGAGTCCAAAACCCGATTTGTGTTAGTCCGTCTCCTAGCCAGTGGGCTCCTAATTTTTGGGCGAGAATTTGTGCTTTTTCAAAATAGGAGGCTTTGGAATGTTCGACGGTAGCTGCCCAATTTAGCAGATTTTCGGTTTCTTCGTCTACCAGTTTGATGGTGGGTTCTGTTGTGGTTACCAAAACTAAGTTTCTACTTGACTCGACAATTTCACTCTAGTCTAACCCAGGGGTTTCCGACTCTAGCGTTACTGTTAAATTTGCGATCGCTTGCCCCATTTGTGAATCAACCCTAGGATAGATGTTAACTATAGTTAAGTTTTGTTAACCTGTGAAGGCTAGGCTCCAGTAATCGAGTTAAAGTGTAGTAGGTCAATGGGTCAATTGACCCAAGCGTGCAGTCTCAATCAAATGTGGTTGATGTTTGATAGCGATCGCATAATTATAAGCCTACCTACTGTATGGCATTGATGGGAAGTTAACACTAACATACTTAACCCTAGATTTGTTGTTGTCAATATAGTTTTCATGAATAAATCTATATATCCCTGTTCATCAAGTAAGTCAACTCGTAAATTGACCCACAGGCGCGCTGTATTTTAGCGTTGAGTTGACCGGAAATGAACATGGCGCGAGACTCCTGAAAATTCAGGCGATCGCATAACTGTAAACTTCAAAATTGTTTCACGGAAAACACAAAAATTATGAAATCTTCACTGGTAATTCTGTACCATCGCGAACCCTACGATGAGGTCATCGAAAATGGTAAAATTCACTACCGAGCCAAAAAAAGCCCTAATGGTATTGTACCGACCCTAAAAAGTTTCTTTGCTAACGTTAATCAAGGCACTTGGGTAGCTTGGAAACAAGTAACAGCCAAGCAAAAAGCCGACTTTCAAGAAAGGGTAGAAGTGGAAGATGAAGGTAACTATACTGTGCGCCGCATAGCCTTAAACGCCGACCAGGTTAAACATTTCTACCACATCACCTCTAAAGAGGCATTCTGGCCAGTTCTACACTCGTTCCCGTATCATTTCACCTCGGAAACGGCGGACTGGGAAAACTTTACCACGATTAATCGTTTATTTGCAGAAGCAGCCTGCGAAGAGGCGGCAGATGATGCTTTAATTTGGATTCATGACTATAACCTATGGTTGGCGGCGCGCTACATTCGGGAACTGAAACCGGATGCACGGATTGCCTTCTTTCATCATACACCATTTCCGTCGGTGGATGTGTTTAATATCCTACCTTGGCGACAGGAAATTGTGGAGAGTCTTTTATGCTGCGATTTAGTGGGTTTCCATATTCCTCGCTACTCGGAGAATTTTGTCAATGTCGCTCGGAGTTTGTGCGAGATAAAAGTGGTTAAACGGGAACCTGTAGCCCCTCATCTTACCAAAGTAGGAACTGCTTTAGCAGAACCAGAAATGGTGAGCCAACTTGAGTATAAGGGTCAAATAGTGAATATTGACGCTTTCCCGGTGGGTACAAATCCGGGTTTCATAGAATCGGTTTTAGAGAAGCCAGAGGGTCAGTCACGTTTGACGGCAATTAATGAAGAATTAGGCGATCGCAAATTAATTTTGGCGGCGGGTCGGGTCGATTATGTGAAGGGAAATCGGCAGATGTTAGAAGCCTATGAGCGACTGTTAGAACGTCGCCGAGATCTCCATGGAAAAATTCAGTTTTTGATGACTTGTGTATCGGCGGCTGATGGGATGCGGGTTTATAAAACTGCTCAACATCAAATCGAGCAATTAGTAGGGAAAATTAACGGCCGATTTGCACGATTAGATTGGATGCCGACTTTGTTATTTACCCAGCCGATACCCCTACCGGATTTGTTTTCCTATTACCGATTAGCTGATGTCTGCTGGACTACTCCCTTGCGGGATGGTTTGAACCTGGTAGCTAAAGAATATGTGGTCGCCAGAGAAGATCGCGGCGGTGTCTTGGTGCTGTCGGAATTTGTGGGGGCGGCGGTGGAACTTCCCCAGGCGGTTTTGGCTAATCCCTATTCAACTCAGCGCATGGATGAGGCGATCGAATTTGCTTTAGCCATGGACCCCGAAGAACAAAAACGGCGGATGGCTGAAATGCGTAAAACTGTAGTTAAATATGATGTCAAGTATTGGGCGGATCATGTGTTTGAACGTTTCGAGTCTATGACGCATCAAAAAGCTGCTGTGAAAACTACTGTGGCTGTGTAAACAAGTAACTTGAAATTCGGTTAATTGGTGAACTATAAAGGCTGAGAGTAGCCCACATCAATTAGCCGAGTTTGCGATATTAAAGTAGCTAAGAAAACTCAACTATAATCATCATGGGAGACTATCCAAAAATTCAGGCGGAAACCTACGATTTAATTGTGATTGGCGGTGGTATAAATGGAGCCGGAGTAGCTCGTGATGCGGCGCTGAGGGGCTTAAAAACTATTTTAATTGAAAAGGGGGATTTTGCGGGGGCGACCTCAAGCTGGTCTACTAGGCTGGTTCATGGAGGGTTACGTTATCTGGAATATTTCGAGTTTCCCCTAGTGCGTGAGTCCCTGCGAGAGCGAGAAATTCTACTGCGGACAGCGCCCCATTTAGTTAAACCACTGTTATTAACTGTACCAGTTTATGGGGGGCGATCGCGTCCTTATTGGAAAATTTGGGCGGGAATGCTGCTTTATGATGTGTTCAGCTATGACAAGAGTTTACCGACTCACAGAATGCTACCTAACACCCAATTTCAGCAATTATTCCGGTCTTTAGATAAGGAAAATCTGAAAGGCGGCGCTCAGTATTATGATGCTCAAGTAGAATATGCTGAGAGGTTATGTTTGGAAAATATTATCGCGGCTAAACAAGCGGGCGCGACAATTCTTAACTATGTGGAAGTGACCGGACTTGACCGGGAAGGAAAACGCATTAATCAACTGAATTGTCGGGATGTTTTCAGCGGCGAAACTTTTACGGTTAAGGGTAGCCCGAAGGCGGTAGTTATCAATACTTCTGGCCCTTGGGTCGATCGCGTTTGTCAACTGGGGCGAGAGAAAGACCAACCCGCCGCCATTGGCACAACTCGCAAAATCGGCGGCACTAAAGGCAGCCATATTATTGTAGATCCCTTCCCTGGTGCGCCGGAAACTTCCCTATATGTCGAGGCAAAATCGGACGGACGGCCGTTTTTTATTGTGCCTTGGTTGGGAATGTATCTCATTGGCACTACGGATATTTATTTTAATGAGAATCTGGAAGCCATTAAAGCAGATAATGATGAAATTGATTATCTGTTGCGGGAAACTAATGGCATTATTCCCACCGCTGAACTTTCGCGTCAGGACGTGAAGTTTACCTATTCTGGAGTCCGCCCCCTTCCCTATGTGGAACCTAGCCAAAAAACGGCTGCTATCACCCGGAAACACATTGTTTATGACCATGATAAGGATGGGGTGGAAAATCTGCTATCTTTGATTGGTGGCAAACTAACCACCTATCGCCAGGTGGCGGAAGAGTTGGTTGATGCTAGTTATCAGAAAATGGGGCTACCTGCGCGACGGTGTGAGACGGACACGCCACTACCTGGGGCCATTTTCCCTAATGATACTCGCATCGGACAGGCCCTTTATGATTATCGCCCCCAACTACCTCTGAAAACTATTCATCATCTGTTTTCGATTTATGGGGCGCGGGCGCTGGAGGTATTGCAGCTAACTGATGAACATGAGGAGTTGAGGGAAAAAATTACCCCGGCTTTACCTGATATTAAAGCTCAACTGGTCTACGGAGTGCGATCGGAAATGGCGCAAACTTTGGTAGATATTACCCGGCGACGAACTACTCTAGCCATGCACGCTCGCTATGGGTTAGATTTATTACCGACTATTACTGAGACTCTCCAAAAATATGCGGGTTGGACTCAAGAAAAGTGCGATCGCGAAGTAATAGCCTACCATGATTATATGCGGTTAAACTGCATTCCCGATTATGAATTGGAGGCTTGGGAAAAGGCTTTATCACCCCAAATGGTTTAACCATTGGTGATGCTGAGAGCGAGTCTTTGTGACAATGTATCCTTGTTAAGATAGAATAACGAAGATTTTATGGAATTTCCAGATAAGGAACAGGCAACCCTGACAGTTTTGGGCGCGGGGGCTTGGGGTAGTGCGCTGGCTGAGTTGGCGGGTCATAATGGCCATAAAATTAATCTCTGGTCTCGCCGTTTAGGTAATACTTTGGAGGAAGCGGTAGAAGGGGCTGATTTAATCGTTTCTGCTATTTCTATGAAAGGGGTGGCGGCGACGGCGGGAAAACTCCAGGAAATTGGTATCCCCGATCATGTTCCTATTGTCACTGCTACTAAAGGCTTAGACGCGGAAAGCACCCGGACTCCTTCTCAAATTTGGGAGCAGGATTTCCCAGATCATCCCATTGTGGTACTATCAGGGCCTAATCTGTCGGCCGAAATTGAACGACATCTTCCGGCGGCGACGGTGGTAGCAAGTTCTGACCTAGGGGCGGCGGAGTTCGCCCAGAGGCTATTTGCTTCGAGTTTGCTGCGGGTTTATACCAGTAATGACCCTATGGGGACGGAGTTGGGAGGAACTTTAAAAAATGTAATTGCGATCGCCTCTGGGGTCTGTGATGGCTTACAATTGGGCATTAATGCCAAATCTGCCCTCCTGACACGGGCGTTAACAGAAATGATCCGCATTGGCACCCATTTGGGGGGACAGACAGAGACCTTTTTTGGTCTGTCAGGTTTGGGGGATATGTTAGCCACCTGTAATAGTGCTTTAAGCCGTAATTATCGGGTGGGCTATGGTTTGGCTGAGGGTAAAACCTTAGAGGTGATTTTGCAGGAGTTGGGTAGTACAGCCGAAGGGGTAAATACCACTAATGTACTTATCGCTATTGCTGACCGCGAAAAAATTCCCGTCCCCATTTCTCGACAGGTCTATCGCTTATTGAACAATGAAATTAACCCCGAAGAAGCGGTTGAAGCCTTGATGGAAAGGGATTTAAAACCGGAGTTTCACGAAGAGTCTTAATCATCCTTAATCAGTCCCGGTTTGCTTTTGGGGAATTTTGATGATAAATTCGGTTCCAGTTTCGGGGTCGGATTTAACTTCAATAGTTCCCCGATGAACTTCGGTGATAATTTTATGGCTGAGACTTAATCCCATACCTGTACCTATGTGGGGAGGTTTGGTGGTGAATAGGGGCTGAAAAATGCGATCGCTTAATGATTCGGGAATGCCATTACCATTATCATAAATCCTGATTGTTACCCAACCCTCCCCTGGTGGTTCTGAAGTTTCCACCGTCGTGGTAATCTTAATTTCGGGCTGAAACTCATTGTCTTGTTCTCGGTTAGTATCTAAACTGTCGATCGCATTATTTAGCAGGTTCATAAATACCTGATGAAGTTGCCCTGGGTAGCATTGTACCTGGGGTAATTCTCCGTAGTTTTCAACCATCTCAATGGCGCGACCTTTTTTCCCTTTAATACGTCCCTGTAAAATCAGGATAATATCTGCCAGACCTTCATGAATATCAACAGTTTTTAATTCCCCATCATCCTGTTTATAAAAATTCCGTAGAGACTCCACCAAATGACGGATACGGTCAGTTCCCACTTTAATTGATTCTAGGAGTTGTGGGAAATCTTCTAGCAGAAATTCTAAATCAATATCCTCGATTCTTTCCTCAATTTCTGCCACAGGTTCGGGATAAGTTTCACCATACAACTCTACCAATTCCATTAAATCTTGAGCATAACCAGTCGCATGGTTAATATTACCAGTCACAAAGGAAACCGGGTTATTAATTTCGTGGGCAATGCCGGAAACCATTTGCCCCAAATTTAGCATTTTCTCACTGTATAATAGTTGTTGATAAGCCTGTTTTAACTGTTTATTTTGAGCCGCAATTTTTAAGCCACATCGTACCCTAGCTAATAGCCCATCAATTTCAATGGGTTTGCTCATCAATTCATCAATCCGATATTCCGAAGTAAACTCATCAAGGGAACTACACTCATCTATTTGTTCCTGGGCGGTTAAGAGGATGAAAAATGTGCTAGATAATATCCCATGGGAACGCAGTTTCTGACAGACCTCTAAGCCGTTTAACTCAGGTAACATCCAATCACAAATCATTAATTCTGGGGAGAGACTCTCCGCTAAATCTAGGGCGGTTTTACCATCTTCAGCGATCGCCACTTGATACCCTTGTTCTTCCAGGGTATTCTGTAGAATCATTTGGGTGGCGATGTCATCATCAACAATTAGAATCGTTGCCATGGGTTAATATTGATTAATTGAGTAGTTACTGTGATGTTAGTGAGTCTATTTTGCCATGTTTTGTGATCAGCTATAAAATTTTTGTTTAATCAAACTATCCACCCGGTTAAGATTTTCGGCGAGGGAGTCAATTAGACTCATAGATCCGGCGATGCTTTGGCTGCGGGCTTTTTCTTCAATATCGGCGGCGATCGTTGTTAAAACCGGCACCCCCACATTACCACTAGAACCTTTGATGCGGTGAGCAACCATAGCCATAGCTTGAAAGTCTGATGCGGTGATAGCTTGGCGCAGTTTAACTATATCTTGGCGTGCATTTTCCATAAACACAGCCAATAACTTTTTCTGAAATTCAACCTTACCCCTAGAAATTGTCTGGAGGCGGTCTAAATCAAGCAGGAGCCTAGGTTTATCCTGTTTTGTATGAGTTGATATGGTTTTGGGGGTCGGGCTGGTTTCAGGGGCATTTGGGCTGGGTATTTGTTGCCGACGGGCGGCCCAAGTTTGCAGTTTAAATGCTAACTCCTCCTGGGTGATGGGTTTGCTGATATAATCATCCATACCGGCTGATAAGCATTTTTGGCGATCGCTAGGCATAGCGTGGGCGGTGAGGGCGATGACAGTGGTATGGCGATCGGTTCCTTCCCGTTTCCGTAGTTCCTTGGTTGTAGCGTAACCATCTAATTTAGGCATCTGACAATCCATAAACACTAGGTCATAATGGCGATCGCTTAATAATTCCAGCACCTGTTCTCCATTTTCCGCCAAATCAGCTTCAATCCCTAATAAACTCAACTGATTTAACAATACCTGTTGATTAATAGGATGATCCTCAGCTAGTAAAACTTTTAAATCCAAACCAGTAGGGGATAGGGTAGTAGAATTATCCCCAAAACCATCACTACGGGAGCGAAACTCGGCTAAATTCCCCGTAATTTCATTAGCCATAGCTGTCAGCAAAGCATCAAATAATCGAGAAGCCCGCACAGGTTTAATTAAATAACTGTTAGCCCAACCATCATCTAATAAATCTTCCACCGAACTGAGTCGGCGCATAGAAGTCATTAACACCAACTTAGTATCACTCAGCATGGGTTCATTTTGGATAACTGCGGCTAAATTTTTATCTCCATCAATCAACAGATTTTGGTCAAAAATTGCCAACTTAAAGGGTTGGTTATTATTGGCGGCATCACGCAACTTTGACAAAGCCATTTCTGGGCCAGAGGCTTCCTCAAGTTCCATCCCCCAAGATTGAATCAGATACCGGACAGACTGGCGCACACTTGCATTAGCATCAACCACCAAAATTTTTAATTTGGTTAACGTTTCTGGTAAATTGGGAAATGATGCAGTTTTGGAAATAGAAAAAGGCAGAGTAAACCAAAAATTGCTACCTTGACCAACCACACTTTCTAAACCGATTTCTCCCCCCATAACATCTACCAACTGCTTACAAATTACTAAGCCCAACCCAGTACCTCCAAATTTGCGAGTCGTGGAAGCATCCACCTGAGAAAAAGCCTCAAATAACCTTCCATGAGACTCAGGCGGAATACCAATGCCAGTATCCTGCACTTCATAACGTAATATCAAAGGAGCATTAATATCATAGTTGGGAGGGCGGCTAACTCGCAGGGTGACTTCTCCAGCCGGGGTAAATTTAATGCCATTACTCATCAGGTTTAACAGTACCTGCCGCAGTCTACCTGGGTCGCCCCGCAGATAACGGGGAACATTGCGATCGACAATAGCCGCTAATTCAATGCCCTTATTTTCTGCCTGTGCTGCTAATAAATCAATGATATTTTCTAGGCATTCTTCTAGGTCAAAATCCAAGTCTTCTAGTTCAATTTCTTGGGCTTCTAACTTAGAAAAATCGAGGATATCATTAATTATAGCTAAGAGGTGATTAGCACTGGTGCGAATCGCCTGGACAAAATCTTTTTGTTTAGTATCTAGTTCGGTTTTCAGCAATAACCCAGTCATCCCTAAAACCCCATTCATGGGAGTTCTAATTTCATGGCTCATATTAGCTAAAAATTGGGATTTTAGCCGCGAGTTTTCTAGGGCTGCTTCTCGTGCTTTCACTAATTCATCAATGGGATAAGTGGCAATAACCACGCCGCCTATTTCCTGGTTTAAGGTATACCAAGGATGAATAGCCCAGCGAAAATATCCGTGGGAACCATCAGGATAAATCATGTTATCTTCCGAGCAGGAAATCACCTCACCAGCAATAGCTCGGCGGTAGACTTCTGTACAGGTTTCTGAGATATGGGGGAAAATTTCATAGTGGCTACGACCCACTAAAGATTCTGGGGGAAGATGATACTCTTGGAGCCAGCGATCGCTATAAGCTATATAGCGCATAGAACAATCTAAAATAGCTACAGCCACCGGAGCATTAGTAATAATTTGCTGGAGTTGTTCTCGCTCCCTTTGGAGGGTGCTAGTTTTCAGTTTTCGGGATGTTATATCACGTTGTACAAAGACAAAATGGCTGACTTTTCCCGTGTCATCAGTGACCGGAGAAATACTAAGATCCGCCCAATATTTCGAGCGATTCTGACGGTAGTTAATCAATTCCACTTGTATAGACTGACCCTGGCTGAGGGCGACTTCAACTCGCTTTAATTGTTGCTCGTCTGTGTCGGTTCCTTGCAGAATATTGGGATTTTTACCAATGATATCTTCCGGTTGATAACCAGTAAGATTAGTAAAGGCTTTATTAATATAAACTATCTGAGAATCCGTGGTTTTTTCTGGGTTACATTGAGCGATCGCGATCGCATCAGTGGTATGGCTAACGGCTGATTCGAGTAACCTGAGCCTCTGTTCTTGGCGTTTGCCTTCCGTGATATCACTACCAATATTACACACGGCTAAAATATGTCTATTTTGATTAAAAATCGGAAAATTTACGGATATAAATTGGCGAATTTTACCATGATAATTGACTATATTTTGGTGAGTTTGCTGCACTCTACCACTGTCGAAAACTTTTTGATCCGATTCTTGTAGTTTTTGGGCGATAGTTGTTGGAAATAAATCATAGTTGGTTTTACCAAGAATCTCCTGGGCTGGTCGATTTAAGAAAATTTCGCACTGACGATTAACCATAATATAACGGTTTTGACTATCTTTGGCACAGATCAGCGCCGGACAGTTATCAAGAATAGCTTGCAGCAAATGTTTCTCTTGTGTAGCATTCGTGGCTATCACTTGCTGCTGTTGAATTTGTAGTTTTAATTGTTTAATGGTTTCCTGAAGTTCAGCGGTCTGATCTTGAATGGTCAACAGAAGATCTGATTGGCTATTTTTGACAGGTGCTTGTGTGTGTTGCCGTGGGTAGCGGGTGGTTTCTGGCCAAGAATTAGGGTTGAGGAGTAGACCATTTGAGTTTTGGAGTTGGGGGGTTGACTCACCCAGCCCCAGACCGGGGATTAATTTAAGTAGTCCCTGGATAATTGATAGGGAAATAATGAAAGCGATCGCCCCTACTATAAAAATTAGGTTAGGTGTAGGATTTAACCAAGTTTCTCCCTGTAAGATAATAAAGCTACCAGTGCAGAAGACAAACACAGCAAATAGAAAGATTAATCGACGCAGGGGAAGATCTCGCCAGATCACGATGATGTACAATAACAGCAGGGCGAGAATGTAGTCAGCGATCGCCAATAGAAAAGATACCCTTTGTGGTAACACCATTGGCTCTATAAATCCTAGGCTGGCTATTAAAGCTAGATCTGGGGCTAATAGTTGACGGGCCATTGCTATTACTGTAAAAATCATTAATACTCAAATTTTTGTATAAAACTAAGCTGAGGTGAAAATTGCCTCTATCTCAAGGATGAATTATTGTTACTATTGACACATCTACCTGTAGGGATACCTTCTAATCAGTCAAATCCTGAGTCGATGTCAGGAATTATATAGCTATTGCTTGTAGATGCACGGAAGCTATCCTACAGAAAATATAAACTTTAATCACTAGGGTGGGAAGGTGTACTTATGGCACGACTTTCGCCAAAATCCTTTGATATTCTGCTGATGGAGATCAATCGGCGGGTTAAAGAAAATCCCATTGATCAAATTGGGGCTGAAATTGTACGATCTCGGTTGCAAAAAAGGCGATCGCAGTCGGGAGATTTTCTAAGGCGATCGGAACTTGAGGAATTACTTACGGATCAGTTTCCTGATTTTAACCCCAAAGTAATTGATAAAGCTGCCCGGGCTAACCGTCCTCCTGGTGCTATCAAAAAGCTATTTTGGGGAGGGGGAGTCATCGGGGGACTAGCGGGAGTCGTTTGGTTAGTTAATTTACCTTATCCGATGATTCGCCAACCTGTGGCTACAACCGCCCCCTTGTTGTTGCTTCCCAGCTATATTAGCATGGATTATAACTACCGACAGGCGATCGCTTTAGTAGAACAGGCTGATCAATTGGTCAATAAAGCCACAGCTATGACAGACTTTGAACTAGGGGCTGAGAAAGCCAGCCAGGCTCAAAAGCTCCTGGATAAGTTGCCTGTATGGTTTTTGGGATATTACCCAAAGGCTTATTGTAATTTGTTTGGTTGCACCTGGCGCTTTACTTTTGATGAGTACCAAAATACCCGGAAACTGGTGGGCCGCATGGAAGCCCAGATTTTCCAGGAACAGAATGCTTATCAAGCCTTACAGCAAGCTCAACAAGCCTTACAGATAGCCACAGCACAGTATAATGAAGCGGAATCGCCCGCCGATCAACAGACAGCTATTATAGCTTGGCAACAGGCTATTGATCAACTAAGACAAATCCCCCAAGCAACTTTGTCTGGAAAGAATGCACAACAGCAGTTGACCGCTGCTAACCGTGATTTTCAGCAGCAGGTGGGGTTTGTAGCTGGTCGTTTACAGGGTAATACTTTAATTGAGGCGGCGCAAATTTTTGCTAGTAAGGCTGCTAATGATGCTCAAAATCCACCCCATAATCAATTACATTGGCAGCAGGTAATCGAGCATTGGAATGAGGCGATTAAACGCTTAGAACAGATTAATCCAGACAATCCGAGTTATTTGGAAGCTCAAACCAAACTAGCTGAATATCGGTCAAATCGTCGGCAAATTCAACAAAGATTACAGGACGAAAGAGATTCTGTAGATGCCATGGAAAGAGCCAGACGGTTAATTGTGGAATGGCGACAGTTGACGATTTCTGCTAATCCCAATTTTACATCTTTAAATAATAAGATATCTGACGTTATTTATACATTAGAGTTGGTTCGCCCTGGAACAACTGTTAATGCTGAGGCTCAAGAACTGTTACAAAAGGCACGACATACCCGCAGTCAATTGTAAATTAAGTTATCAATAATCGTCATTTTTAAGGCATGGGCATAAATTTAAAGAGGCGATAGTGACGCGATCGCGTCCGTGAGTTTTAGAATAGTATAGCGCCGTATCTGCCGATCTAATTAAACTATACTGACAATCAGCGTGTATGGGAAAACCCGCTATCCCCATAGACATAGTGAGTCCCTGCATAAAAGTATAGGAATATTGATGGTGTAGATTTTTGATACCTTCCCTAAGAAACTCAGCAATTTGATGAGCATCCTCAATAGTGGTCGAGGGTAAAAGGAGCACAAATTCCTCTCCCCCATATCTACAAGTAGTATCTGATAGGCGAGTATGATTTTCTAAAAATCGGCTGACAGCTTTCAGGACCACATCTCCGGCTTGATGTCCCCAGCGATCGTTAAATCCTTTAAAATGATCAATATCCCCTATAATAATACTAAGGGGTTCCTCCTGTTCTTTAGCGCGTCCTAAATGTCGGACTAGGGACTCTTCCATATAACGACGATTAAATAATCCCGTCAAAGAGTCACGAAGACTCAAATCATGGGAAAATTTCTCAATCAAATCGCCATGAGCTGTGGTTGTCTCCAACATAATTTCTAGGTCAGTATTAGTTTGAGATAACCTTTCTAATAAAGATTGTAGCTTTTTTTCAGAAGCTCTTAATTGCTGCTCAGTTATTTTATGTTGGGTGATTTCCTCCTGGAGTTTCTGATGAGAACGATATAATTCTTGTTCCACCAAGTCAGCATGAAGCATGGTAGTTTCTAGTAAAATTTCCAGGTAGATTTTTTCTTGTTTAAGTATCTCAACTTCCTCCTGCAATTTCTGATTTTCTAAAACCAAATCTCTATCACTATTAGATTCTGATGTCATCCCCATACTAACCCCCTAAATTAATTCTAAAACTCAGGCACAAATACTAGGGTTTTAATTCACTAAATGCAGTCGGATAGCTGTCGTAAATTGTAGACAAATTTTGATGAACTATATGGCTTGCTGGGGACTGGCTGACAGTTCATCAATAATTTTAAACCTAGATAATAATACCTAGGTTAACCTCTGGAGTAACTGGGATAATTTAACTGAGTTTGCACCCGGTATATTAACAGGTTTTTCAGTGATATTTAACCCAGTTTTAGGCGGTGAGGGATATGGGTTCATCTAAATCATGGAATTTAGTTAAATTTAGGCATCAATTTGCAATTCCAATGTAGGCATTAATCGCTGTAAATTTTTGAGAGATTTTCCTTGCCAAGGTATTTTAATAGAAGCTAATAACACCAAGTTAATAGTTTTTTTCTGCCTCACTTTAATCACAAATTTAGACAGCATATTAATTCCCGAACTGTTGAGAAATTGCAACTCTCTGAGGTTCAGAGTGATTTTAGGAGGTTCGATATCTAATACATCATTAAGTAATTTAACCACCACATTGGACTCTTGTAAGCCATTGAGTCTCAGAGAGCCTTTAAGGGTAATAGTGGATATTTGGCTATCGTAACCAATGCTATAATCTTCAGTTTGATATGATTCAATTACCATGTTTAATTCCTGTATTCAAGTTGTGAAAAATTGAGATTTAACTACTTTAGATGTTGATTAGATAGTGAGTTGAACCATTGTAGTAACAATAGTCTGGGAGGGTTCTTGTTCTAAGGTTTCAAACTTCCAGCCGAGTTTGGCCATATAGTCGTTAACCATTGTTAAATATCCTAAGCCAGATTCGGTATCATTTTCTACATTTTTTTCAACCTGATGAATATACATCTCTTGGGGGTCAGAACTTAGCAACTCTTGAATGTAGTCTTGAAAGGAACTAACCGCGTCTTTATTGATAGTATTTGCCACAAAAAAGGAGAGATTATCGTGCTGCAAAAATAGCTGTATTTTAATCGGGTATGTTGATGATTCATCACTAAATTTCATGGCATTTTCTAATAACTCATTAGCCACAAAACTCACAGCACTTTTAACTTCCATTTGCCGACTAACTGAGTCCTGTTCCTCTTCTGTTTTCGGGAAAATGTGGTGACATAATCAGCCATAAAGTTGGCGGACAAACCATTATTTCTCCACATCTGTTTCAGGGGAACGGAACTGGGGGAAAACCCAATCACCAAAAACTCATTGCTGGTACTTGGTGCTTCAAAAAAATCTCCAAAAATTTTTTTTCATGTTATGTTTAATAACTCAAAGTTTAATAACTTTTGGTAGTGTACAGCCTGACTTTAGATAGGTGAGGTAATTTGCCGGGATTAAGTCTCCGGAAAATTGATAGACTTTTCTTAGGGGTCACAGCAGAGTAGGGGGGGGGCGAGTTGCTCTTAGGTTAAGGATACCATATTTTGGATAATTTGCCTATAGTGTGATAGTCTACCTGCTGTGGGAGGGTTTAACCTAGGATAACATCTCATCAACAACCCGTTTCCAGTAAATTTGAGCCACAGCATCACTAGGATTTTCAGCTAAACAGATCTGCAACAATTGAGCGGCTTGCTTATATTCCTGGAGATAATAGAGAGCCAATGCTGACTCAAACTGGGTTTTAGTTTTTAACTTAGCGTCGCGACTTTCTGGGGGGTCAGCATCAAAGATTTCAAAGACAGAGACCATTTCGGATTTGCCTTTGACAGCGACTTTATCAATAATTCGGAAAGCGTAATTATTAGGGTTTTCAAGACATAAGAATGTATGTTGGCTAATTAAGAGTGGCACGGCATATTTTTTAGTTAACTCTTCCAAGCGAGCGGCTAAATTAACGGCATCACTAATTACGGTGGTATCAATTTTATCTTTCCCGCCAACAATACCTAACATCATAGTTCCGGTATTAATACCAATGCCAATTTTAATAGGTGGTCGTCCTGGTCGCTGTCGGGTAGTATTATAGTCGCTTAATAATTTTAGCATAGAGATTCCCGCCTGCACTGCATCATCAGCATTGCCACCAAACAATGCCATGATGGCATCTCCAATATATTTATCTATAAAACCATTATTGTCAATAATTGCGGGTTCCATACGGCATAAATAGGCATTGATAAACTTAAAATTATCGGCTAAGGTCATGTTTTCAGAGAGATTAGTAAACTGGCGAATATCTGAAAACAAAATGGACATTTGTTTTTCGACAGCATCTCCTGATTTAACTTCCACAATACTTTCATAACCGAGGAAGGATAAAAACTGATTAGGAACAAACCTGCCAGCGGCATCGGTGAGTTCTTCTTGTTCATTAAGGGCGAGTTCTAAATCACAGTTAACGGAAAACATTTTTTCGATAAAATTTTGTCGTTCTGCTTCGGCTTTTTGGCGTTCAGTGATATCTTGAAAAGTAGCGATCGCAAAGGTAATATTTCCCTGGGCATCATTAATAGGTCGGGCTCTAGCTTCCACGGGAATAATCCGATCAGGTTGATGGACTTCAATATCATTAACTAGGACACTTTCCCCTTTCAAAGCCCGCTCTAGGGGTAAATTCTCTTCTGGGTATAGTTGGTCAGTTCCGGCAATATAACTAGGATAAATGATAGAATTTTCATTGTTTAAATCATCCAGGACTGCACCTTGTCCAAATAGGATATGTGCAGCCTGGTTAGTATAGTAAAGTTGACCCATGTCATCGACAACGACAACGGCCAAAGGCATAGCTTCGAGGAACTGACGCAGAAGTTTATTGCTAACCTGTAACTCCTGAGCCAAATCTATATTTTCAGTTTTTAGGCGATCGTTAAGTAAGGTAATTTCCTGATTAGCAATACTAATCTGAGCTTGGTGGTATTCAACGGCTTGTTTTTCTATCTGTAGCTGTTCCAGACTCTGATTCAATTCAACTTCTGTCTGTTGAAGTAGGGTAACTTTTTCCTGTAGACCGGCATAGAGTCGTCGCAGTTGTCCAGTCATGCGATTAAAAGCCATAGCTAGGGTTCCCACCTCATCATCAGTCATTACGGGAGCCACAGGGGTGAGGTCGCCGTCTGCGACTTTAGTGGCTACAGTAGCGATCGCCAATATAGGGCGAGAAATTTGGCTCGCCAATAGATAAACGCCGACAGTGAGTAAGCCGGTAAAAGTTAAACCGACCCCCAAAGTAGTCCAAGCCAACTGACGAGCGGGATCTAGGGCTTCCGACCGTGGCATTTCCACTAATAGGACAAGTTCTTGGTGTTCTAACCAGGGAAACACACCAAGTACAGGAACGCCAGCATAGTTTAAATAACTGCCGCGCCCATTTTCCCGTTGCAACCCGCGATCAATGCCTTCGCTGTGACCCCCTCTAGGAAAGTCTTGTCGGCCAAACTCTTCCCCAGATACAAATACGCGCAAGTTATTGATCAAATAGGTTTCCCCTTGTTCTCCTAGCCCAGTAGAATCGAAGATAATCGGAGATCCATCTGCTCTAGGCTAAGGTGAGCGGCGAGAACACCTATGGTTTCACCTTGATTATCCGGTAGGGGGGTAGAGACAGTCATAGTGGGTCGTTCAAAAACTAGGGTTTTAATTGAAGCCCTAGCCTGACTAAATGCGATCGCCCCGACGCTGAAAACTGTCACCACTGATCAAAGTAAAAAGTAGACATGGATTGTATGTAATCAATACATTGTGACATGATTTGATACCGGATTGATTGGGAATTCTAAATTCTTTGGTGGAGGGAATTATGTTGAGGCGATCGCACTGAGGGGATTTAGGGTAAAATATGTTACCAAAATTTGAGTGAGTTAATTTAAGTTATGACCAGGCCAGCCATTTATATTGCCATTACTAATCACGGATTTGGTCATGCTGTTCGTGCTGCTTCTGTGGCTGCTCAAATCCAGAAATTTTGTCCTGATGTTTTATTATTCTTAGTAACTCAGGCTCCCCGCTGGTTATTGGAGTCTTATATTTCGGGTGATTTTGTGGTGCGATCGCGGGCTTTTGATGTGGGGGTAGTTCAGTCGGATAGTATCACTATGGATAAATTGGCGACTCGTTCCAAGTTAGAGGATATTAAGCAGCGGCAGAGGTCTATTGTAGCCAGAGAAGTTGATTTTATTCGTCAAAATCGGATTAATTTAGTGCTGGCGGATATTCCACCTTTGGCTGCGCCCATAGCTCGGTCGGCTGGGGTTCCTGGTTGGATGATGAGTAATTTTGGGTGGGATTTTATTTATCGTGATTGGGGGGAAGAATTCCAGGAAATAGCGGATTGGATTGGGGAGTGTTTTGGGCAATGCGATCGCTTATTTAGGCTGCCTCTTCATGAGCAGATGACGGCATTTCCTGTCATTGAAGATATGGGTTTAACTGGTGGTGATCCTCGCTATGATTTAGCTAAACTTAGGGCGGACTTTCAGATTAAAACCTCGGTAGAAAAAACTATTATGCTGACTTTTGGGGGCTTAGGACTAGACGCAATTCCCTATAATCATTTAGGGCGTTTTCCTGATTATCAGTTCATTACTTTTGATAGCAATTCGCCGGATTTGGATAATTTAATTAAGCCGAGAGATATGGTGAAATCTAGCCCTTCATTAGCAGAATATTCCCGCCTGCGTCCGGTAGATTTGATGCCTTTGTGTGGGCGAGTTATTTCTAAACCAGGCTATAGTACATTTGCGGAAGCATTGCGGTTGGATATTCCCCTAGTGTCTTTGGTGCGGTCCGGTTTTGCTGAGTCTCCGATATTAATTGAGGGGTTAGAAAATTATGGTTTCCACCAAATTCTGACGGCGGCGGAGTTTTTGACGGGAAATTGGGAATTTCTACGCGAACCCCTGAACCCCCCTCGCTTATCGGAAACTTTAGATAAAAATGGAAGTAAAGCGATCGCTGAAGCTGTGGTAGAATTATATTAGACGGTTGTAGATTAGGCTGTCAGTAACAGAAAAACGGAGCTTGCCCTTGGCCTTCCGGGTCAGGAGGGTAGGGGCAGCTTGTGCCAAATCGGGCTTGAGGAGATATAGAAGTAAAGCGATCGCTGAAGCTGTGGTAGAATTATATTAGACGGTTGTAGATTAGGCTGTCAGTAACAGAAAAACGGAGCTTGCCCTTGGCCTTCCGGGTCAGGAGGGTAGGGGCAGCTTGTGCCAAATCGGGCTTGAGGAGATATAGAAGTAAAGCGATCGCTGAAGCTGTGGTAGAATTATATTAGAAGGTTGTAGATTAGGCTGTCAGTAACAGAAAAACGGAGCTTGCCCTTGGCCTTCCGGGTCAGGAGGGTAGGGGCAGCTTGTGCCAAATCGGGCTTGAGGAGATATAGAAGTAAAGCGATCGCTGAAGCTGTGGTAGAATTATATTAGACGGTTGTAGATTAGGCTGTCAGTAACAGAAAAACGGAGCTTGCCCTTGGCCTTCCGGGTCAGGAGGGTAGGGGCAGCTTGTGCCAAATCGGGCTTGAGGAGATATAGAAGTAAAGCGATCGCTGCGAGAAAGCTAAAACAGAGATATCAAAAGGCTGGAAAGGATTGTTTAACAAGCAACAGCGAGATGTAATTGGCTGGCGGGAGTGGCTGGCTCTTCCTGATTTAGGAGTAAGTGCAATTAAGGCTAAAATTGACACAGGAGCGCGTTCCTCTGCCATACACGCCTTTGATGTTCACCATTTCGGCGATGAAGACGAAAGGATGGTTGAGTTCAAAATGCACCCCTGGCAGCGGAATAGCACGGAAACGGTGACAGCGACAGCGAAGGTTTTAGATCAACGAGAGGTGCGAAATTCCGGGGGACATTCCGAAGAAAGGATCGTGATTGTCACTACTGCTAAACTACGGGGACATGAATGGGAGATCGAACTTACCCTAACTAACCGGGATGTTATGGGGTTTAGGATGCTGTTAGGGCGCGCGGCTGTGCGGGAAAAGTTCTTGGTGCATCCTGGTAAGTCTTATCTCCTGAGCGATCGACCCAAGCTAGCACTCCGGCATTTATGATAAATCTAGCGTAAACTGGTGTAATCTGTTCAACTCAGGTAAATGATACTATGGTGGACTATAACGACACACCCAAAACTGGGATCAAATGGCTGGGCTTTGTTTTTGGTTCTGTGCTGCTGACCTCAAGCGCGATCGCCTGGGCGGGAGGGCCACCTAATCGCCAAGGTAAACCAGTAATTATTGAGGAACCGGCTGGAAGGCCGACAGAAGGCGATCGCACTGGTCCCACGCCGACAGCCCCTGCTGGTACATTACAACCAACACAGCGCACAGAGGATACCATTCCCAGATTTCCCCTTCCTAGTGCTAGGATTAGTCCTGTTAATGGCAGAGTTACCCTGAAGCTGATCAATTCTAGTAATGTGGTGATTGAATATCAGATATCAGGGGGAACCAGACCCAGGCTAGTTGGTCAGCAATCAGAAAGCACCTTAGAGCAATTGACAATTCCTATAAACTTGACCTATCAAAGGGAAGATGGCGGTTTGCTGTTTGTGCGTCCGGTAGTAACTAGCCCAGGTGTTTTAGAAATCCGGTTTGAAGCAACTGGTAATATCAACCTGGATACTCGGTCTCTGAGTATCAATGAACAGGGGACAGTGTTTCTAAACTAAAGGAGACACACTGCCGCCAAGTGTCTGTTGAACTGTGAAAATGGTTCTCAAATTCCCTCTAGGGTTTGCCATCTACCGCTTGGGCGATCGCCATAATGTAAACAGTTTAATCGGTTGATTGTGTGATAGCTTGACCGAGATAAATAGCGCGAATATCTTCAGGAATGGTGGTTTCTAAAATTTTATACCCTCGTTCTAACAACGTTCGCACCTCACTGGGGGAAATAGATTCTCCTTCAGCTTGTAAGTAGGCGGCGATGCGAGTTTCACTCCAGTGAAATGTCTGAGCCATCAGAATGATTAGCCGCAACAAAGGCTCAATTTGATCTAAAGCCTGACCGACATAACACCACAGGGGGGGTGGCTGATCTTTGAGTGAGTAATGAATAGACTCAACTGGGGGAAGTTCAGCGCGGTTAATACAGATAGCACTAACGTTAATAATCCAGTTTTGTAGAGTTGTTTCGGAGTCGGGAGTTTTTTCATTACGCAGGTTCAGACCCCGCATTTCATAGAAAATATGTCGCCAGGTCAACGCAAATAAATACTCAGCCTGAACTGGTGATTTGACAGAGTGACCAATCAGAGTATAGACAATGAGGGCATAGCGACAGAAAATTACTACAAAGTATCGACCCCGATCTGGATGATTTTGAAACAGGGTCAGGAGTTCCTGGTCGCTATGATGGGTCAAGGATTTGACCAGGGTATGAGTTGCTTCCGGGAAGTTAAGGGTTTGCAAGGTCTATCTGAAGTATGCTACTTGGTCGGTTTTATAATGATCAGCACCACTTGCTGGCGCTAAGTGGAGAATTGACAGGGTATTTTACCTGCCTCCATTTGTCCAATTGGCGATGATTATACCAGAAAATGATCAGGCTGCAATACGGACACCTGTTCCGAGGTGGGGGAATGGGTGGCAATTTTCCAAACATTTCGCCGCCGTTAGTAAAGTAGGGGTTGACAGGGAGAGGGAAGGGCGCTATCCTAGGTGTAGTTTATATAATTTGGTATTTGCAAAATTAAAAAAGTTTTGAATATTCCGATTATATAAAAATAGTACCGCAAGTCAACGATAAAGTCAAGGGTATCCCCAAAAAGTCGATTTTTTTTAACATTTCTTAATTTTTGTAACAAAACTTAACACAATCACCCTAGTGATATGATTTTTGGTAAACAGAAGGCTTCAAGTCCGTTGGGGGAAACTGTCGGTGTGAACAAGAGAATATGGTTAATCTTACCCGCGACGGTGTGGTTAGTGATATTTTTTGTAGTGCCGCTGGTGATTGTGCTGATTTACAGTTTTCTGGAACGGGGAACCTATGGGGGGGTGGTGTGGTCTTTTACGGTAGGGCAATATCAAAGGCTGTTGAATCCCCTATATTTGAGAGTTTTTGTGCGATCGCTGGAACTAGCGGCATTTACGACGATCATTTGTTTAGCGATCGCTTATCCGTTTGCGTTTTTCATAGCTACCCGTCCTCGTGGTTGGCGTAATTTATTGTTAATGCTGGTAATTATTCCATTTTGGACTAATTTCTTAGTGAGAACTTATGCTTGGATGATTATTTTACGAGACCAGGGAGTGGTGAATACCCTACTACAAAACCTGCATTTAATTGACGAACCCCTCAACCTCTTATTTACCCCCTTTGCTGTCCTAGTTGGTTTAATCTACGGCTATCTACCCTTCATGATTTTACCGTTATATGTAACCTGGGAGAGATTCGACTTTTCCTTGATTGAAGCCGCCCAAGATTTAGGAGCCAACGATATCCGCACAGTCTGGAGGATTTTATTACCCTTAACCAGACGGGGAATTATTGCGGGTTCTATTTTAGTATTTATTCCCGCTTTGGGAGCATTTATCACCCCAGACATTTTGGGAGGATCGAAAACCGTGATGATTGGTAATTTAATCCAGAATCAATTTTTGCAAGCTCGTCATTGGCCTTTGGGTTCAGCTCTGTCTATACTGTTAATGATGTTAGTCATAGTTCCAGTTTGGGTTTATTTCCAAATGGCTGAAAACGGTAAGTAATGCACCCACGAAGATAGCGGTTTTGGTGAATATTTAGGAAGCGCGACGATCGCTGTATCCCAGATATTGATTGTAGGAGCGATTCCCTAAGTATCGATAAGATGGGAATTCACTCATGACGATTTTAGGTTTGTTGACCTTTCGCTCTAAGTAAGATATCGGTAAAACAATCGGCCATAATGCTGCTGCTAAGATTAAGATCTGCCATGAAGATAGTTGTGTTTTCGGGGTGGTGCGATCGCGTAAAAATTTTTGCAACAAATAGGCAAATGTTAGAATAGCGATCGCCAAATACAGGCGCACAATAAGGGTAACAATCAAAATCCTTCTCCCAATTCAACTTTTCTGACAACAGGTGGGTGGGGAGAGTAGTCCCCCCACAACCGACAAAAGCGGATCAAGTCCCAGCTCGACTAGGCAAATATCTAGTCATTAGTTTTGGTGAACTGAATGTTTAATATTGCTTATAGTTCGGCTTGACTTCTCCCTATTATAAAAAATATTCCACAGATGTGTGTGACTTCAAACACTTAATTTTGCGAGTGGTATCACTCTCAGTAGATTTGCGGTTGTATTAGTTAGCTATCAGGATGATAAGGGAGATTTGAAGATGAGAATATCTGCCAATAGGAGTAGGATAGGATAATGAGTACAATATGAACCGATCAACTGTGACCAGACTTGATTTGCTAATCCGTTCCCTGGGTAAAACTGGACTGTGGGTAAATGTCGCCCTAGGGTTTGCGTTTCTATACCTACCGATCGCCATTTTAGTGGTTTATTCGTTCAATGCTTCCCGTTTTAACGCGGTGTGGAGTGGATTTACCCTAGACTGGTATAGGAGTTTATTGGGAAGCATTCCAGCACAGACGGCGGATCTATCGACGACGGGAGTTTGGTCAGCCTTATATAATAGTCTGATAGTGGCTACTATTTCCAGTGCGATCGCCACCATTTTAGGAACGGCGATCGCTTTAGCATTAGAACGCTATAAATTTCCTGGTTATCAACTTTTAGAAAGTTTGCTATTTTTACCAATGGTTATCCCCGAAATCACCTTGGGAATTTCCTTGTTGGTATTTATGACCCTAATTTTTCGGCTAGTAGAAAACCTCACCGGGATGCGATTAAGTCTCGGTTTACCAACTGTAATTATTGGTCATATCACCTTTAGCATTTCCTTTGTCACCATTGTAGTCAGGGCGAGAGTAGCAGACCTTGACCCTAGACTAGAAGAAGCCGCATTAGATTTAGGAGCCAATGAATGGCGAGTGTTTCAGCGGGTGACTTTTCCCTTAATTTGGCCGGGTATTTTCAGCGCCAGTTTATTAGCATTTACCTTATCATTAGATGATTTTGTGGTATCATTTTTTACCAGCGGGGTAGGTGCTACTACTTTGCCATTATTTGTTTATGGTATGATTAAACTATCGGTTACACCTGCCATTAATGCCATCTCAACTTTGATGTTATTAATATCCTTGATTCTGCTATTATCTTCTTTAAAATTGGGAGGTACTGCCGGGTTGGAGTAAAATTACATAACTCCTGTTAGCAGGTGAGGTAGTGGTAGCTGGGGAGTATAGCCATCTGTAGGGAGAAACCCTCAGTTTGTCTTGCCCCTAGAACCCAAGGTAGCGATCGCTACGGAAATAGATATCCTGATTTCCGACGATAGCATAGCACAATAGAGAATGTGGGCTGATGATCTAACTGAAGAAGATTATAGATAATCACCCCAACTCTGAGGATAAATATATTTATAATAGAGGTTGGTCTAATTTTAGTGGGTCGGATGGATATACAACAGGATTATAATCAGCAGTGCCTTCAAAGGTTAATTTGGGCAATGAATCAACTTGGGATTGATGTAGACGCGAAAAAACTGGTCAGCATTTCGGAATTAATTGTCCAAACCATGACCGGACCGTGGCGGTATTTTCATACCCCAGATCATATTTTTGAGGTGGGAGGTTCCGAAGATGCTATTGAGGTATTAGCCGCCTTATTCCATGATGTGGTTTATGTGCAGGTTGACCAAAGCGTTAACTTTAATCTTACCTATTACTTAGTTCCCTTCATTCGCCAAGTAGGAGAACATCTTTGGATTCGTGAAGCCGTAGATATTCCTGAAGATCCCACCTTTGAAATGGTGCGGATAATTTTTGATATGTCTCCGGGGAAAATGCTCTTACCTTTAGAAGGGCAAAATGAGTTTTTAAGTGCTTTAGTGGCGGCGAAAGTATTACAACCTTTTCTTAGTCAAGAGTTGTTAGCGCAAATAGTCGCCTGTATAGAAGCTACAATTCCCTTCCGAACTCCTACCCAAACCGGATTAAATAATAGCGATATTTTATATCAAAGATTACAGGCGATCGTTGACAAATTCAACCTTAAATTAACCGATGGGGAGCTAATCGAAACTGTCAAGCGATCGATTCGTATGGCTAATCGTGACGTGCGGAGTTTCGCCGATCCTAGTGCAGCCAGATTTTTAGATAATACCTGGAACCTAATTCCTGAAACTAATCATCATCTGAATAATCCTAGTGCTTACACCATTGGTCAATATAGAACAGCCCTCCAAAAAATGGAAGGGTTTATGAATTTTCTGAAGCCGGAAGTGGTTTTTCATCAATTCCGAGGCTATCCCGAAGATAGCATTTATGAACAATTGGTATCCAGGGCAAAAAGAAATATTGCCGTGGGTCGATTATATCTAGGTAGTAAATTATTTACTATTGCCTTTTTAGAAGCCTTATCTCTGCGATTTGGTCGCGTAATTCCGGTTTCTACTTTAATGGGAGAAATGCCATCGGAAAATTTTGTGACGGTTTCTTTGATAGATTTTCTGCCGGAAATAGAAAATGATTATCACCCTGAAGATGAATTAGAATCTACGGTGCTTATTCTTCTGGAAAAAGGGAGAACTCAGCATTCTTACTATGATATCAAAAATTCACCTTTGACAACATATATGGTGAAGCAAATGGGATTTGCAGAAATGCAAAATCAACGGAACCGCGCCCAAAAGTTTTTTCAACAGGAAATCTCGTCAGAGGAATTTTTAGCTGGATGTGATCCACACATTAAAAAAACCGTGACTGAGGGAATTGTCAAATTATTTGATACTCGGAAAGTCGCCTTGCTGGGTGGCTAAGTGGTTGGGTTGACAAAATCCTGAAAATGTCCGGTGATTTAACATTGGGTTAAGAAGAGATTATAGAGGGTATGGGAGAGTTATCAAATTGCCAATATACTTTTATAATATAGGTGGCGAGCTGATGTAAATCCATGAGATTATCGGATCTATGAATAGGCGATCGCCTATGATTATGACTCTCGCAGATAACTCAATTCATACACTGACCTAATTATTTACTCAAGGGATTATGAAACCTTTAAACCGTCGAACTAAAATTGTAGCTACCATTGGTCCAGCTAGTAATTCCCGTGAAGTGCTTTATCAAATGATCCAAGCGGGGATGAATGTAGTACGCCTCAACTTCTCCCATGGTAGCCATGAACAACACACTAAAACAGTCGCCTTACTGAAAGAAATTTCACAGGAGTTAAAAACATCTATCACCCTATTACAAGATCTACAGGGTCCTAAAATTAGGGTAGGACAGCTTCCTGATGGTGGTATACAATTGATGGCGGGAGAATATATTACCCTAGTTCCTATTGACCAATACGAGAGTAAACCTAATACGATTGCGATCGACTATCTGCACCTGGGAGAAGAAGCGGAAATCGGTGCCCAGGTTCTGCTAGATGATGGATTATTGGAATTGAAGGTTGAGGAAATTTCCGGGAATCAAGTTAAATGTAAAATCATTGAAGGAGGGACTCTGAAAAGCCGTAAAGGGGTTAATCTTCCCAGTTTAACTCTACGTTTACCGTCTTTAACTGAAAAAGATCAGCAAGATTTAGAATTTGGGATTTCTCTAGGTGTTGATTGGGTGTCTCTTAGCTTTGTGCGGAACGCAGAAGATGTGCGAGTTCTTAAAGACTTTTTAGCGTCCAAAAATGCGTCACAAATATCGGTGATGGCCAAAATCGAAAAACCTCAAGCGATCGCTAATTTAGAGGAGATTATTTCCGAGTGTAATGGTTTAATGGTAGCCCGGGGTGATCTGGGGGTCGAAATGAGTCCCGAAAGAGTCCCACTACTGCAAAAACAAATTATTCGCCTTTGCAATCAAAAAGGGATTCCAGTAATTACAGCTACTCAAATGCTGGACAGTATGATCAATAATCCCCGTCCGACAAGGGCTGAAGCCTCCGATGTAGCTAATGCAATTATTGATGGAACTGATGCGGTGATGTTATCAGGGGAATCAGCAGTTGGTAAATATCCGATTCGGGCTGTGGAAATGTTAGCGAAAATTGCAGAGGACGTGGAACCGGAAATCAATTTCATCAACTACCCACCCGCGTTCAATGATGAGACCCATGCTATCAGTGAAGCGATAAATACCATTGATAAAATTATCGATCTACATTGTATTATTGCCTACACCTGTAGTGGTTATACTGGGCAATTAGCGGCGGCTGAACGCCCGAAAGCGCCTGTGGTTGCCTTAACTCCTAATCCCAAGGTTTACCATCGTTTAAACCTGGTTTGGGGTGTGAAACCTCTGCTGCTGGAACAGGAGGTAGAATCCTTTGAGGAACTGATAAATCAAGCCCAAACTTATCTATTAGTGCGCCAAATGGCTTCCCCCGGAGACAAAATTTTGATTATTGGTGGTATCCCTTCTGGGAAGGCTAAGGGAACCAATTTTATCAAAATCCACACCATAGGATAATGAATAATGAATAATGAATAATTAACAATTGTTCATTATTGATTGATCACGTTGTAGGGGCGGGTTTAACAGTTAATTAGATTACCCACCGACCATATTAATCAACCCGCCCTCAATCACCCGCGAATTAATTGATAATTGATAATTGATCACGTTGTAGGGGCGGGTTCAACAGTTAATTAGATTACCCACCGACCATATTAATCAACCCGCCCTCAATCACCCGCGAATTAATTGATAATTGATAATTGATCACGTTGTAGGGGCGGGTTCAACAGTTAATTAGATTACCCACCGACCATATTAATCAACCCGCCCTCAATCACCCGCGAATTAATAATTAATTATTAATTATTAATTATTAACCAGGTGGGGTGGGGCGGGTTTAGTAATCTTACTGGTGGGATATTTCATTGACAGTGGAACCCGCCCCTACAGGATAATGGATAATGGATAATGGATAACAGGGAATAATTAAAAGTAAGAATTATCTGCCTCTGGCGAGATTACGGAAGGTTGTATATTGAGGGTCAAAAAGTAGCTTGATAGTTCCTGTGGGTCCGTTGCGGTGTTTGGTGATAATAATTTCGGTTAGACCGCGATCTGGTGAATCTGGGTTGTAGTAATCATCTCGATATAGCATAATTACTATATCGGCATCCTGCTCAATGGAGTTGTGGACGATGATATTATTAGCTACAAAATTATGTAAACCGGGAACTGTTAAATCATATACATCGGTTTCTGTAGCGGGTTCAATGGCAGAAATTTCATCCCAATAAATATTAGTTTCGGCGGTACAAGCGATTTGACAACCCGTAGTCAATTTATCTAAACGTTCCCAACCTTTGAGGGTAAAAAATTGATGATTAGCGGTGGCTTGTATAGTACCTCCTAAACGAGTTTTTAAATGAAAAGTTGGCTTAACTCCGGTGGCAAAAACTCGCTGAACTGTGGCTTTTTCTAACTTTTGAGTGTCTGGATTTACAGCTAAAACTGAAAAGTCAGATTTGCCAACTAATTCTCGAATGGGAACTGGTAAACGACTATCTACTAGGGTGACTAAACTATCCCCTGATAAACAACCAGACTCTCTTAAATCGGACATCATGGGACGTTTATTGGTGCGTGATTCAACGCCTCGACTTAATTGGGAGAGGGTGATTACTGGCAGATTTAGTTCCCTAGCTAAACCTTTAAGCGATCGCGTAATGCGAGATAATTCCTGGACTCGGTTATCAGGGTTAGCACCTTCCATTAACTGCAAATAATCAATTAAAACCAACCCTAAGTTACCACCTTGTTTAGACTGTAGCTGGCGGGTTTTTGAGCGCATTTCGGTAACTGTAAGGTTGGGAGTATCATCAATAAAAATTGGCAATTCTGATAGGGTTCCGATCGCCTGAGTGAGGGGTTCCCATTCAGCTTGGCTAATGCGTCCCGATCGCAGTCGATTACTTTCAATTCTGGCTTCACTAGATAACAGTCGTTGAACTAACTGTTCCTTAGACATTTCTAGGCTAAAAACGGCAATTGGTAAATTGTGTTTTTTAGCAATACTATGGGCGATCGAAATAGCAAAACTGGTTTTTCCCATAGAGGGACGACCAGCTACAATAATTAAATCCGACCGTTGAAAGCCTCCGGTCATGGCATCTAAGTCATAAAAACCGCATTCAATACCTGGTAATGCTAATCCTTCGGAGCGTTCTTCAATGCCCTGAAATGTCTCAATTAAGGTTTCTGAAATTGACAATAAATCGGGTTTTGGTTTAATTTGTGTTACCCCAAAAATCCGCTGTTCGGCTTGGTCTAAAACCTTTTCTAATTCCATGTTAGTCTGATAGCCTAACTGGGCGACTTCCTGACCAGCTTGGATTAACTGACGGCGCAAAAACTTATCTATGACCAATAAAGAATACTGGTCAATATTAACAGCGGAAATAGTGCGATCGACTAATTCGGCTAACTTCATCTGACCGCCAGCAGCATCTAATTGATTATGATCTGCTAACCAGGTAGTAACGGTCATTAAATCTGTGGGTTTTCCCTGTAAATGAAGGGTTAGGGTAGCCCGATAAATACTTTGATGGGCGCTAATGGCAAAATGTTCTGGTTTGAGGATGTCGGCGACGCGACTAATAGCTTCCGGGTCAAGAAGTATGCCACCTAAAATGGCTTCCTCCGCCTCAATATTTTGGGGAGGGTTGCGATCGTTGCTTAACGGCGATATCGGCAGACTCTCAGCCATAATTAGGATATTGTAGACGGTAGATAGTAGATAGTGGCTGTTTAACAGTTATTAATTAGCGGAAGCGGGGGCGCGTCTGGCTTGCGCCCCAGGATAGTTCTATGGTAGCAGATAGCTACTCAGCAACTACATGGATTTCCACGGTGGCGGTAACTTCAGGATGGAGTTTGATCTCAGCCTTATAGAAACCAATTTTGTTAATATCAGGTAAGGTGATACCACGGCGATCTACTTCTTGACCTGTAGCCTTCTGAATGGCTTCGGCTAGTTCGCTGGTGGTGACGGTTCCAAAGATAGCCTCATTTTCGCCGACTTGTTTAGCAATGGTAAACCGACCGATGGTTTCCAGGGCGGTTTTGCGGGATTGGGCTTGTTGTTTAAGTTCAATCAACCGTTGACGTTCTTCTTCCCGGCGGCGTTCGACCTGTCTGAGAATACCGGGAGTGGCGCGGACTGCGAAACTATAGGGTAGCAAATAGTTGCGCGCATAACCGGGGGCTACTTCTACTAAATCGCCTTCCCGTCCTAATTTGCTAACATCCTTAGTGAGAACGACTTGAGTTCGCTTTGACATAATGGTTCCTCATAACTTTTTTAACCCAAACACTCTATCTTAGCGATATAAAGGGGGCGATCGCAAGTAAAAACGAAAAAATCTGTGTCGGGCAGTCCGGGCAGATTTCAGGTATAATCGACGGTAAAATTTAATATGACTTGAATTGTACCTAAAATGACACAGACACAAGCCGGTCCGCCCCAAGACTCGCAAACACCCGTTTCTGATGCTGTCATTATCGCTCAGGATGTCCATAAGTGGTATGGTAATAACTTCCATGTTCTCCGAGGTGTCAGCCTAACGGTGAGACGGGGTGAGGTGGTGGTGATCATGGGTCCGAGTGGTTCGGGAAAATCTACGTTTATTCGGACATTTAACGCTTTGGAGGAATTTCAGGAAGGGAGTATTGTTATTGACGGGATCACGCTTTCCCATGATTTGAAAAATATTGAGGAAATTCGTCGGGAAGTGGGAATGGTGTTCCAGCAGTTTAACCTATTCCCCCATTTAACCATCCTGCAAAATGTCACCCTAGCACCGATCTGGGTGAGGCGATGGCCGAAAGCTAAGGCTGAGGAGGTGGCTATGCAACTTTTGGAAAGGGTTGGTATTCTGGAACAGGCGAAAAAGTATCCGGGTCAGCTTTCTGGGGGTCAGCAGCAACGGGTGGCGATCGCCCGCGCCCTAGCTATGCAACCGAAAATTATGTTATTTGATGAACCTACGTCCGCCCTCGACCCGGAAATGGTGCGGGAAGTATTGGATGCGATGCGGACTTTGGCTAGTGAGGGGATGACGATGGTTTGTGTCACCCATGAGGTAGGATTTGCGCGAGAAGTAGCCGATCGCGTTGTTTTGATGTCAGATGGTCTGTTGGTGGAAGAAGGGACTCCAGAGGAGTTTTTCAACAATCCTCAAGAAGAACGGACTAAGAGATTTTTGTCACAAATTCTATAGTAGAGTTGAAAACCTGAAACGGTTAGCAGGAAAACATTGCAGACATCAGGGATAAGTTATCTGTCGCTGGTGGCTTTTTCGGTTGGGCTCAAATTCCCGGGGAGACGGTTAATAGATAGAGGATGCCAAAGTTGTTGGAGACGGTGCGCGGGAAGGGTCAAATAAAGAACATCTCCAGGATTTAGCAGGGAGTCTAATAACTTCCAACTATGTATAGTTTGGCTGTTGGTTTCGATGTACAGGGGGACAAAATCAACTCTGGTGGCGACATCTCTCACCCTTTGTCCGCAAAAGGGATGGTTAGCGGTGATGAGGGTAGCTAGGGCGACCCAAAGACTATCAGCGGTGATGCCATTGCCTAAAATTCTACCGCCGATCGCCGCTGCCGCAAAGGCGGGCGTAGCAATTTCTGTGGGACTCAAAACGGTCTCAAAATCAAATACCTGCTGAACCATTAACCCAAATTGAGGGTCTTGGTTACGAACTATCATCCGCAGGTGGGGTGCTATAGCCCTGGCGCTGAGGGCTATTTCTAGGTTGGCGGTGTCGTCACTGGTGACGGCGAGGAGGGCTTCTGCTTGTCGAACATTGACGCTGTCTAAGACAGACGACAGGGAAGCATCACCTTCGACAAAGGGTATTCTAAGCGATCGCACTGTACTGATAAAGCGACAGTTAGGATCGCGATCAATGACCACTACCTCATAGCCGCTGCGGTGTAGTTGTTCAGCAATTAGAACACCAATGCCACCCAAACCACAGATTATATAATGGTTGCGTTGTGGAACCCGTGTAGCGTTGAGATATTCAGTTAACCTGGTTCCTAGTACAAAGTCATTAAGTAAGGCGTAACAGACACCAATTACCCCGGCACCTACTAGCATCATTATGGCGGTGAAGATTTTAATGCTATCAGGGGCATTTTCTGCGACTTTTTCATTACCACCAGCCCCGGTAATCATTCCTACTGAAAAATATAGGGAGTCAACTAGGGAATTATCTAAGTTAATGCTTACATAAGTTAGGGTAGCCAAGAAAATTGTCAGCATTAACACCAGGGTTATTAAAAGGGCTTTTTTGCCATGCTGTTGAAACTTTTTTAGGCTGTTGATGAATTTCATCCCCCTTTGATAGAGGCTGAAACGCTGGGTGCGGATACTGGGTTTAGTGGCAATAATTAGGCGATCGCCTACATCAAGTTTTTGTCCCTCAATAACTGCTGAAACTAGATCTAAGTGGCTATTATTAGGAATGTAATAGATCAGCATTCGATCGCGATCGCACCATAGGTCATGGAGGCTTTTACCGACCCAAGGATGTTCAGGATCGATAAATTCTTCATGAATTGGCCAGGTTTGGTTAAATAGTCGCAGTTGACCAATAGCACGACTTCCCAAAGCGGCAAAGGTAAACACGGGAGCGGCTAGGGCGGAGACGCTCATGGTAGTATGATCTGGTAAAATGCGATCGAGGCTTTGTCCTAAATTAGTATTAAACAGACGGCTAATAATTCGGATTTGGGGATTGAGAATCCTCGCTTGCATTAAAATTGCTAGATTGGTAGCATCATCATTACCAGCCAGTACGAGGGCATGGGCGCTTTGAATACCAGCGGCTAACAGGGTAGAGGCGGCGCGAAAACTACCGACAACTACATCTGATCCTTCACCTTTGACGGGTTGCTCATTCACCCCTACAACAATAGCTCCTTGTTGTCTCAACAGACAAAAAATTTTGTAGCCAGTGCGTCCTAAATTGCAAACGATAATTCTAGGTTTCATATTTCAGGAATTGTGGACTCCCAGGGGAGGGTCTAGGTCTACTGTCGGGTGTGTAATCCACCATTATGACAGCCACAAATTATGACAATTGTATCCCATAACACCGTTTGGCGATTAGATAAATACAGGGCGATCGCTATCAATCACCCTGAGTTAGAAAATCTGAGTTAGAAAAACTCTAGGTCAATCTACCTGTTAGTTAGCAAGGCTTTAGATTGAGATTCTCCGGCTTTGAGCAAGTTTTTATGTAGCTTCACATTCAGTAAGAATAAGCCAGTCCATTGGATAGCTATAGCCAGGAAAAAGTCGATAAATTGTGCTGATTCTAAAGTAGCCCAAGGCATAAAAGACAGCAAAAATGGCAGGGGATATTGGTGGGGTTCTATTGCCATAAGCACTATGGAAATGAAAGGAAATACCAGGATAGCGAGAATAATTCCTCCCGCCCAAAGTTGCGGTTTGATGATTTTATTGAGTAGAATTAACTGCGCTACAGTTGCACAAATTAGAATTAAACCACCCAGGAGAACCAAGCTAAAAATAACCTGCCAATTTTGATGAGATTGGTAAGAATTAAATTTAAATTTCGCGGTCAAAATCCAGGGAGTCCACAGGACAATTGTGATCATGATATTAGCGAATATTGCTAACATATTGGGGCTTTTTTCTGCCCAGAGTAAATCCTGGAATAGTTGGCGATTTTTGAGGTGATTACGGGTAGACTCTCGACGATAACGCGCCCAATCTTGCAAGGGTTGACGCTGAGGAGATAAGGCGGCGATCGCCAACAATAAGCACCAGGGAATTAGCCCATATAGGAAAAATGTTCCTAAGTCCTGCCATGATGTAGACCGGATAGGAGTGACAAAACCCAGTAAAAATATGTTGAGGCTAAATACTGCTAAATAACTCTGTTTTTTGCTGAGTAATGTGGTAGCGGGGTCACTGAATCGGCGGTTTAAAACTTGCCAAGTCCCCACCATTAAAATCACTAAACTTAGGCTCATAAATCCATACCAGGCAGCTATATTATAGCTAACCGGAATATTAAACCATTTAATCCATAAATCCCAGCGATTATTAAAATCTTGCCAAGCATTTGGGTTATCGTTTGCTAATCGGGCTACACCAAAGATTAATTGAAAAAATTGTAAGCTGGGAAAGACTATAAATACAGCGATTAATGCTCCTAGCCACCCGGCGGCAAATCCTACTAAAGGTAATAGCAGAGATAGGCTAAATAAACTCATGGCGACAATAGCAAATACCCCGTATTGTAATAACAGTAATCCCATGGGTATTTGTGCGTTAATAGCCACGACAATCTGCAATGGTAAAGCTAAAGATAATCCTAGGTATAGTAAAATGGGAACACCCATTAGCTTTCCGGCTAAAATATCCCGACCTGGTTGAGGACTGAGGCGGATAAAATTGAGGGTGCCGCGCTTTTCCTCTAGGGCCAAATCTTGAATGAGCATATACACGCCACCCAACATTAAAGCCATGGGTAAAATCCAATTCAGGGTCATAAATATATCATTCCACCAGGTTTGCCATTCAATGACTATGGGTAACTGTTTAGAGTCTAGGACATATCGACCATAGGGACTTTTTTCGGTGGGTAATTGAGCATAAAAGAAGAAGATCAGCAGTGCTTGGCTGAGGAGAGAAACACTACTAACTAAGGTAATGTTGCGAGGTTTGAGTCTGCCTTTTAATTCTCGAATTAACTGGGGATTCCAGTTAGCTACAGATGCCATCAAATTAGGTATCATAATCATTACCTGAAGTCAAGAATAGTTGGTTAATTGTGAGCGGTTTTAAGATGCCTGTTTATGTCCCAATTTCAAGAAAATTGATTCTAAATTCTCCTGGGTGGGATAAAATTGGGTAATAGGTAAACCTGCATCTATGAGCGATCGCAATAAAAGGGCTTGTGTTTCTAAATCACCGGTAAACTGCACCCGTATCTGTTGAGTTTCGGGAATTACTTCCCACTCTTCTATATTGGCACAATTTTTTAAATGTGTAACTAAGGGATTAACAGGTCCGAGAGTGGAAATGAAAATTTGTTGATTACTCAGGCGCTGATAGAGTTCGGCTAAAGATGTACTCTCGACTAAATAGCCAAGTTCCATAATACCGATAGATGTACAAAAATCCTCTAAATCGCTGAGAACATGGGAAGAAATGAGAATTGTCATTCCGGCTTCTCGGAGGGTTTTAATGATGTCGCGAAACTGTTGGCGGGCGATGGGGTCTAACCCGGAAACGGGTTCATCAAGCAACAGCAAGAGGGGTTGATGAATTACTGTCCGCCCTAAACTTAACCTTTGTTTCATCCCCCGAGACAGGGTAGCAATTAGGCTATGGCGTTTATGGGTAAGATCCACTAATTCTAAAACTTCATAAATCCGTTGCGATCGCTTAGGTTCTCGGAGATAATATAATCCAGCGAAATAGTCGAGATAATCCTCAACTGTCAGATCATCATAGAGGGGAAAATCATCAGGGAGATAGCCAATATACTGCTTTAAAGTGGGATTAGTGCGATCGCGTAATAGCCTTTCTCCGTGAATATAAATCTCTCCGGTTGAGGGTTCTTCTGCAGTCGCCAGCATCTGCAGTAGGGTAGTTTTTCCCGCCCCATTAGGGCCAATCAATCCGTAAACTTCCCCCGCCGCCACCTGTAGGTCAAGGTCATGAACTGCTATATGGCGGTCAAATTGTTTGGTTAGTCCCCGGGTTTCAATCGCCAATTCTTTAGCCATAAGGGGTATTTTGTGAATTGTTATTTTGGACTACAATGCTGACTGTTCTGGTTACGGAAGGATGATGATTATTGTTGCGAGTTTCCCCGTATATAGGGATAATAAACCCAGTGATGAGCATTAATCGATGAGCAGAATTGCCTTGTTTGGAACCAGCGCCGATCCTCCCACAGAAGGCCACCAGTCTATTCTAACTCAACTAGCTCAGAAATTCGATCGCGTTTTAGTCTGGGCTGCTGATAACCCTTTTAAGTCTCATGGGGCTTCCCTGGACCATCGACAAGCCATGCTATTTGTGTTGATTAACTCAATTTATCCACCCCGAAATAATATTTTGCTCAAACCAGAACTTAGCAGTCGCCGCACCATTGAAACCGTCCACCAGGCTCGGAAATCTTGGCTTAATGATCACTTTACCCTAGTTATCGGCTCAGATTTGGTATCACAGATACCCCGTTGGTATAAAATTAATGATCTGTTGGGTGAGGTTAACTTATTAGTGGTTCCCCGACCAGGCTACGACATTGAAGACTCCGATTTGGCAAAACTGCGGGAGTTAGGGGGAAAAGTGGCGATCGCCAATTGGCAGGGTTTACCTGTTTCCTCCACTGATTTTCGCCAAGCAGGTGATCCCCATCCCATTCCGGCGGCGGTGGCTGATTATATCGCCCGCCAAAATTTATATCAATCTAGTTCTGGCCAGCAGTCCTGAATATGGCAGGAAATCCCCCACAACCATCGACTAGCCACCCCCTCGCTGACTTTAAGGTAGGAGTGGATAATATTATTTTTTCCATTGATACCGCTGCTCATCGCCTGTTGGTATTATTGGTAATGCGACAACAGCAACCTTTTTGCGATCGTTGGAGTCTTCCGGGGACCTTAGTGCGTCAAGGGGAATCTTTAGAAGATGCAGCTTATCGGATTTTAGATGAAAAAATCAAGGTAGAAAACCTTTATTTAGAACAGCTTTATAGTTTTGGCGGACCCCATCGCGATCCGCGAGAAAGTGCAGGGAGTTATAATGTTCGTTACCTATCTGTGAGTTATTTTGCCCTAGTTAGATTTGAGGAAGCCCAACTAATTCCTAATCAATCAACCGGGGTAGCTTGGTATCCCATAGAAGAAGTACCATCTCTAGCATTTGACCATAATCAGATTTTAGAATATGGATATCGTCGCCTGCGTAATAAGTTAGAATACAGTCCAGTAGCTTTTGATGTACTGCCAGAACTCTTTACCCTAGGGGAATTATACCAATTTTATCTAACAGTTTTAGGTGAGGGTTTCTCGGACTATTCCAATTTTCGCGCCCGTTTACTCAAGCTAGGCTTTCTGTCTGACACAGGTATCAAAACCTCTCGCGGCGCAGGACGACCCGCCACCCTCTACCGCTTCGACGCTGAAGCCTTTAGCCCCTTAAAGGATAAACCTTTAGTTTTTGTCTAGTGCGCTACAGCCAATTCAAATAGTAAGTAATTATCAATTACTAATTATTACACATATCGTAGGGTGCGTCAGAGGGATAACCTATCGGGTCAACGGCAAATTTTGTTCATCTGACGCACCACCCATATGGTGGTCAAGAAACCCGGTTTCTCAGTCGAAACGGTGGGGCGGGTTTATTAATATCGTCGTGGGAATGGAGAATTGACAGGGGAGGCGCGCCCCTACAATGATTAATTATTACACATATCGTAGGGTGCGTCAGAGGGATAACCTATCGGGTCAACGGCAAATTTTGTTCATCTGACGCACCACCCATATGGTGGTCAAGAAACCCGGTTTCTCAGTCGAAACGGTGGGGCGGGTTTATTAATATCGTCGTGGGCATGGAGAATTGACAGGGGAGGCGCGCCCCTACAATGATTAATTATTACACATATCGTAGGGTGCGTCAGAGGGATAACCTATCGGGTCAACGGCAAATTTTGTTCATCTGACGCACCACCCATATGGTGGTCAAGAAACCCGGTTTCTCAGTCGAAACGGTGGGGCGGGTTTATTAATATCGTCGTGGGAATGGAGAATTGACAGCAGGTGGGGCGGGTTTATTAAGATGGTTGTGGGGATGGAGAATTGACAGCGGAGGCGCGCCCCTACAATTAATAATTATTAATTATCAATTATTAATTAAACTTAATGCTTGTAAGTCCTGTTTGGCTTGCATAAAGCGCCCTTGTAACAGGGCAGAAACCCCCCGTAATACTAAAAACTCTGGTTGTTCAGGGCTTAACTCTAAGGCAGGTTTTAGGGCAATTTCGGCAGCTCTAGCGTTAAAATTATATAGGTGTACAAAGGCGAGATAACCATGGGCGAAGGGGTTATTAGGATCGAGTTTGGTGACTGTTTCTAAAGCAGCGATCGCTCCATTTACATCCTGTTCTAACACGGAAGCTAAAGCTAGGCTATATGCTAGGTTTAAATTATCCGGTTCTTGGTTTAACCTATAGGCTAGGGTTTTTTGGGCCTGTTTGGTATAGTCCTGGACAGGATCATATTGGTTAATGCGACGAATTTCATTAAAAATTACCTCCAGTCCCTGTATACCCTGGGGAAGTTTTAGGGCGAGTTGTTGAAGTTGGGTAATTAAATCCAATTCTGGGGCGGGTGAGGGGGCTGCATTAGGGTCAATGGTGAGGGTAATGGGGGGGGAGGCGATCGCATAGGTTTCCCCGGTTTCTCGGCTTAAATAGGTGGCTTGCAGGGTATAATTGCCCGGTGTAGCATCCGGTGGCGGCAGCATAGCCATGCGTTCAACCACCTCGAACCCTGTGGCTGTGTCTTCTGGTAATTCTAGCCGTCCTGAACCTATGGCGCGATCGTGGAACCATTGGGTATTATTGTCATCATCTGATCCAGTCCAAGTTAATAACACCAAACCCGACTCAAGCTGTTGTGGGGGACCTGACCAAATGTAGGTAATGGGAATGGGAGTCCCTGGGGGGGTGCTTTCAGGAACAATTACCGCCTCTAAATTCACGACCTCAGAAATATCGGCGCGGGGGGAAACTTCCACGGGTGAGGGGGTGCAACGATGGAGGTTTAAAGTGCTACCATCTGGTAGGAGCCAATTACGATAAACTGGGAATTGAGGACCTTGGGCGATCGCTGTTACCATCAAGGCTTGGGCTTCTTTAATGCGATCGACAGAACCCTGATCTCCCGTTTTGGTGATAAACCAACAAAGGGAACCAGCATCTTGAGAAACTTCGTCATAAGCAATACCCACCTGGCGACCGTAGACCTGAAAATCTTTAATTGCGCCATAGTAGTCGATATTATGCTGATTGATATTTTCCGTGGAAGGCAAAACCCCGATGGTATTCTGTAGGTAGGGTTCGGCTGCCAAAATGGTTGATATAATTTCTGGGTGAGGCCAGTTAACGCCTATTTCGGCGTGGCGGGTATTTCCGGGACTTAGCAAGCTGCGGAATTGTTGACCGGGAACTCCACCCACGGGCCACAGAGTTAAGATCATTAACAACACAGCTAGGGCTAAAGTTCCCCAACGCACTCTCACCCCCCACCATTTCGGCCAGAGGGTGAGTCCCCAAGCTAATACAATTGAGAGCATGGGTAATAGGGCGAAATTGTAGCGAAAGTCTTTATTGGGGTTGAGAGAACAGAGTAAATATCCCCCAATGAGAAAGACTCCTAACCAGGCGAAACTAGATTTCGGGGTGTCTGGGGGAAGGCTGCGCCACCGAATTAGGTAAAGTAAAAAACCGACAATGGGAACTAATAATAACGGCCAGGACACATGGTCCGGGAGGAGACTTAGATAGTAGGTCCAGGCTTCGGGGTCGGTTAAGGGAGGATCTCCTTCGGCGCGCGCGGCGTATATAGTGGCCCGTTGTACTGATGTGATCATTAACAGCCAGGTATTTGACAGCCACGGACCGAAGACTAACACAGACAGCAAGCCAGCGATCGCCATTTGAAAAAACCTTCCCCAGTCCCGTCTTTTTAGGGTTCCCACCGTTACCCACAACAGGGGAACAAACAAAAATAGGGCGGTGGTTTGTTTGACTAAAAATGCCAGTCCTACGGATATTCCTACGGCGATCGCCCATAACCACTGATAACGCGGTTGTTCACATTTGCGCCACATAGTCAGCAGGAAAAAACAGAAGGCGACACTGGCCGTGACGGGATAATCTAGGAGATATTCAAAACGATATAAATATAATGCCGGGAGTAATAAGCATAAACCCGCCGCCCATAAAGCTACTTGGCGGTTAAAAAGTTGGCATCCGATACCGTACACAGACCCTAGTAATATGGCACTAAAAAGCAGATGCACTAGGTTGGCAGTGTCTGGACTAGGATCCCATATATTTTGAAAGGGAATGGTGAGAATATATACTAGGGGGGGGATTTTGGCTGACAGGTTCCAGATATAATCCCACCATTGACCAGAAAACCATTGGGGGTCCTCGAAGGCGCGGCGATAGATCAGGCTTCCTGTTAGGTAATAGGCGGGGTCCCAGGCGGGTACAGACCGATCAAAGATAAACCAAAGGCGATCGCTAATGGCTCCTATTAGCCAGATTATACTAATGGCGATCGCACCTGTTATTTTTTTTGACCCTTCAGCGATAACCTTTCCCTCCCGATAACTCTGAACCTCATCAAAACTAAACCGAGCTTCCCAGACAATATTGGACACCTTCGCCTCAATTGCCTAAGAAACCCGATTTCTGGTGTCATTATACTAGAACAAGCCCAAAGTGAAAGACTTGTCAATGGGGAAGGTTGCGCCAATACCTAGCCAGAGGGTAACAAAAGTTCCAAATAGGAATATTGCTGTAGCGACAGGACGGCGGAAGGGGTTCTGAAACTTATTGACATTTTCAATGAAAGGAACCACCAATAGACCTACCGGAATGGAAGACATCATTAACACCCCTAACAATTTGTTCGGGACTACCCGCAGAATTTGGAACACCGGCCAGAAGTACCACTCTGGCAGAATTTCCAGGGGAGTCGCAAACGGATCGGCAGGTTCTCCTACCATAGCAGGGTCAAGGACTGCCAAACCAACGATTAGGGCAAAGGTTCCCACGATAACCACCGGGAAAATATACAGCAAGTCATTGGGCCAAGCTGGTTCACCATAGTAGTTATGGCCCATACCTTTAGCAATTTTTGCTCTCAAGACTGGATCACTAAGATCCGGCTTTTTCATGATTGACATGGTGCGATCGCTCTCCTTAGTATTATGATTCGGCTCTGCCACCATCGGGGTAGCAAAAGCTACTCCCATCTGATGGTTTAAGATTTAGGCAGAGTTTAGAGGGGGCCTGAAATACCTTGTTTACGGATCATCAGGAAGTGCAGCAACATGAATACTGCAATCAACCAGGGTAAAACGAAGGTATGCAGGCTGTAGAAACGGCTGAGAGTGGGTTGTCCTACCGCAGCACCACCGCGCATCAATTCAACAATAGTTGAACCTACAATGGGGATAGCTTCGGGAACTCCAGATACAATTTTAACCGCCCAATAGCCGATTTGATCCCAGGGAAGAGAATATCCAGTTACGCCAAAGGAAACTGTGATCACTGCCATAACTACCCCTGTTACCCAGGTGAGTTCCCGTGGCTTTTTGAAACCGCCAGTTAGGTAAACCCGGAAAACGTGCAGGATCATCATTAATACCATCATACTGGCAGACCAGCGATGGATAGAGCGAATCAGCCAACCGAAACTTACTTCTGTCATGATGTACTGAACAGAGGTAAATGCTTCGGCGACGGTCGGCTTATAATAGAAGGTCATCGCAAACCCAGTAGCAAACTGGATTAAGAAGCAAACTAGGGTGATCCCACCCAGACAGTAGAAGATATTTACGTGGGGAGGGACGTATTTGCTAGTGATGTCGTCGGATATCGCTTGGACATCTAGCCTTTCGTCAAACCACTTGTAGGTTTTTGATTCGGTGATTTCCTTTGAGAACATGAAGCTAGGATTCCTAAAATATTAATTGCTGCCTTGGTTGTTAGGTCTGAACTCTAACGCTCATATGGGTCAATACACCAGACTAGCCAGACTTTCCCGTTTAGTTTGGTTAAAGGTCTCTGTCAATTATATGGCAGTGCTAACCTTGAACCCAACGGGTGATTTATATCTCGCTACTTGAGAAGATCGGGGATTGGTTGAATGCCTCTCGGTTCAGTCCTAGGAGGCCTGAACGCAGATGCTGAAATTTCACCAAGTGCTGAGGATAGCAGACCCAGTGTTCTCTCCTCTCATAAAAAATGTAACATAACTTTAATCATTATTTGAATGAGCGAAAATCAGATTTCCCCAAAATCAAGTCCCCATTCTCCCGGCGGCGGAGAGTATTTATCTCTATTGCTGGCGGTGGCTTTTTTACTGTTTCTCATGCGGACGGCTTTTCCTTGGCTATTGGCGATCGCCTCTGGGGTCGGTGGCTGGATGCTATGGCGATACTACTCCTACCAGTCCCGCCGCCTACAACAACGCCTCGATACGGCTTTTTATGCTTTAATCCGGGAACATCAAGGACGGATCACCCCTTTGGACCTGGCTTTGGCTACTCAGCTTCCCGGTCCCCAAGTTCAGGCTTATCTCGACCAAAAGGCGCTGGAATTTGCGGCTGAGTTTGAGGTAACAGATGATGGTAGGATTTTTTATACTTTCTCGACGGTCGCTTCTGTGACTGTGGCTGACCCAGAACCTGCTATTGATACCACAATGGCGACTGTGGCTGACCCAGAACCTGTTATTGATACTCAAGTTGTGAAGGTTCCCCGTCCGACTGTGGAACTTCCCCCAGTTTCTGTTAATCAAACTCCACCGGCTCAGGGGTTTGATGTACCCAATACTATTAGACCTAGGAAACCAAAACCTGTTAGACCCTACCCCGAGGCGATCGCCTGCGAGTATTCTCAGGAAAACCAGGAGTTTCCGCACCCGCCAGAATTACCTAGGTCTGAGATCACTGAGTTGATGGAACGTAACCGCTTAGGCGATCGCTTTTCAGCGGACTAAGTTGATATAATCGATATACAGTGCGGGACGTTCAGGCATTAAATAGGGTAGAAACACCCGAAATAACCGCCTGATGGCGACTTCAGCCCCTTGGTTGAATATAAGAGGCTCGCCTCTGAGCATCCCCATAAATGTTTATATGTCCCAAAGTTTGGTATATAAATATACAAAACAAGGCAGGGAACTCAAGGTCAAAACGCAAAATCGGGAATCTTAACGATTTCTTAACAATTGCGTTGAGAGTAACGGCGATAGCCACCCCCAGTTTTGGGAATCATAACCCCAGGACTGAAGCGGGGAACGGAAGGCGTGAAGTAGAACCTACTACCAGAGGCGACCACTGCCAACCATCCATGATTAAGGAAATCTGAATGTTCCGACTTGAACCGCCGTAAGGATTAAGTAGCGAAACAGGTTGATACGCTCCGCTCAAAAGAGTTAGGGGAAAAAGTAGGGTAATTGTAACATCACCTACACAGACCTTTAAAAGTACCCCGGTGGAAAGGACAAATCTAAAGATGGAATGCCCATATAAACGGAACGTTGTAATCCCTCTTAGGCTCTGAGAGTATGGTCGATACCTCAGTAGTGACAAGTGTAAGCGGATAGTGCGAGACGTTCGGGTATGAAATAGGGCTGAAATGCCCGAAATAACTACCCGGTGAGGATTCCAGCTCCGAATCTGGATATAAGGAAACCTCTCCTGACCATCCTCATAACTGGTTATATGTCCCGACGCTTAGGGAACTAAGCAAGGCAGGGAACTCAAGGTCATAAACGAACTGAGAAATCAGGGAGTAGAGAGTAACCGCGATAGCCACCCCCAGTTTTGGAAATCATAACTCCAGGATAGAAGCGGGGAACGGAAGGCGTGAGGTAGAACCTACTACCAAGACGCGACCACTGCCAACCATCTATGATTAGGAAGACCGAATGTCCGACTTGAACCATCGTAATACACTAGCAGCGAAATAGGTTGACACGCTGCGCTCAAAAGGGCAAGGGGAAAAGTAGGGGGTTCGTCCGACTACCTACACAGACCTTTAAAAGTACCCCGGTTCTGAGGACAAATCTAACGATGGAATGCCCATATAATCGGAACGTTGTAACCCCTCCAAGACTCTGCCTATAAACAAGTGAGCAATATTACTCATAGGCAGTAGTGATAAGTGTAAGCGCAAGTCTCGGAGGGTGAAGGATGCGACCAGAAGCCAATGCCCATCTGTAATGGCTGGGATATGCCCACAGGTCGCGGTATGGATATAGATACTGCAATTAGTAGGATCCTAATGGCAGCGAGTTTAAAGACTACGTGTGCATACAACTCCAAAAGTTGAAGTACGAAAGCAGGGGTTCGTAACCCTGTTCCTATTGACAAAAAGGGTATCCATATCAGGAGCCGTGTGATGCGAAAGTATCAAGCACGGTTTTGAATAGGAGTTCGAGAAGGTGACTTCTCGTCCGACCTTACCTGTCACTCAAAATTTTAGACCCATGAGATATAAATATCATCGCCAAATCCAACCTAAACTTAGTGCCATTCCCCGTCAGAAGTCTCAGGCTAATCTTTACCGAAATTCATATCTACTGGCGGTTGAAAAAAAGCGCCTAACCGAAGAATTGGAGGTTTTACAAAGTCGGAGCCATATCATCGAACAACGACTCGCATTGATTGAAGACCAACTAGGAGAACTAGAAAAAGATGTAACTCAATTATCAGTTCCACCTTCCCCTAAACCTCAAAATAATCTTCCTGTCAATAATCCAGAACCGCCACCTCAATCTAACCCCACCAATTCCAGCCATATTAATACCTTTATGGTTGATTATTAGGAATAATTAAAGGCGGTTTTATGATATAAAAACAGAAATATAAAACCGCCTCTACAGGACTTCTAACACTGCTTTCGGGGATAATTTGCCCTTAAACCAAACGACTCGCGCCGGAATCTCACTAATTTTAACTCCCGCTTTAGCTAAGTTTAAACGTTCGGAAATCGCTAAAATTAAGTGGTCGCATTCAGACTGCCGCACTTGAGAGAATTTCTTTCGTAAATATTCCGATCGCCAATAACCAACTATTTCTAACAGAAACATTCTACCATCAGGATGAACTAACCGAAAATCGGGAATCATCACACTACCAGGAATGGGAATCAAATCGACTTCCCTTTCTAGTCGCCACTCAGTTTTTAGGGAACTCCAACGGTCAGCAAAAGACTCTTCAATCATGCTATCATAGGGTTTACCTGGGGGATAGTGGCTAACTAATTGACAGTCAGAATTGAGGGTGTAACGACCCGTTTTAATTACCTTCGTATAAGGGTCTCGCTGTTGTAGGGTAGCCTGTAGACTCCATTTGGTGACATGGAGTAAAGCTGGTATCATTTTCGCTAAGGCTAACCCATAGCGTGTACTAGCTTTAAATAAGCTGGTGGGTCCGTCTACCGTAATCGTAAATCCATGGTCTGCGTCTCCTTCAATATACGCCATTAACTGAAATAATTTTAAGTACCGAAACAAAAGTTTATATTCTCCGGGGTCGTTACGGTAGGCGTTGATTTTGATCTCACTAGCACGATAAAATATACCCTGTACTTGTGACAAGTTATAACGGTGAATTAAGGCTTCTGGCGTGGGAGTATCAAATTGGGTCAAAATCCGGTTTTCTTGGAGATCTGCATATAGTCCTACTTGAATTTCGGAGGGGAAAACTTCCCGTTTTAATTCGGCGGTTAATTTCAGGGATAATTCCTCTAAAGTTTGCGCGGTAGAATAGGGAGAAGGTATCGATTTAGCGGCTGCGGAAAATACCCTTTCTCGTAACTTTTCGGGGTCGAGAGGGCTGATAATTTCAAAAGTACAAAAACCACTCCTAAGTAAGTGGGCTAATCCTCGTTTGATGCGATAGTTGGGGCGATCTCCTTCTAGGTCTTGGAGTTGGCGGTTTAATTCGCCTTGACTATGGTTGACGCAGTTGGTAAATTGTTCTATGATTTCGGAGGCGATCGCTAAATTTCCCTGGTTAATTGGTAATCTCAGGGGGATAATTGTTTCTCCATTTTGTCGATAGCTGAGTAAATCAGTGGGTAACATATCAAGGTAAAGTTAATCGTAAAATCATTATCAGTTTTGGCGATCGCCTTTCTATGGGTGAGACGGTTGACTCATTCCCATAGACCAGAGAAATGCGATCGATGCGTAGGCTTGGATTATTTCCAAATTGTCATTAATTTAGCCTCATATTAAAACATTACCACACTACGAATAGACTCTCCTCGGTGCATCAAATCAAACCCTTCGTTAATCTGTTCAAAAGGCAAAACATGAGTAATTAAATCATCAATATTAATCTTACCCTCCATATACCAATCAACAATTTTCGGCACATCAGTCCGACCCCTTGCGCCGCCAAAAGCCGACCCTTTCCAAACCCTTCCTGTCACCAACTGAAAGGGACGGGTACTAATTTCCTGTCCCGCTGATGCTACCCCGATAATAACACTAACTCCCCAACCTTTATGACAGCATTCTAAAGCCTGACGCATAACTTTAACATTACCAATACACTCAAAACTATAGTCAGCGCCACCCTTAGTTAAATCCACTAAATAAGCCACCAAATCACCCTCAATTTCTTGAGGATTCACAAAATGAGTCATCCCAAATTTTTCGGCAATTTCTCGCTTTTGCGGGTTAATATCAACCCCGACAATCATATCAGACCCCACCATTTTCGCCCCTTGAATTACATTTAATCCAATCCCCCCTAAACCAAACACTACCACCTTAGAACCCGGTTCAACTTTCGCCGTATTAATCACCGCACCGATACCCGTTGTCACCCCACAACCGATATAACAAACCTTATCAAAAGGTGCATCTTCCCTAATTTTAGCTACCGCAATTTCTGGCAAAACCGTATAGTTAGAAAAAGTCGAAGTTCCCATATAATGATGAATCATTTTCCCATCTTTGGAAAAACGGCTACTACCATCAGGCATTAATCCCTTTCCTTGGGTTCCTCTAATGGCTTGACAAAGGTTGGTTTTCATGCTAAGACAATACTCGCACTGACGACATTCTGGAGTATATAAAGGGATGACATGATCACCCGGTTTAAGACTTTTTACATCTGGTCCTACTTCTACTACAATTCCCGCCCCTTCGTGTCCTAAAATAGCTGGAAATAATCCCTCTGGGTCAGCACCAGATAATGTATAAGCATCAGTATGACAAATTCCTGTGGCTTTAATTTCCACTAACACTTCCCCAGCTTTTGGACCTTCCAGGTGGACGGTTTCTAGGCTGAGGGGTTTTCCGGCTGACCAAGCAACGGCGGCTTTAACTTCCATAGTATACCTCTGAGTTTATTTGATTATTTAGATTATCATAACTTAGAATCTGGGGATAAATTCATGCCAACAGAGTTGTTGAATCTTCAAATTAACCCGCCTAAATTTACCTTTGTTGACCTGTTTTCCGGTATTGGTGGCTTTCGCATTGCTTTAGAAAATTGGGGCGGTCAATGTTTGGGATATTCGGAAATAGAACCGAATTCTATTCAGGTATATCAACACAATTTTATCAGATATGCTAATCGTGATGAACCCAACCTAGGAGATATGCGATCGCTTCATAAATTCCCCTTTACTGTCGATTTAATCACGGGGGGAGTTCCTTGTCAACCGTGGTCAATTGCGGGAAAACTGCGGGGGTTAGATGACCCAAGAGGTCAGTTATGGTTAGATACTATTCGAGTTATTAAAATTAATCAACCCCTAGCTTTTATCCTCGAAAATGTCAAGGGTTTAACCGACCCCAGACACCGCCCACAGTTTGAGAGTATTCTGGAGTCATTATCCGCCGCCAATTACCATCTAAAATGGCAGGTACTTAATGCCTCAGATTTTGGCTTACCGCAAGACCGCGATCGCGTTTTTATTGTGGGAATACGTCGAGATATTAATCAAGGTCAAAACTTCCAATTTCCCCAACCCTTAAATCAACATCCCCAACTGTTTAATTTTGTGGAAGGGGTCTCTCAGGAAGCCGTCATCAAAAAAAAGTTTTCGCCCCAGGTTTTATTTGGCAACCATATTCCCCCAGCGCGAGGTCGCTTTCAAAAAAATGATGAACTCAATGATTTTTTTCTGTTTTCCGACGTGCGAAATGGACAAACAACCATCCATTCTTGGGATTTAATCGAAACTAGCGATCGCCAAAAACAAATTTGTGATATAATCCTCAAAAATAGGCGCAAAAAAATCTATGGACCTAAAGACGGTAATCCCATTCCTTTAGCAGCATTACAACAGTTAATTGATGATTTACAAGAATCGGAACTTAATCAACTGATGCAAAAACGAATTTTAAGACATATAGAAAATCAGGGTTATGAGTTTGTTAATTCTAAAATATCTTCTGGTATTAACGGAGTCGCCAAAATCTATCTAGCCCACGCCCAAGCGATCGCCACCTTAACCGCGACAGGAAACCAAATATTTGTAGCCACCAAATCCTTTAGTTGTCAGAATCATCAACGATATAAGCAAGAGTTTATCAACATCATCTATCATCCTCAAAACTACCAAGAAATCACCCCCAGAGATACAGCAAGATTACAAGGTTTTCCCGATTGGTTTGTGTTACATAAAAACCCCAGTATTGCCAAAAAACAACTAGGTAATGCTGTCCCCGTCCCGGTAGTCCAGGCAATTGCTAAATTATTATTAAATTTCTGGCTATAGGCATCACAGATATGCTAGATGTAGCCACCATAACTATTAATTATCCAATAATTGGTCAAGCCAAAACCCCATTAGTTAATCCTTATACAAATTCCTAGATAGCGATATATTTTAATCCCTATGAATGAAAATCCCCCATCTCAAGAAAGCGCCATATCTAAATTTTTCCAGTTTGAGAAACTCCAAACTAACCTGCGAAGCGAAATAGTCTCAGGAGTCACTACCTTTGTGACTATGGCTTATATTTTGGTGGTTAACCCCGATATTCTTTCCAACGCCATTTTTTTAGAAACCCCTGGCGACCTATTCGGAGAAATTGCGATCGCCACCGCATTATCCGCCGCCATTGCTACCCTAATTATGGGGTTATATGCTAACTATCCCTTCGCCCTAGCCCCAGGAATGGGTTTAAACGCTTATTTTGCCTTTTCCGTGGTCCTCAGCCAAGGAATTAGCTGGCGAGTCGCCCTAGGCGCAATTTTCATCGAGGGATTAATTTTTATCGCCCTCACCTTCGGAAATATTCGCGCCCAAATTGTCACCGCCATTCCCAGCGGTATTAAACACGCCACCGCCGCCGGAATAGGTCTATTTATCGCCTATATCGCCCTGACCAAGACAGGTTTAATCATCTCATCCGAAGCTACCGTTACCACCCTAGGCGACCTTAGCCAACCCACCGTATTAATTACCCTAATTGGCATTTTAATCACTGCCGCTTTTGTCGTCCGTCGCATTACTGGGGCTTTATTATGGGGTATTATCGCCACCGCATTATTAGGGTGGATTTTAGGCATTGCCCCCTGGCCGCAAGGTATCATTAGTTTACCGCAATTTCCCGGAGATTTATTAGGTCAAGCCTTCGTTGGTTTGGGAGGAATATTACAGGGTAATTTTTGGCAACTGTTAACAGTTATATTTGTCTTTCTATTTGTGGATTTATTTGATACGGTCGGCACCTTAACCGGCTTAGGTATGAAAACCGGATATATCAACGAAAAAGGCGAACTTCCTAGGGCAAATAAGGCATTTATTGCCGATGCCGTTGGCACTACAATAGGAGGTATTTTAGGCACTTCAACCGTCACCACTTATATTGAATCAGCATCAGGTATTTCCGAGGGGGGACGCAGTGGATTTAATGCCATTACCGTGGCGGTTTTATTTTTCCTTTCCATCCTATTTATACCCCTATTGGCGGGGATTCCATCTTTTGCTACCGCCCCCACCTTAATTATAGTAGGAGTGTTGATGATGGCTAGTGTCCGGTCAATTGCTTGGGACGACCCAGCCGAGTCTATATCGGCATTTTTAACCCTATTTATTATGCCACTAAGCTACTCTATTGCTGATGGTTTAGCGGCTGGATTAATTGCTTATCCAATTCTGAAAACCCTCCAGGGTAAATGGTCAGAAACTACTCTGGCTATGTGGGTTTTAGCTGCCATTTTTTTGTTAAAATTTATTTTAATTGGTGGCTAGTATTACCTCTGTGTTATAATTTAGATGGTGGTTGTATTCTGAACTTAATTACAAGAGATGAACTTCCCTGATATATTCGGTGATTCAACCAATAGTAACCCTAACCCTAACAGTGACCCACGATTTCAATAGTTTGTTGAACGTTTACAACAGGTGGAAGATCGCGATCGCCTAATTCAGGAAACCCTGAATGGGTTACGAAAACACCTGAAAAGCGATCGGATAGTGTTGTACTACTTCTACAAGGAATGGCGCGGACAAGTCACCTTTGAATCACTGCGTTATATCGACTATTCCATTTATGGCTCCGCCGGGGCTGATGATTGTTTCAGCAATAAATATGCTAGACTCTATTTAGAAGGGAGAATATCGGCGATTTCAGATATTGATGAAGCCGACATTGACCCCTGCCATCGTGATTTTCTGAAAAGCATCAGAGTTAAGGCTAATTTAGCTGTTCCCGTGATTAAAAATCAACAATTATGGGGGTTACTAATTGCCCACCATTGTCAAGCTCCGCACTCTTGGGTTGACTCTGAGATTTTAACGATGAAACAGGCGGCTACATTATTATCAGAATCACCATTTTTGGACTAATGCGATTAATCACTGTTTATTGTTGCCTGGTATTTGCTTAACCTCGGCATTTTTGATGTTCACAAAACCTACAATTACAGCCGCGATAGGAATGGATAAAAATAAGCCCAAAAATCCCGCAATTCTCGCCCCCAGTAATAAAGCGAAAAAGATAACAACCGGATTGAGATTAACGGAATTTTGCATAATTCTAGGCATCAAAATATTTTCTTCAATCTGCTGCAATAAAACGCAATAAACTATGACTTGCAAACTAATTAAAATTCCCTTGGGTAAAACAATTATGGCTGACAGAATAATGCCAATGGTCGCACCGACTCCCGGAATTAAATCAAAAACTCCCACTAAAGTCGCCAAAAATAGGGGATAGGGTGCTTGTAGAATTAAATAGACAAAAAAAGCCGAGAATCCAAAAAAAACCGATAAGATTAATCGACCCCTAAAAAAGCCCAAAAAGTTATTTCTCAAAGATAAGGTAAAATCCTCTATATTCGAGGGGAAAAAACTTTGAAAAGATGCCCAAAGTTGTTCGCCATTAAGTAACATAAAAAATGTCACGACTAAGATGATAATAAATTCGACTAAACCCGATAAAATTTTGCCAACAGCCGCCGTCCCAAAACCAAATAAATTCGAGACTTCCTGCTTTAAATCTTCTTGTAAAAAATCCAAATTAACCCTGATATTGGCATTTTTTAGTAAGGTTTCTATTTGGTCAAGCAGATTGACAAAAGAATCCAATAAATCTGGGGCTTGGGTGACAAATTGTTGCAACTCGGAAACTATAGCCAAGCCCAAAGTTGCCAATAAACCTATGAGCAATAATAAGCTAGTTGAAAACACGACTACAACGGCGACAGTATGGCTGGTGTATTTCTGTAGCCATTGGACGGGATAATTGAGTAAAAAGGCAAAAATAGCGGCAAAGACAAAAACAATTATGATGGTTTCAAAATAGGCAATAAATTGGATAAAAGCCCAGCCAAAGGCAAACAGGAGCAAATAACGAACTAAACGAGAATTACTAAAAAAATTCTCAAAGGGTCTACTGGTCGGTTTGCTCATGTGTAAATAGCATTCAAAAATTGAACTATGTAAATATGAATAAAAAGAGTGAATCGGAACTGCCAAAGACAGTTCCGTAACTCAACTAAGTCTTGCGTTTAGCAAGTAACATCCGTTCGACACTCATACTTCCTACTCCGATAATTACCAAACCCATTCCTGAAATTTGCTTGAAGCTCAAAGCCTCGCCAATAATCAGAAAAGCCAGCAAAGCTGTTAGTGCAGGTCCAGAAGTGCCGATAATGGAAGCTAATGCAGCCCCAGCCGAACGAATAGCGAAGTTATTAAGTAAATAACTTAATAGGGTGAGTACCCCCAAAATCGCCCCACCGATGATAATGGGATTCCATAAATCTGGGTTAACTTCTAACCCGAGATTATCTGGCAATAACATCAAACTTAGGGAACAAAACACAAAAATCGAAGCGAAATTCACCAAACTAAATGGAATTGGATGCAATTTGCCAGCAGCAATTTGAGTGAGTAGGACATAACCAGCAAAGGCAATTCCGGCTCCCAAGGCTGCTAAAACTCCAATTTCGGTATTACCGGCTGCGCCTCCAAAAAAGTTGGGTAGAGATAAAATACCACCAATTAAAATGGTGAACATTGCTCCTATTCTAATTAAACTAGGGCGATCGCCAAAAAGTCCCCAGGAAGCCAAAACGGTAATAATCGGGTAGACAAAGAAGATGGTAATGGCAATCCCGGTAGGAATTTCACCGATCGCAATATAGATACAAACCTGAGACAAAAACAAGAAGAAACCACTACCGATAACCGTTGCCATAAGTTTAGAGTCTCCCGAATTAAAAAATCGGCGAATATCACTCCAAACCGCAGGATACAGAAAAGTTGCTAAAAATGGCATGAGTAGCATTACCACAATCATTCTCAGCAACAGAATCAGTAGAGAATTTCCCAAACCCGGAGTAATCACCCCATCGACCTCAAACAGCCCAAACATAACTTTGGGAGTATCAGAGGTTTTCAGAAGAATCCTCAAACAGACATTAAACAGCGACAGCACCAACGCCGACATCAGCGCCAAAAACAAACCCACCTGCACACTAGAAGGCGCATTAGGAGCCTGAGGGGGTTTAGGTTTATGTGTAATCTTAAGTTCTGACTTGTCACCGGACTCTGGCGGCAATACGCGGGACGAATCTGGCGTTAACTCTTCGGTAGGATTCAACTGCTGTCGCAACCGATTTACCACGGTTTCTAGTAAAGTCTCAACCTGCTGTTCGAGGGTTTGCATATTGCTCAACCGCTCAGATAAATCGCTGTGATAGCTATTTAACTCTTGCTGTAGACCGTGAAAAGTCTGATTAAGACTGCCTTCTAAAACTGCTTCTAACTCCTGGGGAGCCAAATCAGCAGGAGCCTCTGAACTTCCCGACAGCATAGGAGTATCCTCCCCTGACAGCAAAGGTTGATCAGATTCAACTCGTATTTGATTAATACGCGCAATCAGTTCCCGTTGCAAATTATTAGCTAAAATTTGCGCCAGTTGCTTCAGCCACACCCGTTGTTGGGCTAGGTCCCGTTCGGATAAAGTTTGTGATTTTTGGGATTGTAACTCCTGATGTTGTCGTTGCAGGTTTTCAATATCAGCGATCAGACGATCTTTATCCTGCTGAAGTCGTAGGACATCCTGTGATAGCCGATCCCTAAAATTCCGGTGGAAAGCCTCCACCTCTTGAATGACTGCATTTAAGACCTCTTCTGGCGGTCTACTGTCATCATTAACCGAGGGTTGCGGTTGATAGTCTTGTTTCCCCATCAGCGATTAACCTCTAAATCGATCTGAAGCGTGAGAGCAAATTATGTCCCTATTATGCTTGTCTCCCTACTCTGCTCTCAGGCTTACTGTCCACTCATTCATTAAAACAGGAAAGGCACAATCGTACACTTAACTTAACCAGAGGACAGGCTATTAGCCAATATTAGGCAGTTCTTTGTAGGGGCGGGTGTTCGAGTCCATTCAAGGAAAACATGACTGCTGCACCAGCCCTAGGGGCATCGCCAATCCTAGCTTGATATCCTCCCCGCAGGTCTCAGGTCAAGTATTATGGCTTAACGCCCAATCCTTAGCCCAATTTAGGGTTTGCTTCACGGTTTCCATACTATCTGCCTCGCAGTAAAGGCGCAATACTGGTTCGGTTCCACTAAAACGGATTAGTAACCAACGATTATCGGCTAATCGGAACTTATAACCATCTACGGTGAGACAATCAACTACGGCTAGACCAGCAATTTCTGTCAGAGGGTTATTATCTAATTCAGTGACCAGCCTCTGACGCACATCCATACTGGCTAAGGGTAAATCAATGCGATCGTAAGCTGAACTGAAGTTCACCTGCTGCTGTAGACGGTGATAAGTTTGGCTCAGGTCTTCCCCTGACGCTACCACGGATTCTAGGACATAAAGGGCTGACAGTAGCGCATCCCTTTCGGGGATATGATTGCCGTAACCAATGCCTCCTGATTCTTCACCGCCGATTAGCACGGCATTGGATAACATCCGATCTGCAATATATTTATAACCAATTGGGGTTTCGTACAATGGTAGGTTAAACATTTCTACTATCCGAGGAATTAGGTCAGAACCACTCACGGTTTTGATCACTTCCCCAGTAAATCCCCGTCTGGTTGATAGGTGTTCTAGCAGAATCGGAATTAGAACCTGGGAACTGAGGAAATTTCCCTGGCCGTCGACTGCTGCAATACGATCGCTATCTCCATCAAAAACAAGCCCCACTGTCACCCCATTAGCTTTGGGAGTATGGCTTTTAATCTGTCGGAACAGTTCGGACAAATAGCGAGGTAGGGGTTCCGGTGCGCCGCCACCAAACAGCGGGTCGCGATCGCTATTAATTTCCTGTACACCATCGCCAATCAGTCGCCCCAGTCCTCCAGCCGCCGCACCGTGCATGACATCAGCAAACACGGTTAACTTTCCAGAGGCGATCGCCTCTGTAATGGCAGCCATATTCACTTTGGCTCTCAAAGTTTCACAATATCCCGGCCAAGGGTCGAAGGACTCCAAACTACCAGGAGTCTCAGCCAATGGAAGAGGCTTATCTAAAAGGCTTTCAATCTTTTGGGTCACATCAGGATTTACTGAACCGCCAAATCCACCCTTAACCTTTAGTCCCAAATATTTACCGGGATTATGGCTGGCGGTAATCACAATCGCCCCTAAAGCCTGCTGTTGATAGGCTGCCAGACTAAAAGCCGGAGTTGGTGCATAGCTGTTACTGAGTTTAACATCAAACCCCGCCCGTTGAATTGCGGCGGCAGCATCACCAGCAAACTCCTCCGCCAAAAAACGGCGATCGTAACCAACAATTATAGTTTTATTCCCTGTATCCCCAAAGGTTTCTTGTAGCACCATTGCCGCCAACGGAGCCACTAACCTAACTCGTTCAAAGGTAAAATCATCAGCAATTACGCCTCGCCAGCCATCAGTACCAAATTTAATGGGTTGAGTCATTGGGTTATCCTAGCTAGAAAGCTGCAAAACTATGCACCATCCTGGTGATGCTATAAGTGATGCTGTACCCGCCACTCATGCCAGACTATGGTGCGGGCTTCTCCCACGGCGCGAGTATTACCTCTGGTTAGCCGATTCGAGCTTTTTATAGTGAGAAATACGCCTAGCCCCACTAAGGTTGATTATTGTTTTGGAGGAGGGAGGCTTTCCTTTGAAAACCGCCCCCCGCCACCAGGGAAACAGGGAACCGAGGGCAGACCGTGTATTTCTCGTCAGCCCTTGAGCATACCCTATCATGGGAAAACCAACCCAGCACCACTTTTCCGTAGCCCACACCCCAAGACAGATTTTACAGGCGGGTTCCTAGGCGCGACTCTATTTCCACCCAGGCTATTCGTGAACCCGCCCCTAATTCAGATCGGGTTGGGGTATCAAATCAGTTAAAACGAAGGTTGGTGACGGATTAGATTCAAAAATTCTTCCCTGGTCTTTTGATCATCTTGGAAGACACCAATCATGGCACTGGTCACTGTCCAAGAACCTGGTTTCTGCACCCCTCGCATTGCCATACACATATGACTTGCTTCCATCACCACTGCTACACCCTGGGGTTCCAAGACGCTTTGGATAGCTTCGGCTACTTGTCGGGTCAGACGTTCCTGCACCTGGAGGCGACGGGAATACATCTCTACCACACGAGCCAGTTTGCTTAATCCAATCACCTTTTGGTTAGGAATATAAGCTACATGGGCTTTACCCATGAAGGGTAGCATATGATGTTCACACAAGCTAAAGAAATTAATATCCCTAACTAAAACCATCTCTTCATGTCCTTCGTCGAAGATGGCATCATTTACCAGTTCTTCCAGGGATTGACTGTAGCCGTTAGTCAGAAATCGCATCGCTTCGGCGACTCTTTTCGGGGTTTTCAGCAGCCCTTCCCGTTCCGGGTCTTCCCCTACCCCTAACAAAATAGTTTCTACAGCACCCATCATTTCCTCTTGAGTCACTTCCCTTCTACCCAGGTTTTCCGGGCTTCCGTGCCAAGAAGAACTCCGATCCGGACGGGTGGCAATGCGGCTGGAGCTATCTACATTTTTCATGCCATTAGGATTAGATGTATCGGCAGAATTCAAACTGTTTGAGGATGCGATAGTCATAATAATTTGAAAACAATTCAGAACAAAGTGAAATGGTTAACAGAATCACGCATTTAGAACGTACCGATATTGGGCATTAAAATCAGTTCGTCAATGGTAGCTTCTGGCGGTAGTTGAACTATGTGTACAACTGATTGGGCAACGGTTGACGGCGTTAACATCGCACTGCGATCGAAATCAGCGTCCACAGTTTCTGTATCCCATAAACCAGTATTTACAGACCCCGGACATAATGCCGTTACTCTGATTCCATAGGGTCGTTCTTCCATGGCTACGGCTTTTGATAGCGCCATTAATCCAAATTTGCTCACACAATAAGCGCCCCAGTTGGGGAATACTTGCTTACCACCAATGGAAACAATATTGACTATGGTTCCGCCACCTTTTTCTCGCATTCCTGGTAATACGCCTTTAATACATTCAAAAACACTGGTCAAATTTAAATCTATAATCTTTTGCCAGTCTTCTAAGGGTGTATTAGCCAAGGATTCAGTATAGCCCATGCCTGCATTATTCACTAGAATATCAAAAGGGCCAAAGGCGGCGGAAATCGTGGCAATTTGCGCGTGAACTTGGTCGGTTTTCGATAAGTCTAAGGCGTAGGCTTTCGCTTCTACTCCCGCTTTTCTTGCCGACTCAGCTACCGCTTCCAATGCTTCTAGCGATCGACTCACTAACGCCATATGAATGCCAATATCTGCAAAGGCTAGGGCAATTTCCTTGCCAATGCCACTACTGGCCCCTGTAATTAGCGCTCGTCGTTCTGGGGGTGAACTCATTTACGGTAGTATTGAGGTTTGCTTGGTTTTAACTGATGTAACAACTGCTGCAATTGCTGATTATGAGATAATTGTTAAAATTTGTTACTCAGACATTATATCTCTATAAATACAATCGCGCAAAATTTTGATCAAAAATACCTGAAATGGCTTCCTGATTAAGCTGGAACTATCTCTGAAAATACCCCGATCTGGCGGAATTTCTGATAGCGCATTTCTCGGCGCTGCTCTGGGGTTAAAGACATTAATTCACCCAAAGTCCTTACCAGACATTGCTTGAGCTTTTCAGCGGCCTGTAGGGGGTTGCTGTGCGCTCCCCCATCGGGTTCTGGTACAATCTGATCGATAATCCCTAATTCTCTTAGATCAGGGGCAGTAATTTTCAGAGCCTGAGCGGCTTGGGGCGCTTGGCCTGCATCTTTCCAAAGAATGGCAGCACAAGCCTCTGGGGTGGCTACTGTATACACAGAATGCTCGAGCATTAATAGCTGTTCCCCTACTCCTATACCTAAAGCTCCCCCTGATCCTCCTTCCCCAATTACTGTGCAAATAATCGGAACATCTAGGCTAAACATTTCTCTTAAATTATACGCGATCGCCTCCCCTTGACCTAATTTTTCCGCATCTACCCCAGCCCAGGCTCCGGGAGTATCGATAAACGTTAAAATTGGCATACCAAAGCGGTTGGCGTGTTCCATTAGTCGCATCGCCTTCCGGTAACCTCCCGGAGCCGCCATGCCGAAATTACGAGCCACATTATCTTTAGTGTCTCTACCTTTTTGATGGCCTAGCATTACTACCGGTTGATTCGCTAAACGCCCTACTCCTCCCACTAATGCCGGATCATCATACCCTCGGCGATCGCCATGCACCTCCATCCACTCATCACTCATCGCTTGGATATAATCTAACGTGCTGGGACGACGAGGATGCCTCGCTAGTTGCAGACGCTGCGAAGGCGACAGACTGCTAAATATTTCCTGTCTCAGTTGGGTCGCTCGGCTTTCTAACTGCCTAATTTGATCGGAAACATCAACCCCATTTTCCTCCGCCAGTTGGCGAATTTGATCAATACGAGCCTCCAGTTCGGCTAGGGGCTTTTCAAAATCTAGTAAAATTGGTTTGCGCTTGGGTGTGGCCACGCCTCAATTAACCTTTAGTAGCGAGTAAGTACAATCTTTTGGTGACGCACCCGGTGCTGAGGTGGGAGCGAGTTTACCACTTCCCCCTACAGCCCAGGCTTCCTGTTTGAGCCGCCGTTGCCTACCTTGGACTAGCCAATTTTTGGTCTTACACAGCGTCTAGCTTTTATACAAAAGTTCGCCCACCACGGCTACTATTTTGCTCCGATTACCCCTAATTCTACCACCAATTCGCATCAGACCCCCCTCGATACATCTCTTTTTGAGACCCTCCCCTCAGAATTACTCTTCTAAATCGGGTTTCTGGGTTTTTGAGCGGGCGCAATTGTCACATAAACCATGCACTGTCACTTCGTAACTTTCCGCTACTAAACCTGACCCCAATTGACTAAGATCTACTTGCGAGAGTTTTTCCCAAGCAATATCTGCGATCGCTTTACACTCCCGACACTGAAAATGGTGATGCGGCGCGACATTTCCATCATACCGGGCTATCCCCTGCTCCAGCAACACTTCCCGCACTAACCCCACTTCCTTTAGTAGCTGCACAGAAGTATAAACCGTCGCCTGAGAAGATACCGGAAAATCCTTATTTAAATCTGTCAGTAGTTGTTCCGCCGTGGGATGGTCAGCACGAGACAACAGATTAGCATAGATCGCAAAACGCTGAGGAGTTACCTTTAAACCTTTCCCCTTCAGCCGTTTGACAATTTCTGTTTGCTCTAGTCCACTCTCCATCTCAGATCGCTATTGGTCTCAGTTTTTTCTACTCATGCCCCATTATATCTGTTTCTAGTCCAGAGTCAACTTGAAATCAGACTCATTCTTAAAATAGTTATAAATACTCATTTACAAATCGACAAATCAGAATTATTCTGAATTAAGAACATTTTTAGTAAATTACCTCAACAAACTATGGTTATCGAAAAAGTACCCGACGTTGTATTTAAAACCCGCGTTCGTGACGAGTCCGTAGGTGGCCCTAACCCCTTCCGTTGGCAAGACCGAACCACCCAAGAAATTTTTGGCGGCAAGCGAGTTGTCGTCTTCTCCCTACCTGGTGCTTTTACCCCTACTTGTTCCTCCACCCACCTACCCCGCTATGAGGAACTCTACGATGAAATCAAAGCTCAAGGAATTGATGAGATTGTCTGCGTTTCGGTTAATGACGCTTTTGTAATGTTCCAATGGGGTAAACAACAAGGGGCGGACAAAGTCTTCTTACTCCCTGATGGTAATGGCGAATTTACCCGCAAAATGGGGATGTTGGTTGATAAGTCTAACCTCGGTTTTGGAATGCGTTCTTGGCGCTATTCTATGGTCGTTAACGATGGCAAAATTGAAAAAATCTTTGTTGAGCCAGACTTCGGCGATAACTGCCCCACAGACCCCTTTGAAGTCTCTGATGCTGATACCATGTTGGCTTACCTGAAAGGTTAATCCTTCAAACCCCCCTAATGCTCAGGGGGGTTTCTCTAAATTTCCCCTTGACATTTTCGGGGATTGGAGTTAAGATAGTATCATGGGAAAATGTGCGCGCATATATAACCTAACCCCCAATTAAAGCCCCCAGACCATTGCGTAGGGCTGGGGAGAAAAGTCGCCAAGTATCTGTGAGTTATAGGCGCTGTTGCAATTGATTTTTCGATCGCACAGCCGGGGGGAAACCGGGTTGAATTTTCAGAGCCTGGTCATAAGCATCGATCGCCTCGTTATTCCGCCCCATTCTTTCCAAAACCAAACCCCTATTCACCCAAATCAAGGGATCTTGAGGTTGAATTTCCTGGGCTCGGTCAAAGGCATTGAGCGCCTCATCATAGCGTCCTTGATGACTCAAAGCGATCGCCCTACCCACATAAGATTGATGGTCATTAGGGTTAATATTCAAAGCCTGATCAAAAGACTCAAGGGCTGCATTAGCCTTAGAAGAAGCCATTGACGTATTTCCTTCAGCCTGTAGCGCCTGACTCCACTGGCTGAGAGCAAACCCTCGATCTCGTAAAGCCGGGACAAACGAAGGCCGCAACTCAATCGCCCGGTCATAGGCGGCGATCGCCCCTTCAAAATCTCCCCGACCACCAGCCAGGATAGATCCTCGATTATGCCAAGCTAGATGAGACTCTGGCTGAACTTCAATAGCGCGATCTGATATCGTCACCGCCTCTTCAGTACGTCCCAGGGGAGAAAACAAGACATTGCCCTTTTGTAGCAAGGCTTGAAAGTGATCTGGGTTAATTTCCAAAGCCTTCTCATAGGACTCTAAAGCCTGTTCATGGCGGCCTAACTTACTCAGTACAGAACCGCGTTCGACCCAAATTTCTGCCCGTCGAGGTTGTTCTCTCAAAATATCATCATAGGTAGCCAGTGCTTCGGAATACACCTGCGCCGCCTCAGCCATTTTTCCCTGATATTCCAGAGCGATCGCCTTACTTTGCCAAACACTAGGAGCAGATGGCCTAAGAGTTTTCGCCTGATCAAAAGCCTCCACCGCCTCATCGTATCGCTGCAAACCAATTAAAGCAATACCCTTACCATGCCAAGCCCTAGCATAATTAGGATCAATGGCGATCGCCTGTTCATGAGTATCTAAAGCCTTCTGGGGCTCTCCCATTTGATAAAGTAATGTTCCCTTACTCGTCAGCAAATCAGGGTTGTTTGGGTCCAATTCCAGAGCTTTTTGATAATCTACCAAAGCGCGATCGTGCCTTCCCAATTCCGCCAAAGCATTCGCTTGACCCGCCCAACCTGCCGCATGATTAGGTTGAATTTCAGTAGCGCGAACAAACATATTGCGAGCATCTTCGGCGCGAGCATCGTTTAACAGTTGATTACCCCGTCGCACATAGTAAGCAGGTCTAAAAGTCGGCACTACTAGCTCAAACAATCCCAAAAATACCAGCAACCCAGCCAAAGCCGCCCCCACATACCACCCTTTTACCGATAACCCTTTGGAAACCGTTGTCGGATTGGACTTAACCAGAGTTGGCAACTGCGCCACACCCGGACTAGGTGAGGGTGCAATAGTTGGAGCCAAATTATTTCCCACCGCAGTCCCCGCCATCGTTTGTTGTCTGGTCTCTTCCCCCGAAATATGTCCCCCAGTGGCGGGCGGGCGCACTTGAGTCGCCGCCACTACTCCCCCTGCATTGGTGAGCATAGTTGGGTCATTTACCACCTGTTTAAGCCGTTGCACGTCAGCCAAAACCTCTGCCGCCGACTGATAGCGATCGACCAGATGAGATGCCACCATCCGATCTAAAATAGCAGTTAGCCCGTCACTAACACAGGCTTTCGGCTTCCAGATTGATTCTCCCGCCTGATCTCGTTCTAATTGGTGAGGCTGAATACCTGTTAAAGCCCTAATTGCCGTCATTCCCACCGCATACAAATCGCTACTAAAATGAGGTTTCCCCTGAAGTTGCTCCGGTGGCGAATACCCGTATGTACTGATAGCAACCGTCAAATTAGAATCACTACCCCCGGCTGCTTTTTGAATTTGTTTGACCGCCCCAAAGTCAATCAGCATCAACTTTTGATCTGCATTGCGTCGCATAATATTAGACGGCTTAATATCTCTATGGATCACGTTTTGCTGATGCACATAATCCAAAATTGACAGAATATCCTCCAAAAAGTCAATTACCTGGGCTTCTGTCCAATGGCTGCCAGGGGGTAGCTCTTCTGTTAGTGGTTCCCCCCTTACTAACTCCTGTACCAGATAAAATTCCTGGTCTTCTTCAAAGTAAGCATACAATGTCGGGATTTGAGGATGGCGAGAGCCTAAGCTATGCAACACTTGAGCCTCACTGTTGAATAGCCTTCTAGCCGTTTGTAGGGTTCCTGGATCAGTAATTTGAGGTTTGAGTTGCTTAACGATACATTCAGGGTTTCCAGGCAACTGACTATCCTCGGCCAGATAGGTCTGGCCAAATGATCCTCCTCCAATCCTTTGTAGTAATTTGTAGCGCCCACCAATAACTTTAGGAAGCATTCAGTTTAGCCTCAAGAAAATTTCAGATTTTGACACATTTTAGGGGCAGGTCGGGTAATTTATCGCTATACTATGGCATTGGTAGTCATTATAGCAGGTTAAACTAGTGCTGAAAACCACCTGGGTTCCCCAAATTTATCCCCAAAACATTGTGATATGCTCAAAAAAGCGACTTTATTAGAAGCCATTGCCGGTAAAAATCGAGGTTTACTGGCTACAGAGAGCGACAAAACTGCTATTCTCTCTGCGATCGCTCAATTGGAAGATTATAACCCCACACCTCGACCTGTAGAAGCAATTGAGTTATTAGATGGCAATTGGCGACTACTTTACACCAACAGCCAAGAACTTTTGGGAATTGACCGCTTTCCTTTTTATAATTTGGGGCAGATTTATCAATGTATTCGCGCCCGCACTGGCAAAATTTACAACATTGCTGAAATTGTCGGTATCCCCTATTTGGAAGGCATGGTTAGTGTGGCTGCCCGATTTGAAGCGGTTTCTCAAAAGCGAGTTCAGGTTAAATTTAATCGTTTTGTCATCGGCTTACAACGCCTGATATCCTATCAATACCCTAATCAGTTTATTGATGAAATTGAATCTGATAAAAAGTTCTTGGCTGTAGATTTTACCCTCCAAGAACAGCAACAACAAGGATGGTTAGATATTACTTATTTGGACGAAGATATGCGGATTGGCAGAGGTAATGTCGGGAGTGTTTTTGTCCTCACTAAAGTTAATTAATACCCGTCTCCCCTACTATGATGACTCTGAAAATTGCTGGTTTTGGGGTTATTTTATGCTAAATGAATGCCATTTTTTCGGTATTATTAATAATCAATTATTGATACTATTTAATGGTTATTAATGGTTACGGTTTCTCCTGTGGTTACAACTGCACCAGTGATAACTTTAGCAATGACTCCAGTTTGAGCGTGTCCGAATTTGGCGGAGAGTTGAGACAACAGAGGAATATCACGATCGCCTGTATCTGGGTTAACATCAATATTCATACAGCGACCAATAGGGGCGATTACTTCCACCAAAGCCGACCCCAATTTGAGGCGATTTCCTACCCAGTTAAATTCCGACCAAGCCGGAATATTATCAACTATAAAATTCCCTCGAAAACGGCGCGGATCAATGTAATTAACCCCAACTTTTTCAGCAATATCATCGAGGGTAGCCTGAGAAATAATCGAAATCTGTCCTTGGTCACGGTCTTGATAGCGAGTTTCCCCGGTAGTGCTTCCCACCAAACGCACAGGACTATATTGGGGATGTCTAGCAGAGGGACTAGGGCTGAGAGTTTGTAGATATTCACTGAAAAAGGCACTAATGCGATCGCGTCCGGTTTCAGTCCCTACATTAGCCGCCACTAACAATTCCCCATTTTTGGTAATTTCCAAAGTCTGACTGGTAGTATCATAAGCACAATTGAGACTAGCTAAGTGTCCCCAATCATTTTGAACAGCAAAATGCTTTTTTGATAGCCAGGGAGTCAGCGGTTGCGCCTCTCCCATATCTGTAAACATCAAAGCCAATGCGCGATCGCCAAAAATGCCAAAGTTTTCCACCAATTGGACGCGATCGCATACTTGCGCGGTCAAACCCTTAACAGGATGCACAAATATTGTCTTAATCTTCATAACCTACCCGACTCCATCAAACTCCATCAAACCATATAAAAACCATATCAGATAGCCAGTCATGAAAACCTTAAATAATGAGCGCCCTTGGCTAGTTATAGCGATCGTCTTTCTGGGTGTGGTAGCCATCTCTACGGGGTCAATTTTCGTGCGTTTAGCCATTGATGCAGCGGGGCTGCGGGGGGTAGGGTTTAGCTTGCTAATATCTGCCTCCCGGCTATCTATTGCGGCTTTATTGCTAACCCCCACCTGGGGGAGAGTTTCCTGGCGCACCTATAAACCAGAGGCGATATTCTACGCTATTGCTGCTGGGATATGTTTAGCCAGCCATTTTGCTGTCTGGATAACTTCCCTATCTTATACATCCATTGCGGCATCAACTACTATTGTGACTACCAGTTCTATTTGGGTAGCGGTGTTATCTTGGCTATGGTTACACGAAAAACCTGGGAAAGCCACCATATTAGGAATGACGATCGCCCTGAGTGGAGGTATGATTATCGGTTTAGCAGATGCTAAATTACCCACAGTAGCGTCTAATCCGATCGCCGGGAATGTTTTAGCCCTAATGGGTGCGATCACCGCCGCCCTTTATCTGATGTTAGGAAGAGAAGCACAACAGCGGGGACTATCCCTAAGTGCATATATAGCGATCGCCTATACTCTAGGAGCGATGATTTTGCTACCCCTACCTCTACTATGGGGAGTTAACTATACTGGTCATTCTCCCACAGTCTATTTTTATCTAATCCTGATGGGATTAGTGCCCCAACTAATTGGCCACACCAGCTTTAATTGGGCGGTTAACCGTACTTCCCCCACCCTAGTAACACTGGCTATTTTACTCGAACCTGTGGCGGCGAGTTTTTTGGGCTATCTGCTATTTGCAGAAGTTCCCTCAATGCGATTAATATTAGGAGCCATAGTCATTCTAACCGGAGTGGCGATCGCTACTATCGGCAAAAATGCCTCTAAAAGTGAATATAGCCCATAGGAAACGGCAAGCTCCTAAACTTACAGCCGAATTATGGCTAAATCAAGGTTAAGGAACACACTACTATTGCCAAAAGGCATTAGACTATCCTAGGACTGGTATAACTATGGTGATTGGCGATCGCATAATAGCCGGAACCAGATCAACGATTAGGGCTAAAATTGGAAGGTCGGGAAATGAACTTAACCACTGTTGGGAATGGAAAATATCGAATTGATAGCATTTTAGGTCAGGGAGATTTCTGCATTGCCTACAGGGGGACTAATCAGGTAACAGGTCAAATCGTTGCCATTAGAACCCTTGACCCGAACCTAGACCCTGATCAAAATATCCCACAACTGCGACATCAATTTATGGCGATCGCTAAACGTTGGAGTCGCTGTCAGCATCCCAATTTAGTCGGGATTATAGACTTATTTGATGAACTGGGCTTCCCATTTTTAGTTATGACCTATACTCCCGGTCAATCTCTACAAGAGTATCTAAAAACTCAGCCCCCCCTACCCGTCCCACAGGCTATTCACTACATTCGCCAAATCGCATTAGCCCTACAAGTAATTCATCAACAAGGACTCATTCACTGTAATCTGCAACCGGCTTGCATTATTAAGCCGACCGGGAGTAATTCCGTGATACTTAGTGGTTTGGGAGTAGGTAGTCATCTCAAACCTGATCAACTCAACCGCTATATTTATAACCGTCCCCTCTGCGGTGGATATGCCGCCCTTGAACAATATCTTCCCAATGAACAACCTAGCCCAGCCACAGACATCTATGCACTCTCAGCCCTACTATACTATCTATTGACTGGGGAAACACCCCTAGAAGCGCCCCTATGTGCTAACCAACTCACAGGGGAATTAATCGGTGTCGAAAAACCATCACTGCGAAAATTGCACCCAGACTTAAACCCAGACGTGGAAGAAGCTGTGCGCTGGGGATTAGAGATCCAAGCCTCAAATCGTCCCTCTAACATATCCGAATGGTTGAATATCCTCCCTACCCCGGAAAAAGCCCTAATTATCAGGGAACCTGTGGTCAAAGTCCCCTACCAAAACCATAACCGAGAAACACAGACTAGCACCCAGAATACCCCTAATGATAATTCTGCCACCTCAGCAGGATATCATCGGCAACAATCTTCTACCAAATACATGAGGCGATCGCCTGTTCCGAAATGGGGGCTATTCCTAGCATTTTTCCTCACTTCTATGATCTCCGGTTGGTTAGGGTTTGCAATTACGCGCAGCTATAGTCAACAATTAGCTACCCGACCCAGCGACAGCTATTTAAAATCCGAAAAAGAGCCACGCCTGGTCATAGATCCAAATTCCCCTATCTTTGAGACACCCGCCCTAGTGGGAGAAAATCAGGAATCGGACTTAATTAGTGATCAAGACCTGGAATTATTGGGCGATGGGAGTACCAATCTAGCAGAACTTATTAAAGATGTCGCTTTTCAACCAACGACCGATGATGATCAATATCTCTACAATGGTTCTGGAGGCATCACCAGTAGGGATGATTATGCTGATCAAGCCTTTCCTGAGTCCCCTAGTTCATCCTATTGGCAGAATTACCCAGCCCTAGAACCTCTACCAACTCAGAACTCTCACGATGATCATACCCACAACCGCCCGACAGAAGATTATGGCGATCGCATACCTGCTAGACGTTCAAACCAGACCACTATTGACGACTTTCGACCTTCTTATCCCCTAGAGTTACCAGAGTTAGCACCAGTTAACCCTGACATTCTCAACAACTCACCTCTCGATCGGGATTTACCTACCACCTTACCTCAACGGCAGGTTCAGGATGATTATGATCAATGGTTAGACAATCAACTGCGTGAGAGCGATCGCCCCCTTGAGGACGAAAACCCAAAACGTTGGGATGAGTTTGTACCCCCAAGACCAAGCCAACCCGATTGGGAATTATCCCAGTTTTTCACTTCCAGACCCCAGGGATAATCAGCTTCCACATCAAAAAGCGCGTGCATATGAGAGGAACCGCGTTATAATTTGTTACGGAACTTAGCAAAACTTTTATATGAGTAAGCCATCTGTTCATTCTTTCTTTGTGGGCCGCGCCTTAGCCGAAGGACTCTATGAACAAATCGAAAACATCTTGTCCAATGGCTTGAGTGAATTAGGCAAATTTGATGCCGAACAACGGGAGAAACTCCGTGATTTCACCAATCAGGTCATCCAGAAAGCCGATTCTGAGGCGGAAAAACAGGGTATCAATCAAATGGCTGATAATAGTGGCTTTGGTTCCGAATCAGTTGATTTACAGGAAACTATCGACGACCTCCGGGCGGAAATTGCCCAAATGCGATCGGAGCTACAGCGTTACCGCAACCAAGCCTAAGTGCAGACTACTGCCATACATCCTGTCATACATCCTTAATTAAACCCATTGATTAGCTGGAAACGCAATTTTGGAAACGCGAGTGTCTGTTCCCCTTGATGAGTCAAATCATCCCTACCGGAACCATGAAAATATCCCACCTAACCCAGTGGCTTCAGCCACTCCCAAACCCTATGGTGAAAAATCCTACCGTTGGAACCGTAAACATTATTCCCGTCAACGGCGATTTGTTGACATTTGGACCTTTGTTATCCTCTGGCTGGGGTGGCTGTGGAGAGACAGCAAACAATGGAGTTACATAGGTGGTTACACCGAAGACAAAAAACTAACCCGAAAGAGACAGCAGGCTATCTGGGTCAGAGAAAGCCTCCTAGACCTGGGACCTACTTTTATCAAATTAGGTCAACTTTTCTCTACCCGTGCTGACCTCTTCCCCGGTGAATATGTCGAGGAACTTTCTAAACTACAGGATCGTGTCCCCGCTTTTCCCTATGAACAATGTCGGGAAATCATCGACCAAGATTTTGGTAAATCCGTTGAGCAACTATTTCGTAACTTTGACCCGGTTCCCCTAGCCGCCGCCAGTTTGGGCCAAGTCCACAAGGCTCAACTCTACTCCGGTGCTGATGTGGTGGTCAAAGTCCAACGACCTGGACTTAAACAGCTATTTGAGGTCGATCTGGCTATTCTCAAAGGTATTGCTCGCTATTTCCAAAATCATCCTAAATGGGGTCGAGGGCGCGACTGGCTGGGAATTTATGATGAGTGTTGCCGAATTCTCTGGGAGGAAATAGACTATCTTAATGAGGGTCGCAATGCTGATACCTTCCGGCGTAATTTCCGCCATTGTGATTGGGTTCAGGTTCCTAGGGTTTGTTGGCAATTTTCATCCCCACGGGTGCTGACTTTGGAGTACCTTCCCGGGATTAAAATTAGTAACTATGAAGCCCTGGAAGCCTCCGGTTTGGACCGGAAACAACTGGCTCAAATGGGTGCTAAAGCCTATTTGCAACAACTCCTTAATGATGGCTTTTTCCATGCTGACCCTCATCCGGGTAATATTGCCGTTAGTCCCCAGGGACAACTAATCTTTTATGATTTCGGTATGATGGGGCGGATTACTTCCAATCTGCGGGAAAAGCTGATGGAAACCCTTTTTGGCATTGCTAATAAGGATGGCGATCGCGTCGTGAAATCCCTCATTGAAGTGGGGGCTTTGGCTCCTACTGGGGATATGAGTCCCGTGCGGCGCTCCATCCAGTATATGCTAGATAATTTCATGGATCAACCCTTTGAGGAGCAATCCATTGCCGCTATTAGTGATGATCTCTATGAGATAGCCTATGACCAACCCTTCCGCTTTCCGGCTACATTTACTTTTGTGATGCGTGCTTTTTCTACCCTCGAAGGGGTCGGTAAAGGCTTAGACCCGGAATTTAATTTTATGGAGGTGGCACAACCTTTTGCCATACAACTTATGTCTAATGGAAATGGCTCCCAAACAACTAATAGTATCATAAATGAAATCGGTCGTCAAGCGGCTCAGGTGAGTTCCACCGCTTTTGGTTTACCTAGTCGCATTGAACAAACCCTTGATAAATTGGAACAAGGAGATTTGAGAATGCGGGTGCGGGCGACGGAAACCGATCGCCTCCTGCGCCGGGTCGGCAACGTGCAAATGGGGACTAACTACGCTTTGTTAGTGGGGGCATTTACTTTATCGGCAACACTACTGTTTATTAGTGATAAAGTGTGGTTAGCCCTTGCGATTGCCTTTTTGGCTTTGCTGATGGCAGTTGTTTTGATACGGCTGATTAGACAAATCAATCGCTTTGATAGAATGCTTTAGGTATCAGATATCAGGGGTTGTGGAATGGGCGACGTGGCTTCCTCGGGATGACACCCAAGCCCAACCTCAACCATGGTATCCTGTCATCGGCTAATCGGCTATCACTTAACCAATGCGATCGCTGTGTCATAAGCCGTCCAACTCAACAGTTGAATAGGTGGAGAGGGCTAAAAAAGTGCCGGGGTGAAAGTACCTGCTTTTCATATTTTCTCAGATAACTTGACCCAATAAAAAGGTCAAATTAAACCTAGGTTATTCATGCCAAAAAACCACCTGTAAATCCTATGGTAACTATGTCATCTAAAAAATGGGACTCAAGATATTAAAATTTTTCTAGCTAAAAAAACTGATATTATTAAAGGAATTTTAGCTCAGTCCAAGCGTCCCGTCAAAGATGCTACTGCTGTTAACTCAACTCGCTGGTATCCTATGGAATATAGAAATCACTCTCAGTTTCCCCCCCTCACTAATCAGAGTACCGATTTGATGCTAGTCTGCACGGAGGAGGATTTATGAAACGCTATTTCGCGGGTTTGACTGATACGGGAAAAGTCCGCACTGTCAACCAAGATGCCTATTACATAGACCAGGAAGGACGGTTTTTTATCGTCGCTGATGGTATGGGTGGTCATGCTGGGGGTCAAGAGGCTAGTCAAATTGCCACTAAAACTATCACAGAACATCTTAATGCTCATTGGGATTCTTCCGATCCTTCCCAGGTATTACTCAAGGAAGCCTTTATAGCTGCTAACCGCGCTATCCTTGATGACCAAATCTCCCATCCTGAACGTTCTGATATGGGGACGACAGCAGTGGTGGCTTTGTTTCGTGACGGGCAGTCCTGGTGTGCTAATGTGGGAGACTCCCGCCTCTATCGCCTACGGGGACATACGTTAACTCAAATTTCGGAAGACCAAACTTGGGTGGCGCAAGCGGTTAAACGTAAGGCTATATCCCCTGATGATGCGCGGGTACATCCCTGGCGGCACGTTTTGTCTCAGTGTTTGGGACGGGAAGATTTATCTCAAATTGATATTTTTCCCATGGAAATTCAAGCGGGCGATCGCCTATTATTATGCAGCGATGGCCTGACCGAGGAGTTACCAGATTCTATCATTGCTAATCAGCTTAAATCTATTCGCGCCTGTGAGGCGGCGACTCAGGCTTTGGTTGATGCGGCTATTGACAGGGAAGGTAAAGATAATATCACCGTCATTGTGGTGTTGATCAATGAGGACGATTAATTAGGCTTCCATGACTATTGTTATTGGTCTGATCAGCGGTACTTCTGTCGATGGTATTGATGCGGTTTCAGTACGTCTGAAAGGATCAACTACTGATCTACAAGTGCAATGTCTCGCTAAGGCTACTTATCCCTATCCCCCTCAACTGCGATCGCAAATTTTAGCCCTGTGTGGGGGTGCATCCATTTCTGTGGCTGATTTAGCCAGTTGTGATGATGCGATCGCTGTCGAATTTTCTCGGGCGGCTTTGAATATCCAACAACAATCACCACCGGCTGAGTTAATTGGTTCCCACGGTCAAACCGTTTATCACCGACCCCCCCACCCCGATGCCACCATTCCTTTGGGCTATAGTGTACAACTAGGGCGACCAGAGGCGATCGCTCATCAAACCGGTATCACTACCGTTGGTAATTTTCGCCTCTCTGATATCGCCGCCCAAGGAGAAGGCGCGCCCCTTGTTCCCGCTGTCGATGCTTACCTCCTCCGTCACCCTCACCTCTATCGCTGTATTCAAAATATCGGCGGTATTGGCAATGTTACCGTTTTACCTCCCGCAAATATGACCGGATCACATCCGGTGCGGGGATGGGATACTGGACCTGGTAATGCTTTACTAGATTTGGCCGTCGCATATCTATCTGATGGTCGCCAAAGTTATGATATAGACGGCGCATGGTCCCATCGTGGTACTCCCTGCACTCCATTAGTCCAAAAGCTGATGGAAGACCCCTTTTTTCAGACTCCGCCGCCTAAGTCCACCGGACGGGAATTGTTCGGAACTGAATATCTCCAAAAATACTTACACCAGACTCAAGTCTATAATCTTTCCCCAGCCGATATTCTCGCCACCTTAACAGAACTTACTGCTGTTTCCATTACCCACAGCTATCGCCATTTTTTGCCCCAATTACCCGATCAAGTCCTCCTATGTGGCGGCGGATGCCATAATCGCTATCTCCGAACCCGCCTAGAACAGCTTTTACACCCTATCCCTATTATCACCACCGCCGATGCTGGAGTTGATCCTGATTTTAAAGAAGCGATCGCTTTTGCTGTCCTCGCCTATTGGCGCACCCTCGGCATTCCTGGTAATCTACCCGAAGTTACAGGCGCTCGTCAATCTGTCCTGTTAGGGAATATTTTTCACCCTCATCGCATGATTGGGCTATAATAACCCCAGTTGGTGCAAAATGGCATCTGCTCAACAGTTTCCCGACCACTAAGTAACAAATTAGTGCTGTGGCTCACACTTTTTTAATGGAACCTGGTCAGTGGCTGGTGGAAGGAACCTGGCTAGATCGTAATCAAGCGCCTATCAGCGTTCGTGGTAAAACATTAGTTGCATGGCATCAGAGTCAGTGGTTCAGTCTGGTGACTAAGTTGGTGTTTCCAGGAAGCGATCGTGATGACATCATTTTGCAGTATCGAGGACGACTCGACAACAACGAACGTCAGTACACCTTTTTAATGCAGCATAGCACCTTCGGTAAGGTCGAAGGCGAAGGCTTAATCAGTCCCTCCCTAATTGTCCAGCGCTTTTGGGTACTTGGGGATGAACGCCAGCGACGCAGTGGCTGGGAAAGTTTCCGCCGCTTTGACAATAATCGATACTATTATTCTAGTGGCATGATGGCCGGTCATCATCTCAATCTCTCCAGCATCATGGAAGCTACCTTAGAACGAAAAACTTAAATCGGTATTATTGTCATTTATTAATCACCAAATGCGTGAGGGTGGGCTGATTAATATGGTCGTTGAGAGGCGAGGTCATAGGGGAGGCGCGCCACTACAATTATTAATTAATCACCCGGTGGGTGGGTGAGTGAGGGCGGGTTTATTCATATGGTCCTGGGGAATTGAGAATTGACACCAGAACCCGCCCCTACAATTATTAATTAATCACCCGGTGGGTGGGTGGGTGAGGGCGGGTTTATTCATATAGTCGTGGGGAATTGAGAATTGACACCAGAACCCGCCCCTACAATTATTAATTAATCACCCGGTGGGTGGGTGGGTGAGGGCGGGTTTATTCATATGGTCCTGGGGAATTGAGAATTGACACCAGAACCCGCCCCTACAATTATTAATTAATCACCCGGTGGGTGGGTGGGTGAGGGCGGGTTTATTCATATGGTCCTGGGGAATTGAGAATTGACACCAGAACCCGCCCCTACAATTATTAATTAATCACCCGGTGGGTGGGTGGGTGAGGGCGGGTTTATTCATATGGTCCTGGGGAATTGAGAATTGACACCAGAACCCGCCCCTACAATTATTAATTAATCACCCGGTGGGTGGGTGGGTGAGGGCGGGTTTATTCATATGGTCCTGGGGAATTGAGAATTGACACCAGAACCCGCCCCTACAATTATTAATTAATCACCCGGTGGGTGGGTGGGTGAGGGCGGGTTTATTCATATGGTCCTGGGGAATTGAGAATTGACACCAGAACCCGCCCCTACAATTATTAATTAATCACCCGGTGGGTGGGTGAGGGCGGGTTTATTAATATGGTCCTGGGGAATTGAGAATTGACACCAGAACCCGCCCCTACAATTATCCATTATCCGTAGTCGGGCGGGTTTATTAATATGGTCGTGGGGAATTGAGAATTGACACCAGAACCCGCCCCTACAATTATTAATTATCAATATCCCATTTTTCTGAAGATTCTGCCGCTTTGGGAGATGACGATCGCTCTATATCATATAATCCGGTAGGTGGCGAAATCTTGGGTTTTTCACGTTGGGGCTTTTGGTGACCCCGCCGCCTTTGGGAGGTCTGTTCTTCGCTGGTATTTTCAGTAATTACCTCATACAAAACCGCCCTTTTTCCCGTTTGGCTTCCCTTACGCAATACCCTTCCTAGGCGTTGGATATATTCCCGCTCCGACCCAGTACCTGATAAAATAATTGCAATTTTGGCATCGGGAACATCAACCCCTTCATTCAGAACATGGGAAGCCACCAGGGTTCGATAGTCTCCTTGGCGAAATTTATCCAGGATTTGATGACGTTCTTTCACAGGCGTTTGATGGGTGATAGCCGGGATTAAGAAATCTTGGGAAATTCGGTAAACCGTAGTATTATCTACTGTAAAAATTATGGTTCTTTCCGGGTGATTTTGGCTGAGAATATCCCCTAATATCCGTAACTTTCCATCAGTACAAAGGGCGATTTCTTTAGCTTGACGATGGGCTAACATCGCCCGACGACCAGAAGCCGATCGCCCACTGACCATCACAAATTGTTTCCAACCGTCTAAACTACCTAGGCGGATATTTTGGCTTTTGAGAAAATCGTTTCTAACTTTAATTAACTCTTGATAGCGATCGCCTTCCGGTTCCGACAGTTTAACCTTAATCTGCACAATATCATGATCCGCTAAAGCCACCCCCGCTAATTGTTCCGGTGTGCGATGATAAACCGTCGGACCGATTAAATGGTTTAAATCACTGTGGCGACCGTCAGACCTATCTGGGGTCGCCGTTAGTCCTAGACGATAGGGGGCGATCGCATATTCTGCAATCACTCGATAGAAGTCTGTGGGGAGGTGGTGACATTCATCAAACACCAATAAACCATAGCGATTTCCCAGGGTTTCCGCCTGCAAGGTGGCTGAGTCGTATGTGGCGACCAAAATCGATGTTTTATCCCGTGAACCGCCCCCCAACAGCCCAATATCTGCCTCTGGGAAAGCAGCTACTAGGTGGGCATACCACTGGTGCATTAAATCTAGGGTCGGCACCACCACTAGGGTACTACAGGCGATCGCTTCTATAGCCAATTGCGCCAGGTAGGTTTTTCCTGAAGCTGTCGGTAATACCACAACTCCCCTATTCCCGCCATTTTCCCAGGCGCTTAAAGCCTCTTGTTGATGCACATAAGGCGACATTTCTAGGCGGGAAACTAACTTTAAGGGATGGAAGATTTTCGCTTCGTCAATAAAATCTACTTTTTCCTCTTGTAAACACTTGATCAGAAAAGGGTAAGAAATCGCAGGTACACGAAACTTCTCGACCCGATCATCCCAAACTGCGTAATCAATCCAACTTCTACCTTTGGGGGGAGGATGCAAGGTTAATGTACCGCGATCAAAGGTTAATTTAGGTGAGCGAGGCATGAATTACCATGGAAACTACAGGAAATAGCTGCTTGGGTTGATTACAATTAACCTCATTCGGCTTATCTTTAAATATCGCGAAATTCACGACCAAAGGGTAATAAAGCCATAGGGATGAGTTTAAAGTGTTGTTTAGCAAAAGGAATCCCAATGATGGTAATTGCCAAAATTAAACCATGCAGTAAATGAGACAAGGCGATTTCCCAGCCAAAAAATATTACCCATACCACGTTAAAAATCATGGTTAAAAGATTAGATGAATCTGGGGAAACTACGCTTTCTTTACCAAAAGGAGTCATGGTAGCAAACCCTAGTTTAATCGCTTGGATACCAAAGGGAATGCCGATAATGCTTAAACAAATAGTGATGCCACCAATAATGTAACCTAATCCAGATAAAAACCCTCCGAAAATTAACCAGATGATGTTTCCTAACAAAGTCATAGTTTCAGATTCCTAATTTCAATTTTATTGCCATCCTCTCAGTTGACAGTGAACTACAGACAGATCCCACATATAGTCATTGAGTTTATACTGAGTAGCTGCTTGGGTGATAAAATAACGCGATCGCTCCTGATCACCCGCCGCCTCATAATATAATCCCACGTAAAGATGGGCATAAAATCTACCCTGTTGTCCTAACCAGGTTCCCCTATTGAGCACTTCATCCGGGGTACAATTTCCCTGATATAGGCTGTAAACTTGTCGCATGATTGTCCGAGAATCATCTGAGACAGGCAATAAGGATATTCTAGCTGATTCTACCCCCTCTAATTTAGCCAGACAAAGATATCGCCATACTGTCTCCTCAACATCTTGGGAGTTCACAGTCAGATCAATCTCAAACTGCTCCGCACCTGCTTGGAACTGTTCCCCATAATAATACGATAAACCACGCTGCCACAGGTATGGTTTAATCCGGGGGTCTAAGGCTTCCGCTTGGTCGAAGTCCTTAATTGATTCGGCAATTTGACCAAGTTTGAAATACACCATCCCCCGGCGAATGTAAGCATCTGGATCTCTAGGGCGATCGCTTATTACTTCGTGCCAATGCTTGAGTTGATTTTCCAGTAAAATTTGACGATTCATTCCCACCCCAAAGCACCGCTTCTATTGTTAATCTCCTAAACAGATTCCCATACTCCGAGCTGTCTTTACTAGAATATCATTAGTATCAACACCCTTATACTGAGCGATCGCCTCCGCAATGGGTACACTTTCCACATGACGGTTACGCCAAGTTACCATCTGGTCAAACTTACCATCTGCAATTAAGTCTACTGCTGCTACCCCAAAAGCTGATCCGATTAAACGTTCCACAGAAGAAGGAGTTCCCCCCCTTTGAATATGGCCTAAAACCGTCACTCTCGTTTCTGCACCACTAGCCTCGGAAATGCGATCGGCTAAATAATGACCAATACCACCCAGCCGAGATTGACCTAATTGATTAGTCGTCATCATCGTTTCTCCCGCACCAGTCCTCACCGCCTCCGCTACAATCACCAGACAGTAGTTTTTTCCCTGTTCCTGCAAATCCTCAATTTTTTGACAAATACTATCCAGACTGTAGGGAATTTCTGGAATCAGAATTACATCCGCACCCCCCGCAATTCCCGCATGGAGAGCAATGTGTCCCGCATCCCTTCCCATAACTTCTAAAATCATGACCCGGCTATGGCTGGCCGCCGTGAAGTGCAACCTATCTAAGGCTTCGGTCGCGATATTCACAGCCGTATCAAATCCGATTGATAGATCGGTGCTACCTACATCATTATCTATGGTTTTCGGCACACCAACTAGGTTCAGATTTCCCTGAACTGCTAAACGCCTTAAAATTGCTAAACTACCATCCCCACCAATGCCAATCAGCGCATCTAATCCTAATTCATGATACCCGTCAATGATTTCTTGGGAGCGATCTTGCACACTACCATCGGCCATCGGAAAAGCAAAGGGATCTCCTTTATTGGTTGTCCCTAGAATTGTTCCCCCTGCTGTTAAAATTGGATCTACTTTTTCTATGGTTAACGGTGTCGCTGATGGAGGACGCATCATTAAGCCGTGGGTGGCTTGGCGTATCCCCATTACTTCCCAGCCATAAGTGCCCTGGGCTCGATACACCGCCGCCCGAATCACTGCATTTAATCCAGCACAGTCACCACCGCTGGTCAGAATCCCTATGCGCTTAGGTTTTGCCATACTTCTGATTATTTTGATATAGCCTCAAAACAGTTTATCAGTTTATCAGTTATTCGCTATCCGAAAATTTGATTTTTTAATCAACTCGCGATCGCCCCCGGCTCAGGGGTTGACAGGGCGGCGACAATTGTTTATAATTAACATAGTAATGTTAGATAATGGAAATATTACCTTCTTTTTTAAAAATGTCACTATTACCATTATCTAAAAGTATAGCGTCAACCTCCCCGCAAGTCAACCACCCCACAAAAAAGGTCGATTTTTTTAACATTTCTTAACAATTTGATTTTTTTAATCAACTCGCGATCGCCCCCGGCTCAGGGGTTGACAGGGCGGCGACAATTGTTTATAATTAACATAGTAATGTTAGATAATGGAAATATTACCTTCTTTTTTAAAAATGTCACTATTACCATTATCTAAAAGTATAGCGTCAACCACCCCGCAAGTCAACCACCCCCCCCAAAAAAGGTCGTTTTTTTTAACATTTCTTAACAATTTGATTTTTTAATCAACTTGCGATCGCCCCCGGCTCAGAGGTTGACAGGGCGGCGACAATTGTTTATAATTAACATAGTAATGTTAAATAATGGAAATATTACCTTCTTTTTTAAAAATGTCACTATTCCTATTATCTAAAAGTATAGCGTCAACCTCCCCGCAAGTCAACCACCCCCCCCAAAAAAGGTCGATTTTTTTAACATTTCTTAACAATTTGATTTTTTAATCAACTTCCCCCCCATAGCCAAACAGGCTGTTCCGTAGGCGGCTTGGGTGTGTGGAGAAGGGATTACAGGGACTTGGAGATGATGTTGGCGAATAGTAGTCCAGGTGGAATTTTGTGACCCACCGCCAGCAGTATAGACGCGCTGGAGAGGACTTGCGCCAAGGTTCTGTAAAAGTTGATAACCTTGAGACTCAATGCGAGCGATCGCATTTAGCAAGCCATGGAGAAATTCTACATCATTACTGGGGCGAGGTTCAAGACGGGGTAACAAATTGGGGTCATTGATAGGAAAGCGATCGCCCGGTTGCAATAGGGGATAATAATCTAGGTAACAGGGAATGTTAGGATTAATCTGGCGGCTGAGACTTTCCAATTGGCGATCGCTAAAAAAGTGTCGCAATAGGGCACCCCCCGTATTAGAAGCGCCGCCAGTCAGCCACAAATCACCAAACCTGTGGCTATAAATGCCATATTTAGCAACATTGATAGCCCTAGGACTTAACAGCTTTAACACCAGAGTTGAACCCAGGGAAGTGACAGCCTCCCCTGGGTAACTAGCGCCGGAGGCTATGAAAGCCGCAATACTATCTGTAGTTCCCGCTCTAATTATACAATCTCGGCGAAATCCAAAGCGATCGCTTAATTCTCCATTAATAGGGCTGATACAGGTTCCTGGGGTCAGAACTTGCGGCAATATCGGCCTAATTTTACCCTCCCATTGAATAGCCCTTAACAACCACGACTGATAGCAAAGATTCACCACATCATAGCCAAGTTTGAGACTATTATGATAGTCACTAATACCTAACTTATCATGTAATAAAAATCCTAGCCAGTCTCCTTGATGTAAAAAATATAACTTTCCCTTTGGCGGCGGCGTAAGATTTTCTTGCCACCAGAGTAATTTTACCAAGCTAGAGGTACTACTCAAAACCGGATGGTCTGGGGGAGCGATCGCTTTGAGTCTCTCCACAATAGCCCCATCACAACTATGATTATAAGCCATCGGTGCCGTGACCGGATTCCCCATCTCATCACATAATAACACTGTAGCAGAAGTGCCATTAATGGCGATCGCTCTAATCTGAGAACATAAATCTTTCGGAATTTGATTAAGTAACTCAAATAACCCATTTTTCCAGAGTTTCGGTGATTCCATAGTCACCAATGATTCCTTCGAGTTACAAACCCCCTCTGCCTGAACCCCTCCATGGGTATCAATCACTACTGAACGAGCCCCAGAAGTACCAAAATCTATACCCAAAAATAGATTCATAAAAAATGTCAGTCATTCACAATAATTTCCCCTCAAAGTAGTATAATAATTTGTTTGTGCCTCAAAAATTATATTAAGTTTTGCAAAAAAATCCTGATTTTCATAGTTAATACTAGACTTTTCTCCCTCATGCAGTTATAAATTGATAATCGGTGGTAGCATCTCAAATTAGAGCAACCATTGGTCAACTTTTTTCAAATACTGAATTAGGAGATGAAATGGATACAATCGCCTACAATCATCTAGTTTCTAGCTATGAGTCTCCCCAACAGTTGAACCTCAGCGACAACTTGATTCTGTTTCGGGGTGTTAACTGGAGTAAAGTTTCTACGACCTGCTTAATGCCAATTATCGGTGCAGCCATCAGTTTGTCGATTTTGGGTGCTACCAGCGCCGCCCAAGCCTCCATCTACTATGGTTCCTCTGGCAATCATGTGGTACAATTGCAAAACGCCCTAGCTAATCACGGCTACTTCCGCGCGCGGTCTACCGGCTATTTTGGTTCAATGACCAAGCACTCCGTTAAAGCCTTTCAGCGTGACTATGGGTTGGCAGTAGATGGCATTGTTGGTCCCGCCACAGCTTCCGCTTTGGGACTCCATTGCTATACCTCCTGCTATGTTAAATCTTATCCCAAGCACCATTACGGCTATCATCAAGCCAGTCACCGCCCCCGTCGTGGTCGTGGCTACCATAAATCCCTATCCCACGGTGACAGTAGCTCCCGAGTTGCTAACCTACAGCATAAACTAGCTTACTACGGTTATTTCCACGCCCGCGCCACCGGATATTTTGGTCCAATTACCACCAAAGCAGTTAAAGCCTTCCAGCGTGACTATGGCTTGAGAGTTGATGGTGTTGCGGGTCCGGCTACCTTGGCGGCTTTGGGAATGTAGAATTTCCTCAAAATTTGGTTTAATTATTATCAGCGAGCCTACACCCTTTTGGTGTAGGTTTTATTTGTTGCAGGTGCGAGGATATTGTGAAAATATTAGTTGTTGGAAACGGTGGTAGAGAACACGCCTTAGCTTGGACACTCACTCAGTCAGAAACAGTCCAACAGGTTATCTGTACTCCCGGAAACGGCGGGACTGCTACCTTAGCCCTATGTCAAAATCGAAATATCCCGGTTGAGGATATCCCGGCTATTGTTGCTTTGGCTAAAGATGAAGCCATTGATTTGGTCGTCGTCGGTCCAGAAGTCCCCCTCGCCTTGGGTATTGCAGATGAACTTACTAAAAATCATATTAAAGTATTTGGACCTGGACGCGAAGGCGCAAAATTAGAAGCGAGTAAGTCCTGGGCTAAAGATTTGATGTTAGCAGCAGGAGTCCCCACCGCCGCTGGGGCTGTATTTACTGACCCCCAAGCTGCTAAAGACTATATTACTCAAGTTCCCATTGTCATTAAAGCTGATGGACTCGCCGCCGGAAAAGGGGTTATTGTTGCTACTACCCTAGAAATGGCTTATGACGCTATTACCTCCATTTCTCAGGGAGAATTTGGTCAAGATAATTGCCAAATTGTCATCGAGGAATTTCTACAAGGTCAAGAGGTCTCCGTTTTAGCTATTACTGATGGTAAAACTATTCGCCCCCTAATTCCGGCTCAAGATCATAAACCTATTGGAGAAGGTGACACGGGACCTAATACTGGCGGTATGGGTGCTTATGCGCCTACTCCCCTGGTCTCTGATACCTTGATGGTGAAAATACAACGGGACGTTCTTGAACCTACCTTACACGCCCTTCAAAACCGGGGAATTGATTATTGTGGTATTATCTATGCAGGATTGATGATTACCCCCGATGGGGATTTAATGGTTCTGGAGTTTAACTGTAGATTTGGAGACCCGGAAACTCAGGCTGTACTCCTCATGTTAGATACTCCCCTAGAACAGATTTTAACAGCTTGTTGCGATCGCCGTTTGGCAGAACTTCCCCCTATCCGTTGGAAACCTGGAGTTTCCCTCTGTGTCGTTTTGGCTTCCTCGGGCTATCCGGGAACTTATCCAAAAGGTAAGCTGATTACGGGTATTGACGCAGCATCAGCCTTGGGTGCTAAAGTATTTCATGCCGGAACTCGCCTGGTCGATGGACAAATAATCACCGACGGCGGCCGAGTTTTGGGTGTAACCGCTATCGGTGACACTGTAGAAACTGCTATCACCAATGCTTATCAGGCTGTGGACTGCATTAACTTTGACGGAATGTACTGTCGCCGAGATATTGGTTTTAGACTCCGACAAAGCTAAAATTAATCAATTATGTACAGCCTTAACAAAACTTAACTCCAATTTTTGCTAAACTGTGGTAGAGAATCTGGCGATCGTCTACGCTAGATACTAATAAGCAGTTCCCCAACCCAGAACCGTACAAGATGCTGGCAATTCTCACCAAACTTCCAGAAATTCTCAGAAATTGGTGGTCTGAGTTTACCCTACAAACCCGACTCATGGCGGGAGCTACCCTGGTGGTTTCCCTATTGATGAGCGGTTTAACCTTTTGGGCCGTTAATACCATTCAGCAAGACGCTCGTCTTAATGATACCCGCTATGGTCGAGATTTGGGCTTACTTTTAGCCACCAATGTCGCTCCCATGATTTCTGAAAATAATCGGGAAGAGGTAGCCCGTTTCTCCCGTCAGTTCTACACCAGCACCTCTAGTGTGCGATATATGCTCTATGCTGACCCCGACGGCGAGATTTTCCTCGGCCTCCCCTTTTCTGATTCCGCAGTCCAAAACTCCCTCACCCTGCGGCGAAGGATGCAACTGCCGGAAAACTTTATCGCTAGTGTCGAAGCTAGGAATTATTCCGCTTTACCTATGGTGCGCCAGCATCTCACCCCTGGGGGTCAAATAACCGACGTATTTGTTCCCCTGATGCACGATGACAAATATCTGGGAATTTTGGCGATCGGTATTAATCCTAATCCCACCGTTGTCGTCTCCTCTCACTTAACTCGCGACGTTACCTTAGCAGTTTTCGTCTCCATCTGGGTTATGGTAATTTTAGGTGCAGTTTTTAACGCCCTAACCATTACTCAGCCGATTAAAGAACTACTAATGGGAGTTAAAAATATAGCCGCTGGAAACTTTAGACAACGCATTGATTTACCCTTTGGCGGCGAATTGGGAGAACTCATATTGAGTTTTAATGAAATGGCAGAACGCCTCGAAAGCTATGATGAACAAAACATCGAAGAATTGACCGCCGAAAAAGCCAAGCTAGAAACCTTGGTTTCAACTATTGCAGATGGTGCAGTTTTAATAGATGCTGAACTTAATCTAATTCTCGTCAACCCCACCGCGCGCCGCCTCTTTGGGTGGGATCGCCAAAGCGTCATTTCCGAAAATGTTTTAACCTATCTTCCCGCACCAGTATTACAAGAACTATCTCAACCATTACAAAAAATCGCCTCTGGAAACCTAGAAGGAGGAGAATTTCGCTGTTCTCTCACTGAACCCAATAATCGCACCCTCCGCATTCTTCTAACCACGGTTTTACTACATAAATCTCCCGGTGTAGAACCCCTCTGCGCTAGTTGTATCTATGACCACGATAATAGTTGCACCTCCCCCCAAAGACCCCAAGCCAATGAATGTACATTCTATAATCAAGATGCCACCGTCAAAAATAACGAAAACTATCGGGAAAGTTTAAAAGGCATTGCTATGACTATTCAGGATATCACCCGAGAAGTCGAACTCAATGACGCTAAAAGCCAGTTTATCAGCAACGTTTCCCATGAGTTGAGAACCCCCTTATTTAACATCAAATCCTTTATCGAAACTCTCCATGACTATGGCGATGATTTAAGCGAAGAAGAACGTCGAGAATTTTTAGAAACCGCTAACCATGAAACTGACCGCCTTACCCGTCTAGTTAATGATGTTTTAGATTTATCTCGCCTTGAGTCCTGTCGTATTTATCACATGGAACCTGTTGATATTGCTCATCCCATTGAACAAACCCTACGGACTTATCAACTTAATGCGCGAGATAAGGGAATTGAATTGAGTAAAGAGGTAGAACCTAACCTACCAACCGTTAGAGGTCACTTTGATTTATTGTTACAAGTCCTCACTAACTTGGTCGGAAATTCCCTCAAATTTACGGAGGCTGGAGGAAGAGTAATAATTCGCGCCTATTTATTGGATGATAACTATCATATATCCCTGGCTGAAAGTCGGGAAGCCGAAGAAATTGAACGGGGAGGTTGGATTATGTCTCCACCACCACCTCGACCTTTAGATAGACACATTCATCACAATTCACACCTATCTCAGAGAGTGGTACGCATCGAGGTTTCTGATACCGGTAGCGGTATCGATTCCGAAGACCAAGAAGCAGTTTTTACTCGCTTCTTTAGAGTGGAAAATCGAGTCCATACTTTGGAAGGTACTGGGTTGGGTTTATCTATTGTTAGGAATATTATTGAAAAACATAATTCTCAGGTGCATTTGGTTAGTGAGTTGGGAGTGGGAACTACTTTCTGGTTTGATTTGACTGTCTACCAGGAAGACCAACAAAATTTGATTCCTGATGTGGTCGCACCATCTGTGGAGTTTCTATTATGAACTATTATCCCCCCCTGTCTACGCACTCAGGCAATATGCACATGATGGCGATTTTGTCAAGATGTGGATTTTAGCCTGTCTCTCAGTTTCCGAAAATTGGTGCATCGGGATTTTGAAAAATTCCTCGAAAAATCATTATTTGAGCGACAAAATAAGGGTTGTAGCCCCTATTTTTACAAATGGACACAGTAACCCCTTGGGTGCGATTTCCTCTAGCCTACCATAACCCCTATAATCTCGTCAATATTTTGAGAGAAATTATCAATAAAAATGTATTAATTCTTAACAAACTTTGTAAAATTAAAACTATTTGCAGCGATACATTAGCACAACTTAACTTAACTGCGCCCATATTGCGACTATAAATACACAGGACGCTGGCTGGTATAATCTCAACCATTACCCAGACTATAGAATCATCAAGATAATAATGGTAGCCAACAACATTAGCCCCTTGGCAGGAAAAACGGCCCCAGGCGATATTTTGGAAAATATCGATCGCCTTATTGAGCAATATTATTCAGTGCGTCCAGATCCCAACAATCCTCAACAGCAAGTAAGTTTCGGCACATCTGGACACCGGGGATGTTCGGCTAACGGCACTTTTAATGAAGACCATATCCTAGCGGTTACTCAAGCGACGGTAGAATATCGTCGCGACCAAGGCATTACGGGTCCTTTGTATATGGGCATAGACTCCCACGCTTTATCTGAACCGGCGCAAAAAACAGCCTTAGAAGTTTTAGCAGCCAACCAAGTAGAAACCTACATAGCCACAGACAAAGGAAATGGTAGATTTACCCCCACCCCGGCGGTTTCCCATGCTATTCTCACCTACAACCGCCAACGCACAGAGGGTTTAGCGGACGGTATTATCGTCACCCCTTCCCATAACCCCCCTTCGGACGGTGGCTTTAAATACAATCCCCCCTCTGGCGGTCCGGCAGGCCCTGAAATCACTAAATGGATTCAACAACGGGCTAATCAAATCCTGGCTGATGGTAATCGCGCTGTGAGTCGCAGTCCTTACAATCAGGCATTATATGCCAGTACGACCCACACTTTTGACTTTATTACCCCATATATCGCTGACCTAGAAAATATTATCGATATGGCAGCAATTCGGGAATCGGGAATTAAAATAGGTGTTGATCCGTTGGGGGGTTCTAATATTGGTTATTGGGAACCTATTGCAGAACGTTATGGGTTAAATTTGACTATAGTCAATCCTACGGTTGACCCGACTTTTGGGTTTATGACTGTAGACTGGGATGGGAAAATTCGCATGGACTGTTCCTCTCCTTATGCTATGGCGAATTTGGTTAAACTTAAAGATGATTATGATATCGCTTTTGGGAATGATACGGACTCAGACCGACATGGTATTGTTACCCCTAGCATGGGATTAATGAACCCTAATCATTTCCTGTCTGTGGCTATTTGGTATTTATTTACTAATCGACAAGGCTGGAGTCCTGAAAGTGCGATCGGGAAAACTTTAGTTAGCAGTAGTTTAATTGACCGGGTAGCTAAGGATATTAATCGCCGACTGTGTGAGGTTCCGGTAGGCTTTAAATGGTTTGTAGATGGGTTGCTAGACGGTTCTTTGGGTTTTGGGGGTGAAGAAAGCGCTGGCGCATCTTTCCTGCGAATGGATGGCACAGTTTGGACTACCGATAAAGATGGGATTATCATGGATTTACTGGCGGCGGAAATTACGGCTAAAACTGGTAAAGACCCTGGTATGCACTATAAAGATATGACTGAACGTTTGGGTCGCGCTTACTATTCTCGTATTGATTCTGCTGCTAATTCTGAACAAAAAGCACGCCTCAGTAAGTTGTCCCCAGAAGATGTTAAAGCATCAACTTTGGCGGGTGATCCAATCGTGGCTAAAATGACTAATGCACCGGGAAATAATGCGGCTATAGGTGGTTTAAAAGTTACTACGGAACAAGGTTGGTTTGCAGCACGTCCATCGGGTACAGAAGATGTCTATAAAATATATGCGGAAAGTTTCAAAGGTGAAGAACATTTGAATCAGATTATTTCGGAAGCACAAAAAATTGTGAGTGACACCTTTTAAGAATTAATCAATTTTCCTGAGAAGCTGGGTTTTTAAAAACTTTTTCCCAATTCTACCCGGCTTCTCCAGTCCTGGTACTATGATGATTATCTCAACTTACCTGGTCACTCCCTGCCTTCTTAGAAATGGCTAACCCTAATACCTGCCAAGGTTGCATATTTCCATCAAAAACCCCAACGCTTTCTTCCAATAAGTTGACGGCATAGTTGACCTCGACCCCTAAACTATTCTGTAATTCCAATACTCCCTCACTTCCCTGAGACTCATAACCTCGTATAATCCAAGTCTGGTGGTCTAAGTGCGATCGCTTCACCGCCATTAACGCAAAATTCCTAGCACTAAAACCTAAAAAACTCCGACAGGACTCACCACCAGTTATCCCCACATTAGATAACTCTAAAACCCTCACCTGTAGTGGCTGATTAAACTCATAACCTCGTCGCACAGTTTCCCCCCCTCGCCAATTACCTAAATGGGGGTAAATGCCATAACTAAACTGATGAACACCTATATCAGCTTTAGGGTCAGGCCATAAAGACCCCCGTAGCAAACTTAAACCAATTTGATTAGGCTTAAAATCATATCCATACTTACAATCATTTAGCACAGATACACCATAATTACCATCACTCAGACTCCCCCAATTTAAAGCAGGAACTTCCCATTTGGATTTGTCAAAAGTTGTCTGGGGCTCCGTGGGTCTCTCCATTACACCACAAGGAATTTCATAACTCAGTAAATCGGCATTTATAGACAATGGAAAATAAGCCTTCATTAACACATTACTTTCTACCCATTCTACTCGACACTCAACCCGTAAAATTGGCGACCCTATCGATAAAATATAATCTTGACAAAACCGAGATTTATTAAATGTCTTTAAAACCCGTAACCTCCCTCGTAGCATACCTTTTTCGACAAACTCAATGGACTCGAGTTGCGGACTATCTAAGGGATACTTATGATAATTTGGGTCAATATTCCAAGCATCCCAATATTGTCCCTGGTCTTGAAACAGTCGCCATTGATGTCCGGGATATTTCAACACCTCCCGACTATTGACTTTATCAAAAACCTCGATTAAATCTCCCGTTTCTCCGGACACTTTTACCCGTAAATACTGATTCTCAAATTCCCAATTTTCGGAATTTTTACGATTAGTATTGACATCTAAACGGGAACCTGATATAGTGTAGTAAAGTCGGAAAAGGTGCGCGCATATAAGGTCATTTTCAGGCTCAAACCCTTGATTGATGGGGGTTTCCGGGGATTTAGGCACTAACCAGAAACAGCGATAACCGACTGACGGCACATCAGTTGCCAAAAACAGCAATTCAGACCGACCTGAAACCCTCACCAGTTGGGAATTTAAGGCATTTCCAGTGCTTTCGCAAACATCCCAACTTCCCTGGGGGGGTAATGGGACTTGGACGATTTCGGAACGCTTCCAATTGAGGGGGTTAAAGACGACAATGGGTATAGCTTGAGGTTGTGGGGGGTAAGGGAGAGAAATGGAGGAAGCGATCGCATCTAATGCTCTATCCTCAACATCTCCAGCGGTTGTGGCGGCTGCCTGCCAACTCCGGTTAGCATCCTCATAGACTTCAGCAATAGCAGACCCTGGGAGGATATCATGAAACTGATTAAACAGAACCCCCTTCCACGCCTCTTCTAGGGTCGCTTGGGGAACCTCAAACCCCATCACCATAGAAGCGACAGCGGACCACAACTCAGCCCGATAGAGCAATCCTTCGCACAAACGATTCCAGCGCTTTTGGTCAGCGTGGGTAGTATAGCAACCTCGATGAAACTCGAGATATAACTCATCATTCCACACTGGAAGATTGGGTAAATCACGCAACCCATCCAAATAATCGACGGCAGACATAAAACGCAAATCAGGAAACAGAGGGGATGATCGCCAACGACGGATGACCTCCAACATTTCCCGCGTCGGACCGCCGCCATGATCACCAACTCCTGGCAACCATAAACACTCATTTAAGCCAGTTTGAGACTCCCACTCAATGCCATAGTTTACTAACTTGAGGGGTTCGACATTTTCCCCAATTGGTGCAGACATCAAACTGACAATTTCGGTACCGTTCAAACCTCGCCAGCGAAAACAACCATAGGGAAAAACTGTTGTATCATTCCACCGCAACTTTTGAGTGACAAAAAAATCAATCTTTCCCAGAGTCAGCAACTGGGGAAGTTGCCAAGAAAAACCAAAGCTATCGGGTAGCCAAGCTATACGGGAGACTTCCCCAAACTTTTGAGCGACATAAAATTGACCATAGAGAATTTGGCGAACAATTGACTCCCCAGAAACGGTATTTAATTCGGGTTCAACCCATAAACCAGCGACGACCTCCCAACGCTTCTCGGAAATCCGATTTTGGATTAATTTAAACAAATCGGGTCTATTTTCCTCAAGCCAAGCATATAGCGCGGGGGTAGAATGAGCAAAAATCAACTCAGGAAAATCATCCTGTAAAGCGAGGACGGACTCAAAGGTTTTAATGGCGACTGACCAAGTTTCGGCGACTGACCATAGCCAAGCTAAGTCTAAATGAGCATGACCTAAAAGCCTGAACTTCACTAACTTTAAATCCGCACAGGTCTCCCAACACTGTCGCAGACGGAATAACTCCCGCAGAAACAAATGGCGATCGCCTACGATATCCCAATTTATCCTACTAACAGCTTCCCCTAACTCCTGCCACCTTTGTGGAGAAACCACGGAGAAAACTTGTGGCGGACTTCTCAACTCCAACTCATCAATATTTCCCCGAAGCAGATAACTAGAGTAAACCGCCAACTCATCACCAATAAAACCGGGATCTATCTCTCCGACTTTTCCGGCTTCGTAGACACAACTAGAGGCTACCAAAGCACCCCGATCATGACCAGGACTTACCAACCTTAAAAATATCCTAAACTTGGAGGAAGGTAAGACGGACTTCGACAAAACGATGGCTGTCCTACAATCAAATAAATCTCCCGACTGTACCAAGCTACCATTAACATAAACCTCAGCCAACTGCGCCCACCAAACCAAACTCAATTTCAAGCATAAACCCTCCAACCTATACCCCCCTAAATTAGCGGGAATATTAACCTCCTGGGCTAACCACAAAACTCTTCCCCCCTCAGACCAAGCCACATGACCCCGATCATTCAATTCCACCAAAGACCAATCACGCCACCCCTCGATCATTTCTGGCGAAATATCTCCCCTATGAAACCGCCACCCCCCCTGAAGATCCAATCGCGTCATCCCTCGCAATCTGGCGATCGCCTGATTAATCAAAACACCACCATCAGAACTAGATAAACTCATTTTCAGCCATCAACTACTCAACTAACAAACATGATCATCACTTATCCTAGATGGGGAAGAGACTCTTGCTTATTCCCTGTACCTTGCTGTACAATGGAAGGCACGAGCTATTAATAACCCCTACCACCATCTCTTAGTATAATTTGAGCCTATATGTCCTCAGCCTACTCTGGTCCCTATAAAAGCCGCCTGTTTAACTTCCTCGTGAACAACTATCAGCAATTTACTGATGCTTGCGATCGCACTTGGCGCAATATTCGCTACGCTACCAGCACGGCTACCCAGATTTTACTTTATCCCATTTATCTGATTCTCCAAAATACCCCCCTGATTAACCTGAAACTTCCCACCTCCAAAATCCCATCATTACCCTCTGAACAAACCACCGCCAACCACAACCCCCAACCGCAACCATCATCTCCCCCTACTATACTTTTAAGCATCGACAACACTATCGCCGAAATTGAACCCCAAATAAAACCGGCCGCCACGCAGCTTTTCCATAACTTCCACCTATGGATATTTTCCGTCCTCAATTATTTACTGAAAGAACCCACCCATAATCTCAAGCCCTCCCTATCGGTATCGGTGCCACTTCCAGATCCTTGGAAAACCTCACAACCACGTTTAACCAATTCTCAACCTCAATTTACATTAAACCAGACTTCCCTCAACACCCCCACCCCTCAACTTCCCCCAACTCAACCTATCCCTAATTTCCCCAAATTAGAATCACAAATACTCGAACAATTAAACCACTATCAACGATCACAACTACAACTAGCCACCAAAAACAACACCCCCCTCACAGAAGGCGGTAGCATAGCCTATTCCCAAAAACGACAAGTAGAAAATCAACCCAACTACTTAGAAACACCAGCAAAAGCGATCGGATATGTTAAACATCCCCTACAATCTCTAATTGAATGGTTGGATAGGGTTATAGCGATCGCTGAACAAATTATCATCAAAATAGTTAACTGGTTAAAATCATCCCCCACCTTTCAATTCTCCAAAAATTAGCCCCACCTCGCTCCTAATCACCCTTGACACCTACCCCAATATCTGCTAATGTTTTCAAATATCTTTGACATGGCTATACACTTGATTTTTTATTCAACACATCACCTCCCAACTCCCACCTGTCAACTCTCGGACCTGTTAACTCTCGGACTTCCCCCACCTGTCACCTGTCAACTTTCCAACTCTCCAACTCTCCAACTCTCCAACTTCCAACCTGTCAACTTCCCAACTCTCCAACTTCCTCACCTGTCAACTCCCCCACCTGTCACCTGTCAAGTCCCCCACCTGTCAACTTTCCAACTCTCCAACTGTCCAACTCCCCCACCTCCAACCTGTCAACTCTCCAACTTCCCCCACCTCCAACCTGTCAAGTCCCCCACCTGTCAACTTTCCAACTCTCCAACTTTCCAACTCCCCCACCTCCCACCTGTCAACTCTCCAACTTCCCCCACCTGTCACCTGTCAACTTCCCAACTTTCCAACTCTCGGACCTGTCAACTCTCGGACTTCCCACACCTCCCACCTGTCAACTCTCCAACTTTCCAACTCCCCCACCTGTCAACTCTCGGACCTGTCAACTTCCCAACTCCCCCACCTGTCACCTGTCAACTCTCCAACTCTCCAACTCCCACCTGTCAACTCTCGGACTTCCCCCACCTGTCACCTGTCACCTGTCACCCGTCAACTTCCTCACCTGTCAACTCCCCCACCTGTCACCTGTCAAGTCCCCCACCTGTCAACTTTCCAACTCTCCAACTTTCCAACTCCCCCACCTCCCACCTGTCAACTCTCCAACTTCCCCCACCTGTCACCTGTCAACTTCCCAACTTTCCAACTCTCGGACCTGTCAACTCTCGGACTTCCCACACCTGTCACCTGTCAACTCTCCAACTCTCCAACTTCCTCACCTGTCACCTGTCAACTTCCCAACTCTCCAACTCCCACCTGTCAACTCTCGGACTTCCCACACCTGTCACCTGTCAACTCTCCAACTCTCCAACTTCCTCACCTGTCACCTGTCAACTTCCCAACTTTCCAACTCTCGGACCTGTCAACTCTCCAACTTCCCCCACCTGTCACCTGTCAACTTCCCAACTCTCCAACTTTCCAACTCCCCCACCTCCCACCTGTCAACTCTCGGACTTCCAACCTGTCAACTCTCGGACTTCCCCCACCTGTCACCTGTCAACTTTCCAACTTTCCAACTCCCACCTGTCAACTCTCGGACTTCCCCCACCTGTCACCTCCCACCTGTCAACTCTCGGACTTCCCCCACCTGTCACCTGTCAACTCTCGGACTTTCCAACTCCCCCACCTGTCAACTCTCGGACCTGTCAACTTCCCAACTCCCCCACCTGTCACCTGTCAACTCTCCAACTCTCCAACTCCCACCTGTCAACTCTCGGACCTGTCAACTTCCCAACTTCCTCACCTGTCACCTGTCAACTTTCCAACTTTCCAACTCCCCCACCTGTCAACTCTCGGACTTCCCCCACCTGTCACCTGTCACCTGTCACCCGTCAACTCCCCCACCTGTCAACTCCCCCACCTGTCACCTGTCAAGTCCCCCACCTGTCAACTTTCCAACTCTCCAACTTTCCAACTCCCCCACCTCCCACCTGTCAACTCTCCAACTTCCCCCACCTGTCACCTGTCAACTTTCCAACTTTCCAACTCCCCCACCTGTCAACTCTCGGACTTCCCCCACCTGTCACCTGTCAACTCTCCAACTCTCCAACTTCCTCACCTGTCAACTCCCCCACCTGTCACCTGTCAAGTCCCCCACCTGTCAACTTTCCAACTCTCCAACTTTCCAACTCCCCCACCTCCCACCTGTCAACTCTCCAACTTCCCCCACCTGTCACCTGTCAACTTCCCAACTTTCCAACTCTCGGACCTGTCAACTCTCGGACTTCCCACACCTCCCACCTGTCAACTCTCCAACTCTCCAACTTCCTCACCTGTCACCTGTCAACTTCCCAACTCTCCAACTCCCACCTGTCAACTCTCGGACTTCCCCCACCTGTCACCTCCCACCTGTCAACTCTCGGACTTCCCCCACCTGTCACCTGTCAACTCTCGGACTTTCCAACTCCCCCACCTGTCAACTCTCGGACCTGTCAACTTCCCAACTCCCCCACCTGTCACCTGTCAACTCTCCAACTCTCCAACTCCCACCTGTCAACTCTCGGACTTCCCCCACCTGTCACCTGTCACCTGTCACCCGTCAACTTCCTCACCTGTCAACTCCCCCACCTGTCACCTGTCAAGTCCCCCACCTGTCAACTTTCCAACTCTCCAACTTTCCAACTCCCCCACCTCCCACCTGTCAACTCTCCAACTTCCCCCACCTGTCACCTGTCAACTTTCCAACTTTCCAACTCCCACCTGTCAACTCTCGGACTTCCCCCACCTGTCACCTCCCACCTGTCAACTCTCGGACTTCCCCCACCTGTCACCTGTCAACTCTCGGACTTTCCAACTCCCCCACCTGTCAACTCTCGGACCTGTCAACTTCCCAACTCCCCCACCTGTCACCTGTCAACTCTCCAACTCTCCAACTCCCACCTGTCAACTCTCGGACCTGTCAACTTCCCAACTTCCTCACCTGTCACCTGTCAACTTTCCAACTTTCCAACTCCCCCACCTGTCAACTCTCGGACTTCCCCCACCTGTCACCTGTCACCTGTCACCCGTCAACTCCCCCACCTGTCAACTCCCCCACCTGTCACCTGTCAAGTCCCCCACCTGTCAACTTTCCAACTCTCCAACTTTCCAACTCCCCCACCTCCCACCTGTCAACTCTCCAACTTCCCCCACCTGTCACCTGTCAACTTCCCAACTTTCCAACTCTCGGACCTGTCAACTCTCGGACTTCCCCCACCTGTCACCTGTCAACTTTCCAACTCTCCAACTTTCCAACTCCCCCACCTCCCACCTGTCAACTCTCGGACTTCCAACCTGTCAACTCTCGGACTTCCCCCACCTGTCACCTGTCAACTTTCCAACTTTCCAACTCCCCCACCTGTCAACTCTCGGACCTGTCAACTTCCCAACTTCCTCACCTGTCACCTGTCAACTTTCCAACTTTCCAACTCCCCCACCTGTCAACTCTCGGACTTCCCCCACCTGTCACCTGTCAACTCTCCAACTCTCCAACTTCCTCACCTGTCAACTCCCCCACCTGTCACCTGTCAAGTCCCCCACCTGTCAACTTTCCAACTCTCCAACTTTCCAACTCCCCCACCTCCCACCTGTCAACTCTCCAACTTCCCCCACCTGTCACCTGTCAACTTCCCAACTTTCCAACTCTCGGACCTGTCAACTCTCGGACTTCCCACACCTCCCACCTGTCAACTCTCCAACTCTCCAACTTCCTCACCTGTCACCTGTCAACTTCCCAACTCTCCAACTCCCACCTGTCAACTCTCGGACTTCCCCCACCTGTCACCTCCCACCTGTCAACTCTCGGACTTCCCCCACCTGTCACCTGTCAACTCTCGGACTTTCCAACTCCCCCACCTGTCAACTCTCGGACCTGTCAACTTCCCAACTCCCCCACCTGTCACCTGTCAACTCTCCAACTCTCCAACTCCCACCTGTCAACTCTCGGACTTCCCCCACCTGTCACCTGTCACCTGTCACCCGTCAACTTCCTCACCTGTCAACTCCCCCACCTGTCACCTGTCAAGTCCCCCACCTGTCAACTTTCCAACTCTCCAACTTTCCAACTCCCCCACCTCCCACCTGTCAACTCTCCAACTTCCCCCACCTGTCACCTGTCAACTTTCCAACTTTCCAACTCCCACCTGTCAACTCTCGGACTTCCCCCACCTGTCACCTCCCACCTGTCAACTCTCGGACTTCCCCCACCTGTCACCTGTCAACTCTCGGACTTTCCAACTCCCCCACCTGTCAACTCTCGGACCTGTCAACTTCCCAACTCCCCCACCTGTCACCTGTCAACTCTCCAACTCTCCAACTCCCACCTGTCAACTCTCGGACCTGTCAACTTCCCAACTTCCTCACCTGTCACCTGTCAACTTTCCAACTTTCCAACTCCCCCACCTGTCAACTCTCGGACTTCCCCCACCTGTCACCTGTCACCTGTCACCCGTCAACTCCCCCACCTGTCAACTCCCCCACCTGTCACCTGTCAAGTCCCCCACCTGTCAACTTTCCAACTCTCCAACTTTCCAACTCCCCCACCTCCCACCTGTCAACTCTCCAACTTCCCCCACCTGTCACCTGTCAACTTCCCAACTTTCCAACTCTCGGACCTGTCAACTCTCGGACTTCCCCCACCTGTCACCTGTCAACTTTCCAACTCTCCAACTTTCCAACTCCCCCACCTCCCACCTGTCAACTCTCGGACTTCCAACCTGTCAACTCTCGGACTTCCCCCACCTGTCACCTGTCAACTTTCCAACTTTCCAACTCCCCCACCTGTCAACTCTCGGACCTGTCAACTTCCCAACTTCCTCACCTGTCACCTGTCAACTTTCCAACTTTCCAACTCCCCCACCTGTCAACTCTCGGACTTCCCCCACCTGTCACCTGTCAACTCTCCAACTCTCCAACTTCCTCACCTGTCAACTCCCCCACCTGTCACCTGTCAAGTCCCCCACCTGTCAACTTTCCAACTCTCCAACTTTCCAACTCCCCCACCTCCCACCTGTCAACTCTCCAACTTCCCCCACCTGTCACCTGTCAACTTCCCAACTTTCCAACTCTCGGACCTGTCAACTCTCGGACTTCCCACACCTCCCACCTGTCAACTCTCCAACTCTCCAACTTCCTCACCTGTCACCTGTCAACTTCCCAACTCTCCAACTCCCACCTGTCAACTCTCGGACTTCCCCCACCTGTCACCTCCCACCTGTCAACTCTCGGACTTCCCCCACCTGTCACCTGTCAACTCTCGGACTTTCCAACTCCCCCACCTGTCAACTCTCGGACCTGTCAACTTCCCAACTCCCCCACCTGTCACCTGTCAACTCTCCAACTCTCCAACTCCCACCTGTCAACTCTCGGACTTCCCCCACCTGTCACCTGTCACCTGTCACCCGTCAACTTCCTCACCTGTCAACTCCCCCACCTGTCACCTGTCAAGTCCCCCACCTGTCAACTTTCCAACTCTCCAACTTTCCAACTCCCCCACCTCCCACCTGTCAACTCTCCAACTTCCCCCACCTGTCACCTGTCAACTTCCCAACTTTCCAACTCTCGGACCTGTCAACTCTCGGACTTCCCCCACCTGTCACCTGTCAACTTTCCAACTCTCCAACTTTCCAACTCCCCCACCTCCCACCTGTCAACTCTCGGACTTCCAACCTGTCAACTCTCGGACTTCCCCCACCTGTCACCTGTCAACTTTCCAACTTTCCAACTCCCCCACCTGTCAACTCTCGGACTTCCCCCACCTGTCACCTGTCAACTCTCCAACTCTCCAACTCCCCCACCTGTCAACTCTCGGACTTCCCCCACCTGTCACCTGTCAACTCTCCAACTCTCCAACTTCCTCACCTGTCAACTCTCGGACTTCCCCCACCTGTCACCTGTCAACTCTCCAACTCTCCAACTTCCTCACCTGTCAACTCCCCCACCTGTCACCTGTCAAGTCCCCCACCTGTCAACTTTCCAACTCTCCAACTTTCCAACTCCCCCACCTCCCACCTGTCAACTCTCCAACTTCCCCCACCTGTCACCTGTCAACTTCCCAACTTTCCAACTCTCGGACCTGTCAACTCTCGGACTTCCCACACCTCCCACCTGTCAACTCTCCAACTCTCCAACTTCCTCACCTGTCACCTGTCAACTTCCCAACTCTCCAACTCCCACCTGTCAACTCTCGGACTTCCCCCACCTGTCACCTCCCACCTGTCAACTCTCGGACTTCCCCCACCTGTCACCTGTCAACTCTCGGACTTTCCAACTCCCCCACCTGTCAACTCTCGGACCTGTCAACTTCCCAACTCCCCCACCTGTCACCTGTCAACTCTCCAACTCTCCAACTCCCACCTGTCAACTCTCGGACTTCCCCCACCTGTCACCTGTCACCTGTCACCCGTCAACTTCCTCACCTGTCAACTCCCCCACCTGTCACCTGTCAAGTCCCCCACCTGTCAACTTTCCAACTCTCCAACTTTCCAACTCCCCCACCTCCCACCTGTCAACTCTCCAACTTCCCCCACCTGTCACCTGTCAACTTCCCAACTTTCCAACTCTCGGACCTGTCAACTCTCGGACTTCCCCCACCTGTCACCTGTCAACTTTCCAACTCTCCAACTTTCCAACTCCCCCACCTCCCACCTGTCAACTCTCGGACTTCCAACCTGTCAACTCTCGGACTTCCCCCACCTGTCACCTGTCAACTTTCCAACTTTCCAACTCCCCCACCTGTCAACTCTCGGACTTCCCCCACCTGTCACCTGTCAACTCTCCAACTCTCCAACTTCCTCACCTGTCAACTCTCGGACTTCCCCCACCTGTCACCTGTCAACTCTCCAACTCTCCAACTTCCTCACCTGTCAACTCCCCCACCTGTCACCTGTCAAGTCCCCCACCTGTCAACTTTCCAACTCTCCAACTTTCCAACTCCCCCACCTCCCACCTGTCAACTCTCCAACTTCCCCCACCTGTCACCTGTCAACTTCCCAACTTTCCAACTCTCGGACCTGTCAACTCTCGGACTTCCCCCACCTGTCACCTGTCAACTTTCCAACTCTCCAACTTTCCAACTCCCCCACCTCCCACCTGTCAACTCTCGGACTTCCAACCTGTCAACTCTCGGACTTCCCCCACCTGTCACCTGTCAACTTTCCAACTTTCCAACTCCCCCACCTGTCAACTCTCGGACCTGTCAACTTCCCAACTTCCTCACCTGTCACCTGTCAACTTTCCAACTTTCCAACTCCCCCACCTGTCAACTCTCGGACTTCCCCCACCTGTCACCTGTCAACTCTCCAACTCTCCAACTTCCTCACCTGTCAACTCCCCCACCTGTCACCTGTCAAGTCCCCCACCTGTCAACTTTCCAACTCTCCAACTTTCCAACTCCCCCACCTCCCACCTGTCAACTCTCCAACTTCCCCCACCTGTCACCTGTCAACTTCCCAACTTTCCAACTCTCGGACCTGTCAACTCTCGGACTTCCCCCACCTGTCACCTGTCAACTTTCCAACTCTCCAACTTTCCAACTCCCCCACCTCCCACCTGTCAACTCTCGGACTTCCAACCTGTCAACTCTCGGACTTCCCCCACCTGTCACCTGTCAACTTTCCAACTTTCCAACTCCCCCACCTGTCAACTCTCGGACTTCCCCCACCTGTCACCTGTCAACTCTCCAACTCTCCAACTTCCTCACCTGTCAACTCTCGGACTTCCCCCACCTGTCACCTGTCAACTCTCCAACTCTCCAACTTCCTCACCTGTCAACTCCCCCACCTGTCACCTGTCAAGTCCCCCACCTGTCAACTTTCCAACTCTCCAACTTTCCAACTCCCCCACCTCCCACCTGTCAACTCTCCAACTTCCCCCACCTGTCACCTGTCAACTTCCCAACTTTCCAACTCTCGGACCTGTCAACTCTCGGACTTCCCACACCTCCCACCTGTCAACTCTCCAACTTTCCAACTCCCCCACCTGTCAACTCTCGGACCTGTCAACTTCCCAACTCCCCCACCTGTCACCTGTCAACTCTCCAACTCTCCAACTCCCACCTGTCAACTCTCGGACTTCCCCCACCTGTCACCTGTCACCTGTCACCCGTCAACTCCCCCACCTGTCAACTCCCCCACCTGTCACCTGTCAAGTCCCCCACCTGTCAACTTTCCAACTCTCCAACTTTCCAACTCCCCCACCTCCCACCTGTCAACTCTCCAACTTCCCCCACCTGTCACCTGTCAACTTCCCAACTTTCCAACTCTCGGACCTGTCAACTCTCGGACTTCCCACACCTGTCACCTGTCAACTCTCCAACTCTCCAACTTCCTCACCTGTCACCTGTCAACTTCCCAACTCTCCAACTCCCACCTGTCAACTCTCGGACTTCCCACACCTGTCACCTGTCAACTCTCCAACTCTCCAACTTCCCCCACCTGTCACCTGTCAACTTCCCAACTTTCCAACTCTCGGACCTGTCAACTCTCGGACTTCCCCCACCTGTCACCTGTCAACTTTCCAACTCCCCCACCTCCCACCTGTCAACTCTCGGACTTCCAACCTGTCAACTCTCGGACTTCCCCCACCTGTCACCTGTCAACTTTCCAACTTTCCAACTCCCACCTGTCAACTCTCGGACTTCCCCCACCTGTCACCTGTCAACTCTCCAACTCTCCAACTTCCTCACCTGTCAACTCCCCCACCTGTCACCTGTCAACTCTCGGACTTTCCAACTCCCCCACCTGTCAACTCTCGGACCTGTCAACTTCCCAACTCCCCCACCTGTCACCTGTCAACTCTCCAACTCTCCAACTCCCACCTGTCAACTCTCGGACTTCCCCCACCTGTCACCTGTCACCTGTCACCCGTCAACTCCCCCACCTGTCAACTCCCCCACCTGTCACCTGTCAAGTCCCCCACCTGTCAACTTTCCAACTCTCCAACTTTCCAACTCCCCCACCTCCCACCTGTCAACTCTCCAACTTCCCCCACCTGTCACCTGTCAACTTCCCAACTTTCCAACTCTCGGACCTGTCAACTCTCGGACTTCCCCCACCTGTCACCTGTCAACTTTCCAACTCTCCAACTTTCCAACTCCCCCACCTCCCACCTGTCAACTCTCGGACTTCCAACCTGTCAACTCTCGGACTTCCCCCACCTGTCACCTGTCAACTTTCCAACTTTCCAACTCCCCCACCTGTCAACTCTCGGACCTGTCAACTTCCCAACTCCCCCACCTGTCACCTGTCAACTCTCCAACTCTCCAACTCCCACCTGTCAACTCTCGGACTTCCCCCACCTGTCACCTGTCACCTGTCACCCGTCAACTCCCCCACCTGTCAACTCCCCCACCTGTCACCTGTCAAGTCCCCCACCTGTCAACTTTCCAACTCTCCAACTTTCCAACTCCCCCACCTCCCACCTGTCAACTCTCCAACTTCCCCCACCTGTCACCTGTCAACTTCCCAACTTTCCAACTCTCGGACCTGTCAACTCTCGGACTTCCCACACCTGTCACCTGTCAACTCTCCAACTCTCCAACTTCCTCACCTGTCACCTGTCAACTTCCCAACTCTCCAACTCCCACCTGTCAACTCTCGGACTTCCCACACCTGTCACCTGTCAACTCTCCAACTCTCCAACTTCCTCACCTGTCACCTGTCAACTCTCGGACTTTCCAACTCCCCCACCTGTCAACTCTCGGACCTGTCAACTTCCCAACTCCCCCACCTGTCACCTGTCAACTCTCCAACTCTCCAACTCCCACCTGTCAACTCTCGGACTTCCCCCACCTGTCACCTGTCACCTGTCACCCGTCAACTCCCCCACCTGTCAACTCCCCCACCTGTCACCTGTCAAGTCCCCCACCTGTCAACTTTCCAACTCTCCAACTTTCCAACTCCCCCACCTCCCACCTGTCAACTCTCCAACTTCCCACACCTGTCACCTGTCAACTCTCCAACTCTCCAACTTCCTCACCTGTCACCTGTCAACTCTCCAACTCTCCAACTCCCACCTGTCAACTCTCGGACTTCCCACACCTGTCACCTGTCAACTCTCCAACTCTCCAACTTCCTCACCTGTCACCTGTCAACTTTCCAACTTTCCAACTCCCCCACCTGTCAACTCTCGGACCTGTCAACTTCCCAACTTCCTCACCTGTCACCTGTCAACTTTCCAACTTTCCAACTCCCCCACCTGTCAACTCTCGGACTTCCCCCACCTGTCACCTGTCAACTCTCCAACTCTCCAACTCCCACCTGTCAACTCTCGGACTTCCCCCACCTGTCACCTGTCACCTGTCACCTGTCAACTCCCCCACCTGTCAACTCCCCCACCTCCCACCTGTCAACTCTCCAACTTCCCCCACCTGTCACCTGTCAACTTCCCAACTTTCCAACTCTCGGACCTGTCAACTCTCGGACTTCCCACACCTGTCACCTGTCAACTCTCCAACTCTCCAACTTCCTCACCTGTCACCTGTCAACTTCCCAACTCTCCAACTCCCACCTGTCAACTCTCGGACTTCCCCCACCTGTCACCTCCCACCTGTCAACTCTCGGACTTCCCCCACCTGTCACCTGTCAACTCTCGGACTTCCCCCGACCTTCCACCTGTCAACTCCACCATCTCCCCTTGACACCTACCGCCGCATCTGCTAAAATAGATTTTTTTACATTGCTATACGCTTGATTTTTTATTCAACCCTCCCCCCAGAAAGCGATCGCCACCTCTCCCCAGCTCCCCTTGACATCCACCGCCACATCTGCTACTATTTAACGATGGAGCAAATATGGCTATACACTTGATTATTTATTCAACACTGGTTCAGAAAGCGATCGCCCCAGAAAGCCATAAAATCCTTAAACCAAAGCCCAAATTAAGATATGATGGGAAAACAGTGCAAATTGCATAACCCAATCAAAAACAGATTCCCCAGGGAGTAATAAAACAATGGTAACTCTGAAAATCATCGTTAACATCGTTGTCCTCTTCTTCGTAGGCTTATTTATCTTTGGATTCTTATCCAATGACCCCTCACGAAACCCCAAACGTCGGGACTTAGAGTAATCCGGCGGAATTCCCAAGCCAAAACCTGATCTAGGGGGGTAAATGGGGTGATCAGTTATCATGTATAACCAATAACTCCATTTACCCTAGTATCACCGATTTAGGATAAGTTTGACTAGACATAATATGTGGTTAATTGTTATCTAAAAAACTGCCTATAATTACCCTATATATTGGAATTTTTCCCTAACTAAACTACCAATATAAATAGCTAAAATTCGCTAGGATTAACTCCTTTTAATTGGCTAGGGAGAAGTTAATAACCATGCGATCACACCTACTCCGATATATGATTTAAAAGGCAGATTCTATCAAGGTATAAGCTCATATATCAGATCGATAGATTCGCCAAAGCAGCCGGGGTGTCCAAACAAACCCTATATAGTCATTTTTCCGACAAAGATGGGTTGTTTACCGCCCTAGTCAAAAGGATAGCCTCAGAAAAACTCCGAGAGGTCGCCACCCCTATCAGGGAAACCAGAGTTAGTGTTACGAGACTTAGCCACGCGAATACTAATGGAAAATATAAGCGATCGCGAATATCTTGGCTTGATCCGGTTAATCGTCTCCGAGTCAGGAAAACGCCCAGACCTAGCCCAAGTATTTTTAACAGCCCTAGTCAAGCCCGCCATAGAAACCCTGACAGAGTATTTAAAAACCTGCCAAGAATTGACCATCACCGACCCCGAAGCCACAGCCCGAATCTTCGTAGGTTCCCCAATTCATTATATGGTAGTCCAAGAGATTTTGCAAGGCAAAGATTCCCTACCCATGACAGCCGATCGCCTAATCGATAATTTAGTAGAATTAATTATCCATCAAAAAGCCCTACCATAAATAATCATCATTAAATCCAATCATGTCGCCATCCCCCAGTTATCGCCCCCCATTTTTCCTCAAAAACGGGTTAATAATGACCCTTTATACAGCATTGCAAATTAGCAAAACTTGGCAAAATCACACCCACGAATCACCACCCCCTTATCAACAAAAAATATTCACCGGGGCGGGAGGTGTCCCCATCTTTGGTATTTATGCAATTCCCCCCAATCCTAAAGGCACAATAATTGCCACTTATGGCATTGTAGGAGACTTAGAAAATCAGTGGTTTTTAAAAATACTAGGTCGCCAAGCCTTCGCCCGTGGTTATGCTGTAGTATTATTCGACTGGCGCGCCCATGGAAAAACCGGGAAACTCTCACCCACCCTGCAATCTGACGGCTTATATGAAGGAGAAGACTTTGTAGAAATTGCTAACCAGTCACTCGCCCTAGGTTGTCCAGCCCCCCTAAGGTTATTAGGTTTTTCCTTGGGGGGTCAATTAGCCTTATGGGGGTTAAAAGCCGCCCAAAGTTCCAGTAATTTAGACATAGCTGGTGCCGCCGTAATGTGTCCTAGTTTAGACTCCAATAGATCCCTAACCTATTTAGAAAATCATCCCGTCGGGAAGTATTTAGAAAAAGCCATTACCCGCCAACTGCAAATACTCGCCCATCAACTCAATCAAAATCACCCCAATATTTTCAATCCCGAAGCCATAGCTAGAGTTAACTCAATTCGCAGTTTTGATCACGAATTAGTCATTGAAAAACTAGGATTTGCCACAGTAGAAGACTATTTTACTGCCAGTAGTGGCTTACAAATTTTACCCCAATTACACAAACCAACCCTAATTTTATATGCCCAAGATGATCCCCTATTTGACCCAAGCATTATCCCTGATTTAAAAGCGATCGCTAAACAGAATAAAGCGATCGACCTATGGCTAACCCCATCAGGAGGGCACGTCTGCCATATTAGCAGTAAATCCTGTCAAAAACAATGGGGCGATCGTGACCCTTGGTGGGCATGGAATCGCATTTTAAACTGGTTTGATACCCATGTTTAATGATTATAAACCCATAGCCGCCTCGCGTCAGAACCCCCAAATAACAATCATTAGCTGACCTACCTCGTCACCAACCCATGGGCCACACCTTAATACTATTATCAAAACTGCCACTAACTAAAGTTGTCTCAACCGGGTTAAAAACCACATTCACCCAGTGTTGATGACCTTTCATGGTCCCCGTTAAGCCCCCTGGCTCGATTGGCCATAACTTAATAGTACCATCAAAATCCCCACTAGCCAGAGTTTGACCATCAGGACTAAAAGACAGAGATTGAATTTTATCACCATGGCCCGTCAAAGTTTGCAGAGGGAGACTCGTAAAATATTCCAACTCCAGGCGATTTAAATCCCATAGGCGGACAGTACGATCCCAACTTCCCGTAGCCAGAGTTTGACCATCAGGACTAACAGCCAAAGACCAGATAGCTTGAGGATGAGCCGCTAAACTCCGCCGCAATTGACCAGTTTCCCGATCCCATAATTCCAGCAAACCATTACTGCTACCACTGATTAACATTTCACCATTAGCACTAAAAACGATCGCCTGTATCTGTTCCCCGTAACCCCGTAAAGTTCTTTCCTCAAAGCCGGTGTCAACATTCCACAAGCGAATCGACCCATCACCTCCCGCACTAGCCAAACTAGCACCATCAGGACTAAAAGCCAAAGCATGAACCCAACTCCGATGACCAGGTAACACCCGCACCAGACGACTATTCCACAAGTCCCAAATCCGAATAGTGCCATCACCCCCAGCACTCGCCAAAAATCGACCTTCAGGAGCGATCGCTATTGTACCAACCGGTTGGTTATGACCAGATAAAGTATTAACTACAGTCCCCGTATCAATATCCACCAAGTTAATCGAGCCATCAGTCTGACCACTAGCTACCAATTGACCATCGGGAGTAATAGCAAGCGACCAAATAGGCCCATCACCCGATCGCAAAGTCCGCACCCCAGAAGATTGTCTGTTCTGATAACCGCGACGATAATTATTAGGTCTGTTTCTGTTATAGTTAGGGCGAACCTCCGGCATCCTTCTCACCGGAATTTCAGGGCGACTCGGGGTTTCGGGAACTCGAGTCGGCAATCGCGAAGCCAAAATCAGAGACAGTATTGTCAGCGCAATTCCACCCCAGGCTGTCAGAATCCACTGTTGGTCAGAACTTTCTGCAAACGCCCCAGCCGTTGGTCCCCGTTTTAAAGCAGCGATCGCCTCCGATGCCGACTGATAACGGCGGGCAGGATTTCGCTCTACCAACTTATCTAAAATCCTTCCCAAGCGACGGCTAACAGGGCGTTTAATGTAGTCTCGCCACACCCAAGTATTTGATTTAACATCAAACAACTCAAAAGGCGAAACATCCGTCATTAAGTGCAGACAAGTCACCCCCAAACTGTAAAGATCATTTCTCCCATCAAAATGTCCTTGAGTTTGTTCCGGGGCCACATATTCCGCCGCCCCCATCATCCGTTCACCAGGGTATTGTTCAACCTCCACCAGAGGAATAGCCGACCCAAAATCCACCAGAGACAAACGATTACCCCCAGAACCATCATATTGAGGGGAACGAACAATATTTTCCGGCTTAATATCCCCATGCACAATACCATTGTCATGGACAACCTCTAGCACCGGAAGAACAGACGTAAGTAGCTCCCAAATCTGGATTTCTCCAAATACTCCATCACTAGCCAATTCGTCCGCCAAATTGCGCCCGCGAATATACTCATGAACAAAATACTTAGAGCCATTCTCTTCAAAACTCGCCCAAAGTTCTGGAATCAAAGCATTGTGACCAATTCTCTCCAACTCCCGCGCTCTGCACCTCAAATCCACTTCTATAGGCTTATAGCAATCAATTTCACCGGTTCGAGAATCAATATTTTCCGGTGAACCTATAAATTGCTTAATCGTACACTGAGGCTTAGACGGCTTATCTTCATCCACAGCCAAAAAAGTCCGACTGTTAGCACTTTCTCCTAAAATTCTCACCATCCGATAGCGGTCTTTCAGGTGCAAACTAGCTCCACAACTCTTACAAGTCTTTTGACCAGGAGAATTCTGCGGGTGCTGACACTGGGGATTCATGCAGTAACTCATAACCAGGCATTGTTTCGGTGTATTCTAATTATATGATATGCTTTTCACGCCTGGGTAGCCACAGAGCGTAACATAAAAACCATTGTAATCAAACGCAAAACCCTAATATGTCGCTAATTCGCATATCTCCCGACTGGCAACTACCCGAAAAACTGATTACCTCAGAATCAGCCTTTGTCAACCGCCGTAAATTTATCAAACAAGTAGTCGGCGCCGGACTGGCCGCCTCTATTTTACCCCTACAGGGATGCGATCGCACCTCTGCCAGCTTCCATACTACCCAAACTCCCTATCCCAACCTACCCCAAAACCCTAACTTTACCAACCTCCCATCAGCCACTACCCCCGAAGACCTTGCTACCCGTTATAACAACTACTACGAATTTGGCGGGTCTAAATCTATTTGGGAAGCCGCCCAAAACCTCCCTACCGATAACTGGCGAGTAGAAGTCTCAGGACTCGTCAAAAATCCCCGCACCTACGATATCGACGATTTACACAAAAAATTCCCCCTCCAAGAAAGAATCTATCGATTTCGCTGTGTCGAAGCCTGGGCGATGGTAGTTCCCTGGGTCGGTTTTCCCATGCGTCTACTCATGGCCGACGTTGAACCCACCAGCGCCGCCAAATTTGTCCGCTTCACTTCCTTTTATGACCCCAAAATCACCAAAGGTCCTGGTTTCTGGGCTACTAATTATCCCTGGCCCTATACCGAAGCATTAACCATTCAGGAAATGGCTAATGAATTGGCATTTTTGGCCACCGGAATTTATGGTAAAACTCTCCCCAAACAAAATGGCGCACCTTTACGCATGGTTCTACCTTGGAAATACGGCTTTAAAGGCGCTAAATCTATTGTAAAAATCGAATTTTTAGACCACCAACCTCCCACATTTTGGAATACCTTAGTCCCTAACGAATATGGCTTTGTCGCTAATGTTAACCCTAACAAACCTCATCCCCGTTGGTCTCAAGCTACCGAACGCATTGTTGGTAATGGTCCGAGTTTCTCCTGGGACACTCAACCCACATTAATTTATAACGGCTATGGAGAATATGTAGCCCATTTGTACACCTGAAAAGTTCACCAGCCAGCTAACCCACACTCTCTTTAGCAGACTAAGTGCCTTGCGCCCCTACCTTATTTTAGTCACGACACCTACCCCACCGAATGCGTAGCTAGTTCCCCCCCTCTGTCCTCAGCAGTTAAACAAGTCGTGAAGATCCTTAACTAGCGTCCTTCTCATCTAACCTGTATCGAGACTCATTCCCCAATTTCCCTTGCTTCACCCCCGAGAGCGTCAATTGCTCAACCTCCTGGGAAATAATCATGATATTCCCATTTATGTTAAGTTTTGTAACAAATTTTAATTAATGTTAAAAATTAGCCCGATTCGAGGCAGGGGACTTGACTTTTGCCTGGGCTTCATGGTATATTTTAAATAATCGATATATATGCTTTTTTTCGTAGATGAATATATTTCCATTATTTAAGTTATGGTCGAAAGGGAATTCACCTTCCCCAACTCCAATACAAAACCGTGCTTGATACTTTCACATCACACGGCTCCTGATGTGGATACCCCTTTTGACATCGGGAACAGGATAACAACTTCCGGCTTTGTGACTTCAACTTTTAGAGCTCAATACAACATCGTAGTCTTTAAACTCGCTATCGTCGTAAACACTCCTAATTGTCGCCATCTCTATATCCACACCGTGACTAGTGGGCATATCCTAACCATTACAGTTAGGCATTGGCTTTCAGTCACATCCTTTCCCCTTAAAGGTATGCGCTTACACTTTCACTACTGTGCAGGTACATCCTACCACTCGAGAGCCTAAAAGGGGTTGAAACGTTCCGTTTATACGGGCATTCCATCTTTAGATTTGTCCTATCCACCGGGGTACTTTTAAAGGTCTGTGTAGGTGTTGCATAGAGAACCCTACTTTTCCCCTTGCTCTTTTGAACGTAGCGTGTCAACCTATTTCGCTACCTTAATAATTACGATGGTTCAAGCCGGAACATTCAGATTTCCTTAGTCATGGATGGTTGGCAGTGGTCGGATTATTGGGAATAGGTTTCCCTCACGCCTTCCGTTCCCCGCTTCAATCTGATGGGTTGTGATTCCCAAAACTGGGTGTGGCTATCGCCGTTACTCTCAACGCCCTGATTTCTCAGTTGGTTTATGACCTTGAGTTCCCTGCCTTGCTTAGATTTCTCCAAGCGTCGGGACATATAAACAGTTATGGGATGGTTAGGGGTGCAAATCCCTTATATTCTACCCAGGGGTGGAAGTCCCACTAGGAGGTTATTTCAGGCATTGCAGCCTTATTTAACTCCTAAACGTCTCGCACCTATACATCTATAATAGCATTCCTCGCCGTCCCTGTCAACCTCTATTCTTTCCGCGCGAGGGTTGGTTAATTGAATAAAAAATCAAGTTATTCTTGAGCGCCAGCGGCTCTCAAAAGCTTAACAATTTCGTGATGTCGGTTAAATTCGGCTAACATTAAAGCTGTAAAACCCCCACGATGTTTAAGATTAATATTTGCACCGCGTTCAATGAGCAATTGAACTGCGAACTGATGACCACGATGAGCGGCCCACATCAAAGCTGTAGCTCCCTTTTCGTCCTGAAGATTCAGGTCAATTGGGGTAAGAAGTAGCCGTTCAATAATCGCCACATTTCCCACTTCAGCGGCGGTCATCAAGGGAGTTTTACCGCCTTCTGTAGTCAGATGAATATCGGCACCACTATTAAGCAGGATTTGTACAGCGTTTAAATCTCCCTGGCGAATAGCCAAAGAAAGAGGAGTTTCGCCACTGATTTTAGCATTAAGAAGAGCATCACGGCGATCGCGAGAAATACGAGGGACTAACAGAGTCATAATGTCACTATGTCCCTGGATAGCTGCTAACATCAGGGGGATATCGCCAAAGCGATTAACCGCATGAACATCAGCACCCCAACCCAACAGAAGTTTCACCATATCCTGGTGTCCTTCTAGGACTGCCAAATGTAGGGCAGTTTCACCATCGCGATCGCCAGTATAAATATCAGCCCCAGCTTTAAGCAAGGCACTAGCGATAGATAATTGACCCATAGCCGCCGCCCCCATGAGAGCCGTGCTACCATCGATATTGCGGGCATTAACATTAGCCCCAGCTCGGATGAGTAATTCTACCATTTGCCAGTCTCCCCTATCAGTAGCCACCATAAGGGGAGTTTCCCCAGACTCATTACAGACATTGACATTTAAACCCATGTCTAACCAGGTGGGGAGTCTTTCAGGGCGACCAGAGGCAACCACCTGAAATAATATGCCAGAATCAGGTAATGGATCTAAGACAGCCCCAGCTTGCCGGAGGTCTTCAGCAATTTCGAGATGGTTTTGTGATAGGGCTAATTTCCAGGCCGTATCACCGGCGCTGTCGATCGCATTAACATCAGCTCCTTCATTCAATAGCAATTTTACCATAGAGCGATCGCCCCGATGGGTAGCAGCCATCAGAGCCGTGCTACCGTCCTCATTTTGAGCATTGACATTAGCGCCACTTTGTAGTAGCAAACGAGCGCAATCAAGTTGACCATGAGCCGCCGCCACCATCAGAGCCGTGATACCATAGCGACGACTAGCATAATTAACATCTGCGGATCGTTGCACCAACACCTGCAAAATCTCCAAGTATCCTGCCTGTGCTGCCAAAATTAACACCGTAACACCATCACGATCTTTAGCATTAGCATTTCCCCCCTTAGCCAGGAGAGCGCGGGTGTTAATTACATTACCCCTCTTAACCGCTCTAACTAAGGTACTGTCCCGCTGTGTTGTTGAACCCATGAAATGTTTTTCTCATCCCACTCGTTGGTTGGAGGACAGAACTACGATGACTCCATAATAGAGAACCCCGCAGTTGCCAATTGCATCTTCGCAGGATCTATCAAAAACAGTCAATCTTTTTAGCCCATAACATAAGTAAATTCCCACAGTGGCAAGATATCACAAACACAACTGATCAGTAATATGCTAAGTTTTATGAAGATTTCATCATTTTACCGATTCGGAGAACACTATGGATCTGCCAATTCCAGATACTATCAAACCCTACCTGAATTTTATTCACCCAGCGATTATGTGGGTGTTGTTAGCCCTAACAATTTACGCAATGTACTTAGGGGTGCAAATTCGGCGCACCAGGTCATCCGAGGGGGAACAGAAAAAAGAACTGATCAAGGGAAAATTCAATAGCAAACATTATCAAGTCGGCTCGCTAATCCTGGCTTTGATGGTGCTAGGCTCTATTGGTGGAATGAGTGTCACCTATATCAACAATCATAAATTATTTGTTGGCCCTCATCTCCTAGTAGGATTAGGGATGACTGGAATGGTGGCGGTTTCAGCTTCTCTGAGTCCCCTGATGCAAAAGGGGGTTAATTGGGCCCGATATACTCATATCGGCTTGAACACAGTATTGTTAGGACTGTTTTTGTGGCAAGCCCTAACAGGGGTAGAAATCCTGCAACGGATTATCAGCAATATGTAGTTATATCTATAAATCGTAGACCAAGCTACCGGGGTGGGGGGTTGCTACCAAGGCATCAGCAATTATCCCCCTACCGCACCCTACAGATAACTAGCGGTTTTTGCGTTTCTTGGGAAATGATAAGTTTTGGGTAGTGTGAAAGTCTAGTTGGGTTTTGTAACTAAGGCGACGAGAAACCTGTTTGACTATCTTCTTGAGAAGGCTATCTCCGGTTTTCTGAATTAGCGCCCGCGACATATCCAAAATGAACTTGGGGAACTTCACCCCCACAGCTAGATCTAAATGCCATTTAGCCCCAGTCACGATCGCCGGACAATCTTCCGGTTCCACTTGGTATTTCTCGCAGACCTCCTCAACCGAAAGTTGCACCAGTTTCATAGTCGATTGAAAATCAACCTCATAACCAGGGGGAACATAATCAGGAATTGGTGTGGTGCGGATACGATAGATTCCAGCTTCATCTGGGGGAACTAATTCTAAACCGACTCTAGCTTCTACTTGATAGCCAAAAGCACCGAAACGTCCAATAATCAGAGAATAGGAGTTTTCGCCAATGGGTTCAGTTTTCATCGGTTGCGCGCATCGACAGAACCAACCTCGATGATGTCCCAGATATTCGGCCACAGTCTCCAAGTCTGCAAACATCTCCATGCAGTCGTCGTAGTCGGTGTGAAACCACATTTGTTCTGGTTGTTCTGTGGAGTCTTGGGGTTCAAGGTCGGAAGGCTGCATATCACGGGGGTTATTTAGGTCTTGCTCAGATGCTGCTACTGGCTGAGATCTAACGAAATTTTGTGGCATGATGGGTTCTCCTCGAATATGCCTTATGCTTCTATGTACTAGAATGCCTTGTAGCTCGGTAAAACCGCTACAATAAATCTACCATTATTTTTTTAGGAAAAATGGCTGGCATTTCACTGGGTTGAGCATAGGTGTAACAGATGAAGGCATTTGTAGCAGGTGCGACAGGTCAAACAGGTCGCCGAATTGTCCAGGCTCTTTGTCAACGGCAAATCCCTGTCCGCGCTATGGTTAGAGATTTGGAGAAGGCTAAGGGTATGTTTCCGGCCGATCAAGTCGAGATTGTGGTTGGGGATGTATTGGACCCCAAAACTTTGGTAGATTGTATCGGTGATAGTACCGTGGTTTTGTGTGCAACGGGTGCGACTCCCAGTTTCGACTTCACAGGTCCCTATCGGGTGGACTACGAGGGGACTAAGAATTTGGTCAATGTTTCTAAGGATAAGGGGATTGAGCATTTGGTACTGGTCTCGTCTTTGTGTGTGTCCCAGTTTTTTCACCCTCTCAATCTGTTCTGGTTGATTTTGCTGTGGAAGAAACAAGCTGAGGAGTATCTACAAAATAGCGGGTTGACTTATACTATTGTTAGGCCTGGGGGTTTGAAAAATGAGGAGACTGATTATCCTATTGTGATGGCTGGCCCAGATACTTTGTTTGATGGCAGTATTCCCCGGACTCAGGTGGCTGAAGTTTCTGTCGAGGCTTTATTTGTGCCAGAGGCTCGTAATAAAATTGTGGAAGTTGTCAGTAAGCCGGGGGAGCCACAAAACTCCCTCCCCCAGTTGTTCGCTAGTGTGCTTTAAGAGTTGATTATGCACGAATCAAGACCCCCTAGAAGACGCGATCGCCGTGTGGTGCGATCGAAAACTATAGCTGGCGACGATTGGACTCCTGAAATGATGCCATCACCATTGGCGGGGATGCCATATCGACGGACTCGGCGCAGAGGAGGGTTATTGAAACCTCTGTTACTGAGTTTTTTGCTACTCTGGGGGGTCGGTTGGCTATGGGGTGAGGTTGTTACCCGATTTGGTGAAAGTCGGGTGGCGATCGACTACAATCCTAGTCATGAATGGCCGGCTTTGGTCATGCGCGGAGGTGATCCCTACATTCGATCGCTCATGCGGACAATTTCAGCCAGTGAATCTAATTATCCGCGACCCTATCATGTCATCTACGGTGGCAAGTATGTCTCAGATTTGAGTCGCCACCCCGATCGCTGTGTTACCATTGTTGCCGGACCAAATAAAGGTAAATGCACCACGGCAGCCGGACGTTACCAGTTTTTATCATCTACCTGGGAACAGATGGCCGATCGCTACCATCCCAAACCTGCTAGATTTTGGTATTGGCATCCCTATAGTTTTGAGGCGGAATATCAAGACATAGTAGTTTATCGTTGGTTATTGGATCAGGATTTTTGGGGTGTCGATATTTCCCAAATGTTACAAGAGGGACGACTCAATGAAGTTTTGAAGTTGCTCTCAGGAACTTGGACCAGTTTAGGATATGGCATTGAGGATAATATGATGACCAGTTCCCTCCCCAGGGTTTATGAACAAGTCCTACAAGAGGAACTCTATCTCAATGGAGTAAAAGCACATCCATTTCATCCCCAGAGTTAGATCCATTCGCTTTCATCCCCGCATCCCTACCCTTTAAGTGGGTGTCGGGACGAAAGCCAGGGGTTTGCGAGTCCCCCTCAGAGTTATTATCAGAAGAAGTATTGAGCGACTGTGTGGCAACGGAGAGGGTAGATAATCCTCCACCATCAACCCAGTGCTGCTAGTTTATTATTTAGAAATTCTTACCAAAATGCTTTACATTGTACCCAACTATTGATAAACTCAAAATGGCGGGACTATGAGCAAGCATAGCTGTTTTTTAGTGGACGTGAAGTAAATCGCCTGTATATCTTGGTTTTACCAAGGCGATTTTTGGGTGTCAATTGTGCTATTTATACTTTCCTGTTATGGTGCGATCGAGAGATACCTCCACGTCTGATTTTTGAGATTGTGCAATACTCAGAAACTTCCGGCTACCAGATTTTTCCTGGTTAAATGTATTTAAACACATCAATATGATGTTTGATAAATCATCTGATCTGGTCTGGTTGTAGTGAAATTAGCAAGGTTTACTAAATCTCATGAAAACCAAAATTCTGGCTCTCAAAAAGCGAATTCAAGCCATTATTGACCCTCATAAAAGCAACGAAGAAAGAGAGCGTGATGCGGCTGAATACTTAATCATATCACAACCGAATAGTGGCAGAACTTGGCTGCGGGTCATGATTGGAAATGTCTTCCAATCGTTATCAGGCTTGAAGAATATAGACCCAGAAAATATTTCCTATTTTGCCGAATTAAGTCCTAAAATTCCTTATGTAAAAGCCGTCCACGAGCGATTTAAGAATCCAGAGGATTACCGAGACAAGAACATAATTTTATTAGTTCGAGATCCGAGAGATGCTGTGATATCTAACTATTTTCTCAAAACTAAGAGAGATAAAAGTCCTAAATGGATTCCTAAGAGTTTATCAGAATTCATTCGCGAAGGGTATTATCTGGACGACTTCATCGCTTTATGTAATGCCTGGAAGGGATATCATGATCTACCTAAATCATTTTTGCTATTACGATATGAGGATATCCGTCAAGATACTCAGAGAGAGTTGACAAAAGTCATGAAATTCTTGGATGTACAAGTTAGTGACAGCTTAATTCAAGAAGCAGTAAAACGGGCATCATTTGAGCAAATGAGAGAGAAAGAAACTCAGAGTAAGTTGCCAAACGAAACCAATCCAAACATCGATCAAGAATCCTTAAAAGTCAGAGAAGCAAAAGTGGGAGGGTATCAAGATAAAATATCACCAGAGGACATCGATTTTATCGAGAAAAAACTGGATCAGGAGTTAGACCCCAGTTATGGTTATAATTACTTTACAAAACAACACAAATGAGAACTACCTTCAACTCTAATCTATGGTAAGATGGGATATATAGCCATAGTAGGGACAAATCATGATTAACCGTGATAAAGATTTTTGTTTTTGTACCTTGGCTCTGGGTGAAAAGTACCGACGGTTAGTGAAACAACTGGCTCAGGATATCCAACAGTATTCTCCAGGAACTTCATTAGTCGTTTATACAGACTTACCGGAAGATTTAAGGGATCAAAACAATATTTTAGCGTTTCCTCATCAGTCTCAGGGTGTCCTCTACTGTTTCCACGATCGCCGTTTCGTAATTGAAAAGGCTTTATCATTATTTCGGGTTGCTATTCATATTGATGCCGATACAACAATTATTGAAGAAGTTCCGGAAATAGATTGGCAGCCTGGAATTACATCTGGCGAAGGTAAATTCCAAAATATTATCGGCCATCTTGATGCGAAAGAGAAATATCTGGGAGAAAAAATACCGAAAGAACGAGAAGCTTTTCAAAAAATAGCCTCCAAACTAGGGATTTCCTTAGAGAATACCTTTTGGATTCAAGAAGCTCTGTATATTGTGGCGAGGGATGAAGGCAGAGAAAAAGAGTTTATTAAACAGTGGGGTAGAATTGGCAGATATTTGGAATTGAGACAAATTCATCGAGGAGATGGAAATGCGATCGGTTTAGCGGCTGCTCAGGTGGGATGGACTGTTAATACCCACGGTTTTCAAGATTTAATTAAAGTGAGGAGACATCTGGATGCTTCTAAAGACCCAACGGAAAAACTGCCTAATTCCAAACTGAAAACCATGGGAGACGAACTTAAATTTAAACTGAAGTACCACTCTAGGTTAAACTGGGCTCGCATTAAAGCCTTGAAAGATTGGGAATTTTATTATGGTTAGAATCTCCCAACTTGTATTTACTAATCAGGAAAAATAAATGGATATTTCCAAACCAGAAATGATGAAGGAAGAGCTGCATAAGGCTTTGGGAAACTTAGGAAATTTTGAAAACTGTGCATTGCTTAACTACCCTAATTATGGGAATATAGGAGACCACTTAATTTGGTTAGGAGCAATTTTGTATCTAACTGACGTGGTTGGCTGTACCATCAACCATGTCGCAGTTCAGAAGTTATCAAAAGATCAGATTGAGCAAAAGCTCGATCAACAATCTCCTCTAATCTTTACGGGTGGAGGGAATTTAAACGATATTTATAAACATATAAATTTTTATGAAGAGATTATTTCGGAGTATGGCGATCGCCCAATAATTATCCTATCCCAAAGCATTTATTTTACGGATAAGGAACGTTTAAATAAGGTCGCCAATCTATTTAACTCCCACCCCAATCTGACCATATTTGCGCGAGAAAATTACAGTTACGATATCGCCCTTGAATATTTCCATAGCTGTCGAGTTTTCAAAGCTCCCGATCTGGCTTTTCAACTGGTTAATATGCCAGGTTTGGCAAACAAAAATCATCGTTCTAATTCGATCCTTTACCATTGTCGAACCGGGAAAGAGTTAAACAAAGACTCAGCGCCAAAAACCCTGAATTTGCCCAATGTGGTGACACAGGATTGGGCATCCTACGAGTATCAAGGGACTCCGAGTGCTTTATCGATCAAAGGCTTAACCACTCTCATTCGACAAGGTAGATTAAAGGAATGGTTTTCTCGGCAACAGTGGAAGTTATTCCATCCCTATGTTGCTAAATTTCGGCAAATGGATAACCCCTCTTGGCATCTTAACTCCTGGAAATTTATGCATGATGGAGTTTATCAGTTTAAACCCCACGGTTTAGTTATTACCAACCGTCTCCACGGTCACATCCTTTGCCTTTTATTAGAAATTCCCCACGTTTTTTTGGCAAATTCTTACTACAAAAACAAATCTTTCTACGAAACTTGGACTCATCAAATTCCCTTGTGTAAATTTGTTGAAGACGCTTCGGATGTCGAAGATGCTGCCAGAGAAATCTTGAAAAAATATCCGATTTAACTGAGAATATATAGATGAATCAACCCAAGTTTCAGAAGGAAATTGCATTGACAATTAGTTTTTACTGCCCAATGATTTCCAAACATTTTTTGACTTGTTCAGACTCATTTCTAATAAATGCCTCTGGACGCTGATATTGGGTGAAAATTTTCTCCATCCGGTCTAGTCCAATCTCTCCCAGGACATCGACCCTTCTCTCCTGTGGCAGTACCCCTGTTTTCTGAAGATAGTTGTCAATTTTAGAGCCAAATTTTTGGATACCTATATTGGGAACTCCTAAAATATCAGCAATGATAATTGAGTGCAGTCGGTTTCCGAGGTGAAAGTCCATTTCACTTAAAATTTTGATAAATTCTTGTGGTTCTTGTCATGAGTGTAATTGGCAATTTTTCTCTGGCAGATACTTCCTCAACAATTCATGAAACTGATTGTCATTTGTTTCGTCTCCCACATGACTGGGAAGTAAATGAATAACTGAGTTATATTTTTCAATAACTGGAATCAACTGTTTGGCATAAAACTCACCTCTTCCTTCTCCCCACCAATATTTACCAGAAAATGATATATTTTTGAATTCAGACCTATTTTTGGTCGCGATAAATGGTTCGTAAAAACTGAGTTCTAAAAAAGCCAAATCTCCTCCCAAACAAATAAATTGTGTATTCTTAAAATGATTTAAAGCCAGTTCATAAGAATACTTATCTCTCAGGTAGAGCAAATAGCACTTGTCAAATAACGGGTAGCTTTCGGAATTACTCCCTTCCAAACCCACTCCCAAAAATCCAAAGCCTTTGCTCATTAATTTGGATAAAGTTTTCAGCCTCAATAAATTTTTGGGGGGGCTACTTCCAATATTTAATGTACCCCCTCCCCAAAAGATATAATCACTGCGTAAAATCAATCCCAGCTTCTTTAATTTGGGCAAGTTTGATTCGGAAAAATAAATAACTTTTTCGCTGATTTGTGGGTAATAATCTTCCTTGCATAAAACGAAAACTTTGCCGACATTAGATTTGCCGGAAAAATAATTGGTTAGCTGTTTGACAAACAAATCATCGCCGATATTTCTTTGTCCGTAATATCCCATTAGCAGGATGTTCATTGGCTTTATCCTGTTCGTTTTGGTGAATTGAAAACATTAATTGTGATGCTCACTTATGGTTCGGAAAAAATTATGATAAACTCCGTTTAATTTTACGCATTTTTGAGCTGACGCGATCGCTTATTTTGGCGATCGCATTCTTAACGTTCCTCTGTACCTGAACCAACCAACTCGGTGGCTTCAACTGAGGACGGTCTGACGGTGATTTCAAATATCGATAATGCAAAAACACATCTTGATAAGGAATTTTGACATCCTCACCACCGCAAAGCTGAGTAAACTTACCAGCAGATATGCTCATAAAATGAATGTAAGTAATTTTCTTACCTTTATCATAAAGCACGTTATCCACGACATCAAAAGTAGAAGACCAGTGGCTTCCGGTGGCTTGTTCTAAATTATGGTAGGCAAAATTGTAGAAAGAAATATTGCTCCGTAAAACCATGTAATTCAATAAAGATTGATCAGGTCCAAACAACGCCATGGCATCAGATTCTCCCATTTTTAAATTATGCAATATATGATCCAAAATTGCCTGCGTAAAAATACCCCGTTTCGACGCGAACCAACCGGCACAAAAAATATGGGATTTGACATATTGGGGATCGAAAACTTGATAGAATTGCCCTTCAGGGCGATCGAAGATATATTTGATATCGGATTTGTATTGAAAATCATTTGTCACCCAGTCATATTGATCTAACTTTTCATAAACTGCGTCTAAAGGCCCCATCAACAACGTATCCGCATCGAAATAGACGAACTTATCAAACGGGCCATTAATGCTACAGAGTTTTCGATGCATGGCTAGACGGTAAGGCGAGGAAAGTCCCCGTTCCGCCCAAATTTTTTGTGCTCTGTCGTGGGTATTCCAGGCTTGAGTTGAAAAGTTTTCCCAAAAAGCAATTGATTCTTGATTGTCAAACAAAGTGACAAGGCTACGTTTAGCGACTTCCGCACGAATTTTATCTAACTGAGCATTATAAGGAATAATACAAACAGGGAGTTCTCGACCTCCATTGACTTCAATGCTATTCAGTAAAGCAACGAGTTGGTCGTAAACGACATCATTAGCAAAAGTATAGATACCGTCTGTCATCGGTTTAATCCTTGTCTAGGTCTAGGTTTTTAGGGTTTTACAAAAGAAAATAAGCGGCTCAATTTTCTCTGCCATGCTGGTTTCCCTTCATGGAGATAACGATAATATTCCCAGATATCCCAATAGTTTTGCCCAGGCTTTAAGGGAGTACCTGCCCAGTGAAGGTACTTTAAAGGTTTCTCCTTATCATACAGGATATGGTTTCGCTCCTGAAAGTGTTTAGAACCGGCCCAACTCCCGACATCTCCTCCGGGACGCTTGACCAAATTACCACGTTTGGGAATATGTTTGAGTACCAGATAGTTAAAAATTGGCTGGTCGGTGACACCCTGTGTAAAGTCAAAATACTCCCGGTGTTGGGAGCATTCCTGTAAGGTTTGGTAGAGTTCATCTAAGGTAATTGCACCCTTTTTAGATGCCCAAAAACCGCTATTAAAGACATCTTCTAAATCGGTTTCAGTGAAGATATTCCGTTCGAGAACGACGGGGGAAAAAATGTTTCGCAATTTTTCGCCAGCGTGGTGATAGTCACAGCAGAAAAAATCGACTTCGGATAAATAATCGAGGTTGGCTGCAATATCTTCAAAAACAATAATATCAGTGTCAATATAAAGGAAATCTTGTAGCGGCCCAAACCAGACTGCCAGCTTTCGCATTTTATTGGGGAGTTTGAGAAAATCTCTGTCAAAAATTGATCCCACTTTTGGGGTTAATTCTTCGAGGAATTCTAAGTTAGGAAATAGCTGCACCTCATGGAGACGATTTAAGGTGTTAAAAACTTGATGATATTCCTCATTAAAGGGAATCATCACCACGGGAACATTCTGATTATGGCGACGAATGCTATTCAGGAGGGCGATCGCATTGTCCATGACGCGATCATTGGCGACAATATAAATTCCTCGGGTCATACATTCTCCTGTTGTTAACGAGTTAATTTCAATTTTCTGAGAATTCGTTTCATCAAACTCGGTTGGGTTTCGGAATTCTCAGTTTTGGGGGGTGTGGTAAACACTGGACGCCGCTCCGGTTCGTGCAGATAGCGATAGTGCAGAAATACATCCCGATATGGAAAACCAAGATTTTCACCCGCACAAACGCGAGAAATTAACTGAGGTTGAACGCCGATATAATGGATGTAGGTGAGTCGATTGCCTTTATCATACAAGATGTGGTCTCGTTCTTCAAAATGTTTGGAAGTTGCACTGCACCCCGTCTTTTGTGAGTCTGGCAAACCTTTGGCAAAATTGTAACTGGGAATTCCAGAACGCATGACCATATAATTGAGCAAGGGCTGTTCCCCCGCCCCTGGATAGAGAATCTCATACTCTTGCGCTTTTAAATTCGATAACAGCTCGTTTCTGGTTGCTTCGTCAAATACCCCGCGCTTGGAACCGTAGAAACCGGAACAGAAGATTTCTGAATCGATCCTCTGTTTGTCAAAAACTTCTCCCAATTTTGGGGACTGTAAGTTATAGATTTTAGTCGGATCTGTGAATTGAAAATCATACACTACCCAGTCATACTCTTGTAACTTGTCGAACACGGGATCTAAAGAGTTCATGACCAGGGTATCGGCATCCATATAAATGAATTGGTCAAAAGGACCATCGAAGGCACAAAATCGCCGATGAGCGCCATATAATCTAAATTTCTCTTTATTAAGTCGTTCTGGAGCCGCCGCAGCCATAAAACTATCCCAACGCTGGATTGATTCGTGATCATCGTAAAGGGTGACGTTGGGTCGGCGGTCAATTTCCGCCGCAATTTTATCGATGCGATCGTCAAAGGGATAGATACAAACGGGAGTTTCCGGACCCAAAATCGCATCTATGCTGTTGAGAAGTCCTACTAACTGATCATAAACAACATCGTTACCTAGACTGCAAATACCACGCATAATTTTGACCTCCTTAAAATCGCGAGTTGGGTTCAAGTTGATGACACCAACTTATTCTGATATTCTTGATATTTTAACCTTAACCACTGATTAGCCGGTAGTTCTATCATAAAAGTGATAGCAGATGCCAAAGCTATAGACAAAATGATGGCTAGGATAATACTTAGGTTAGGATTAAAACCATATTGGTAAAGTTGTCTAATTAAGGCATAGCCGATATTTTGGTGGATTAGGTATAAGCTATAAGAAATTGTGCCTAAAAAAATTAACGGCTGCAACCTGAGCCATTTCAGATAACCCTGAGTTCCCAGATATAGTAACACTATAAAACTTGCTACTATAATAGTTGTAGACCAAGAATTTTCCCAGGGATAAGCAAATCTTTGGGCTAAAATACAAATCATAATTATCAGGAATCTATGAATCGAAAAGCCTTGCTTATTTACCTTGTAAATCATTAACCCTGCTATGAATAAATGTGCATATTTTATGATGACTAGCTCGCGTACTATGCTTTTTAAGTTGCCGATTATTCCCATTGACAAATAATCAAAGTTATCGGCTATTAAACTACCCATGAATAAATGATTATTTGCTTGTAAGTAATTTGCATTCTCTAAAAATCCAAATCCTCGGCTTGCCATATAAGTTTTAATCGAATAGAATAAAGTTAATGCTAACCATCCTGATACGACTACTTCCACACGCTTTAAAAGTCTCAGTTTATAGATAAGTAACATCATTATATAAAAACAAATTTCAATTCTGAGGGTCCAATATACCTTATCTACATTGGGAACATTAAATAACCATTGAAACATTGTCAGATTTAATACAGCGTCTGGGAAGCTGACTTGCAGCTCTGGTAATTGAGCGATCGCTGTAATTGTAAATGTCAAAATAATCCCCACCCAGTAAGCCGGATACAGTCGAGAAAAGCGCTTGATTATAAAGTCTAAACAGCTTGTCGTTCTTTCCAGGGTAATCAAAATCACAAAACCACTGACAATAAAGAAAAACTCAACTCCATGTCGTCCCAATCCCCAATAAAACCAGACTTGATCGGAATGCCCATACAGTGTACTATACTGACTGGTGTAATGAAATAAGACGACACTTAATGCTGCTATTCCTCGCAGCACATCCAACTCCCACAATCTTTGAGAATTTTTGGTATTTCCCTCTTGAGAATTATTAGCCATTGAGTTGCTCCATGCTTAATGATTTTTGGCAAAATTGTCCAACCAAGCGAGTAAGTTAAGCTTGTGCAAAATAATTTGTCTGGCTTCGGCGATCGCCTCTCTAGCTTCATACCAAGCATCAGCAGTAGCTGTCACCTCCTTAATGTATTCTAACCCTTTTTCATCCAGGCTTGGCAATCTCAGAAAACTGCCAGGTGGTAATAACTTATCGGCCGCCGGTCCTCCATAATAAATTGGCAAACACCAAGCCAACAAAGAATCCCAGAGCTTTTCACTCACATATAAATCATTGTCAGCATAATTTTCAATCGCTAAATTATAGTAGTAAGGTGCCATACCCTGCCATTTATTACTCAGTTGTCCTCGATAGTTGGAGGCGGGAGGCAACTGGCGGCCATACAAATCAAACTCTACATTTACCTCTTGCATTAGTCCTAAAAAATTCAACCTCTGCTGATGGTTTTCACTGCGATTAATTCCCGAAGTAATCCAAGAACAAAAAAGCTCTTTGGTGGGTGGTTCCATTTCATTAAGTTCTCGAAAGGAATTATGATGATACCAAATGGCTGGCATATAATCAGGAACTGGAGCAAAGTTATCTGGTCCAGAAACATAATCACAATACAATTCAGCCTGCTGGTAGTTATATTGAGTTCTTTCAACGACTTTACTTAAAGGCGGTTCTCGGAGCAGATAAATCATGCGTTCTTTGGGAACACCCCTAAATTTTTCCCTGATATCGGGTGATGGTTGCTGTGGTTTAACCAAGTCTCGCAGGCGATCGCGCCAGGAAGTTTTTTGACGAGGCTTAGGAAAATCCAATTGATACAGGAGTAAGAAATCAGGATGTGGATGAGTTGACTGGATCGCGATATTTCCCCATCTGCCAAAATGAGCAGGGGTTTGTTGCCACAACCAATCTGTTTGATTTGCGTTTGGGTAACTGGTAATCATACCAACAATTTTGGGTTCCATTTTGATTGTACCTATGATTAATTAACTAACTCTGGTCGCATTGATTCATCGACATAACTGAGAATTTTAGTGATTCGATTTTCACAAGAAAACTGAGTAGCAAACTCAATAGTTTCTGGATATCCTCCTGTCTTTCTCGGATAGGTTGACAAAACTTGTTCAATACACTCAGCGAAAAGCGTGGGATGGTCTGGTTCACACCATCCCACCGCAATATTTGATGACTTAAATTCCCTTAACGGAGGAATTTCGCTGGCGGCAATGGGGGTTCCTGATGCCAGATAATCAAAAAACTTTAAAGGAGACGTAAAAGTGGCTGCCTCAGTCATCAGATGAGGATGAGCTAAAACATCAGCCGCTTGCAGTAAACTGGCGAGTTGCTCTTGAGGGAGAAAACCCAGAAAGACAGCATTATCAACTTGGTTATCTTTGGCTTTCTGTTGGTATTCTAGTACCTGAGATTCATTACCTCCAGCAAATGCAAATTGAATTTTGGGTAATTTTTTAGCCACATCAATGAGCATATCCACACCTTTAAATGGATAAAGTCCCCCGGAATAAACAACTAGATGTTTGCGTTCATTTGGGATAAGTTTTTGTCGCCATTCTTCGGCTTCTTGTTCATGTCTACAGATAAATAGGTGATTAAAGCCGTTATGAAGTTTGATAGTTTTTTCGGGAGGCATACCGTTAGCAATCAAATTATCTTTAACGGTATCTGCTACTGTAACCGCTATTTGAAACCAGGGAGATCTAACAATTTCTGGCGGAAATTTTTTCTGATCATAATGGTGTTGTTCATAGATGACTGGTAATCTATGTTTAATGGCAGCTTTAGCGAAATTCCAGTCTCGAGTATGAACAATTTTAGTATAAGGTTTGATATGAACAGGCAAGTAGTATTTTGATACAACAGTGCTAGAGTTTGTCCATTTACCGCCCCACTTGGCATTCACAGGCCACGGCATGGGTAAGGGAGAGACTTTCAGATGTTCTTGGATATTATATTGTTGAATAAGTTGTGGGTCTGGCTTTTGGGGATTAAAGGGTCGCATTAACCCAATTGGGTTAAAAGTGGACTTTTGGGGACTCATATAAGCCAAAACAGTTTGGTAGCCCAAATTAGCCGCTGCATTGGCAGAATGAACCACTTGAACTAAACTCGCTACGTTAGGTTGAGGGAGAGTCTTTTGAGTAAAAAATAGGTAATGTTTAGCCATGTCAAATTTATTCCTTAATTTGAGGATGATTCTTGCCTTTTACTTAGCCGCAGTTTGACACTTTGTTCGATAAACTCTAAACTTTCCAGAATGTGGGTAGCCGAATGATAAGACTCATTTAAGAGTTCTTCGCGTTCTTCGGGTTCATCGATCATATCCTCTGACAGTAATTGCAGAAAACCAATCATGGGATTGAGACGAGTCCGAACATCGTAGGAACTCTTGATAATTGCTTGATCGCGTTCGGCTTCGTCGGCAAACTGCAAAGTATAGAGGCGGGCATATTTTCCCCCTTGAGCTAGTAGTTCATCATGGCTGCCGACTTCAGCTACTTTTCCTTCATCTAAAACTGCAATTTGATCGGCTTTTTGAATAGTGGAAAGGCGGTGAGCAATCACTAAAGTTGTCCGTTCTCGGCTGAGTTCTTCAATGGCTTCTTGAACCAGCCTTTCTGAGACTGTATCCAATGCACTGGTGGCTTCATCTAGGATCAGTATATCGGGATTTTGTAGCAAAGCTCTAGCAATGGCTAGTCGCTGTCTTTGACCTCCCGATAATAACACACCGCGATCGCCAATCTGGGTATCTAACCCCTGGGGCAAATTTTCAATAAATTCATAAGCATTGGCTCGTTTAGCTGCATCAATGATTTGTTCTTCTGTGGCATCTGGCTTGGCATAAGCTAAATTGTAGCGAACTGAGGCATTAAATAAAAATGTATCCTGGCTCACAATTCCCATAGCCTTTCGGATGCTTTTTATGTCAAAATCACGCAAATCTTTTCCATCTATCATAACCGCACCCTGAGTGGGATCATAAAACCGAGGGAGTAGGGATGCTAAGGTTGATTTTCCTGAACCAGAACCACCAACCAAGGCCAAGGTAGTTCCCCGTTGCAAGTGCAAATCGATATTTTTTAAGACCATATCTTGATGCCCTGGATAAGCAAAAGAGATTTGATTAAAATGAATTTCCTTCTCTAAACGCTTAAATTCTTGGTCACCATTCTTCATAAAACTTTTGTTATCCTGCCTTAAAAAGTCATGCACAATTTCTACGGATGCCGATTTATTTGCTGCTTGACTTCGGGAGCTATTTAACCCGGAAATTAGGGGAAGAGTTCTAAATAGTACAAATAAATAGGTTAGCAGAACGGTTGCCAATGATGATACTTGTTCTTGCAAAAATATCCTGCCGATCATCACTAAAAAAAGAATCACTAAAATATTAACGACTTCATTGATGGGTCCAATAGCTGCTGAGTTTACCTGCTCCTCAAAATCCGCTTTTTCGCGATCGCGAATTAACTGACTAACTTGTTCATATTCTTTTTCTTCATTTCCTGTCGATTTAACCAATCTAATACCATTAAGAATTTCTAATAGCTTAATTGAGTAACCTCTTGATAGTTCTGACAATTTTTGGCCAAATCTTTTAGAGCGATTAACTATTATCTGATTAATGGCTGTAACCAATAAAAGCAAAACTGTAGCTACCAATGTCAGTTGCCAGGAAATTGCCAACAGCATCGCCACAAATACTAAAATTGTAATCGATGTTATAAGCATCCCGATGTACGTGCTAATGGTACTTGATGCTCTACTGATTTCACCCCCTAATCTGTTGACGATATCCCCCACCTTCATTTGAGAGTAATAGTCTAAATCTACATTCAGCAATAACCGTAAGCCTGACTCTCTCATATCAGCGGTTAAAGTGCGAGTTAACGAACTGGACGCCAAACTTTTAACATAGTTAGTTACATTTTTTAAAATAATCGCTAGTAAAATAGCTCCTGTCATTAAAGGCAGACGGTATATTTCCGGCACTGAGTCAAATGGAGACATGATATTTTGAATCAATGCCGGGGCATCTTTTAGGTTAGCTTGCACCCCTAATATATTGAGAATAATCGGGACAATTAGGGTCGTACTGATCCCATTGAATATCGCCCCTGAAAACCCCAGAATTACGATCACTACAATTCTGATCGGGTATTTTCTAGAAAAATTTAACAGTAATTTTTGCGATGACATCAATTATTCCCCAGAGTTGTAAAAATTTACATAACTTGATCCATCACATTAGACAGAACATTCGCCATCGCCTCAATACTGTACAATTCTACACATCTTTGTCTAGCCTGTAATCCTCTATGATTAGCCACGTCTAAATCTTCAAATATCAGTTTGAGTGTATCTGCAATTTGTTCGGGAGAGTTCGGTTCGACCAAATACCCAGTATCTCCTAAAATTTCGGGAATGTCACCAACCCGGCTCGCCAAGACAGGTTTAGCCATCGCCATCCCATCGGTCAGCTTCAGGGGAAACTGAGCCCTAGTCGCCGGGTGATCGCGCTGGGGAACCACAATAACATGGGCGGCGGCAACGATCTCCGGCATCTTTTCGGCTGGAAAGTTTGGCAATTTGATAATCCAGCGTCCCCACTTTTCCATGAGTATATCATCATAATTATCATAGGGGCTACCCCCAACAATTACCAACTTCAAATCTGACTGGTCGATCAGATCGAGAGCCATCAATACATCTTCTACCCCTTTATAGGGTCTAGGAGCACCCGGAAACATCAAAATCCGATACCCTTCCAATCCATAATTTACCCGACTTTGGTGTGGCTCGTACCGACCCGGATCGAACAAGGTCGTATCTTTTCCGTTGGGAACCATGATTCCGCCAAATCGACTTTGCAGAAAGCGAGTGTGAATAGTGACAGCATCAGCCTTAGCCACTAACTTTTCTGCCCATTTTAAATATATTGAATGATCGGTGTTTTGCAATGCTCCACCCGGTTCCAATATATCCTTTAATAGTTGAAATATCGAGGGTTTATATTGATACTCATCACCACCATTCCAACTTAGCTCCCAATCATCAATATCTACAATTACTGGACAGCCACTTTTGATTTTATGTAGCAAAGCTATACCTAAGCTGGGTAGTTTCACCTTATAAGCGTAAATAACATCTCCAGTAATGTGACCAAACAATTTGGGTACTGAAGCCAAAAACTTGGGATAGGACGGATGAGTTGGGATGGCAATGATTGGCACATCTGGACTAGAGCTTAACCCCTCTTTATCTCGGCGAGAGAAACCAACGATTTCCACCTCACAGTCTATTTTTTTGAGGGCTTTAGCCAACAAAAACGGTCGCACAGCACCACCCCACCTGCCGGCCCCTTGGGAGGATAAATCGCTAACAATTATAGAAACTTTCATGATGATCAATTATGTCCTTCATAGAATTTTCTACTTTGATGAAATTTACTAATCAATTAACTGATTTATGTATAAGTTTTTAGGTTTTCAATACCTGCTGGGGATTTGAGCAAATCATCTGGGTCTAAATCACATAAGTCTTGGGTGTAAAAATTGATCGATTTTTTCCATAAATATGAGGTTTTACTTCTAGCTAGAATCGCCAAATTTACGGTTTTACCTCTGTAACTCGCCAACTCAATTTGAGGTTAACCCAGAAATTCCAAAATGTCACGATCGCGATCGCACCCAATTTAGCCATATAGGCATTTAAGCCCAACACTGAAACCAACAGGTTGAGTATTATTACATTCAATCCTAACCCCATCAGGCAAATCAGATTAAATTTTAACAATCTTTTAAGTCTTCGATGACCGCCAGACTGTTGGCGAGACAAATCCCGAAAAGTCCATTGATCATTCCAGATAAAGTTATTGATAATCGCCATTTCCGCCGATAGCACTGCACTTAGGGTCAGGGGTAAACCCCAGCCATCTAATAACAGATAAAAGATAGCCATATCAACAAATAAGCCACTAAACCCCACCACTGCAAATCTGAAAAACCGACCCACTGGCCAATTATCGATCCGCAATCTTAGCAAATGCTGTAAATACTCAAAATACTGCCTACTGGTAACTTTACTATATCCCTCCTGACGTTCTTGGAAGACATAGCCCACTTCCTGGATGTTAGCAATTCTCCCCCGACCCAAGACCTCAATCAAAATCTTGTATCCCACGGGGTTGAGGTCGATATTAGCCAGGGTATCGCGCCGCAGCATAAAATAACCACTCATAGGATCACAAACCCGACCCACCACCCCGGGTAAAATGATCAACCCCAGCATTTGTGCGCCACGAGATAAAATCCGTCGCGCCAAACTCCAATCACTAACCCCACCGCCGGAAACATGACGACTAGCCACAGCTAAATCAGCCCCGGACTGAATTTTAGACCACAATTGTAGTATAGTTTCCAATGGGTGTTGTAGGTCAGCATCAATGACAGCTAAAACCTCACCCCCCGCCACCTGCCAGCCTCTAATTACGGCCGTTGACAGACCCCTTTCTCCTCGGCGACGCATAACCCGCAACTGGGGATAATAACTGGCTATGTTGGCGGCGACTTCCCAAGTGCGATCGGGGCTATCATCATCAATTACAATCAACTCATACTGTCGAGGAATTAGTTGATCTAATAACCCGGTGAGGCGATCAATCAAGATGGGTATGTTTTGGCTTTCCCGAAAAGTAGGAATAGCTACGGACAGCAGAATTGACGGACGATCTAAATCCGTTGGTGGTGGAACTTCTCCAGAAATCGTTAACGGACCTTCGGGAACAGGTAAAAGACCATAAATCTCCGGGGTGCAAGTATTAATAGCTTTACTATTGTGTGGTTTCATGTCACCACAACCGGAACCAGAAAAGGGATACATCCAGGACTACCACACCAAATCTAAGCCTAATCACCATAAGGGATTTATTGAGGAATTTCAAGTATGATGGCCGATCGCCTATGAAAGGAACATCCCCACAAGCGATCGCTACTCCCGGTAGTTCACAGCAACCCATAAAGCCATTTAATCAGTTCTGGTGCGCGTTTAACCCCCTCAAAACGGTCTACGGGTTGACCATTTTTAAAAAATATCAAAGTTGGGAGAGCTTCTATTTGATAATCCGAGGCAATTTGCGGATATTTATCGGTGTCAATTTTGACGATTTTGATTTGTTCTTTCATCTCTTGGTTAACTTCCTGCAAAATCGGAGCCATCATTTGACAAGGACCGCACCAAGTCGCGTAAAAGTCCACCAAAACCGGGACTTCGGAACCATCAAGAAGTTCCTGAAAATTATGAAACTGCTTTTTAACTGCCATAATCCCCATGAATTAGCTATTGCTCAAGTTCCCATTATATATCCCGATACCTCAAACCCCATTACCCTTATCATAGTTAAGTTGGAAGTTAACCAGAAAGGACAAATGCCGATGGAAATGTTACCAGAATCAATGCAGCAGTTAAAACAGCAGGTGGCCTTAGTAACTGGTGCATCTAGGGGTATTGGTTCAGCGATCGCATTAGAACTGGCCCAACAAGGGGCTAAAGTAGTTGTCAACTATGCCAGTTCTAGCACAGCGGCCGAGAAAGTAGTAGCCGAAATTACGGAAGCCGGAGGAGAGGCGATCGCCATGAAAGCCGACGTATCCCAAGCCGAGGAAGTAGATCAGCTAATCAAAGATATTGTAGACCAGTGTGGTGGCATCAATATCCTAGTTAACAATGCTGGTATCACCCGCGACACCCTATTGTTGAGGATGAAACCCTCCGACTGGGAAGCCGTAATCAACCTTAACCTAACCGGAGTGTTTCTATGCTGTCGCGCCGTAGCTAAAATCATGCTGAAAGCGCGATCGGGTCGGATCATCAATATTGCTTCCGTAGCCGGTCAAATGGGGAACCCCGGTCAAGCCAACTACAGCGCCGCCAAAGCCGGAGTCATAGGTTTAACCAAAACCCTAGCCAAAGAATTTGCGAGTCGGGGAGTATTAGTTAATGCCGTCTCCCCGGGGTTTATAGCCACAGACATGACCAAAGACTTAAAGAATAGCGAAGAGATCCTGAAATTTATTCCTCTCGGTCGTTACGGTGAACCCAAAGAAGTCGCCGGGTTAGTCAGATTTTTGGCTGCTGACCCCGCCGCCGCCTATATCACTGGTCAGGTTATCAATGTTGATGGTGGCATGGTCATGGCTTAGACCACCCATTACCCCCCAGGAGTGATAACTTGGGACCATCCACACCCCAATTTGGTACGGTTTCCACTAATTAGCACTCGTACACCATGAGTGCTAAATTGACTATTTGGAGAGCTAAATTAGGTGTAATATGGCAAAAATCGTAGCCTTTGACGAAGAATCACGGCGAGCGATCGAGCGGGGAGTCAACGCCCTAGTAGACGCAGTTCGTGTTACCCTCGGTCCAAGAGGTCGCAATGTACTGATAGAGAAAAAATTTGGCGTACCGGATATTATCAGTGATGGAATTACCGTAGCTAAAGCGATCGAATTAGGAGACCCCCTAGAAAATACAGGGGCGCGGTTAATTCAAGAAGTAGCAGCTAAAACCAATGATGTGGCTGGAGATGGTACTACCACCGCAGCAGTTTTGGCTCAAGCCATGATACAAGAAGGCTTGAAGAATGTGGCGGCCGGTGCCAACCCAGTAGCTTTGCGGCGGGGAATTGATAAAACCATTCAGTATCTGGTTAAAGAAATTGAATCCTTAGCCAAACCCGTTGAAGGAAGTGCGATCGAACAGGTAGCCACAGTTTCCGCCGGGAATGATAAGGAAGTGGGAGAGATGATCGCCCTAGCCATGGACAAAGTGACCAAAGACGGAGTAATCACCGTTGAGGAGTCCAAGTCCCTAACCACTGAATTAGAAGTTGTGGAAGGGATGCAAATCGATCGCGGTTATATTTCCCCCTACTTCATCACCGATAACGAACGGATGATAGTAGAGTTAGATAATACTCGTGTGCTGATCACCGATAAAAAAATCAGTGCCATTCAGGATATTGTCTCCGTCCTGGAAAAAGTCGCCCGTTCTGGTCAACCCCTGCTAATTATAGCCGAAGACATCGACGGGGAAGCCCTAGCCACCCTAGTTGTCAACAAAGCCCGGGGTGTGTTGAACGTAGCCGGTATTAAAGCCCCTGGCTTCGGTGAACGTCGGAAAGCCATGCTCCAAGATATTGCCATTCTAACCGGAGGTCAGTTGATTTCCGAAGAAATCGGCTTAAACTTGGAAACAGCGACCATAGAGATGCTGGGAACAGCCACTAAAGTCACAATCAACAAAGACTCCACCACCATTGTTTCTGGTTCCGGTCATAAAGGTGAGATCCAACAGCGGGTCGAACAATTGCGTAAACAACTCGCAGAAACTGATTCCGAATATGATAAGGAGAAACTGCAAGAACGCATTGCTAAGTTAGCTGGCGGTGTGGCCGTGATTAAAGTTGGTGCCGCTACGGAAACTGAACTAAAATCCCGTAAACTCCGTATTGAAGATGCTCTGAATGCCACTAAAGCTGCTGTGGAAGAGGGAATTGTTCCCGGTGGTGGTACAACCTTAATCCACTTGGTCAAAAAGGTAGAGCAACTGGCTTCGACTTTCACCATAGAAGAGGAAAAGCTGGGAGCTAAAATTGTGGCACGAGCTTTAGAAGCGCCTCTGCGTCAAATTGCTAATAATGCCGGGGTTGAGGGTTCTGTAATTGTTGAACAAGTCCGTAACAGTGACTCTAATATTGGCTACAATGCTTTAACAGGTAAGTTTGAAGACCTGATTGTGGCAGGCATTTTAGACCCCGCTAAGGTGGTTCGCTCTTCCCTTCAAAATGCTGGCTCAATTGCGGGAATGGTGATTACCACTGAGGTTCTCGTGGTTGAGAAGCCTGAGCCTAAACCAGCAATGCCAGATATGGACGGCATGGGTGGTATGGGTGGTATGGGTGGTATGGGTGGTATGGGTGGCATGGGTGGCATGGGAATGATGTAATTCCTGCCCATCAACCTATATCCTCAGTTCATCGAATAGGGAGTCTTGCTGCTATTGAAGGACTCCCTGTCCTCATGCTTGCTGATACCATGTTTTGTGCGTTTTGTCAAGCTATTAAGTTCAGCTTGGGAGTACATCCAAGCCTAGGGGTAACTCTAGGGAAATGGTGGTTTGTTGGTTAGGTTCGCTTTCAAGTCTCCACTGGCCGCCATGTAGTTCTACAATACATTTAATGATACTCAGTCCTAGTCCTGAGCCTTGCTGTTCGTACAGTTTTCGCTCAAATTGTATATGAGCGCCGATTTTGCTGACTTGTTCTGGGGTCATCCCTCGACCGCGATCGCTTATTTTGAGTAATAAAAATTCCTCACCTACTTGACTAATTACTTGAATTGGTGTACCGGGTTCCGAAAATTTACAGGCATTATCAATCAATTCTACTACCAATTTTTCAAGCTGGTTAGCTGCCATCTGTACTGTGGCATTTTCTAGGTCAAATTCTAGGTCGGTCTCCCTTTGGTGTTCTTGGGCTTGTTGGGTGGCGGCTTTGATAATAACTGATTGGCTGTCTTTGACCTGAATGGATCGGAGCGATCGCACTTTTTCTACATTTAAACCGATAATTTCTAAATCTGCATATAGCAAAAAATTGATGATTAAACGATAGAGGCGGCGACCGGAAATCCTAATATCTTGCAAAATTTCCTTGATTTCATCCGGTTCAAATAAGTCTAAATTTGAGAGTAGTAACTCCGTATTACTGATGATGCCATTTAGGGGGGTTCGTAATTCATGAGGGAGGGAATGGGTGATATTTTCCCGTAATTCCCGCATCTGTATTTCCGACTGCTGTTTAATTAAAGACTGTTTTTCTAATCTGATGGCGATCGCTGTTAACAATTCTTCCATAGAACAGGGTTTAGTTAGGTAATCATCCGCTCCTAAATTCATCCCCTCCCGTAAATCATCGCGATCGGCTTTAGCCGTTAAAAATATAAACGGAATTGTCGCCGTTTCCATATGGGATCTTAACTCCTTTAATACTCCATAACCATCTAACTCAGGCATCATCACATCACAGAGAATTAAATCCGGTAAATGTTTATGAGCCTGTTGTACACCCAACTTGCCATTCTCAGCCGAGATCACATCAAAATCTTCTATCTCCAGTAATTCTACCAAATTCTCCCGAATTGTCTCTTCATCCTCAATTACTAAAACTTTAGCCATATTAATTCTGCTTTCGTTTATTCTAATTTTGTACCTATACCTAGATCGGTTAAATCAGTTAATAGGTTCAATTATGCCATATTTAGATATTTAGGAAACCTCTGTGATTGGCAAAATCACTGTAAATGTGGTTCCCTGTCCTAATTCACTGTCAACAGTAATCTCTCCTCCATGCAAATCTACAGCTTGCTTAACAATAGATAATCCTAATCCTGTACCTTTGATGTTTCCGACATTAGAACCACGTTCAAAGGCTTGGAATAGCTTTTGTATATACTCTGGTGGGAAACCTATACCCGCATCCTTAATCCGAAAAATTATCTGATTTTCTTGGCGAATAACATCAAAATTAATCACCCCACCATCGGGAGAATATTTGATAGCATTGGATAATAAATTAGCTAGAATATGACCCAGCAATTTGTCATCTAACATGATCGGATCATCTAAATCTCCCGAGGTTCTTAATTCGAGTTTGTGTTGGTCATTCACTTGCACCATTAACTGGTCTATTAAGAGTTGGATAAACTTGACCACATTAACTAACTTAGGAGCAAAAGTCAATTTTCCCGAACTAGACTTACTTAATGTTAAGACATCTTCTAGTAATTGATTCATACTATTAATTGATGACTGGATTCGCTGAAAATGTTTAAGTTTTTTCTGCTCATCTAGTTTCGAGTCATATTTAGCTAACAAATCCGTAGACATTTGAATAGAAGTTAGAGGGTTTTTTAAATCATGGGATGCTATGGATAACAGTCGTGTTTTTTCAGCTTCTAACTCCTGAAATAAATTCAGAGATTCCTTGACTTGTACTTCCTGCTCATATCTCTTTAATGCCATGCGAATAGCTGCATGAACTTCTCGCTCCTTAAAAGGCTTTAAAAGATAACCATAAGAGCCAGTAGATTCGGCTCTTTCTAGGGTGCTATCATCAGCATAAGCCGTCAGGTAAATTACCGGAGTTCCATATTTTTCCTGGATTTTAGCGGCGGTTTCAATCCCATCCATATCCCCTTTAATAACAATATCCATTAACACCAAATCTGGGTTGGTTTCGGCTACTTTTTCAATCGCCGCTATTCCAGAAGAAACAATCCCCACTACAGTATATCCCAAAGACTTGAGTTTTCTGGCCAATCCTTTAGCAATTAATAACTCATCCTCGACAATCATAATTTGGACAGTGTTCATGGTATTGCACCTAGTTGGTTTGGTATACTGAAAATTATCGTAATTATACAAAATTGATCACCATTATTGATGTTCTCATATAACAACTTAATAATTTCAATATCTTTGTCTGTAGGACAATTCCGAGAAAGTCAGTTTAAATGCTGTTCCCTCCGTTACGTCCAATAGTTCTAAGTTACCCTCTATCTGCTCAGTCAGAGTCCAGATCAACTCCATTCCTAGGGATTCCACATTGCGAATATCTAGTCCTTCTGGAATCCCCACCCCATTATCTCTGATAATCAGAGTAATAATACCCAGATTGTCTTGATGAAGTTCTAACCCAAGTTTACCGGGACGTTCATCTACAAAGGCGTGTTTAAAAGCATTAGATATCAGTTCATTGACAATTAAACTACAAGGGTTAGCTGTTTCTAGGTTAAGTTCAACGGATTCTATATCTAATTCTAACTCAACTGTGTGAGCCTCTGTACCGTAGGAGTCAAATAGTTGCTCAACTAAATCATTGAGGTAGTCCCCAAAATTAATCCGATCCAGACCAGTTGACTTATAGAGTTTTTCGTGAATCAGAGCCATAGATTGAATGCGTTGCTGGCTATCTGACAAAAGTTTGATTACTTCCGGGTTGTCAGTGTAATCAGATTGAAATTCTAATAAATTGGAAACTACTAGCAAATTATTTTTAACTCGGTGGTGAATTTCTTTCAGCAAAATTTCTTTTTCTTTAAGGGAGTTCATTAATTTATCTTCGGCGTGTTTCCGTTCGATCGCCGTTGCTAAAACATTAGCTACACTTTGCAGAAAGTGTACATCCTCCTGCACAAATTCTCTGGTTTCCGTAGTATAAACTCCCAAAATACCATAATAAGAATTTTGGCTTTCAATGGGAATACTCATACCATTAATATGGGGAAAGTTATAAATATTCGAGGATAGTTCTGGTCTGAGCTTCCGGTGGTGGCTAGGAGAGGGTGTAGTTGATGATTCAGGTAAAATAAATGAGTAAACCTGGTGATATTTGTCAGTTGTTAAGCGATGATTATGGGTGTGTTGATGGTTAGCGATCGCCACAGTCAGGCGATCGGGTTGAGACACCCGTATTTCTAATAACTTACAATAATCCACCTGTAAACATCGACCCACCATCCCGACAATATCCTGAATTAATATTTCCGAGTCAATACCCAAGAGAGCTTTTTGTCCAACTTCAGCTACCATAGCCTGCTGATAAGCCTTAGTCGCAATTTCCGCCTCAATTTTTTGTCGCTCCGCAATTTCAACTCGCAACTTTTCGTTAGTTTCTTGTAGTTGAGATGTTCGCTGTTCCACCAGCATTTCTAAGTCTTGGTTCAATTCTTGCAGAGATTTTTCAGCGGATTTTAGTTCACTAATATCAGTGAGAGTTCCCACAAAACCAACTATTTCATCATCATCATTTAGCTCAGGAACAGCTTGGGAAAAAACCCAAACCACCTGGCCTTCACCATGACAAAAACGATATTCTAACTGAAACATTTGATGATTATTAACGCATTTATTCCATTCATTAATTACCCGCTCTCGGTCATCAGGATGAAGCCTTTTAGTCCAACCATGCCCAAACATTTCCATGACTGAACAGCCAACCAAATCACATCCACGCTCATTGATATAGACAAATTTACCTTCAGCATCAGTCCGAAATATCCCCACCGGAGAAATATCTGTAAGAGTCGCATAGCGAGCCTCACTTTCCCGCAAAGCCTCCTCAACCTGACAACGTTCAATTTCTAATAACTCCCGTTCAGTCACATCTTGAACTAATGACAAAATCGATATAACCTGATGGGACTCATCCCGTAATACTAAGTTATACCATTCACAGTAGATTACTCTCCCGTCTTTGGTATAGTTACGATTCTTACAAATATTTTTATTGGTTTTGTCTCCGAGTAAATCACCGATAACTGTTTCTACTAATTGTAGGTCTTCTTCAAAAACAATTGGCCATTCTCCCCAATAAATACCTATGATTTCTTCAGCCTTCCACCCAAAGATTTTTTCCGCTTGCTTTCCCCAATATTGTACCTTAAATTCTGGGTCCCATTCAATCACAGCTAGAGGAGAATTTTCCACGTGCGATCGCAGTTTTTTATGGGCTTTCAATAACTCCTTTTCTGACTCTTTTTGTTGTTGCAAGTACCTCGTGAGCATTTCATTAGTTGTTTGCAGTTCAAGGGTACGTTCTTGTACCCGTTGTTCCAATTCCGCCGTCAGACTTTTTAAAGCTGATTCAGCTCGCTTATTTTCAGTAATATCACGAGCAACCCAAGCTACAGATTCCGAGGAAATGGGGGAGATATTTGCCGAAAACCACAAGCAATCACCTTCCACATTCAGATGATATTCAAAATTGATAATTCTCCCCGTTTGCAAACATTGATTAACTTTTTCTCTAAAAATATTGTCCGGGTAATCAGGAGAAAATAGCTGCCGAGTTTGGTTAATTATTGGAGATGTATTACCCTCGTATTTTGTACCTAGGTATTCATGATTATTTTGCCGGGACTTGCGGGGAGTCTGAATCGAATTGGTGCGAGTATTAATAATCAGGATAATATCAGTCAAAGCATCAAAAAATGTCAGAAAATTCGGTTCACCAGTTCGCAATTTTTGTTCAATCATGCGGATGATACCCCGTTGACTGATTTCCCCCTGTAGTTGGGCATTGGTATTTTGTAATTTAGCCTTAAATTGTGCCAGTTGCTGTTGCAGCTTAGTGGGGCTAATTCTACTGAGAATATCATGGTTAGTATGGGAATCAAAAAGTTTTTCTATCACCCGATACTCAGGAATTATTCCAGTTAAATAATCTTTCTCATCTAGAACTGGGATATAGTGAATTTTATGGGTTTTTAATTTTTGAATAATTGCATAAATGTCCAGCTCATCTGCTTCTCGCAGAACTACCGGGGGTTGTCTCATCACCTCAGACACAACCAAGTCCCCCGGATTTTCCCCCGCACCAATTAGCTGCACCACGTCCCTTTCCGTCCACATACCCACCAATTTCCCATCTTCCACCACCAGTACACAACTGTTAGGGGGGAAGTTTTCTGTTCCCCACTGGTCTGAGGGCTCCTGACTCATTAAAGCCATGACCTCCATGAGGGAGGTATTAGGAACAACCGCTAGGGGGTCTCTATGGATGATGTCGTTTAAAGTTGGACTGGACATAAGCCAAGGGTTAATCGTGGGTGTAGACATTGATTCCCCTACTCTCCTTGATCAGATATTAGGATTAATAACATAACAACTTATCACAGTTTCAGCGGTTCCGATCAAGTCAAAGCCATTGACAATCAACAGTTGAACCTGTTAGTTAAGTTATATAGAGTATCTTGTGACTGATTTTTATGATTAATTAACCATTGGTATAATTGATAGCTTAATCAAATTTATGATAGTAGAATCAACAACCTTTCATCGAAGGGGGATGAGCAATTTTTCTGATTTTGATAGATTTTGAGCCTCCCTTAATTTGTTGGTAAATCTTGATTTTTCCTAGAGACTTTTTAGCAAAGTTAAGTTATGCTCAAACTACAAACAAACTTGAGCAATAGGTTTCATGAAAACCAAATCTTGGTCTTTAATGGCAGGTATAGCTTTGACCGCATTTTCTTGGGGAATTGTCCCAGCTTGGGCGGAAAATTGGATTTTTATGGGTGAGGCTGCCACCGGGGAAGATGTATATGTAGATGCTGATAGTATTTCACGGAACCGGGAAGGGCTGAGATTTATTTATAGCATTGGTGAAGAAACCATCTATGCAATAGCTTACTGTGACTCACGCACCTGGTATGTCAGCGGTTACGATGAAGTATATTCCCCAAGCAGTCACGCCACATCTAATATGATTGATTATGTCTGTTCCCAGGAATAACCAGTCTCAGTAATCTTTTAACCACAATTTAACTATCCATGGGGAGTCAATAAACCGGAGATTTATTACTGCGGGTATAGTACCAAAGTAGAACCCTTGGAAATCCTCAAATATGGATGAGATAAAGGCGATCGATTGAGGAACTGGTGAAAGGGGCGGGATATCCGTTGCTGTATATGCCGCCCTATTTTTAAGATTAAGCCAAACCAGCGGCTTGAATTGTCTGCATAAGCCTGTCGATATTGATGACAATATTAATATTTTTGCCGATAAGTTTGGCTTCATTTTCCGGCAAATTATCTCCTAATATCGGATAATATTCGAGTTCACAAATACCACTCAATAATCGATAAATTGACGGACAATAATCTGGGGATAAGATTTCAATAACTGTGGTATCAGTTTGACAGAAAGCTAAATTAGTGAGTCCCGCACCGTGGGGGCTAATAATCACTTCGGAAGTAGCGAAAAGTTCCGCTTGTTGTTCAAGAGTCATTGATTCTAATTGTACTGGTTTAATATTAAACTGTGTTAGGCATTCTATCACCTGGGAATTATTCAAGACCTGGCGAGATGGTGCTAGGGTGCGATCTATATAAATTCGCTGTTTAGTATCCCCCAAACTCGGACAAAAAGTTTGTTTGAGAAAATCACAATTCCACTGGCTAATTTGTAAGCCTCGGTGGGATGAAAGGTTAGGAGTTGGGATAATTATTTGCGTGGCTTTCAGATGATTGATATCTTTATTACTGATGATTTTTTTGGGTGGAATTTTTAGGGTCTCTAAAGCCTGTTTCTGGTAAGGTGTCTCCCAAGCATTTACCACAAATTTATCAATTGAGTTCAGGTCAATTCCCGCAGCTTCTAATAAATGAAAACGTGCCATAATATCTAACATCCAGTGAAAATATCCCCCCCCAAAACGCACCGACAAAAACGCAACCACCCCATCAATTTCCTCCGGTGGCGGTAGGTGTTCCGATACCGCCACAAACTCCGCCCCACCACTAGCTAAATCAGTCACTAATTTGCCATCATCTGTGAACACTGCACTGGTCGCCATATCTCCCCACACACGCCCATTTTCTACAATAGCCACGCCGAAATCTCCCGTTGATATCTGACAGGTTGTCAATGTTTCGGGAAGGTTAGGAATTAAAATATTGGCTGGTTTAATCTCAAGGGTCTGGGCTGGGTATATCAGGATGTATTTAATACTGAGATGAGTCTGGCTATCCGTCGTTTTTTCTGATAAATTAGGCAATATTTCCTGGATAAATTTTGATGATAATTTCTTAAAAATCAACGCATTATTAGCATCCTCAATTAAACCCCTATTTTTGAGTATTTTGCTCAAATGATGATAGGCTTTTATAAAGTCTGGTTTGCGCTTCAATGCCTCTATACATAGGTCTTGTACTTCCTGCCAACGTTCCTTTTCCGTTAACAGTTGTGCTAGAATATCATAAAGCCATATTAACTCTGGTTTCAGGGCGATCGCTTTTTCATAAGACACGATCGCCTCATCAATATTACCTACTAATTTCAGCGCGTGACCTAGTTTTTGATATAACCATGAAAGCTGAGGATTGAGTCTAATCGCTTCCCGATAATTAGCGATCGCCTCTTCAATTTCTCCCGTCGCTAGTAAACTATCTCCTAAATTCATATACAGCCAATCTACATCAGGTTTTAAAGCGATCGCCTGACGACAAACCGGAATTAATTCCGACCATTTTTCCTGAGTTTTCAAAACTTGCGCCAGTCCATAATAATAGTAAAACTGGTTAGGGTTAATTTCGATAGCCCTTTCATAGCATTTAACCGCCTCTTCCCACCTTTCCTGCTGTCCGAAAATTTGCCCTAAATTATGATACAATACATCTGATTGCGCCGGATAGTTTAAAATTCCTTTTTCATAAATAGCGATCGCCTCTTCTAATTGCTGCTGCTGTTGTAACTCATTCCCCAAATTGAGATAATCCTTAAACCTCACCCCGTCCGCACTTACCAAAATAGCCTTACACCAATATTCTGTCGCCCTTTCTGGCTCACCACATTGCCTAAAAACCTTAGCCAAATTCCGATAAACTCCCCCCATATCAGGGCGAATCTCAATAGCCCTTTCATAGGCATTTATCGCCTCATTCCAGCGTTGATTTTTGGCGTACAGACTCCCCAAATTAGCATGAACCTCCGCAAAATTAGGCGCAATTTTCAAAGCACTATGATAACAACACTCCGCCCCCACATAATCCCCTTGTAACTGTCTGATAGTTCCCAAAGTTTGATAAGACAACGCAAAATTAGAGTCAATTTTTAACGCTTCTTCACAACAATTAATCGCTTCTGCCCAATTCCTTGCATTTAAATACAAAACCGCTTGCTCATGGAGTCGGATAACTTCCGGTTGCACATTTTCATCATTCGCAGAAATTGACATTTTCCAGTAACTCCAAGTTAATCACAATTTCAGGTTATCTAGTCAACATTTACCCATCATAAACCCAGTTTATAGATTTGATCCAGAGCCTTTTCCGCCGCCTTTTTACTAGCCTCTTTCTTGCTCAAACCCTTACCCTGTCCATAAACCTTACCCTCAACCATAACCTGTACAGTGAACTGTTTTTGATGGTCTGCTCCTTCCTCCTTAATCGTCTCATATTCTGGTGTAATTGGACCTATATTTTTTTGCACCCATTCCTGTAATCTATTTTTCGAGTCCGCCGCCACTTTCCCCGAATTACCTTGAGAAAGCGAAGTGATTTCAGCTATCACCGAATCAAACAAAGGTTGTAGAAATTCCTGTACTTTCTTCATCCCAGAATCCAAAAAACAAGCCCCAATCATCGCCTCAAACGTATTGCTTAATAAGGAAGGATTCAGCGCCACCCCTTTCCCTAATCTGATATATTGTTGTAGGGCTAATTTTTCCGCAAACTTAGCCAACTGCTTATTTTCCACCAAAGCCGATCGCAACTTAGTTAAATCCCCTTCATTACCCACACTTTTATACTTATGATAAAGATACTCCCCCGATATAAAATTTAACACCGAATCCCCCAAAAACTCCAACAATTCATTATCCCGCTTAACTTCCTTCGGGTGTTCATATAGATAGGAACTGTGAGTTAAGGCGTGATTGAGTAAATCCACATTTTGAAAAGGTATTTTTTTCAGCAATTTCGATAATTCTCGCCGCAGTTTTTTTTCTCGGTCAGGATCCATATTTTGGTCTTCGATAATTTTACTTAACATAATCTCCTGATGTTGTTTTAATTGATTAATTATGGATTTTTCACCCTGAAAAGCCATCAACAGCAGCACCATGTTATCTATAGCACGTTCTGTATCTCGGTCAGAAAATTCATTCCCATGAGCCCAGTTATTCCTAAGTTGGATTAACTCAAATATTATCCCCTTATGTTGATTATCAACATTTTCATTGTTTTTAAAAATACTATCCCATTTATTCGATATAACTTGCAGTAATGCTCCGATATCTTGAGATAGCCTCTCCTCCAATTCTCGCTTTTTCATGTTTTTGTATTTGGTGATATATTTTTGAGCTTCCTCCTGCCATTGGTCTGAATATTTGTTTTTCATTTCCTGTTTAAACGGAGGATATAAGCCCTCAGCTAATAACTCTAAAGCGTCCCCAATTCTTTCTTTATTGCTAATCATCATTTGCTATCTAATAATTAATTAGCGACTATTATAGCTAATCTTCCTAAACAGACTATTGATATAGCTGGCTATTCATAATTTCTGATAATCTACAATCCCCAAGGTATTGGATTTTCAAAAGACTGTTAAGAATTATTACAGATTTATGGAAAATTGCTCGCAAAAAGTTGACGAGATTCTGGGGGTTATGATAACATCAAATAAATCGCATCCAATGGCTTACTCTGTCTTTTTGCAAAAATATAGCCTACAACCCCGATTATATCGCGATTAACATTATTCTCTCACGAAAATATTAAACTGGCGATGCACGAGTTTTCTGGCCACAAGCGATCGCCTTTTTTATGCCTATTGACAAAAACGCCACTTTGTGCATTGTTCATTGTTGATGATTCACTGGTATTCTGGGTGATGTGGATGGTCAGAGTCAAAAATCAAAATATGAGACTTGAGGAAGCGGTTGAATTTGCCGAAAACCCGGAGCCCCGGTGTCCCTGTGTGTTATTGCTAGACACATCAGCATCTATGCAGGGAGAACCCCTAGATGGTCTCAATGTTGGATTAATGACTTTTAGGGAAAACCTCATCAAAGACGAACTCGCCAAAAAACGGGTTGAGATTGCCGTCATCACCTTTGATAACCAGGTAAAAATCATCCAGGATTTTGTCACAGCCGATCGCTTTGAGCCCCCCATGCTAACCGCCCAGGGTCAAACCTATATGGGAACAGCCATAGGCGAAGCCTTAGACATGATTGCCAGTCGCAAAGCCGAGTATCGCAATAATGGCATTACCTACTATCGTCCTTGGGTGTTCATGATTACCGACGGCGAACCCCAGGGAGAAAGCGATCGCATCACAGAACAAGCCATTAAACGCATTCGAGACGAGGAAGCCAACAAACAGGTCGCATTCTTTGCAGTAGGCGTAGAAGGTGCCAATATGGAGCGCTTAGGAGAGATTGCCGAACGAACCCCCCTGAAACTGAAAGGGTTAGATTTTCGGGAAATGTTCATTTGGCTATCGGCCAGTATGCAAACAGTTTCTCACTCCAAAGTCGATGAACAGGTAGCCCTACCACCGCCAGGATGGGGAACTGTCTAGCCAAAAACTGATGCGATCGCAGACCTTTTACCATGAACCCAAATTCTGCCTACTGGCAAATTATCTCAGCCTCCGTGGCTGGAAGCAGTCACGAAAAGCAAGCCCTTCCCTGTCAAGACGCTCATATTTATCGGGAGATTGACCCCCATCAATTCATTGTAGCCGTAGCCGATGGTGCCGGTTCAGCTTCCCTTGCTGATGTCGGAGCGCAACTAGCAGTTAAAACCGCCACCCAATTAATCGAAGAGTATCTATCCTCCGTTGAGGATACCGCCACCGTGGACTGGAATACTCAATTGTTAGCCGTCGTTAACCAAACCAAACAGGCGATCGAAGCCGAAGCCGACCACAGGGATATATTGGCGCGGGAACTAGCAACCACATTGATTTTAGGGGTAATTACCGATTCTACCATTGCTATAGTTCAGATAGGCGATGGCGCGGTCGTAGTTGAAGATCAACAGGGAACTTTAATGGCTTTAACTATTCCCGCCAGTGGCGAATATTTAAACGAAACTACCTTTCTGGTTTCCCCCAATGCTTTAGAATCTGCTCAAATTCATGTATGGTCTGGAATGCCTAAGTATCTGGCTATATTTTCCGATGGTTTACAAATGTTAGGATTAAAAATGCCGGAAGGTAAACCACACCCTCCATTTTTTTCGCCCTTATTTAGATTTGTGGAAACTATCGGCGATCGCACAGAAGCCGAACAACAGTTAATTTCATTTTTGCGATCGCCTAGGGTCAATCAGCGCACCGATGATGATTTAACCCTCATTTTAGCTGCCAAAATGCCATCCTCAGCCACATAAATACTACTATACACTTGTAAAGTAGTAACTATCTATCGGAACCCCAACAGCTATAATATACCCAATAGTGCGAGACGTTCAGGCATGAAATAGGGTTGCAATACCCGAAATAACCGCCTGGTGGGGACTTCAACCCCTTGGTTGAATATAAGGAGCGCACTCCTGACCATCCTCATAACTGTTTATATGTCCCAACGATTAGTATCCTACGATACAAATCAAGGCAGGGAACCCAAGGTCAAAACGAACTAACCCATACAAATTCCTTATAGGAAGCCCAAAAATGGATAAGTAAAAGTTAGGAAATCAGGGTAACGGCGATAGCCACCCCCAGTTTTGGGAATCACAACCCCAGGATTGAAGCGGGGAACGGAAGGCGTGAAGTAGAACCTACTACCAGAAAGCGACCACTGCCAACCATCCATGATTAGGGAAACCGAATGTCCGGCTTGAACCATCGTCAATATTAAGTAGCGAAATAGGTTGACACGCTGCGTTCAAAAGAGCAAGGGGAAGAGTAGGAGTATTATTGCACTACCTACACAGACCTTTAAAGTACCCCGGTGGAAAAGACAAATCTAAAGATGGAATGCCCATATAAACGGAACGTTTTAAGTCCTCCTGGACTCTAATTATCTGGTCGAGGTAGTTAGTAGGGATAAGTGTAACCGCAAGTCCTAGAGGATGTGAGATGTGACCAAAAGCCAACGCCCTACTGTAATGGCAGGGATATGCTAACAGGTCACGGTTTGATTGTAAAGAAATAGAGCCTAGTAGGTGTACAAATGGCGATAGCGAGTTTAAAGAAAGGGTTTGGGAAACCAAAACCAATCAAGACTACGAACAACGCATGGAAGGCCATCCCATGGACTAAGGTTCAACGGAAAGTTTTCAAGCTCCAAAAGAGTATATTTCAAGCAGCTAAATCGGGACAGAATGCAAAGTTAAGAAGGTGGCAACGTCTATTGGTGAAATCATATTATGCCCGGCTCTTAGCAGTGCGCCGAGTAACTCAAGATAATCAAGGCAAGAAAACAGCCGGAGTTGATGGAGTAAGAGTAATCTCTTCGAGACAAAGGTTTGAACTGGTCAAGAACATTAAGGGAAACCTCAAAGCAAAACCACTGCGACGAGTGTGGATTCCAAAACCTGGCAGGGATGAAAAAAGCTGGAATAGGAATACCCACAATCCAAGATAGAGCAAGGCAAGCCTTGGTTAAGTCGGCTCTCGAACCTGAATGGGAATCGAGATTTGAGGGCACTAGCTACGGGTTCCGACCCGGACGGTCAGCACAAGATGCAATAAGTAGGATTTACCTGAGTATTAACAAAGGTGAATATTACGTGCTGGATGCTGACATAGCAAAATGCTTTGACCGAATAAACCATGATTATCTACTGTCAAAAATTCATTGTCCAAGCAACCTAAAAAGAGACCTGAAACAATGGCTCAAAGCAGGCGTGCTAGATAACGGTATATTTGAGGATACAGAAGCAGGGACACCTCAAGGAGGGGTGATAAGTCCACTCCTAGCCAACATCGCACTGGATGGTATGGAAAGGCTAGTCAAAGGAATGTATCCAAACAAAAGAACAGCCACTCAGGTGAACCTTATAAGATATGCCGATGATTTTGTGGTCATATCAAAAGACTTAGGAATCATTGAACAGTGCAAGACTGCAATTTCTGAATGGCTAAAACCTGTAGGATTAGAGATAAAACCTGAAAAGACCCGAATATGTCACACACTCAATCCTATTGAGTATAATGGCAAGATTGAGGAACCTGGGTTCGATTTTCTAGGATTCAATATCAGGCAATACCCCGTTGGAAAGTATAAATCTGGGAAAACAGGTGGGGCAACAAGCAGACTAATCGGACATAAAACCCACATAAAACCCAGCAACAAAGCAGTCAAAGCCCACACAGAAGTGATTAAAGGTGTAATAAAACAATACAAAACAGCACCTCAATCAGCCCTGATTAGCAGACTAAACCCGATTATTCGGGGATGGTCAAATTATTACTCAGCGGTAGTCTCAACAGAGACCTTCAACAAGCTAGACTTCATAACCTGGCAAATATTAAGGGCATGGACAGTATCGAGATGCGGAAAGGCGAGCTACAAAAAGCTAAGTAATTATTTCAGACATGGAACAATTAAACTTAGCAATGGGAAAGAAAAACACGAAAATTGGCTGTTCCAAACCAAAGATGGGTTACATCTATTCAAACATAACTGGACTCCAATTGTCAGACATACCCTAATACGCTCCGACGCAACACCATACGACGGAAACTGGACTTATTGGGCAACCAGGAAAGGACAAGCAATCGATACACCAAATAGGGTAGCAAAACTACTCAAAAAGCAAAAAGGTAGATGTACCTGGTGCGGGCAATACTTTACCCCATCAGATTTAATTGAAATAGACCACATTGTACCTAGAAGCCATGGCGGAAAGGATGAATACAAGAATATTCAATTATTACATCGCCATTGTCACGACAATAAAACAGCTCTTGATGAAGAGATGATGCTGTACTCTTAACAAGGAGACGGTCAAATTAGGAGCCGTATGAGGTGAAAGTCTCAAGTACGGTTCTGTATGGGAGGGGGAGATGGCGACATCTCTCTCGACCCCTACTTAGACTCTTGTTATATGGGGGTCAGTGGCATTGGACCTTTTACATCGATGGTTACACTTAATTAAAAGGCGATTTAAAGACTACTGGGTAGCTTTATTCATTGGTGCGATCGCCACTCTCGCCATTCTGGTCATTTGGCAAAAACTCTACATCCGAGAGCAACGGCATTTGGCACAACTGGTTCAGCAAGAAGCCAACAACATCCAATCTATCCTCAATCGAGAGTTATCCAGCCGTATTGTATCCTTAAACCGTCTCGCCAAGCGTTGGGAACTCAGCAATGGCACTCCCCGAGAATTTTGGGAAGCTGATGTCAGTAACTATTTAGAGGATACTCATGGCTATCAAGTCATCCATTGGGTAGATCCATCTTTTATCATCCGTTGGATAGTTCCTTTAGAGGGAAATGAACAAGTCCAGGATATGGATTTAAACCAAGAACATCGTCAGCGAATTAGTTTACAAGTAGCCAGAGACCTCAATCAGATTATTCTGAGTAAACATATTTCATTAGTTGAGGGAGGCGAGGGATTTCTAGTAATTATTCCCCTATTTGTGAATGAGCGCCATGATGGGTTTATTGTGGGAGTCTTTGAATTTACAGCTTTATTTGATGGTATTTTGCCCCTATCTCCCTTATATACGACTCAAATATATGACCGGGGGTATTTGGTTTATAGCAATGGTGATTTATCAGAATCCCCCTTTCAACAAACCTCCCTAGTCCGCGCCTATGGGTCGGATTGGACAGTCCAAGTTTCTCCTCAACCCCTTTGGATTGAACAGGGAAAATCTCCCCTGCCTACCATAGTTTTATCAGCCGGTTTAATCATAGTTTGGACTATGGCACTCACCGTCTATTTAGGTCAGTATTCTTGGCGTTATGCTCACGAAACCCGAAAAATTAACCATAAATTGCAAAAGGAAATCATCCACAGACAGCAAATAGAAGCCATCCTCCTAGACTCCCAAAGACAATATCAAACCCTCGTCGAAAATTCCCCGGATATTATTCAACGCTTTGATACCAATTTTAAACATATTTATGTAAGTCCAATTTTAAGCCAATTAACCGGAATTCCTAACTATACTTGGATTGGCAAAACTTGCCGCGATTTTCCCTTCTCAGCAGCCATGGCTAATAGTTGGGAGGCGGCGGCGAATCAGTTACTAACAACTGGTGAAAAACAGATGATTGAATTTGAAGCCGAGACAGTTAATGGTTGGCGTTATTTGGAAATGGCGATCGTCCCAGAAATTAACGAAGCCAAAAATATTACATCTATCCTTTGTATTTCCAGAGATGTCACCGCACGCAAACAAGCCGAAACTTCCCTTAAACTTAGTCAAGCCAAGTTTGAAGCCTTGGCAACTAATATGCCGGGAATGGTCTATAGTTACTGTCCGCACAACTCCGAAAAGCCTCATCATTTTAAATTTGTGAGTCATCACTGTTTGGATATTTTTGAATTAGAACCTAATAGGATTCTAGCGGACATCAATTCTCTGATCAACTTAATCCATGAAGATGATTTGCCCTCTTTGCGTGCTTCAATGAAACAATCTTTTGAGCAATTTTTACCCTGGTATTGGCAGGGTCGTGTTATTACTAATTCGGGCAGCATCAAGTGGGTAGAATGTAATGCTCAACCCCAGTCAACACCAGAAGGTAATATTTGGCATGGCATTGTTTTTGATATTAGTGAACGCAAAAAATATGAAGAAAATCTGCGCCGATTTCAGGGTATTGTTGCCACCACAGCGGAAGCGATCGCCTTAATTAATCGTGATTACATCTACCAAATTGTTAATAAAACATACGCCAATTTAACCAAAATATCTGAGGATTGTATTATTAATAATACCATCGAAAATGTATTGGGTAAACAGATTTTTAATCAAACAGTTAAACCTCTTTTTGATAGATGTCTAGCAGGAGAAATAGTCCGCTACGAAGCCTGGTTCAATTTTCCGGGAAAACCCAGGTTTATCGGAGCCACCTATTCCCCTATTTTGCAACCGGATAACACCGTCAAGGAAGTGATTGTCACTGTCCGAGATTTAACCTCCTTAAAACAGGCAGAAATTGCCATGAAAAAGCAATCTGATAGACAGGATATCTTATCAAAAGTCACCAATAGAATCAGGCGATCGCTCCATCTTCAGGATATCCTTAATACTACAGTTGTCGAAGTCTCCAAAGTTCTGGGAAATCACATAGTTTTAGTCTGTAAATTCCAGTTAAATTGGAGTCATAAAATCATTGCTCATTCCGAGGAACTATGTAGAGACTATCACCGACTTTTTTGTGTCATAGATCCCGTAATGACCATAAAAATTGACCAGATGATTTGGCAAATTGCCCAATTATGTCGCAGCGGACAAATTAATGCTTCTGTGGAAATGTGGCAACAATTTCAAGGACCGACTCATTTAATCTTCCCCATTTGGTTAGAAGACGACGAACTTTGGGGACTACTTATCGCTTATTTTTCTTCAGAAGATAGCAACTATAAACCCGCAGAAATCGAGATGCTGAAACAACTAACAGAACAGTTAGCGATCGCCATTCAACAAGGCGAACTCTATCATCAGCTTCAGATAGCCCATCAGGAACTCGAGAAAGTCTACAACCTTGATGCTCTGACCGGAATTCCTAACCGCCGCCATTTTGATCACGTTTTACAGCATGAATGGTTACAACTGCAACGGGAACAACAACCCCTATCAATAATTATGTGTGACATCGATTATTTTAAGTGTTATAATGACACTTACGGACACATTGCCGGGGATAAATGTCTGGAAAAGGTAGCTGATGCTTTAAAAAAATGTCTGAAACGACCGAGGGATTTAGTCGCCCGTTACGGTGGTGAAGAATTTGTCATTTTATTACCCAATACACCCACAGAAGGTGCCATAGAAATTAGCCAACAAATACAGGAAGCTGTGTTTGAGTTAAATATGGAGCCCGGCGCAATTCCCGCTAACTTTCAACGGGTGACTATGAGTATGGGAATTGCCAGCCAAATTCCCACACCACAACAATCACCAACTCAACTAATTTTTACGGCCGACTGCGCCCTCTACCAAGCCAAAAACAATGGCAGAAACCAATATGTTATTGGCGCAACAGAGAGCCATAGGTTCTAAATTATCTGCGTCTGTATCGATGCCGAAATCCCTTGAAGTTCTGGGCTTGTTCCAAATTTTTAACTAGCTGTTGCAGTTGAGTTAAATTTGTGTTTCTGCGTCCATATCGCCAATGTACATAAGTTTGACAAACCTCTGAGATCGCCTCAGCTTCATCAATAGAACATTGATTAGCGATCGCCTCTGCATACTCTACCGGAGTTTGGGCCGGATGTTTCGGATAACCCCGTTGGGCTAACAATGCCAACAGTTTTTGATATAGTCTTTCTTCCGGCGGTAATTTAGCCAAGCGTCGCCTCTCCCGCCAATTTTTCAATCCATCCCACAGCAACCAACTTACGAACCCGAAACCAGATAAAGCGATCGCAGCCGTAAACAAGCCAACCCATCCCCTAGTAAACAGATCCATAAACCAGCGGATAACCATATCCACCGCCGCGAAAATAGTCGCTAATATCCTCTGCAAACTATTTGTTACCGGAGAAGGCAACCATCCCGCCACCCAATTCCAAAAAGCTCTCAGGGCACTAAAAGTTTGATTTTCCTCAATAGAAGGCGGAATTAAATCCATTCCCGGAATCGGATTAAAAGCAAACCAACCATAGTCAGGAAAATAAACCTCAGTCATCGCATGGGCATCAGTATTTTTAATCACATATAACCCCGTAAATGGGTTAAACTCACCCGGATCAAAACCTGCCGTTAGTCGCGCCGGAATGCCAATCGAACGCAACATAATTGTTAATACCGTCGCAAAGTGATCTGGATAACCGCCTCTGATAATTTCTCCCTCTGGACTATCTTCATAGCCAAACAAAAACGCCTCCACCAAATCCTCATCAGGTCTCAAAAAAGGCGGGTCTTCTTGTAGCTTATAAACCGGACTTTGTTTTAAGTATTGAGCCAAATAAAGGGATATTTCATAGGGAGATGTTAACGCTTGTTGCTCAGGGTTGGATTGATTCCGCGCCGCCAAAATCTCCTCGGTTCTTTCCCGCACCCTGTCCCTAATTTCATCAGGAACCTGTAAATAGTAATCACGAATAGCTTGTGTGTAGTCTGTGGAGGCTTGACCTAACTGGGTGCGGTTACGATAGGGGACTCTGGAAATCACCGTATAGGTTAATCCCTCCCGCAACATCAAAGGCGATCGCAAAGTTCCCTCTGGGTCTATGGCAATTTCCTCAGTCGGGAAATACAATTGTTGAGCCTGTTTTAAAGCCGGGATTAAATTAGGTAATTGAATCACCGCCGTATAACTTTGGATTACCTCCCTAGTCCTAGCCTGTGTCGGTCGCTGAAACAGATTAAACAGATAGGACCACCAAGCGCGTTGGACAGTTTCTGCTTGCTCATTACGGGAAATTTCCCATCCCTGACCCGTGTACTTATCAAAGCCAATCACCCGAAAAAATCCCCGCGCTTGCGATCGTACCCTCAGCAAAACCTGCGGCCTTAAATTTCCCCTAAGATTCTGATTAATCCGAGTATTAAAACCATAATATTGAACCTCATCTAAAATACCCGCCCCCGACTCCTGATTCTGTCCAGTTCCCGACCCTGTGCCATCTCCAGAATCTCCCGTATAACCAGGGTTAAAAATTTGTCGCCCATCAAATTCCCCTCGTGGCATTTGAATAGGGGAACTCATCGGAAAGTTCCGCAGTTGATAGCCAGGAAACCGAGGAAGCAGCGCAAAAATCACCAATCCCAAAGCCACAATAGCCAGAAAGCTAACCCCCAAAAACTTGAAATTCAAGTTAGGAGGAATCCTCAATTTTGTAGAACTAGCCTCCGACGGTTTCAACTTCTCCAATCCCAACCGGGAACGATAATCTAAGATTAAAGTCGGCAAAGAGATCGCCAAAAACACCAAAATCACCGGCCCAAAAGTCAAAGTTTGGCTAAGAGTACCCGCCACCCCAAGTAAAATCAACCCAATGACCATGGAATAGCCTAGATCCTTGCGTCGTGGCAGATCAAAGCTATGGAGAACCTGCAAATTAATTAACAGTTGTGCCAAAACAATTCTGGTATCGATCAACTCCAGTACTAGACGACTGAAAAAAACCGCCATTGCTACCAACATTCCTATAGCAATACAAAATTTAGTGGGCACATTACGATGACGACGACGAAACCAACTCCAGGTCGCCCCCACCAAACTGACAGGGATAGCCCATAGATTTAGTGGCTCTTCGATCGCTACATCAGTGGCAATAATGCCAACCACCACTAATAACTGCACGAAAACGCGGAGCAGAAGTGAGTCTTCTGGCTCAGGTTGAGGTATTGCTTCGATCCGTCGCCATAATTGGCTCAAGATAGGGATATCGGCTGTCATGGATTTGAAAATTGGGTAATCACTCTCAGATTACTGTAACCCATATTTCTAAAAAAATCAGCTTCACCTATCAATATTTAACTAATCATCCGAGGGTAAATCGCAAAACAGAGGGGACTTTGTTCGCAGTCATAAAACAATACATTCAGGCGATAGATATGATTAGGCTCTGGATCTACCAGTTCCATGGTCATATATCCCTCTGAGGTACGTCTAGCCGTGGTTTCGCCATGATTTCCCTTCAATTGCAGACATCCACCCGCCGGTAAGTTAGCCAAAATCATTAAGCAATTACCATAATCGCGGGTCTGATATTCGGCTTGTACTGTTAAAACTCCTAAGCTAGTTTCCCACTGCTGAAGCGCTACCGACTTATTCAAAAAACAAGTTATCGTCAGCGTATCGATAATTTCTCGCGCCGCCAGTAGCAGCAAAACCATTTGCTGTTGTTGACTAGCGTCCTCATAGGCGGGGAGTTGTAGCTTCTTCAACTCAGGATCACGGACTTCCCCCAAAACCAGCCTACCTGCCCATTCATTAAGCAAATCAGAGGCTTGTGGGAAAAAACTTTCCACCGCTTCCACCAGTTTCGCTCCCTGTTGTCGGGTTGAATGCAAAACCTTCTGACAAGGAGTCAGAAGAGCAGCAAAAACAGTTTCTGGTAAAAAAGTAGACCATTTCAGGTTTTCCCTTTGAGCAGTCCACCAAGAAGGGTTGGGAACCATCGGATCGCTAATCACGTCTGGATAGATAGCATCAGCGCCGAGTTCAGTTTCCCAAGGGAATAGCGGTGGTTTTTGTTGGATCTCAATTCTTAACCTGTTTTTTAACAGGCTCTCAAATCTGTCTTTCACGGTTGGTATCTCTCCCAGTTTAATTGGTTCGTCGTTGGGGTAGAAAACGTCAATCTCTTCATAGTCGGGTAGGTCGGCTTCTGACCACCCTGGTTCTTCGACCCTAGAACTATTTGCTAATTGCTCTGCTGAGGAAGCAGTTTCAAGGGGTTGTGATTCAGACCCATCGAAAAAATGGCACTCGGAGAGTTGACGATCTGGATTTATTTCGTTATTCATCAGTAGATGCACTCGCTCCGGACACTGAACGATTTCTAAGCTCCCAGGCTAATTCTAAAACTTTAAACCACCGCTTTTGTGCTTGAGTCGCCTTGCAACCTAGCTTTTCGGCGATCGCATGATCAGATAGCCCCTTTTGCTTTAACCTTAGCAAATCCTTTTGATCTTGGCTAAGTTGATTCTGGAAATCATCCCACTCCTGCGGGAGTAAACCTAGATTACGATCTAAGTCCACTTCTAACCACTGATGCACCAATTCCCAACGATAACCCAACGCAAATCTCAACAAATGATATTTAAATCGCTGTTGAAGATAATCCCGTTGGCGAGGGGTTAGCCCCAAAATTGCCTCTATCTCTCGAGTTGGCAAATCTTGCATTCGCAACGTGAAATAATCGGCGCAGTCTTTTTGATTGTGTTCCTCAAGATATTTGATTAACTCTTCTACAACCGTTTGTCGTAGAGATTCTAGTTCTGGTTCGTTCGACTCAGCCACCATCGCGGCTCGCACCTCTTGTACAGATGAGTCGTTCCAGGTTTGATCACAGTCCGGTCTGCTTCCCTCTGCGGCTTGCTCGATATCAACAAACGCTTCTCTGGGTTGTTGTTGAGAAAATGTCTGCGATCGCAGAATGATGAGTTGTTGACTACGACCCCTGGCTAGAGGAATACGTCGTTTTCCATATCGTTCCGTAAAGGCTAGATATTCGGCTAGTTCCAGTAATGTCTGGGGACGATAATCTACCGAAACTTGGTTTTCCTTACGGAACGCATTTAGTGATTCAACATAAAACCCCTGTAAAAAGTCCCTAATTAGTTCCAATCTCGCGTGATAACTTGATTGAGCTTGGCGCGGTGTGATATATCGATAAACAATGGCACTCAAAGTGCTGTGGAGTTCCAACGGTGCCTGCTTTGACCTCAGTTGGTAATAGTGAAGACATTGTTGTAAGCGATGCTGTGCGAGTGTCATCGCCCAAGTCTCCACATCCCCCGAGGCTTGGATGCGCTGGCTTTCTGTGCAGATCCGAATTGCTTCTTCTGTTAAACGCCAAGCGATATCCTGACAGTTCTGCTCAGATGCCTGGGTAGCCTGTTTTAGCTCACCGGACAACCGTTGAAAAATTCTATCGCTCTGGCAGATTTCCCCCATGATGATAATTTAGTAACAATGACCCTAACCTATGCTTTCCAGTAAAGCCTCTGAGTTTCCGGAGGGTTTCCCAATCGGGTCGTGTTTAGTTACGATCACAACACTGGAAATTTTCTAGTCACCTATCTGATCAATTGGGGTTTTCTCGGTTATCATGTAGCGCGAAAATCAGCACCTACTCAACTTTAACAATGGATTTAGACCAACAAATTCAAGCCTTGATTGAAAATGCCCCCCAGGATGGTTCGACTCCTGACATTATTAAGGCGATCGCTCCCGGTCTCAAATTACTGGCCGCCCAATTAGTACACCTACAGTATTTTGTTTTGACCAGTGTTGACCAAAATTGGGTATTAACTACTCTCGGTAATGTGGATAATCCGGATCTACAAAAGCAAGTTATTTATGCTTTTTCTAGTTTAGATGATGCTTCCGTTCACTCTACTATCGATATTTCCACTTCTGTTGTCGCTGTCCCGGTTCCTGTCATCCACATTTTATTTCAGGCGATCGCTATTCCCCAACTAGATAGTTTTATTTTCTTTGATCAACCTGGTCATCTTGATGCCGCTACCGAGGTCAAACGTCAAGATGTACAGGATACTATCCAAGTTTACCTACAACAATATCAGTCTCTGCGTCGCTCTAAATCTCGCCCTATCCCTCCAGATATTGCTTAAATCAGTTGACTGTCCCCCCTTCTGCCTACCTTCTCCCTGCCCCTACCCTCTGCCCCTGCCCTTTAACCCCAAAACTCCGTTTCTTAATTGTTTCTTAATTGCCAAAATTCCTAGGGATTTTATATAATAAAAACGACTATTAATTAACCCCCCCCAACTTTTTCCTAAATCAGTTCCTTGCATCTGCCCTTTCCGCCTAGGGTTAAGGTGGGACGAAGGAGACAGGATCCATCACAATAACTGCTCACACCGTCAAATTTTTCTCTGCAAAATCTGGCAGCTTTTTATTATGAAAATTAATCGAGTCATCTATTTAGGATTTGGTGCAATTTTTCTATTAGTCGGCATCAGTAGCCTAGCGTCAGAGTGGCAACAAAGAAATCAAGATCAATCATTTAAATTGGTAGTTCATACCTACGAGATTAAGCTAAATTTACAGGATATTCAAAAAACTTTAGTGGATGCCGAAAATTCTCAAAGACTATTTATTATTACTGGAAATGCCAACTTTTTAGAACCCTATTATTCAAGCCAGAGAAAAATTCGGAGTGATTTAGAAAATTTATCCCAATTGCTGCAAGTTAATCCCATACAAACCCAGAGATTAACCAATATTCAAAACTTAACCAACCAAAAATTAGCGTCACTTGAACAAGGTATCAACTTAGCCGGAGCCGGAGAATCCGAACAAGTTTTAGCCTTGGTTGGGGGTGTCGGAAAACAAATTATGGATAATATTCGCCTTGAAATTAATAGGATGATTGACGAGGAACAAAAATTATTGAGTGACCGAAATGAGGGTTATCAACTCATTAAACAATGGGCGGCAATCATTAATTGGGGTACTTTTATTTTAGTAATTACCAGTGGCTCGATAATTAGCTTTATTGTAGTTCGTGTTATCATGAGCCCTATTCAACAAGTTACACAGGTTATTGCTACCTCCTCAGCGGAAATTGCCGTGGCTACTGAACAACAACAGAGACTCGCGAGCCATCAAGCTGTTTCTATTAATCAAACCACTAATGCTATTGAACAAATTAGTGAAGGTGCTAAACAGTCAGCCGAGGATGCTGATCATGCTTTAGGCGGGGCTCAACAGGTTTTAGATATCAGTGAAAATGGCAATAAAGTAGTTCAACAAAACTTGGCAAGTATTGTCGAATTAAATAATAATGTGGCAAATATCTCAGAACAAATTGAGGTTTTGAGACAGCATACCGGGGAAATAAGCACTGTATCTAATGTAGTATCTAGTTTAGCTAATCAGACTAATATATTGGCTCTGAATGCCTCTGTTGAAGCTGTGCGTGCAGGAGAAGCAGGTCGAGGATTTGGTTTGGTGGCGGTGGAGGTTCGTAAGTTATCAGACCAAAGCCAAAAATCAGCTAGACAGATTGATAATTTAGTTAGCCTGATTCAAAATTCCCTCAAATCTACCATTGAAGCTGCAGAAAAAGGAACAGAAAACGCTAAGGTGGGTATGGAAATGACCGAAAATACTGCTCATGTATTTGTAGAAGTGGCTGATGGCATTAAAAATGTGGTCAGCAGTAATCAAAAAATTGCTCAAATTTCCCAACAACAGGCGATCGCTATTCAGCAAGTTGTCACAGCTACTAATTCTATTAATCATGCAGCAGTGGAAACTGCTAGTGGAATTAAACAAACCCAAGTCGGTTTGGAAAACCTGAATCAGGCAGCCCAAACTCTCCAGGTTTTAGTTTGACAAAGTATCAAAAACTGGCAATTGTCACCATGGAAATTGACACAAAATCCTTGATGGGGGAGATTTCGCCACCCCCACCGAACCTAATCAATTAGTATATTCTACTCACCACATAGTCCCCTAATTCCACCAGAGCTTGACGAGACTCCGAAGGGGGTAACTGGTTGATATGTTCTACGGCGACCTGGGCGTGGTGGATGGCGAGTTCTCGGGATTTATCAATCCCAGAACTTTCTTGAATTAAGGCGATCGCCTGTTCCAAGTCCCCATCTTGAGCAAATTCGCGATCGATCAGAGTTTCCAGAAAAGGCTTTTCTGCTAAAGCAAACAGGGTCGGGGCTGTCAGGTTTCCGCTTTTGAGATCCGAAGCAGCCGGTTTACCTAGAGATTCCGTCGAACCTGTAAAGTCTAAAATATCATCGACAATTTGAAACGCCAAGCCAATATTACGACCATATTTATACAAATCTTCTGCTAGTTCTGCTGAAACTCCACTTAACAGACCAGCCGCCTTAGAGCTATTAGCGATTAAAGAAGCTGTCTTGTAGTAACTCTTTTCGAGATACGCTTCAATGGACAAGCTAGTATCAAATCGATTCAGTCCCTGTTGAATTTCTCCCTCCGCCAGATCCATGATCACTTGTGACAGAAGTTTAACTACCTCTAAGTTGTCCAGGTTGGCTAAATACCAGGAGGACTGGGCAAATAGAAAGTCTCCGGCTAAAACCGCCACCCGGTTATTAAACAAACTGTGAACTGTCGGGACACCCCGCCGCAGTTCTGATTCATCCACCACATCATCATGAACCAAACTAGCAGTATGGATCATTTCTGTGATTTCAGCTAGACGGCGGTGCTTAGGTATGATTTCATGATCGGGCATGGTTGCCCTAGATATTAGCAGCACGATCGCCGGACGCACCCGTTTTCCCTGTACGCTAAATAAATGCTCTGCTGCTGCATACAGGATCGGGTGACGAGCGCCCACCAATTGTTTCAGGTTATCGGTTAGCAGTTTTAGGTCTGCTTCAACGGTCGAAAATAGAAGAGTGCGAGAGGTCATGGGTTTGCCAACTCAGGCTGGATGATTAACAAAATTTTACATATTATAGTTTGATTTTAAGCTAAGGCTCTCATCTCGCCAAACTCTCAACTAGGATTATAGCCCACCTGAGCATCAACTTTGATATTCACCACACCTCCATCACGTCTAATTAATTGTGAAACCCCCACAGGGCGGGTTTCTTCATCTTAGGGCGTACCAGATGTAATTCACAGATGGGGCCCACATCTACATGATCTCTGCCCTCTGCCCTCTGTCCTGTCCCTTCTCCTCTCTCGCCGATTACCTATTGTCCATGATCCGTTGTCCATTGTCCCCCAAAAAAATTTTTCTCATAATTGGTACAATTCGTTAATTTTGTGTTAGCTTAATTATTAAGAGTTTAAAAAAATTCTACACATTAAGGGCAACAGGTGTGGCAGCCAAATATTAACTGGCTGTTGTTGCACAGGTTATCCACGGAAAAGGGGATAGCCAGGGGCGATTTTAGAAGTTCCTGAGCTGGCATCAGATTATGGTGTGGCAGCTTGGTGGGTTCAAGACCAATCAGCACAGTCTAGGCTTATATTTAGGCGGCGGACTAGCTGTAGAGGTCTGGTAACTTGGCATAGGTATTAGGGAAACTTTCTGGAGTTGCAAATCTCTGGTTAGTTGATGTTGGTGTGCCTGGTGATATCCCCTATTAGATAGCGATCGAAACCCAGCTATAACCTGCCGTTGGAAACCTGCCCCTATGTATATGTAGCGACTGTTAAACTCCCATATATGCTCCTCTCTCACACACAGACTAGCCGCACCACCTATGAACTACCACGAATTACCGTTAATGATTCCCTTACTCGCCACCGGTTATGTGTTGACCATTTATTTGCTGTTGATGGTGGCTAAACATACAGCAGCCCGATTTTCTCGCTTTCGCTCTTAGTTATTTTGTAACCGATTATTAATTGACTGAAAACAACCACTCCCATTTTGCGGAGTGGTCTTTTCTGTGATGAAATATTATTCACGCAAACAGACTCGGTAAAATTACTTAGTTATATAGACAGTAGGCGATCGCGATCGCTATGCAGAGCGACTGACAGTTACCCGCCGGTCTGAAATAGCCGTGTCTAATTTTTCCCAAGAGTAAATAAAAGGGAAACTTGCCAGAGAGCAAGATTCCCAATTACTTTGCACTGAACCATGGAATAACTGGCAAACACCACCTCGTCGCCCCTCCGATTTATAGTGGAGGCAATTGCGACAAGTGGATGGAGTAGTCGGTGGAGTAGAATTTTTGATCGGCATGACAAACCTCCCGAGAGCCCTTAATTTATTGTTGATCAAAATCAATCAAGAACCTGTTATCTAAACTACAGTTTGCCAAGAAATATCAATCAATCTTATTGCACACCAATATACTTATGAAGCTGAACGGAAAGCCGATAACCTGGAAACTGTTTTAATTTTTCCAATACCAAAGGCAAAGTGCGCTCTATATCAGTCCACTGCGGTTGTAAAAACACCGGAATCGTAGAATTTTCCGCCAAACGGCATCCATAAAACTCCAACTCATCCCCCACATCAATCACCAACTTAATTTCCGAAGCCCGTCGCCACATTGGTGACACCACCGGATAACCGGGGCTGATATGTTCCTTGGGACTCAGAGTTATCCAGCACAGATCAGAAACATCTTGCCAAAATGCGCCCGATGTCTCAATAGAAACCTGCCTCCCACTGTCTTCTAATACCCTCACCAAATCAGGTAACTGAGGATATATAAACGGTTCACCCCCAGAAATTACCACCCTTGGCGACACCAACTCCGCCAAAAGTTGATCAAAACTACGCACATTCCGGGGTAAACCCTTCCCCCCGTCAGCATATCCGGTATCACACCAAGGACAGCCCACCGGACACCCTGCCAACCGAATAAAATCTACAGGAGTTCCCGCCCAATAACCCTCTCCTTGGATAGTTTGCTGAAAAGTCTCATGTACTGGAATTGTAATCATCCGCCGCTTTTTTTAGCTTTATATCCCAATTGAGTCAGTATTTGCAGCAATTTATCAGTATGATCACCCTGAATTTCCAGAGTTTGGTCTTTCATGGTTCCCCCGGTGCCACACTGATTTTTCAATTGTTTTAATAACTTACTCAGGGTCTGGTCATTGCTTTGAAAGCCAGAGATAACTGTGACTGTTTTACCACCGCGTCCCTTACGAGTTGCCTGCACTTTTAAGTTTTGCTGCTGGGGGGGTAAGTCCGGCACTCCTGGTTCCATGGCTTCGGAATTAGAAGAATTGCCAAACTCTGAGTAAGCAATCCGATTTTTCTGAGAGGATTTACTATCAAAATTTCCCTTAGATGGGGCCATAACTCATTACCCAATAACATACTAAACTGGGAAGTCACCCCTACTTGCATCTTCCGACTCAGCAGGGGGAACTATTTAACCTATAGCGGAAAACCGCCAAGAGTGGCAAGTTGATAATTGTTAATTGGGTGCTTTGACTACTCCCCGCGCTAAAGCGACGGGGATTCCCCGGAGGGATTACAGCACTTCTGAGCTAGGATTGACCCACCCGGTAGAGCCCAAATTCTCAGACGCTTAGGCGAAGTCAAAACGCCTCTTGCGGGGGTGCATTGCATCCCCGTTACTTTTGCCTTGCGGCCAATGTTCCACGCCCCGTTAGCGTCAGCGTTGACTTCAACGCCAGCACCACAGCGATAAGTTCCGCGCCGAATGCGTTGTCCTGAAGCCTTCCAACCCTCGGGTTTTTCACCGTAGACGGGGATGGCATCAAGGTCTAGCGCTGACGCTAACGGGGCGTATAACTTTCCTCCTGCTCAATGAACAAAATACCGTGAGCCTCACAAAGCCGAGCCATTCTGCTCTTCAGCTTAGCTGTCGGGATCTGCACGAACTTTTGGTTGGCCTTGTGACCCATATTGGCCCCACTTTTCTGCCCCTGATTCCAGCCGAAGACAATGGTAGCAATGCCATGCTTCAGGCAATGATTGATGACTAACCTAGCGGCTTTGTTGACGGCATCGCGCATCTGGCGATTACGCTTGCCAGTGAGTTTGTCTAGTAGCCTGCACCAGAAGGCTTGTGCTTTCCCCTCCTTAATCGTGGCAACCCGCTTGTTGTAGCCCTGGTTGAGCGCCTTCAGGTGCTTACCATCGACGATAAAGCTATGACCCTCGCTATCAACGCAGGTCAGCCAGTTGTTGATGCCATGGTCAATGGCCAGCGATTTTTCAGTGTCTAAGGCGACTGGCTCAACGGGCTTACCAGTACAAATCCAAACCGCATCAAAATAGCCAGCCCTTGGCACAATCTGAAGCTCTCTAACCTTAGTCCAGTCTAGGTTACTCGGGAAGGGCAGAAAAATCTCAGGCAGGTCAAACCAAACTTTACAAGACCTGCCCATCGGCACCCTGACTTGACCATTGACTAGCTTGAGCCACCGCTGAGGGTAGCTGAGCTCGAACAAGCCGCCAGAGCGGCGATAGTTGGGTGGCTTGGGTTTCTCAGCCAATCCGCCGCTACGCCACAGCTTGAGCAGTTCTCGGTAGCCATTAAAGGCTTCACCCACACTGATGCAGGTCTGCTGAGCAGCACTGGTATAGAGTGCCTTCATGTGAGCGTTGTGCTTCATCTGACTGGAGAGCCATTGTCCATTGGAGAACTTTCCCGCTTTGAAATACAACTGTCTAGCCAGATAGACTGTGCAGTTGTAGAGGTTATTGGAAGCGGTGCAAAGAAACTCCAACGCCGCCCTTAAGGGAGGGTCGTTGGGAAGTTGGTTTACTTGTGCTACAAAGGTTTTAGCCATAAAATCATCATACTATATTTGATTTTGTAGACACATAGGCAGTCTTCGACAATGAGGAATAAGTCTATCAACTATCGCCACGGCAACCACTCGGTAGGGCTTGCCCATGTTCACTTGGTCTGGATTCCAAAGCGGCGGAAGAAGGTTTTGGTTAGCAACGTTAAGCTTAGACTTGCCGCAATACTCAACGAGGTAGCCCGGGAAAATGAGTGGCGGCTCAAAGCATTGGAGATAGCCCCTGACCACGTTCACGTCTTGGTAGAGCATGGGTCGCAGGTCGCCATTCATCAGATAGTCAAGGCCATGAAGGGGCGTTCTTCCAGGCTGCTCAGGCAGGAGTTCCCCCACCTGTGCAAGCTGCCCTCTCTGTGGACTAGAGCGTATTTCTATGATACGACAGGAAAAGTGAGTACAGCTAGAATCATGGCCTACATCAACGACCCTCACCATATCTGACGGCGGCTAAAGCCGCCGAGTCGCTTTTCCGCCCCGCTCTCAAGAGACGGGGCTACCAAGCTTCCGAGTTTTTATCGTGTCAGCTCGTAACTTTGGAGTTGAGGGTCAGACTAGGAACTTCCTCAAAAATGGCTCCCTGTTCTTTTAACTCCTGGATACGAGCCGCATTTAACCCGATAACCTGTTTAAATTTGACGTTTTGTAACAATGCCCCAGTTAGGTTAGCTTCCTTGAGGTTTGCACCCTGAAATTTAGCGTGACTCAGTGCTGTATCTACGAGTTCAGCTCGCATGAGGTTGGCTCGACTCAAATCGGCATAACTAAGGTTAGCATGGGTGAGAATTGCTCCGCTCAAGTCCGCCCCACTGAGATCGGCCCCACTGAGATCTGCACCTGTCAGATCTGCCCGGGTCAGGTTGGCTCCGCTGAGGTCGGCTCCGCTGAGGTTAGCACAATACAGGTTTGCTCCTATTAAGTTAGCATTAAATAGACTAACACCAAGCAAATTGGCTCGAAATAGGTTCGCCCGAAATAGGTTCGCCCGAAATAGGTTCGCGCCACTGAGGTTAGCGTTACTCAGCTCCGCCCGGAATAAGTCTGTATCTCTGAAATTGCGATCGCCTGCGGCATACAAGTCGAGCAGTTCTTGTGAATTCATGATAATTTCCTAATCTCCAATATGATTAACTGCAATTGTGCCGAAGTTGTTGCTCAATCGGGCAAAACTTTATTTTAATTTAAAAAGCCACGGGTATCAGTAAGCCCCACATCCTGCACATCCCCTCAAATCCAAGTGGGCGACTGCACAATAGGGATTATGTAATTTAGGAATTATTGACATTAATTTGGGGTTTTGATATGATTGGTGTTATCTCACCCCCTCGGCTGATTCGGTAAGTGCGATCGCTAAATTTCTAAGTAATTCAACAGACTTGCTCTAGTTTCTTGTCATTCCGAAAATACAATCTTATGAGCAACACTTATAATTCCGGTGCTGACCTGCTAGACTCCTCTGGCAATCTGGATTCTGATCAAGATGGTAGAGAATTACCAGATATCATCTTTGATTTTTTGATTAAGATTGTTAAAGACTATGACTCAGAGACAGTATTAGAAGAATTTATCGGATTATTTTGGCATCTCAACTGTAGCGATGAACAGGCTAATCATGCTTTGAGAAATCAACTGCAGCAGCTACCATCAACAGCTACCATTAATCCCCTATTAAAAAGAAGTTGTTATATCTTAGCCAACAACTGGTATATTAGTCGCAATTATCAAGCAGTTCAATTGCTACTGGAAAAGCTAGAAAATACCGAGAGCGATGAATATGACATTCTCGATCCTGAATTAGGAAAACTCAGAAATCAGGTTAAATATTTTCTGCAAAGTTCTGATATTCAAGAGATTCGTAATTGTGTATTACAGCATTCTCAGGGCTGGAGTAGTCGCTATAAGAGTTATTTATTAGTTAACCAATATATTGACCCCAATAACTCTCAGGAACAGCAGGAGGTAGCCCGCAATATATCCAAAAAACTGCGAGAACAGTATAAATTTGAGTTGGCGATGTATCTGGCTCGCTCATCACCAAAAACTCAACTCCGAAATGAAACCCAAATCAAAAATCCTACTCAGTTAGGAGAGCAAGTTTTAGATATACTTAAAAAAACTATTTCCACCCAGCGGGTTTACAGCTATACCCATCAAGCTGAATTGTTTTTGAAACAAACTCATAAGGTTACTTATAGAGATTTTAAAACCGCCTTACCTGAATACTTAATGATTCATAGCGGGGAAAAATCTACTACCCGGATTTTGCGGGATAAAATTTCCGCCCAACTCAAAGATTTGTATAATTTCCATGATTATAAAATTATCAATGACGATTTAAAAATTCGTACCTGTAATAGTATCATCGACTTTTTGACGATAGAGGATGGAGAGAACCCCTCTTTTATTTTTACATTTATGATTAATCAGGGTAGTGTATTTACCTTGGCTATTTTGATGCTCAAAGTGATTTTATTAGACCATTCATCTAAAGTAAACCTAGAGTTAAAAGTGGCTCAACTGATTCAATTTTATCAAAAATATGAAGAAGAACGCTGTCGTCAGTTTATCTTGTTTTTGGAAATTTTTAATCTGGTATTAACAATTTTTACGGAAAACGTCCAATATCATCTGGTCAAGATGGATCAGGATGATGTATCAGGACCTCTGACGGATAACTTGGATGCTTACCGGGTTTTCTCTCAAAGTAAAGGACTTGATCTGCGTCAGGCTAATCTAAATAATCTTAACTTAAATAGTTTGGATCTGAAGGGAGCAGACTTTAGAGGTTTGAATATGAGCCAGATGGATTTGAGCGGGCTTGATCTGCGGTTGGCAAATTTAGAAGGTGCTAATCTCCAAGAGGCTAATCTTAATGGAACTCAGTTATTTATTGTTAATTTAAAACAGAGTAATTTGCGAGAAGCGAGTCTGCTCAATGCTAATTTAGCACGGGCTGATTTACAGCAGGCTAATTTAAATCGTGCTGATTTAACGGGGGCTAATCTGCATAGGGCTAATTTAACTAGAGTAGATTTGAGTGAGGCTAAGTTATGCTCAACTAATTTAGAAAATGCTGATTTACCAGGGGCTAATTTAGGGTTTGCTAACTTACAAGGTGCTTGTTTAAGTCAAGCTAATTTACAGCAGGTGAATTTACGGGGCGCTCAACTGCGATCGGCTCATTTGCGAGGTGTGGATTTAAGGGGGGCTTACTTGGGAGAGGCGGATCTGACTGAAGCTGATTTAACGGGGGCGAATTTGGAGGGGGCGAATTTGGAGGGGGCGAAACTAGACGGGGTTAATTTGAACGGAGCGATGCTTGAGCAAGCTAATCTTTCCTATGTTAAACTTAATCAGGCTAGTTTAGAGCGATCGCATTTAGTTGGTGCTAAGTTAATTTATGCTCAACTGCGCTATAGCTTTTTAAGCCACGCTAATCTAATGGGTGCTAATCTCAGCTATGCTGATTTAACCCGTGCTAATTTAGCTGGTAGCAATCTTAGTCACACCAATCTATTTAGGGCGGCTATTCGTCACACTGAACTCGCACAAGCAGACCTATCCAATGCTAATTTATTGGGTGCTAATTTATTTGGTAGTAATCTGACTGAAGCCCATATCACAGGTGCAAAATTTGGGAAGAATTGCGGACTGTCTGAGGAAACCAGAAACTGGATAGGTTCACGGTTGGATTAGTCAGTAAATACTCTAAAATCCTGAATACGCCACCCTCTAGATTCTAGGTGAATTTGGCAGTTTAGGGGACAGACCTGGAAATCACAGATGTAATATCCGACTAAATTACCTAAATCGTTACACACCCGCAAATTATATCCATAGCTGCGGGTAAATTCGGCAAAATGATGGATAAATATAAACTGATCGAGATAGCGTTTCTGGTTCCACTGGAAACGGTTAACCACTAAAGTGATAGACTTGTCAAGATATACATTTGGTAGAATCGGGGTAGAATCCTCTCCTATAAACCACTGATTGAGTGTTTCGCCGCCGTAGCGTTTTTCAGCTAACCAAAGACTGGGAACACTCAGTTCTGTTTGAGATAGGGGTGGTGGTGGTAAGGTAGTCCGTTGAGGAAAGCAGGGTTTGGCGGTTTTATTAAATTCTACATTATTGGGTAAAGTTTGCGATCGCCCTATTTCACCCCATCCGGTAATAGTAAATAAACAGAAGCACAAAAAATATACCCTGGTTATCCAGGGATATTGCTGATGTAAAGCCATGATCATCTAATGTCCAGTAAAACCTGAAAAATCAGGCTATATCTAGGCTTGCCTTGCTTACTGTACCCTTACCGGAGAAAGCTACTAACCAACCACAAAACTATCAGGGTGACTAAGGTAATGAACCGTTCAACTGATAGGGTAGCTCCCGCCATGGGACTCAGTAAACTTCCCAAGATTAATCCTAGAATTAACCCCCCCACGGTCAACAAAACCGAACGACCAAATTTGTTCTCTTTGCGATTGAGAAAATACAGGGAGGTAGCCACCCCCAAGGCGAGGGGAAGTTGTAGCAGGGAGATCTCAATAGCTGGATACAGGCTGACAACTCCCAAACCCAGGTAAATCAATGACGGCCACATCAACTCCGAACGACTCGGCGCATCGAGCATTCCAGTTAACCAGGAGACTTTAGGACTGGTCTGGGGTTGAATTTCCTTAGCTGGTGGCCCCGCGATGCGTTCAGGAAAGCGAATCCGCTCAGGGACTTTGATTTTACCCTCTTGGCGCATTCTGAGGCGATCCATCAGGATGGCATCATAAGCGGCTTCAATAGATTCTATCACTTGGCGCTCACCGGTGTGCTGTTCTCTCAGGCGATCGCGGGCATCCTGAATTTCATCAAAGGATGCGTCAATCGTAACCCCAAGCTGTTCATAAGGACTTTGCTGGCTCATCGCATTTAATTTAACTGGAGTCTAATCAATTGACATTGGACCCGCCGTCAAACGGACGGGGATTCCCAAACCTGACGATTTAGGTTTACTGTTTCATCGCATCCACCTCCACTATCAAGGAGTTTTTGGTCTTCTGGTCTGGACCCAGACTATCCCCGCCAGCCTTGCGGTTGTGATGAGTCGATAAAAACTCCTAGAGATGAGATGATCAGATGATGGGTTGATTCTAACACAATCTTCTATTTAATTGTGTGGCTGGGGTGGTTTGGTTTATGGGCAACAAGATTAGGAAAAACTAACTATTCCAGACCATTGAACCAATTTCAGCCGATCGCGCCTATAGGAAAATAATAGCTCAGGCTGGCTATAGGTACACTCAGAGCAGATAGCTATTTGCTGAGGGTCTAAACCTACGGCTTCGAGTTGCAAAGCGTTAAAACGGCGAATATCGACCCGTAGGCGATCGGGTTCCGGGTCAGACAATAGGGGTGGGTCTGGTAGGTGGAATAAGGGTTCTAAAATTTGGGAGATACTGCTGGCTATATCCATTATTTGTAAGGTGGCAGCTAGTTTAACTGCTACATCCTCTGAGACTTGATAGCATCCCCCGGAAATAGCTGGACCCATTGCGACTCGTAAATTAGCCATCTGGCTGCCTTGCTGTTTAAATTGGGCGATCGCTTCTGGTAGAATTTTCAAAGATGTACCGCGCCACCCAGCATGAATGGCAGCTACTCGCCCGGTTACCACGTCACCGATAAGCACAGGAACACAGTCAGCACTGGCTACCCATACTGATTGACAGCCTTTATTGGTTAGTAAGCCATCAGCTTCCGACAAGGATATTTCCTCGCTATTGGTTTCAGTTTTGGGAATGGGGGAAACCTGAGTAGTTTTCAAAACTTGGTTGCCATGAACCTGTTTGAGGCGGTATACCTGGGCGGCGGGTTCGAGAACCTGCACTAAATCAACGGGAGAACGGGGGCTAAACCGTCTGGAAAAAAAACCATGTTGCCAGTTTTCTAGGATACTACAGGTTAAATAGGGCAGTTGTTGCCACTGATGCCAAGTCCAAATGTGCATTGTGTCAGTGAAAAGAGATTTCAGGGAACAGCTTAACCGGGAAAGCGCGATAATTATTAAACTTAGCGGGATATTGGATTAAATGGATTGCGATCGCATACTGGGTGCTTTACAGGCTTTACAAGAAAATGTCGTAGCTGTTTTATCTAACCCGGTCTCCTACGTTGATGCTTCTCCGTCTATCTTGATATTTGATAGGCTCGGTTCTACAAATGAAACCCTGTGGGAGTTGATCACCACTGGTCTAGCTACCCCTAGAACTACAGTGATCGCTCTCCAACAAACAGCAGGACGAGGACAATGGGGGCGTGAGTGGCAGTCAGAATTGGGGGGATTATACCTGTCTTATGCCCTCACTCTCCATGAGAGTATCACAGATACTGCTACCCCAGAGCATAACTATATGGCCTGGTTAACTCAATGTAGCGCTTGGGGTATTGCTACAGTTTTACGCGATCGCGGTGTTCCCGTAAAGCTGAAATGGCCAAATGATTTGCTGCTGAACAAACGCAAATTGGGTGGTATCCTAACAGAAACTAAAGTCCACAACGGAGAGATCAGCCAAGCCGTGATTGGAGTCGGCCTGAATTGGAGTAACTCTGTACCCCCCACTGGTATTAATCTGCAAGAATTTTTAAATGCACATCCCACCACTGCTGGGGTAAACTCTATAGAAATGTTGGCAGCTATTGTGATCTGGGGTATCGAGTTAGGACTAATGCACTATGCACAGAAGGGAGGTGAGAGTCTGATGTCATCCTATATGGAACTGCTAAAGGTGCATCAGTAGTTGTGATCACGGAAATTCTTGGAGTGTGATGTGACGGCTTATGGCTAACTCTGGGTTGAACTGCAACCCGTTCGCGGAGTCTCTTCCAGTAACTACGCAGTAGTATCGCCCTGGAACATTATCCCCAGAAATTGGTCTCTCGCCCGGTACAATGAAACTCGGTTACACCCTAAAGAACTCAATTCTAAAATTGCCCAATTTATCATCTGGTTGTGTGAGGAAATGACAGAATCCAGTTACTCTAAATCTAATTTAAAATCTACCCAGCCTATTCCCCATAATAGTAGATTGTCCTGGCGCTCCCTGGCTTTGGGATTAAGCTGTTTGAGTGGGGTAGGATTGTTGGTAAATCGTGCGATCGCCTATGAAGAATTTTCTATCCCCTTTGATAACGAACCCCTAGAATCCTACAACACCTACACCCCTGAACCAGAACCCTATTACGCGCCGCCAGTTCAGGAATCTTATATAGCGCCAGAACCCTATTATGAGCCAGAACCCTATTACGCGCCACCAGTTCAGGAATCTTATATAGCGCCAGAACCCTATTATGAGCCAGAACCCTATTACGCGCCACCAGTTCAGGAATCTTATATAGCGCCAGAACCCTATTACGAACCAGAACCCTATTATGAGCCACCCATAGAAAGATCAGGTGGTTACATCGCCCCACCAGAACAGCCCATTTATCTGCCAGAAAAGCATCAAACAGCATCGCCACCGTCAACTCAGCATATTTCTCCTCCGTCTGCATCCACAGCTCAGGGAACACCATTTAATAACCCCGATCATAACTTTATCGACCCTACAGATTACAGTATTGGGGCTACAGGCGGTGGTTATGAAGCGCCTTCAACCGTCATCTTTTCCGAGCGCCAGACAGGTTGTGAAACAGCCGTTGGAGTCGGTCAAGCTGTTGATAGATTGTGTGTTCCCCCACCCGCACCTATTGCTGAAATTCCTAGTCAGTCTACTTATGCTACAGGATATCCCACCGGGGGACGCAAAACAGTTACTCAGCACCGTCAGCCTTCCTATTCTTATGGTCAACAAGCAACAGGAAGAACTCAGTCAGCCAACAG